>JACKIL010000018.1 GCA_020638525.1 Caulobacterales bacterium | reverse complement strand
GATCTGGATCGCCGTTGCGATCGAATACGAAACCATGGAGATGCGATTGCTTGCGCCGGGCACAAAGTCGACGCCGTAGCTCGCGAAATACTCGCGCACCATTGTGTGCCCGGAGGTTCCCTCACGCGTCGCCATGACCGGTAGTTTCGCGACGTCAATGATGTCGATCTCATCGGCGCCCTCCCGGAAAGAAGGAACCCCGAGCCAGTTCATCGCGTAATTGCAGATATATTCATTCGTGATGTTAGGCTCGTTCGATGGCCCCCAGAGGAAGGCGACGTCGATCTTGTCCTTGCGCAGGAGATCGATCAGATCAGCCGAAGTTTCCGTGACGAAATCAACCTCGCCGATAGCGTCGGATTCGCGGATAAGGCGCACGAATTCCGGCAGCCATGAAAGCGTGACCATTTCGATGATGCCGATGCGCAGAACGGCCTGTTCGCTGCCTGCGCTAGAAACTTCCCGCTGCATGAGGAGGTAGAGATCGACGATCTGTTCGGCGTGATCGAAGATGCGCCGTCCTGCTGCGGTGAGCTGGAATTCCTTCGAGCCGCGCACATAAAGCGTCGTTCGCAGAATATCCTCAAGCGAAGAAATCCGCGAGGAAATATTTGGCTGCGTCGTATTAAGCTTTTCCGCAGTCGCGCGAAAGCTTTTCAGCCGCACCAGCCAAATGAAGGTCTCAAGAAACTTGATGTTCAAGCGTTGAAGCGTCCTTTCCGCGAACGGGCGGCTTCGCGAGACGGGAATGGCGAAAGTGCGAGGCCTGGCCCTTCGCCAGTAGATATATACTAGCAGGCCGGTCTGCGTTTCCCAACAGGCGGCATTTCTCGCGTCATTCGATAATTTTGCTGATGGCGCGTGATTAAAACAATTGTCTTGAACGGGCGCGGAGGCGGCAAATAGTCTTGCAGGGAAAGAGACGATTATTTCTGACGAGGTCATTAGGAGCGCTGCATGCTGCCAGAACGCCGAATCTACACCGTCAACGAGATGCCGGAGCAGATAACGGAGGCGCAGCGTCTCGCTCTGCTTGAGCTCGACACCGGCACGATCGGACACCATCTCGAAGCGGGGTTCATGGACCCCGGAATGAAGCAGCGCATTTCCGGCAGCAAGATCGCCGGAACGGCTGTCACTGTCCGCATCACCGTTCCCGACTCAATCATGGCGCATTACGCGCTGAAATTCACCCGGCCCGGCGACATTCTCGTCATCGATCGCGGACAGGACCAGCGCGTTTGCTGCTGGGGCGCGGCGACGATTTATGCGGCTGCTGCAGGGGGGCTCTCAGGCGTCATCCTCGATGGCGCCGCAAACGACATCGCCGATGCGAAACGCGCCGGCCTTCCGATCTGGTCGCGCGCCATCAGCCCGGTCACAACGAAATATCGCGGTCTTGGCGGCGAACTGAACGTTCCTGTCAGCTGCGGCGGCGTCGGCGTCAGCCCGGGCGATGCGATCCTTGCGGATGATAATGGCGTCGTCGTCATCCCGAAATCCTATCTCGACGAAACCATCGCGAAGGGGCAGGAATGGATGAGGGCTGAGAACGAGTTTCTCGCCATGCTCCGCGCCAATCCAAAGCTTTGCTATCCGGACGTGACAGGGGCGTCGGCGATCGTTGAGGCCCGGCTCGCCGAGCAAGACAAGGATCGTTGAGACCTCCCGTAGGCAGGGCGCGGGGATGCGCGTCTTCGCGTCCTGCCGCTTTTTGTTGAGCGTGATTTAGTCAGCCTCTATCGGCGCTGCATGGTCTGCGCCCCATTCCGCCCATGAACCGTCGTAAACGGCGACGTCTGGAAATCCAGCGACGCTCAGCGCGAGCGTAAGCACGCAGGCCGTTACGCCGCTGCCGCAGCTGGTCGTGATTGGCCGCGAGGGGTCGGCGCCGGCGTTCTGAAAGATCGCGGCGATCTCCGCAGAGCTCCTGAGGCGGATGCCTTCATCATCCAGAAGGTCCGTGTAAGGCACGTTGAAGGAGCCGGGAATGCGTCCGCTGCGCAGGCCGGGGCGTGGTTCTGCGACGCTGCCGGAAAAGCGCGGGGCGGAACGAGCATCGACAATTTGTTCTCGCCTGGTGATTAGATTGTCCGTCACTTGGCGTTTGGAGCGCAGCTTCGTCGGCTGCAGGCGCGCGACGAACGAGGCGTCTTTCTTTGCCTCTTCGGCGTCGCTAGAGAGCGGTAGACCCGCCGCGCGCCAAGCGGGCAGACCGCCATTGAGGACGCTCACCCTTTCATGGCCGAAGGCGCGCAGCATCCACCAGGCGCGCGCAGCAGAGAAGAGGCCGTGCGCGTCATAAACGACAATGTCGCTGTCATTACCGACGCCCGCCGCGCACATCGCCGCAGCGAAATCGCTTTCGCTGGGCAGCATATGCGGCAAGTCGGTCGCGCGATCGGAAATGGCGTCGATGTCGAAGAACAGCGCGCCGGGAATGTGCGCTGCTTCGTATTCGGCCCGTCCGCTTCTCGCCGCTGCGGGCATGTGCCAAGAAGCGTCGAAGATAACGAGGTTATCGTCTGCGAGCCGGGCGGCAAGCGCCGCCGGTTCGATCAGGGCGCTGACAGTCATGGCGGGCGTCAGCTTGCGAGCAATTTCTGCGCTTCTGCGAGCTTCGCCGCGCCATAGTCGCGTTCCACTGCAGCAGCGCTGACTTTGCCGCCCACGAGGTCGCGAGCGATAGCTTCCGCCGAGCGCTGCTCAGGCGGACCGAAGCCGCCGGCGCCGGGTGTTTCGAGGCGCATGGATTCGCCGGCCCTAATCGGTTGACCGGGCTGGTTAGACGGCATTTCGCGTTCGCTTGCTTGTCCGCGATTTCGGATGATGTGGCCGAGCCCGCCATCGCCGCCGCCGAGGACGCCCTCCGCGGCGATCTTCGTGCGCTCCGTCGATGCGTAGACGAAGGTTTCGTCATCGAGCGCGCGGATCTGACGGGCGATGCCCATGCCGCCGCGATATTTTCCGGGCCCGCCGCTATCGGGCACGAGGCTATATTCCTCGACGAGCAGCGGATACTCGTTTTCGAGCGCTTCGGCCGGAAGGTTCGAGGAATTCGTGATGTGCACATGCGTGCCGTCCACGCCGTCTTCATTGTAGCGCGCGCCGGCGCCGCCGCCGATCGTCTCGACGTAAACATAGGCGCCGGCCCGCCGGCGCGATTTGCCGGAGACGACGATCGCCGGCATTGCATCATTGCTCGCGGCGAGGAGACGTTCTTCCGGCAGGAGCGCCGAGAATGCGCCGATGATCGCGCCGCAAACAGGCTGCGCCGTCGCCGAGCGCATGCCGACTGCAGCCGGGAAGTCCGGATTGGTGATCGTTCCCGGCGGCGTTTTGATTTCGATAGCGCGGAACATGCCGTCATTGGCGATGAGATCGGGGTCGAGCATCGTCTTCACGACGTAGTAGACGCTCGCATTCATCGCGCTTGCTGGCATGTTGTAGCCGCCGCGCGCCTGGCGGCCGGAGCCCTCGAAGTCGACGGTCAGTCTGTCGCCTTTGATCGTGACCGTCGCCTGAATTGGAACCGCGTCGCCGCCGAGGCCGTCATCGTCGAGCCAGGTCGTGAACGTGCCCGAACCATCGCCGACATCGGCGATGCGTCCCCGAAGGCGCCGTTCCGTATACCCCAGAATGTCTTCAACAGAGCGTTCGATGGATTCAAGACCTTCCTGCGCGACGAGATCGAGCATCAGGCGCTTGCCGCGCTCATTGGCGGCGATCTGCACTTTCAGATCGACGATGCGGTCCATCGGCTCGCGACTGTTGTGAGCGACGAGATTGAGGATGTCTTTGAGAATATCGCCCTTAGATACGACTTTCACGAGTGGAATGCGCAGGCCTTCGTCGAAGACGGTGCGCGCCGTCGGTGAGACCGATCCGGGCGTCGAGCCGCCGACGTCTGAATGGTGGCCGATATTCGCTGCAAAGAAGCGCAGCTTGCCATCGCAGAAGATCGGCGTAACGATGGTGATGTCGGGCGCATGCGTGCCGCCGGCGAGATAGGCGTCATTGCACATGAAGGCGTCGCCTTCAGCGATGTCTTCGAGCTTGTATTCTTTCAGCAAGGTTTCCACGCCTCCGGCGAGGGAACCGAGATGCATCGGGATATGCGCGGCTTGCGAGATCAGCCGCCCGCGATAGTCGAAAAGGGCGACCGAGCAGTCCTTGCGCTCTTTGATGTTCGGCGAGAAGGAGGCGCGCACAAGCGTATTGCCCATCTCTTCCGTGATCGTCAGCAGGCGATTGGAGAAGACCTCCATCGCAATCGGGTCGAACATGGCCGGCGCGCCCGAACCTGCTTCACGCTCCGTCATCGCAGTCATTGTTTCGCTCCGGCTTTGTCGGTCAGGGTTATGATGAGATTGCCTTCGGTATCGAGGCGTACTTTCTGTCCGGGGTGAACGATTGTCGTCGAGCTCATTTCCTCGATGATCGCGGGCCCGCCTAGTTCGGCGCCGAGCGCGAGGCGGCCGCGCGCGTAGACATTCGTGTCGATCCAGCCGAGATCCTTGCCGAAATAGACGCGGCGTTCGCCCTTCAGGGGATCTTTCGAGAGATCGGGCGCGTAAGCTTCGGCGCGTTTGCGAATTTTGCCGACGGCTTGAATGCGGCAATTGACGATCTCGGCGTCGCGATCTTCAATGTCGTAACCATATTCCTGGAAGTGGCGAGCACGGAACGTCTTGAGGAAGGCGTCGAGCCCTTGAGCGTCGATGCGCTCGATCGGCACGGGCACTTCGTAATTCTGGCCATCGAAGCGCGCATCGATGGTGATGCGAAGTTCACGATCTTCCTGCGGAACGCCTTCTCGGTCGAGCCAAGCGACAGCCTGCTTCTTCATGTCTTCGAGAGTCACGCAGGCTATGCGCCAAGCCTCTGGCGAGGCGATTGAAAGCTCGCTACGCACGAAGTCCATCGTGATGTCGGAGAGGAGGATGCCGCGCGCGCAGAGCGTTCCCGGTTCGCGCGGCGCAATGATAGTGCGGATGCCGCTTTCGCGCGCGAGGTCGCCCGCATGCAATGGCCCTGCGCCGCCAAAGGCGATGAGCGCGAATTCGCGCACGTCATAGCCCTTTTCCGTCGAGACTGACTGAATGGCGCGATTCATGTTCGCTGCAGCGATGCGAAGGATGCCATGCGCGGCTTCTTCGACCGAGATGCCGAGGGGCTTTGCGATCTTGCGCTCGATGACTTCGCGCGCCGCCGCGGCGTCGATCGGCAGGCGTCCGTCGAGGAGCGCTTTCTGATCAAGACGCCCGAGGACGATGTTCGCATCGGTGATAGTCGGCTGTTCGCCGCCACGCTGATAAGCGACAGGCCCCGGATCTGCGCCAGCGCTGCGCGGACCGACCTTGAGGGCGCCCGCATCGTCGATCTCCGCGATGGAGCCCCCGCCAGCGCCGATGACGTGAATGTCGACCATCGGCGTCTTCACCGGATAATCCGCAACGAGACGGTTCGAAGCGAAAAGCGCTTTGCCTTTGACAATGACCGAGACATCCGTTGAGGTCCCGCCGACATCGAAGGTGACGAGATTTTCAAAGCCCGCGACGCGGCCGATCTCCGCTGCGCCGATGACACCCGCGGCAGGGCCGGAGACGCACGTTCTCACCGGCACTTCCCGAACGGTGCTGACAGACATCAGGCCGCCATTCGAGTGGACCGTGTCGGTTTCGGCCGTGATGCCAAGATTGCGCACGCGCTCGAGCAACCGCTCGAGATAGGTTCCCATGCGCGGGCCCATATAGGCGTTGAGTACGGTCGTCGACAGACGCTCGAACTCGCGGAACTCAGGCAGTACGTCTGATGAGATGGAGATGTAGGCGTTCGGAAGAATGCACCGCACGATTTCGCGCGCCTCGCGCTCGTGATCTGGCCGGCGATAGCTGTGCAGGAAGCAGATGACGACTGCGCCGACTTTCTGTTCGGCGAGTTCACGCGCGGCGGCTTCGACTTCTGCGTGGTTGAGCGGTTCAAGCACAGTTCCGTCGGAAAGAACGCGCTCGGTCACCTCAAGCCGGCGTTCGCGCGGCACTAGCGGGGTCGGCCGGTGGATCGCGTAATTGTAAAGATGCGGGCGTGTCTGGCGGCCAATCTCCAGGACGTCGCGAAAACCTTTAGTCGTGATGACGCCCGTCCGGGCGCCTTTGCGCTCGATAACGAGGTTCGTCGCCACTGTCGTGCCATGGCCGAGATGCGAGATCGACTTCGGGTCGAGCTTGTAGTCTTCAATGAGCGCGGCAAGGCCTTGCTCGATCGCGACGGAGGGGTCGTGCGGGGTCGATGACACCTTGAAAAAGCTGACAGCGCCTGTCTGCTCGTTGATCATGGTGAAGTCGGTGAAAGTGCCGCCGACGTCAAATCCAATGCGATAGGTCATAAGGCCCTCTTGCGGCGGTTTTCCAATCTTCTTCAACCAGTCGCCTCTGAGGGGTTCGACAGAGCGATTTTCTCGCAGCCGCAATCGAAGCCCGCCGCAGTGGCGGTAGTTCACGCTGCGAAGGTAGTCAGGGAGCGACGGGAGCGGCTAATTGTTTTTCTTTATCGGCCCCAATCATCCGTTGGATGCTGCGGGAGGGGGGGGCGCTCTTTCAATTCCATGAGCAATTAAATTGCCCGGATGGTCTTGAGGGGGCAGACTAAGGAGCGGCTCAGTTGAGAGCGCGCCTCGATCATCGCTGATGGGCAGCCTACTTGCGGACCTGCCGCTTTTTCGAGGCTGTCTTTTTCGTTGCTTTGGCGGTTTTGGCGCTTGCAGGCGCGCGCGACGCCGGCTTGTCCCCTGCGGGCTGGTTCAGACCTTGCGATTGCGCCTCGGAAGGCGGTTCGCGGAGCCCTAGATAGACACTCAGCATCGCTTTCATTTCATTCTTCATCGCCGCAATTTTCGGCGAGCGCGGATCGTCGTAAATCAATCCGATTGCGGTCCCGTCGATGATTGCGCGGATGATCTTCGCCACATAGTAGCGACGCATCGGGTTAATGTGTGGGGCGATCTTCTGCAATTCAGTCGCAACGAACTCCTCGTAGTATTCGTTTTCGCGTTTGAGGACTTCGGCGAGATCAGGAAACTGCTGGGCGATTCCGAACATCGCGCGCCATAACCGTGTCTCGTTGCGCTCGATCACGTCGATGCTGGAATCGATGATCGCTGCCAGGCCGCCCTCGGGCGTGGTGGCGTTATCCAGAAACTCCCGCATCGTTGTCGTATAAATTTGCGCTTCTTCGTCATAGATAGCGAGAAGCAGGTCGTCCTTGGTCTGAAAGTAGTATTGAAGATTGCCATGGGTGATCGACAGCTCTTCGGCGATCTCGCGGAGGACAAGCCCGTCGAGGCCTTTCTCGATAATCCGTTGCTTGGCGGCTTCGAGAATAAGGCGGCGTCTTTCACGGCCTTTTCTGCCCAAGTTGTGAGTGTCAGGCGCTGTTTTTTGACTTGAAGAGGTCATCGATATTTTCACGTGTCTGGCGCGGTGCTGCGGCCCCTTTTGATCCATACCCTTATTCTCTTGAACGTGAAGGGCAAACGACGCTCCTGCGAAAGAAACTGGGTTTGGACCTTATTGCGCCGCATATAAAATTTCTGTGGCCTAAAAACAACAAGAATTCGCTAAAGCCACCGAATTTGCCCTTTATGCTAGTTGAAATCGTCCTGATCCGGACTTCCATCGATAATTACCGCCTCCTTCCAGCCGTGTTTATGGGGCCAAAACATTGCACTGGCCTATAAATTGGATTAGCCTCCAAATCACGGTGGCGCATAAGCGCTAACAGCATTTGCGGAAAGCAGGAGATCTATGGGCATTCCGGGCCGATTTACGCCGAATCAATGGGGGCCGTTCTTGCCGGCGCACAATTCCATCTCCTTCAAGGGGCCGTGGTATTATCGAAACACGGAAATGGTGATGCTGGAGTTCGAAACCGACCCGGACGCCATTCTGGATATTCTGCCGTCGGATCTTGAGCTCTATGAGCCCGCGACGGGGTTCATGGTTATTGAGCGCAATCACTGGACGACCATCGGGCCCTACAGTGAGGTCTATCTCGGCCTCATGTGTCTCTGGAAAGGCGCGCCGCACGCATTTGTGCCAGGCGTTTATGTGACGGGCGAAAACTCCCAGCTTGTCGGGCGCGAAGTGTGGGGCTTTGGCAAGAAGCGGCCGCACAGCATCGATCTCGTCAAGCATGACGACGGTAGCGTAGAGGCGCTGATGCAGGTAAAAGCGGGAGATCGCTCTCTGCGCGCATCAGTAAGGCCGCACGCCAACGCGCCCGCGGATTCGCTCGGTGAAATTCCGCTGGTCGTACTTCGCATCGTTCCGGATGCGGAAGGAGGCGACGTTCCTGCGCTCGCGCAACTCGTTTCCGTCACCTTCAGGGCTAATCCAGTGATGGGCAGCGACGGCAAAGCCGAAATTTTTACGGGACCGGGCGTACTCGACCTTGAGGACCCGTCGGACGTCAAGGTGCCGGTGAAAAAGGTGCATCGGGCGTTCTACGCCCGGTTTGATGCGGATCTTCCCTATGGGAAGGTGCTGAAGACCTTCACGAAACAGGAAATCCTTTCCTACTCGGAATAACAGGTCAAAGGCGCGTCGCTTGCTGGCGCGCTTTTTCGTAGGGCGACTGCAGACAGTTTGAATCGGAGAGGGAAATGAAGGGGAATACCAATAGAGCCATGAAGGCCGTGAATCTCTCGGGAGCGGTGAGCGCCGCAGCGCTGGCGACTGCTCTCATCTCATCGCACGCATATGCGCAGGGCGTTTTCGACGATACGATTGTTGTCACCGCCCAAAAGCGCAACCAGGACATGCAGGATGTCGGAATCGCGATCACTGCCTATTCAGGCGATCAGTTGCGCGAACTGGGATTCAGCGCCTCGACCGATCTCATCGTGCAAACGCCGGGTCTCGAAGCGTCTGGTTATGGCGGGGGCGCGCTCCAGTCTTTCAACATTCGAGGCGTCGGGCAGAATGACTTTGCGGCGCATCAGGAAGCGCCTATCGCTCTCTATGTTGACGAGACCTATCAAATCTCGAACGTAACAACGCGCTTCAATATTTTCGATATTGAGCGTGCGGAAGTGTTGCGCGGTCCGCAAGGCACGCTCTTCGGTCGGAACTCGACCGGCGGTCTTGTGCATTACATCACCGCCAAGCCGACACAGGAATATGAAGCCTATGTCGACGTGACGCTGGGCGAGCAGGGGCGCCGGCGGATCGAGGCTGCGGTCGGCGGCGGCATTACAGACACGACGGCGTTCCGTCTCGCAATCGTCGATGGCAAGGATAACGGTCTGATCGAGCAGGCGAATGTTCCGAATTCGATGCGGGAGAATTTCACCGCCTACAGGGCTCAGTTTCTTTACGAACCGTCGGACGACCTCAGCTTCCTCGTGAAAGGACAATACGGCACGCAGGACGGAGCAGGCGGCTACAGCTTCACGCTGCCCGCGGGATCACCCACGGACTTCTTCGGTTATTACGACGTCGACGGAGACGTCTGGACTGGTGAAGATGATTTCCCGTCCTATCTGAAGTCGGATGTTTATGATGTCACCGGCACCATCAAATGGAATCTCGCCGACGGCGTTACGCTGACATCTGTCACCAATTTCCAGGATATCGAAAGCGCTTACGCGGAAGATACAGATACATCGCCGAACAGCGTCTATAACTACGTCCAATCGGCTGATATTCGGCAGATTTCTCAGGAAATACGCCTGAACTTCGAAGGCGAGCGCTATAACGCCGTCGCCGGATTCTACTTCCTCGACGCAAATGGCGTTTTCACGATCGCCGAGTCGGGTGATGCGTATTTCGGCGTCGGCGGCGTCTACAGCATTGATGCGACGCTCGATACGCGCGCGCTCGCAGGCTTTGCGCAGATCGAATACAAGCTGACGGATGCTCTCTCAATCACGGCTGGCGGTCGTTATAACGACGACAAAAAAGACTTTACGCTCTACGCGCCGGACTTTGGTTTTGCGGGCTACGCTGACACGCTGAAGGAAGACAAGTTCTCCTGGAAAGCGCAGCTTGATTATACGATCACAGACGGCGTTCTCGTTTATGCAGGCGTCAGCCGCGGCATCAAGTCTGGCGGCTTCAACATTCCGCTGACGCCCGTCGACACGGCTGACTTGCCGTTCTCGGGCGAAACGCTGACCTCTTATGAGGGCGGAATCAAGGCGACGCTATCGCAGTATCTGCGGGTCAACGGCTCTGCATTCTACTACGATTACAAAGACTATCAGGCTTACAATATCGATCCTTATTTCAACACGCTGCTCTTCAACGCCGATGCTGAATTCTATGGTGGCGAAGTTGAAATTATGGCCACGCCGTTCGACGGCCTCGATATGCTCGTCGGTATTTCTTATATCGACACGGAGGTTACAAATATCCCGACAGCGCTCGTCCCGAGCGGCAAGGAAGACGCTCCGCTCGTAGCGAAAGTATCGGTCAACGGTCTCGTGCGTTATGCGCGCCCGGCCTTCGGCGGCACGATGTCCGGTCAGATCGACTTCAACTACAAGGGCGATCACAAGTTTAATCTCGTGACAACGCCCGCCGTGCTTCAAGACGGTTATGGCGTGATGAATGCGCGCATCGGCTATGCAAGCGGCGACGGCCATTGGAGCATCGCCGTGTTCGGCAAGAATTTGACGGATACGACCTACCGGTCGTTCGGGGTCGATGGAACCGGCTTCTTTGGATCGAACGAAGACATCTTCGGTCCGCGCCGCTGGTTCGGCGGGAACATCCGCGTCAGCCTCTAAGGGCGTCCCTCGCCAAGGCAGGTTACGGCTGGCTCACGCCAGCCGTAGCAGGTTGTTCAAAGGAGAGCTGCGCGAATCTCATGAAAGACGAAGACCGGAACGGCCATATTACGCGGCGCGATTTTAACAATGGCGCATTGCTTGGATCCGGCGCGGCGCTCTTGGGCATGTCCGCGCCGCTGTTGAGCGGGTGTAATCCAGGCGGCGAGCGCGCGTCGCCCGCTTCGGAGATTCATTCATGGAACGGATATTCCGGAGTGGGAGACTATTCCCGATCGAACGGGAACATCGAAAGCACAAGAGAGGCGGCCCATCTAATCCGGGACCAGAAGGTCGATGATTTGATGGCGGACTTAATCGACTCTGGCGAGATCTATGATCTCGTTGTGATAGGCGGCGGCTTTTCAGGTCTATCGGCTGCGCGCACTTTTCTGAGGGAAGCCGAGCCTCATCGAACCTGCATGCTGCTAGAAAACCACCCATTGCCGGGCGGCGAAGCGAAGCGAAACGAGTTCATGGTCGATGGCAAGATGCTCGTCGGGCCGCAAGGCTCCAATGTCGTCGTTACGCCCACTGGCTCAGGCGATTGGTATGATGAGCTCTGGCATGACCTCGGCATACCGCGCGATCCTGCCTTTCAGCCTCTCAAAGGTTATTCGGGCGAGTTGAGAGTCTCGAAGACAAACTACATGCCGATGTTTGGTCTCGCTGAACAAACAGCAACGGCGGGATATTTCTTCGACGAAGAAAAATTCGGCGTCGCGAGTTACTGGGACATAAATTCTTCTGAGAACGGTTATGAAAATACGCCGTTTACTGATGAGGAACGGGCCGATCTTGCAAGGCTCCATCGCGGTGCAGGCAAGAACATCTGGGGTGACGACTGGGAAAGAGGGCTCGATAGCGTCACTTATCGCCACTATCTTGAGGATATTCTCGCCGTCCATCCGCGGATCACGCAGATGCTGGACAAGACGTTATCGACGACTGGCGGCCTGGGCGCTGACGCCGTGTCTGCACTCTTTGCGATGAAGTCCGGGTTGCCGGGGTTCGACGTCGGATTTGGCGACGGGTCGTTCTATCGTCTCAGCCCATCCGATGGAGAGGCTACGGGAATTTTTTCCTTTCCCGGCGGAAATGACACTGTTTACCGTTTGATGCTCAAACGCGTTATGCCGGATGCGATCGCTGGCGATGGGTCTTTCGGCGCCATCCAGAATTCTCCTTATAATTTTGAAAATTTCGATCGCGAGGGCGCACGCCTTCGTATCCGCCTAAATTCAACGGCTGTATTTATTGAGCATGACGGCCCGCCGGATAGCGCGAGTCTGGTCAAGGTCGCTTATGTACGGGACGGGAAGCTCAACTTGATTAGGGCCCGGGGCGTTGTGTCGGCAATTGGGGGGTGGGTGAACAAGCACATCGTACGCGATCTGCCGGAATCTTATCGGGACGCCTTCGGCCAATTTGTGTACGGTTCAAATATGATTGTTAATGTCGCCCTGACTAATTGGGAGTTTCTGGTGAACATTGGCGTATCTGCCTGCCATTATTTTTCTGCAGATGGTCTTGGCGGTTTCTGCAATATCAAGCAGCCTATGTCGTTCAGCGACCGTCAGGCGCCATTTGATCCGAAGGAACCGGTTGTGTTGACATTCTATATCGGATTTCCAAATCCGGGTCTCCCCGCACAGGCGCAGGCGGCTCAAAATCGCTATGCACTGTTGTCGAAGTCTTATGCCGACATTGAACGCGCGATCAGGGCGCAGATGACGAAGATGTTCGGAAGCGCCGGTTTTGATGAAGATCGCGATATCGCCGGAATTGTCGTCAATCGATGGGGGCATTCTTACATCGTTCCGACGCCGGGATTCTTCTTCGGCGTCGACGGGAAACGTCCCGCTATGGATGTGGTGAAGGAGCGATTTGGAAGGATTGCTTTCGGCCATGCTGAGCATAACGGCCTTCAGGAATGGTTCGGCGGGGTTGAAAACGGCGAGCGCGCCGCGCGTCAGGTGATTGAAGTAATCAGGCATGCCTAGATACAATTCGCAATTCACTGACGGCGGAAGATTAAAGCTTCAAACCTCGGAGATCGCTCATGGGCACGCCTAATCCCGGTCCGTGGGTGAATCCAGAGCTTCGGGAAGTCGCGCCCTGGAAAACGCGCGACGGAATCGTCAAGTTTATCGAATTCCCCGTGCCGATGCCGGGCATGTCGCCGCGCGCCTTTCACCTCTACTGGCAGAAGCACCACTCGCCGAACGTCATGAACATCACGTCGTTTTCACAGTTCATGAGGAAGTATAATAGCGGCCACAAGTATCCGAACGATCCTTTGAAGCTGCCAGCGCGATATAATCAGTCGACGCCCTTTGAAGGGGTGGCTGAAGTCTGGCTCAACAGCATCAACGAAGTCGGCGACTGGTTCAGTAATCCGAATTATCCTGAACTCATCCAGCCTGACGAAGTACGCTTCATCTCTCAGAATGGCGATGTGGAAGTCATCGTCACGAAGGAGGAGCGACTATACGAGCCTGAACTTGATCTGGTGGAGAGCCTTAAGTCCAAGATTTATCTCATCTTCAGGCGGCCGGACGGGGCGGACTATGATGCTTTCCATGCGGCGGCGAGCGAGCACGCCAAGCTCATGCTTGAGCAAGCCCCGCTCAAGAGCCGCCTCCGGAAACTCGTCCTCAGCCACAAATTGCGCGAGCCCCTGCCGCTCGAAGGTTTCCAGATGAGCGACATCGACGCGGTTCTTGAATTGTGGTTCGATGACATTGATGAGGCCAAAGCGTTTTTTGAAGAGCCGGCCTATGGCGGCCTTGTTGTCGAAAATGAAACGAAAGTGTTCGCGGACGGCGCGCGCGGGCTGGTTGCGCGAATGCGGGTCGTGCATGATGAATTTTCATTCCAGCCGAGCACGACGCAGCCCATGCCATTCTCCTGGACCTGAAGAACGAACGCCGGCGATCCGGCGGTATGCGGCGGATACATGAAGACAAGACAGGTTCATCTCGTCAGCCGCCCCGAAGGCTTTGCGACGCCAGACAATTTCGTGGTGAGAGAGGTTGATCTGCCCGTTTTGAAAGAAGGGCAGGTGCTGGTTGAAAACCTTTATATGTCGATCGACCCTTACATGCGGCGGAGCATGGAGCCGGTCGCGACGGATCTTCCGCCTTGGCCAATCGGCGAGGCTCTGAACGGGCCGTCAATCGGCCGGGTGGTCGACTCTCGCAACTCGAAATACGCCGTCGATGATCTCGTCGAAAGCATGTCTGGTTGGCAGGAACATTTCATTTCTGACGCGGACGATTTCGTCGCCTATCTCTCGCCCGACAACGCCATCGCCAAGAGAGTCTTAGCGAATGGCGCTGAGCCGAAAGACTTTCTCGGGATTCTCGGCGTTGCGGCGCAGACATCTTATTTCGGGATGATGTGTGCGGCGACGCCTGTCGCGGGTGAAACGCTTGTTGTTTCGAGCGGTGCAGGCGTTGTCGGTTCTGTCGCGTGCCAGATCGGCAAGATCAAGGGGATGCGCGTCGTTTCCTCTGCTGGGTCGGATGATAAAGTCGCATGGCTCGTTAACGAACTCGGTGTCGATCACGCCTTCAACTACAAGAAGACGGCGATTGCCGAAGGACTGAAGGCAGGGTGCCCGAAGGGCATAGACCTTGTGCTTGAAAGCGCCAGTCCGGAGCATTTCTCAGCCTGCCTGCCACTGATGAACGAACAGAAGCTTCTGCTTATCGCCGGGTTCATCAGCATTTATAACTCGGGCGGCGTCGTTAGGAACATCAGCAACTTCGAATATGTGCTCGACAGATTCCTGACGATCAAGTCCTACCCCTTTATGGCGTATCTCGACGCGTACGATCAATTCGTGCACGACATGTTGAGCTGGCGAGCGGAAGGGCGAATGCAATTCAAGGAGGCCATTCACGAGGGGCTTGAAGCGGCGCCCGCCGCCTTGTGCAGCCTTTTCACAGGCGCGATTCACGGCAAGTCGCTTGTGAAGCTTAAAAATTACGTTTGAGAGCGATACAATTCTCAGCGTCGCCATATTGACAAATATGTCAACGGCCTAATTATCTATATTTGCGATTTTGCATCAATTCGCCGCATTAAAGCCCGGCCGGCTCGGGTTAGGCGTCTTTCGGGAAAGCTTGAGCTTGAGCGGAATTACATTGCCATTGAAAACTGTCTCGCTGATAGCGGCCGGCGCGCTGCTCGGCGCCGTCGCCGCCACGTTGCTGGGCGCCGCCCCGGCGGGCGCTCCGCTCAAAGATCAATTAGCATCTGACACCGTGAGTGAGGTTAGCGTTCAATCCTGCGAAACAGGTAACAATTGTTCCGGGGCATTGTTCACTGGCGTCGCTGAAATCATCATGGTCGTTCCTGATCTCGATGCTGCAGTGAAGAAGCAGTGGGAGGAGTTCGGCATTGGCCCCTGGCGGATCTGGACGCTTGACTCATCTACCGTCAAAGACATGAAGCAGCGCGGCGAAGACAAAGACTTCGCCATCCGCATTGCTTACACGCAAATCGGCGACGTTAATTGGGAGCTTATCCAGCCGCTCGATGAGAACAGCACTTATGCGGAGTTGCTGCGCGAGCATGGCGAGGGCGTCCATAACATCGTCTTTTCCGTTCGAGACTATGAGAAGGCTAGGGATATCCTTCAGTCGAAGGACTTTCAGCTCTATGGCGGCGGCGACTGGCAGGGCGTGAAGTTCGCCATTTTCGATACGCTAGGCGCGCTCCCGGTAAGAGCGGAGATCTTTCATGAGCCGGACGGCGGAGATTTTCCGCCGCCTGAACGCGTTTATCCCTGATTGTTCTCGTAGCGCAGCGGCAGGAAGTCGACCCATCTTCGTTTAAAGATCGTGTAATGGTGAGGAGCAATGACCGACGTCTCTACAAAAAGAGCCATGTCCAAGGAGATGCTTCTGCTGATTGCGGCAGTGGGCGCGGCGGTTATCGGCGTTCTCTTTTACAATGTCATGCCGCTCTATCTCGGCTCGATGCAGGACTCGCTGCACTTGACGGCGAGTCAGATCGGCTTTGTCGCAAGCGCCTTCTTTCTCGGGTTCAATCTGGCGAGTGCATCGTCTTATTTTTGGGTTCGCAAGCTGCCGATCCGCTCGACGGTGACAGCCTGCGTTCTCGTCATGGCAGCGCTGCTCGGCCTATCTGCGTTTGTGGTTAATTATGTCGGCATTCTGGCGCTTTCTTCGCTTGTTGGCGCCGCGTCTGGCGCGGTCGCTTCCATTGCCGCGACGCTCGTCGGCGATGCGAAGAACGCCGCGCGTTGGTTCGGCGTCAAGGTTGCGGCGGAGTCGTTCGGGGGTGTTGTCCTGCTTTTTGTCCTGCCAGTCGCGCTTGTGCCGGCGCTCGGCTTCAAGGGTACGATTATCGGCATGCTGGTTTTGATTGGTCTGCTGTTCCCGTTGCTCGCTTTTCTAGGCAAGAGTCCGATCGGCGAGAGCGTGAATGAAGCGACGGGATTGAGCGATGGAGCAGCACGGCGGTTCTCGTCGGGCGATACCATATCGGGGGGCGTCGCCGGCCGGCCTTCGCTTGTCGCGCTCCTGTGGTCGCGAAGAGCCGTCTGGTTCGGCATCTTCGCCATGCTGCTCTTTTTCGTCGGCGGATCCGGCGTGTGGGCGTTTGAAGAACGCATTGCGACCAATTACGGATTTGATCCTGCATGGGTCGGCGGGGTGCTCGGGATTTCTCTTATCTTCGCTGTGATCGGGCCGCTCGTCTCCGGCGCGGTTGGGCAGAAGTTCGGCAACCGCGTGCCCTTCATCATCGCCTGCATCTGCACTGTGATGGGCATTCTCGCGCTCGCCGGCTCCAGTCAGGTCGCGTTCTATTACGCCCTCGGGGCTTGCGGGTTCATGCTGGGGTGGGGCGGCGGCATGCCGTTCATCTACTCGAAGGTGGCGATGGAGGACCCGGACGGGCGCCACCTCGCGCTGACGATCCCCGCGATCGGAATCGGTTCGATGCTCGGGCCGGCGATCACGGGCATGTTCTACGGCGACGGTTCAATCGTCGTTTTGCAATGGATGTCGGTGATTACGGTCGCGCTTGCGGCTGTGCTCATCTGGTTTGCACACACGCAAGCCTCGCCTGTCGCGGCGCGGGCCTGACATGCGGCCGCATTTTCCTAGAGCGAGTTGAGAAGATGTCCGCCATCGACGGCGATGACGCTTCCGGTCATGTAGGACGAGGCGTCTGACGCAAGCAGCAGCAGGGGGCCTGAAAGGCTTTCATAATCGCCGAGACGCCGCATGGGGATGCGCTTGATCATGGCTTGTCCCGCTTCGGATTCGAATAGCTCTCTTGTCAGGTCGCTCTCGAAATAGCCCGGCGCGATTGCGTTTACGCGAATCTTATAACGAGCGAGCTCAAGCGCCATTTGCTTCGTGAGCTGAATGACGGCCGCTTTCGAGACAGCATAGGGCGTGATCGTGTTCACTTGCCGCAGCCCGGTGATAGACGCAATGTTGATGATGGAGCCAGGCTTTCCCTCAGCCACCAGCGCTTTCGCCGCCGCCTGGCCGACATTCCAGACGCCCTTCAGGTTTGTATCGACGACGAAGTCGTAGTCTTCGTCCGTCTGCTCAAGGAAAGGTTTCGCCACTGAGACGCCGGCATTGTTGACGACGATGTCAAACGCGCCATGGGCTTTGAATGCGGCGGCGACGCTTTCTGTCGACGTGACATCGAGCGCGACTGCATCTGCTTTCCCGCCCGCGCCTTCAAGTTCGGCGACAAGTGATTTCAACGGATCAATACGCCGCGACGCGACAACGACATCCGCGCCGGCTGCGGAGAGCTGCTGGGCGAAAAATCGTCCGAACCCCGCGCTTGATGCGCCGGTAATGAGGGCTTTCTTTCCAGAGAGATCAGTTGTGAAACTCATGTTCAAGCTCTTGGTTGGAGCGCGCCAGCCCGCGCATCAGGCGCTGTTCTTGGCAAGGTGCGAGAATTTCTTGATCTGGCTGAAGGCGTTTTCAAGCGCGCCTTCCGTAATTGGCGCGCTGATTTCACCAAAGCGACGCGCGATTTCCGCGGGCGTGCGCTCATCTGCGTGCAGATAGACGCCGGGCGTCTCATAGATATGGGAAACGGCGAAACACCCGCCTCCGGCGCCAAGAATTGTCTTCGATGGCGCTTCCTCGCTGGCGAGAAAGACGACGCCAGCGGAGACGCTTTCCGCGGTGAGCATTTGCGCCGTGTTTTCGTCCACAAGTCCTGCAAGCATCTGCGTGTAGGCGGTCGGCGCCAAGGCGTTCACGCGGATATTATATTTTTCACCTTCGATGTGGAGGGTGTTCATCAACCCGACGAGGGCCATCTTCGCTGCTGCGTAATTAGCCTGACCGAAATTGCCATAAATGCCCGAAGCTGACGACGTCATGATGATGCGGCCATAATTCTGCTCGCGCATCGCCGTCCAGACAGCTTTCGAGCAGTTGAAGGCGCCCATGACATGCACTTCCATTACAAGGCGGAAGTCGTCGGCGGTGAGCTTGGCGAAGGATTTGTCGCGGAGAATGCCTGCATTGTTGACGAGAATGTCGATGCGGCCCCATTTTTTGAGCGCCGTGAGGACCATTTCGTCGACCGCGTTCGCATCCGTTACGTTGGCGCCGAAGTAAAACGCTTCGCCTCCTTGCCCGTTAATTTCTGCGGCGATCGCTTCCCCGGAACGCGCGTCGCCTGTAGAAGACAGGTCGTTCACCACTACTTTCGCGCCGGCGGCGGCGAGAGCAAGCGCGTGAGAGCGACCAAGACCCGCGCCCGCGCCGGTGACGATCGCGACGCGGCCTTCAAGAAAACCTGACATTCCAACTCCTACACATTCGGTCCGGCGCAAGCCGCCGGAATCCAGGTCAATAAATAGGCCAACGGCCTATATTAGGTTATCCCGAACTTCTGCGAGGGCGTCAACAATTTTGATGCGGTTCGAGTGTGGGGGAGGCGTGTCGGCTAGGCGATAACGCGCTCAGCTTTGTGCGCTTTTGAAAGGGCTAGAGGAGTCGTAACCTCTCTCGAAGCCTGATTTGGGCACAGAAAGCGTCGCTGTAAACCGCTCAATCGCCCTGTTGCTAAAAACAGGCCGTCGGCCTAATATGGTCATTCAAGTGCGCCGGACGCTGCGGGTTGCCCGAATGAACGCCATTGAAGAGTGCCGTGAACTGGTCTTCGCCGATTACCGGCGTAAGACGCCCCGGTCCGCCGGTCTTTTTGCAAGAGCCCGCAAGGTCATGCCGGGCGGGGTCTCCGGCAATCTTCGCTATTTCGCGCCGCATCCGCTCTACATGTCGTCCGGCGACGGGTGCATGACTGTCGATGTCGATGGCAACGAATATATCGACTGCTTCTCATGCAACGGGCCGCTCTTGCTCGGTCATCGGCCAAAGGCGCTGTCTGCGGTTGCGGACGAAATCGAAACTGTCGGCTCCCTGATCGTCAATCCGACTTTGATGATTGAATGCGCGGAAGCATTGCAGCGCGTCATTCCTTCTGCGGAGCATGTTCGCTTTTTGAATAGCGGCACTGAAGCGGTCATGTCTGCGGTTCGCTGCGCGCGCGCTTATACCGGCAAAGACTACGTCGTTAAGTTCTTCGGCCATTATCACGGGCAGGACGATCAGTTTCTTCTCGGCGTAGCGCCGTCGCGAGCGGCGTTTGGCGCGGGGATTCCTGAAGCTCATCTCGAAAATACGCTGACTTCGCCTTTCAACAATGTTGAGGCGATCGAGAAATTGCTGAGCGAGCGCGACGATGTCGCTTGCGTAATTCTTGATCCGGCGATGCATTCCGGCGGGCTTTGGGGGGCGTCCAAAGAATTTCTCTCAGCTGTGCGGGAGGCGACGCGCAAGGCGGGCGTCATCCTGATCTTCGACGAGGTCATCACAGGTTTTCGCCTGGGGCTCGGCGGGGCGCAGGAATATTACGGCGTGACGCCTGATCTGACGACGCTCGCGAAAGCATTGGCGGCCGGGGAGAAACTCGGCGCGGTCGTCGGTTCAGCGGAAGTGATGTCGGTGTTCGATCCGCAGGCGGCGGCCGCGACGCCGAGAGCGTTTCAATCAGGCACTGGAAATGACGGGAGTGGGGCTCTCACCGCGGCGATCGGAGCGATCGCCGAATATGAGCGGCTGGCTGCTACAGGACGGTATCAGATTCTTTGGGACCAGGTGGAGCAATTCGATGTCGCATTGCGCGCGATATTCGAGGCGTCATCGATTCCTATGAAGACGAATCGGTTGTGCTCCATGATGCAGCTCTTCCATAGCAGCCAGCCGCCATCATTCGAAAAGTATGCAGGCCTCAACAATGCGGTCGTGGAACTCTTCTACCTCGCCTTGATCAATGAGGGCGTGCTTTTGAGCTTGCCGACTTCAAATCATATTTACTTCTCGTTCGCGCACGACGAGGAGGCCTTCTCAACAATCCTTCAAGCCGTAACGGCTGTGCTGGAGAAATACCCGTTTCAGCCGGCTTTTGCGGAAATCAATCAGTAGGGAGATGTTATGCTTACGACCGAAAAAGAGCTTGACCGGCTGTTCTACGCTCAAAAGGAAGCGTTCCTGAAGAACTCCATGCCGTCGCTTGAGGAGCGCATCGACCGACTGAAGCGACTCGAGGCGGCGATGGTGAAGAACCGCATCGGATTTCAAAAGACGCTCCGCGAAGACTTCGGCGCTCACCATTCATTTGTGACCGACCTTTTTGAAACGGGCGGCGTCATCGGGCGCAGCCGGTATATTCAGGCGATGCTCGCAGACTGGATGAAGCCGTCGCCGCGCGAACTCGATCCTGCTGCGCATGGGGGCTCGAAGGCGCAGGTGATCCGGCAGCCAAAGGGCGTCATTGGCAATATGGCGCCGTGGAATTTTCCCATCGAATGCGCTCTCGTCATGGTCAACGACATGCTCGGCGCTGGCAATCGCGTCATCGTCAAGGCGTCGCGCCAGACGCCGGCGACGAGCGCGTTGATGCAACAGGCGATCAGCGCGGAGTTCGACGAAACCGAACTCGCCGTCGTCTGTGGCGACCATGTCTCTTTTGCAGAATATTTCTGCACGCTTCCCTGGAACCATCTGACCTATACGGGCGGCGGGGAAGTTGCGAAGGGCATTTTGCGTCACGCTGCGGAAAACCTTACGCAGGTGACGCTTGAGCTGGGCGGCAAGAACCCGACTCTGTTCACGCAGGAAGGCGTTTGCGAACTTCTTGTCGAGCGCTTCCTTTACAATCGCGTCTTCAAGGGCGGGCAGGTCTGCACCTCGCCAGACTACGCGCTTGTGCCGGAAGGGCGCGTTGACGAGTGGGTGACGCTTGCGAAGAAAACGTGGACTGGCATGTATCCGACATATGTCGGTCATGCAGACGCGACGGGAACAATCAACCGGCGCCACTATGACCGCCTGCTAGGCTATCTTGATGAAGCGCGCAAAGCGGGCTGCGACGTCATTTCGCTGAATGGCGAGGAGCCTAACCCCGACACTCTTCAAATCCCGATGTATGTCGTCGTCGAGCCTGATGAATCTCTCGACGTCATGAAGGATGAAATGTTCGGCCCGATCACAGCGGTCAAATCTTACAAGTCGTTTGACGATGCAGTTGATTATATCAACCGGCGCGATCGCCCGCTGGCTGCTTACATTGTCGGGCGTGAACGGGATCTCATTGAGAAGTTCCAGACGAGAGTCTTGTCGGGCGGCGTCGGCGTCAATGTGTTCGGCCTGCAGGGCGCCCACCCGGCGCTGCCTTTCGGCGGTACGGGAGCGAGCGGGATGGGGTGCCATTCGGGATTTGAAGGCTTCCTGACCTATACGCACAACAAATCCGTCTTTGAGTGCGCAGACGATAGTCTGGTCATGGCGTCGCTGAAAGGGCCCTACGGCGAACTTGCGCAAGCGGTCGCAGATTCGATCTTCGCGACGAGCTAGCGATTTCAAAGGCGACTGATCGGCGATCGAGATGTCTGGCGACGACTTGGACCTGTTGAAACTCGGCCCGTACCTTGAAGCTTTCGTGCCGGGGTTCAAAGGGCTTCAGCACGCTCAGAAATTTCCTGGCGGGCAATCAAACCCAACTTACAAGCTGACGGCGGATAGCGGCGATTACGTGTTGCGCCGCAAGCCCTTCGGCGAGCTCTTGAAGTCGGCGCATGCGATTGACCGCGAGTTTCGCGTTATGCGCGCCTTGCAGGCAAGCGATGCGCCGGTCGCCATCGCCTATCACTATTGCGAAGATGATGCGGTCATCGGCGCCGCTTTCTATGTGATGGAACACCTCGATGGCGCGGTCTATTGGGACCCACTAATCCCGGAAGCCGACAACGCGCTCAGAAGCGCCATCTATGACTCCATGAACCGCGTCCTTGCGGCTATTCATAGCGTCGACCTCAAAGCTGCGGGGCTGGAGGATTTCGGGAAACCGGGCGCATATTTCGAGCGACAGATCGGGCGCTGGACTAAGCAATACAAAGCCAGCGAAACCGAGACGATCACGGAGATGGATGCGCTGATCGATTGGCTGGACGCGAACAAAGTTCCCGATGATGGCCGCGCGACGCTCATCCACGGCGATTATCGCCTCGACAATATTATGTTCGAAAGAGGTTCTGCGCGGGCGCTCGCTGTGCTCGACTGGGAGCTTTCGACGATCGGTCATCCGTTCGCAGATCTTGCCTATCAGTGCATGCAATGGCGCCTGCCGAATGATGCGCTCTCCCGCGGTCTTGGCGATATCGATCGAAGGGCGCACGGTATTCCGACTGAAGAAGAATATGTCGGCTCTTATTGCGAGCAGATGAGAGTCGGGCGCATCGACAATTGGGAATTCTATCTGGCGTTCAGTTTCTTCCGTCTGGCCGCCATCCTTCAAGGCGTTAGAAAGCGCGCGCTTAACGGCAATGCTTCGAACCAGAGAGCGATGGAGGTGGGCAGGCTCACGCGCCCTCTGGCGCGTCAGGCGATGGAGCTGGTGGCGGGCGAGGGGCGTTAGCTCCTTCAGGGGTGCGCTACAATCGCCAGAATCGCAGCGCGCGCTTCCGCCTTGAGCGCTTCGATTTCCGCCTTCGTGTCGAGCTCATGCGTGATCTGAATGGCGAAGCCATCGAGCATCGCCCAGATGATACGCGCAATGCGGCTCGCTTTCTGCGCCGTCAGGCGCGGCTCAATCTTCCGAAGCTCGGTTGCGACCGCCTTGTGAAAGAGGTCGTTTTCGCGGCGCAAGACCCGCAATGCCTCCGTATCATGCTGGGCGAGTGCAACGAGAATGCGCCAGAGTTTCAATTGAGGCTTGGCGAACTCCGCGAGGCTGGAGTCGATGATCGCGATCAGCTTTTTGTCGCGCGTCGAGGCCGCCCCAATCTCTTCGCGCAAGGTAACGGCGTAGGCGCTGCTTTCTTCATCGAAGATCGCGAGAAGTAGCGCCTGCTTGGTCGGAAAGTAATAGTGCAGATTGCCAAGAAGCGTTTCGGCGCGGGCGGCGACGTCTCGCATCACGAGACCGTCATAGCCCTTTTCCATGAGTATCGACGCGGCGGCGTCGATGATCGCCTTTCGCTTGAACTTTCCGCGCGGGCGCGACGCCACTTTATTGGGGGAGCTATGCGTTGCGCCCGCGCGTTTCGAAGTCATGCAGTCAAGTTCGCTCTTCAAGTAGGTCGCCAGTTATTGCTTCCAGCTTTGGTCGCGTTTGGTGAAGACGCTGGTTTCCGCCGGACCGCGTTGGAAAACCATAATCCTCATGCCTTCGCTCTTGTCGAGCGGGAAATAGGCGTAACGGTCGCCGGACGTTTCGTCAGTGATGGCTTTCGCGCCAGCCGGCAGCGGCGTTGCATCGCCCGCCGTCATTACGATGCCTTTCGCCTGCATCTCGTCGAAGAACGCATCGATATCGCCGACTTCCACACCCAGTTCGACAAGCGTGCCTTCGCCGAGCGTGTCAAGCGCGCCTCGCTCGCCGCCGGCAGGCGCAACGATCTCGATCCAGAAATTGTTGTGATTACCCTGGATCCATGCATGTTTCTCGCCGCCCATGCCCATCCACGGACGGTCGACGCCTGCGCTCATTGAATGGCGCTTGAGCTCAAGGATATCAGTGTAGACCTTTGCTGTAGCCTCGAGATCCTCAGCAAGTACGACGACATGGTCGAGGCGCGGCGCCGATTTGGGCGTTAGTTCCTTGCCTTCGACCATCTTGTCGCGAAGGATAACGGCGCCGTTCGGATATTCCCAGAAGAGCTCAATGCTCGTGCCGCGAGCGATATCGAACGGCAGGTATGAGAGAAGCTCATCGGCGTATACGCGCTCGCCGGTCTCCGTTTGCACCCACTCGCGGAGAAGGCCGCCGTCTTTCAGTGGTTTGCCATCCATCCCGATGAGTTCGATGCCCTTGCCCTTCATGATCTCGATATTCTTCTGGAAATCGTTGATCGAGAAGTCGAGTTCGACAAGGCTTCCCTTTCCCTTCTCGCGCATGAAGTCCATGCCCGGACCTTCCGTGGTCGGTTGAACGAGTTCGAGCCACGGCCCGTTGGGATCGACGAAGGCGAGGTCCA
Source organism: Caulobacterales bacterium (assembly GCA_020638525.1). Classification (GTDB taxonomy): domain Bacteria; phylum Pseudomonadota; class Alphaproteobacteria; order Caulobacterales; family Parvularculaceae; genus Amphiplicatus. Next base: position 13,209 of record JACKIL010000018.1, on the reverse strand, counting down.
TCCCCCCGAAGACTTCATTGTCTTCATCAACGCCGAAGATGATCGGGTGTCGTTTCCAGCCAAGGGCCGTTTCAAGGAACTCGGCGGCCTTGTCGTTGTCCTCCGCCCAGATCGCCATGTGTTCGAGCTTGGGGATATCCTTTTCGTCCATGGTCACCTTTTCCGGCTGCTTGGCGCAGGATGCGGTCGCAAATATTGCGAGAATGCCCGCCGCCCCGGCGCGAAGTAGCGCTTTTTGATTGATCATCTCATTTCCCTCTCTCGGTCGGATCGTAATCGTAGTTTTGTCCAATTATAGAAATAGGTCAATGGCCTAAATTATCATAGAATCGGTCAGGCGGCAGGGGGGCGTCGTCAGGGGCCGTTCCGCAAATGAGAATCATCCTTACGGAAACAATCCGGCAGCGATTTCAGGAGGGGAGTTCAGTTCGCGGGAGAGTGAATTGGCCACTCAATGCGCCGGCTTAGTTGCTTACTGAGCGCCTGCGGGAAGGAATATTGGTTGGCAGTCCCTGCGTAAACCTTTACCGTTAATAACTAGGATAGGGAGCGAACGAAGCGTTCGCCTTGGGCATTGATGGGGGGAACGCTGCGGTTACGACCGCACAGATTTCCCCTATGGGGGAAATCTGATGGCCGTAAAGTATTACCTTGTAATTGATGGGTTCAATGGCGGTTCGGATGAACGGGAAGGTTCATTCGAGCTCAACTCGGTGACATTCGGCGCCGGAATCGGCGTCGTCAATGGCGTTCCGAGCCACCCCTCCTTCTCGGAAATTTCGGTCACCCTTGTTGGCGTGACGCCGGAACTGATCGCGGCTTTGGCTGCGGGCATGGCTGCGGATTCTGCAAGGATCGAGGGCGTAGACAACATCACAGGCGAAGTTGTCTACGACCTGCGTCTCGGCGACGTTTTTGTCACCGGAGACTCTATTAGCGGTTCGAGCGGCGGAACCCCCAATTCGAGCCTGAACCTCAACTATCAGAGCATCGGCCTGATATCGTCGCAAAGCAGCTTCGGCTACGATCTTGCGACTGATAAGGAAATTGATCCGACTACGATGGAAGTACCGACGCCGAGCCCAAATGGCGGCGTTGAGTCTTCACCGGTCGTTCAATACTACCTGCTGATCGATGGCGTGGAGGGCGTTTCTAACGGCGATAAGGGCTGGTTTGCGGTTGATTCGCTGCAGTTCAGCGCGGGGCTCGCCGTCGGCAATGGCGTTCCGGGCGTGCCGTCTTTCTCTGAAGTCACAGTTACGATGGCAGGCGTCTCACCTGATCTGCTGGAAGTGTTGGCCAAAGGGATCTCATCCCATGCGGTCCGGGTGGAGGGTGTCGATGCAGCCGGAACGGTTGTTTACGACCTTCGCATGAGCGACGTGTTCGTCACCGGGAATTCTATTTCCGGAAGCGGCGGGGCGCCATCTTCGTCGATTTCATTTAACTACCAGACAATCGGCTTGATCACGCCGGAGAGCAGCTTCGGCTATGATCTTGAGACCAATAAAGCTGTCGACCCGACGCACATTGACGTTCCGGCGGCGGTTCCCGGCACAGGCGCCGGGGCTGATCCGGTCGCGCATTATTATTTGACGATCGATGGCGTGAATGGCGGCTCTTCCGGCGTCATAGGCTGGGAGGGATCGTTTGAAGTCAACTCCGTGCAATTCGGCGCCGGCCTTTCCGTCTTCAACGGCCAGGTGGGCCAGCCGTCCCTCTCGGAGATCACCGTTTCGCTTGCCGGCGTCACGCCTGACCTGTTGGCGAGCCTCGCTGCAGGCAATGTTTTTGACTCAGTCCGCCTTGAAGGGGTCACTTCCACGGGCGTTGTCGCTTACGACATCCGCCTCGGCGATGTGCTTGTGAGCGGCGATTCCATCAGCGCCGTGTCAGGCGACTCGCCTTTCACGAGTCTGTCGTTCAACTATCAAACCATCGGCGTTATCACGCCCGCGAGCAGCTTCGGCTATGACCTCGCCGCCGCTAAGGCTATTGATCCGAATACGATCGATTTACCAACGCCGGGCACGGATGGCGGTCCGACATCGACGCCGGTCACGCACTACTACCTGGCGGTTGATGGCCTCAATGGGGGTTCGACAAGTCTCAAAGGCTGGTTCGAGATCTCCTCGCTGGAATTCGGCGCCGGGGTCGGCGTCGCCAACGGTACGGCGTCTGCGCCTGCTTTCTCCGAAATCTCTGTGACAATGGCCGGCGTTGCGCCAGACCTTTTGGCGAGCCTGGCCGAAGGCGCGAGCTTTGATTCAATTCGGATCGAGGGTTGGGCGAGCGACGCCGACTCTAAAGGGGCGGTAGTTTACGACCTTCGCCTCGGCGATGTGCTTGTAAGCGGGAATTCCTTCAGCGGCGGCGAAGGCGGCGCGCCGGAGACACGCCTTTCATTCAATTATCAGTCCATCGGCCTTGTCACGCCGGATAGCAGTTTCGGTTATGATCTGGCGGCGCAAAAAACGATCGATCCGAACGACATCGATCTGCCGACGCCTGGCGGCGCCGGCGGGCCTTCTTCAGGGGCGGTCGAGCACTATTATCTGGCGGTCGACGGCGTCAACGGCGGCTCGACGGACCTTAAAGGCTGGTTCGATGTCTCCTCAGTGAGCTTCGGCTCAGCTTTGGCCGTCGCCAATGGCGTTCCAAGCAAGCCGTCCTTCTCCGAAATTGTCGTCTCGATGAATGGCGTTACGCCGGAGCTATTCTCCTACTTGGCTGCTGGCGATGCGTTTGATGCTGTCCGCCTCCAAGGCGTGGGCGCCAATGGCGAAGTCGTTTACGACGTGCGCCTCGGAGACGTGTTGGTGAGTGGAGAATCCATCAGCGCCGGCGTCGGCGCATCGCCGCGGACCAGCCTTTCTTTCAACTACCAGACGATTGGCGTCATCACGCCGGAGAGCAGCTTCGGTTATGATCGTCAGACCGAAAAAACCATTGATCCGGCTACGATTGACCTGCCAACCCCGGGAGCGTCGGGCGGACCGGAATCTGCGCCAGTCGCGCATTTCTATCTGGCGGTCGAGGGCGTCCAGGGCGGTTCATCCGCGTTCAAGGGGCTTTTCGAGATTGACTCGCTGCAGTTCGGCGCAGGCGTTGGCGTTTCCTCCACGGGCGAAGCGAGCAATCCGTCATTCTCAGATATCACGGTCACGCTGCAGGGGCTCTCGCCGGCGCTGTTTGAGCGATTGGCGGGAGGCGTTTCGATCGATTCCATCAGGATCGAGGGCGTCTCGGCCAATGGCGAAGTCGTTTATGATCTTCGCCTCGGCGAGGTGCTGATCAGCGGGAATTCCGCTTCCACAGGTGGAGGAGATTTCTCCAGCAGCCTCTCGTTCAACTATCAGCTCATCGGCCTTATCACGCCGGACAGCAGCTTCGGCTATGACCTCGCGGAATTAAAAGAGATTGATCCGTACTCGATTGATGTGCCGGAGACGGACCTGCCGCCGGTTGTAGTCGCGCTCGAAGCTGGCGTTGGCGAAGACGGACCGAGCCTCAGCCAGGACCTGCTGGCGGGGGCGAACGATCCTGAATCTGCGAAACTCGCTGTGCAGAACCTCGACGGAACTGTCACCACGTCGGACGGAAGAGTCCTGACGCTCGGTGTCGACTACACGCTTTCCGGCGCGACGCTGGCGTTGACCGCCGCAGGCTTTGCGCAATTCAACAGCCTTGCCGCGGCGCAATCCGATCAGGCCGTGTTCCACTTCGGCGTCACTGACGGGACGCGTTCGACGCCCAACACGTTTACGCTGACTGTCAATGGCGCGAACGATGCGGCGTCAATCGACGGAACAAATACTGGCGCGGTGTCGGAAGATGACGTGTTGATCGCCGCTGGCACGCTGGCGGTTCACGATGTCGACGCAGGCGAGGCCGAATTCGCCGCGCCGACGGCGGAGGATCTTGCGGGTGATTATGGTTCCTTCACTTTCAATCCGCTGACCGGAGAGTGGGAATATACGCTCAACAATGCGCTGGCTGAGGTGCAGGCGCTGAACGCTGGCGACACCCTGCACGATACGCTGACGGTGTCGTCACTCGACGGGACGGCCTCTCAGACGATCGATGTGACGATCACAGGCGCAGATGAACCCATCGTCGGTTATGCAGTGGCTGGCACGGCTGGCGCCGACGAGATTACGCCGACCAAGACGGTGGAAGGCCAGCCGATTCCGGGCGAAGGCCCCGACACGCTCTACGGCTTCGACGGCAATGACACTCTGGACGGCGGCGCTGGCGATGACGAGATGGTCGGCGGTCCTGGCGACGACACCTATTATGTCGATTCAAGCGGCGATGTCGTAACGGAGGAGTCCGGCGAAGGACGAGACACTGTCATCGCTTCAGCCTCGTTCGTTTCGAGTGGAAATATCGAGAAAATTTATCTGGTCGGAAGCGACGACATCAACGCCGAAGGGGATTCCGGCGACAATTACATCGACGGCAATTCGGGCGATAACCTCATCGCCGGCCTTGAGGGCGATGACAAGCTTTACGGCGCGAATGGCGATGACACGCTGTCTGGCGGCGACGGCGAAGACTCCCTCTATGGCGAACGCGGCGACGATTCGATGTCTGGCGGCGACGACGCAGACAAGCTCTACGGCGGTCAGGGTGACGATGCGCTGGAAGGAGACGCCGGCGAAGACTCCCTTTTCGGCGGCAGCGGAGACGACACGCTCTCTGGCGGCGACGGCGATGATGCGCTGACAGGCGGCGGCGGTGCTGACCGGCTGATCGGAGGCGAGGGCGCCGACGAAATGAACGGCGGCGGCGGCGACGATATCTTCGTCTTCAACACAGCCCTTGGCGCCGGCAATGTCGATAAGATTATCGGCTTCCGTCCGAACGGAGATATGATCGAGCTCGATCATGAAATCTTCTCGGCGATCGGCGCGACGCTCGATGCTGGCGAGTTCTACATCGGCAAAGCCGCGCATGATGCTGACGACCGCATCATCTACGACTCGAAGAGCGGCGATCTCTACTACGACGCCGACGGGATTGGCGGCGAGGATGCGATCCTGTTCGCGCACCTGAACTCCCACCTGAAGCTCGATGCGTCGGACTTCTTGTTGGGTTGATCTCGAAGGCGCGTTACGGCGCCGGCGAGAGTAGCGCGCTGCGTCTGAAGTCTCGCAGGATCGATTCCAGCAATCGATGCGCTAACTCTCGCTGCGCCGGCGCGCCTGAGGGCGCCTCGACGCCTTCTATGACGATGATGCGTTCTGCAATCGCTGCAGCGAGACGCTCTTCGATCTGAGCACGCGCATTTTTTCCATCGAGAAGCGCTGCGACGAACCGCACAGGCGGAGTTAGCTGGATTGGCGTGTGAAGAAGCGTGCAGACCCAGGATTGGTTCTGACAGATTTGCGCGCGCGCCATCGACCAGATGGCCGGCCGTTCGCTCTCGGCGCTTCCAATCCGCAATGGATGCGAAGAAATGGCGACATGCCCTTTTAGCGAAGTGCGCAGCAAGGCGTCCAACAGGCGCGCCGAGAACGAAGAGCGTTCCAGACCCGTCGCCTCAGCCGCATGGGCGGCGATCTCATCGAAAGAACGGGTGTCAGGGTAAGCCGCCGTCAAATAGGTCAACGCTGATCCGACGACGGGGTCGTTAGTCGCCAGTTTGGCGGCGTCGCGGCGGAACACATATTCGCCGTCGCTGCTTTTTTCCTGAGACAGCGCGCAAGAAAAGTGAAGCCGCGCAAGACTGTTGGGCTGGATCACGCGGCCGATCAATGTTTCGGCCCTGACCAGAATGGAGCGGCGGAATGCACGCCCGGTGAGGAAATCCGAATATTGTTCGCGCGCCAGGTCATCGCCGGCGGCTGCCGCGCCGATGAGCGCGTCGCGCTCCGCGCCAAGAGTATCAGGCACAGTCTCGCCGACGCCGGCGTCGCACAGATAAGCAAGGCCATGCGCGCCGGCGCGTTCCACGAATTCATGAAAGTGGCAGGGGCTGTTGTCGGCGCCAAGAAGTTCGCCGAGGGTATAGGAATCGTTCATGCGCAGATTGCGTTTGGCTTCTTCGCGCAGCATTTGCTCATACGCGCCAGAGCCTTCCGGCGTTTGTGCAATCTGGGAGAGAATTTCGCGCGCCCGCGCCACGCGCTCTTGCGGCGTTCCTTCATCGCCAGCGTGATAACGGCAGATGTCTCTTGCGATCATCCGCAAATGCCAACCTGGAAGGACATTGTAGCTGACATAAGCGAGGCCGTTCTCGGTCAGGTTCTCCGCGCAGATGCGAAGGATGGCCTCCTGAACAGCCTTCGGCGCCCAACTGAATACGCCGTGGCAGATGATGAAGTCATATCGCTTGCCCGTCAGATCGAGCGCCGCGATATCCCCCTGCCGGATGACGATATTGCCGAGCCCGAGTTCCGCGATGAGCGCCATTCCATCTTCCGCATGACGCGCGGACAGATCGACGCCTTCAAATGTCGCGTTCGGAAATCGCACGGCGAGGGGGATGAGGTTGCCGCCGGAGGCGCATCCCAATTCCAGCACGCGCGCGGCCTCAACCGCCGGCGCCGCGCGCGAGAACAAAGTCGCCAGCGCCGCAATGCTTCCCGGTTGCGTCTCGGGAAACGGCATCGAACTGTAGGGCATTACGTCATAGTCGATTGAAGGCGGCGCCATCCGGAATTCCTTTTGTTCAGATGGCGGTCGAATATGCGCTTCAGCCAACCCATCTATGGAGGAGCTTGGCTTTGGTCAGCGAAATGAGCAAGTCCGGCCTGCCCGTCAGTTGAGGCGGCGGCGGATCAGGAGAGGGGGCGCTTCAGCGACTATTCTGCTTCGCGTTTCAAGGTTTCATCGCTTCCAGGGCCGCAATCTCGTCTTCAGAGAAGACCCGGGCGCGTGCAAGGAATCGCCTCTCGCGGCCGTTGTCGAGCGAGAACATGCCCCCTCTGCCGGGCACGACATCAAGGATGAGCTGGGTATGGCGCCACGCTTCGAATTGCGACGCGCTGATATAGACGGGAACGCCACCAACCTCGCCGAGCTTCACGTCGCGCTCGCCGACCCTGAAGTCGCTCGCCGGATAACACATGGGCGAGGAGCCATCGCAACAGCCCCCCGATTGGTGAAACAGAATGTCGGGATGGTCGGCGCGAATCTCCGCGATCAGATCAGTCGCGGCTTCAGTCGCGATAACGCGCTGCGGCGCTGTTTTCGGTTCCGCCATCCCGGCAGCTTTCCTTGCTAGAAGAACCCGAGCTTTTTCGGGCTATAGCTTACGAGCATATTCTTCGTTTGCTGATAATGGTCGAGCATCATCTTGTGAGTCTCACGCCCGATGCCAGACTGCTTGTAGCCGCCAAACGCTGCGTGCGCGGGATAGGCGTGATAGCAGTTCGTCCAGACGCGACCTGCCTGAATGCCGCGCCCGAAACGATAGCAGGTGTTGACTGATCGGCTCCAGACGCCGGCGCCGAGGCCGTAAAGCGAGTCATTTGCGATCGAGAGAGCCTCATCTTCGTCCTTGAACGTCGTAACGGCGACGACAGGGCCGAAAATTTCTTCCTGAAACACGCGCATCTTGTTATGGCCGCGAAGCACGGTCGGCTCGATATAATATCCTTCCGAAATCTCTTTCGGCATTGTCGCTTCACGCCCGCCGATCAGCGCTTCGGCGCCTTCCTGGCGCGCAATTTCGAAATAGGAGAGGATCTTTTCTTTCTGTTCAGAAGAAGCCTGCGCGCCGATCATCGTCGCCGGATCGAGCGGATGTCCTTGCTTGATCGCTGCGACGCGCTTCAGCGCGCGTTCGATGAACTTGTCATAGATCGACTCGTGAATCAGAGCGCGGCTCGGGCAAGTGCAGACTTCGCCCTGATTGAGCGCGAACATGACGAAGCCCTCGATCGCCTTGTCGAAGAAGTCGTCGTCTTCGGTGGCGACATCCTTGAAGAAGATGTTCGGCGACTTGCCGCCAAGCTCCAGCGTCACGGGAATGAGATTTTCGGACGCGTATTGCATGATGAGGCGCCCGGTCGTCGTCTCGCCCGTGAACGCGATCTTTGCGATGCGCGGGTTTGAGGCGAGCGGCTTTCCGGCTTCGAGGCCGAAGCCATTGACGATGTTGAGAACGCCCGGCGGAAGGAGGTCGCCGACAAGCTCCGCCCAAACGAGGATCGACGCCGGCGTCTGTTCCGCGGGTTTGAGGACGACGCAATTGCCCGCGGCGAGCGCCGGCGCCAGTTTCCACGCGGCCATCAGGATTGGAAAGTTCCAGGGAATGATCTGCCCGACGACGCCTAGCGGCTCGTGGAATTGGTAGGAGACAGTGTCGGCGTCGATTTCTCCGAGCGTGCCTTCCTGTGCGCGGATGCAGCCCGCGAAATAGCGAAAATGATCGATCGCGAGCGGAATATCGGCCGCCATCGTTTCGCGGATCGGCTTGCCATTATCCCAGCTTTCGGCCGTCGCAAGCGCGGCGAGATTGTCTTCCATGCGCTGCGCGATCTTCCAGAGAATGTTGGCGCGCTCCGTAGGTGAGGTCGCGCCCCATTTCGCTTTCGCCGCATGGGCGGCGTCGAGCGCGGCTTCTATGTCGGCAGAGTCCGAGCGCGCGATTTCGCAAATCGGCGCGCCATTGACCGGCGAGAGATTTTGAAAGTACCGCCCGCCAATCGGCGCGCGCCAGGCGCCGCCAATGAAATTGTCATAGCGAGCCTTGTAGGGCGAGCGAACGGCGGCAGGGGTGAATTGCTCGGTCATCGAATGTCCTCCCTGAAAGGTCCCGTTTTGCCGGGCGTTTGGAGAACATTGCGCGCTCGCCGGCGCTGTTGGCCAGAGCGCGAATGAAATACGAGCCCGGAGACTGTATCAGTTCCGAGACAGGGCTCGATCCAAAAGTGTTGGGGTTTGCCCGCGTTACTCGGCGCCGAGGCGCTTCATGCGCCGGTAGAGCGTTGCGCGGCTGATCCCCAACTGGCGCGCCGCCGCCGCCGCGTTCCCGCCTGTGCTCGCAATCGCCCTGCGGATCGCCGCGCGCTCGGCGCTTGCAAGATCGCCGCTTCGCTGCGTTGCGAAAAGATCGTCCGCCGGTCGCGGCGAAGCGAATGTCGCGTCTGTGAGCCCATAGGCTTTGCGCGCAGCGCGCGTCGCCCCCACGACCAGATCATCGCGATCGACTGCGAAAAGCGACGGCTCGCCCGCGCCCTGTTGCGGCGCAACAAGAATACGCGCGTCGGCGAAGACCGAACGGAAATAGTCCGCCTCAATGCGCCGGGCTGCATCGGCTACAAGCGCGCCGATCAACGCCGCCATTGCTTCCGTGTGGTCGTCGCGGCACGAGGAAACGTCGAGCGCGGCGAGAAGGCGGCCGTTGTGATCGAAGATGGGCGCATCCATGCAGCTCATCGCCGTGTTGCGCGTGAAGAAGTGCTGCTCGCGGTGAATGGTGACGGCGCGCTCTTCCACGAGACAGGTGCCGATGCCATTCGTACCTTCGGCTTCTTCGCTCCAGTCCGCGCCCGGCCACAGGCCCCATTTACGGAAGGTGTTTTCGTCGGCGGCCGTTCCGCGGCGGTCGAGGATGACGCCCTCGGCGTTTGTCAGCAGCACGCAGCATCCGGCTCCGTCGACGGAACGAAATACGCGGTCCATGACTGGCGCGGCTATTTCCAGAAGGTTGCCGGCTGCTTCGCGCGCTGCGTTAAGTTCGGCTTCGCCAAGGCTATCAGCGGCTCGAACGCCTTCGGGCTGCAACCCATGATTGACGAGCGAACGCCGCCATGACGCAGCGATCTTCGACCTCGCGGCGGAGGAATCCGATGTCGCTGTTTCTATAACACGGTCTTCATGGGTGGACGTCGCCATGTCGAAATTTCAAGGCCACAGACCGGCAAAGTCAAGCCAGACGCCTGCTCGCATAGGCGCGGGACGCCAGACCACCGAGTGAGGCGTGAAGTTTCAATTGAGCTTCAAGCAGGAAATCAGAGCGCGGCTTCTCGCTGGTCCGGTCTTCCCATCGCCAGCACGAAGGGCGACTTTTGCTGCATGGCCGAGAAATCCGTCTTCGAGCGAACCCCGTTCCAGCGATGCTCGATAAGGATCTGTCCGACAGGCGGACCGAGCGAGGCGCCGGGACCGACGAGAATGACGCGCGCGGGCGCGAATTCTTTCAGCGCGACTTCGACAGATTTCGAGAAGTCGTATGTTTCGGTGATCTGTGCGCCGAATGTGTACTCATGCAGCGTTTCGATATCTGTTCCGTGCTTCGTCCAGATTGCGCCCCGTCCGTCGATCATCGGAATGGCGGGCGGTGTGAAGAGCGAGGCGGGCAGAGCTTCCTTGGCCCCCGCGCTAACGCCGTCGAGAAGCGGCGTGTGGAACGCGGCATGTTTCGGCAGCCGGAACGGATAGCGTTCGTCAGCCTTGGGAAGGGTTTCCAACATAGATTTGAGCCCGGCTTCGTCGCCCGCGAGCACGGCGATGCCGCCGAGCCGGATAGAGAAGAAGGCGCGGCCTTTGGTGTTGGCTTTCTGCAGCGCGTCTTTGACCGCTGCGATGCGCCCTTCATCGCGGCGCCATTCTGCATCGACGAGCGGGTAAAGAATTTGTCCGCCTGTTCCTTCCGTTTCCATGCGATGGCCCATGGAGTCGACGACATGCGCGCCATTCTCAAGCGTCAGCGCGCCGCCTGCTGCGAGTGTCATATACCAGCCGAGCGAGTTGCCGCACACGGCGACGATCTCGAACCTGTCGCGGTTGATCGCTTCGAAGTCTGCGAGCGCGCCGGCGTATATCAGGTTCGATGCGTTTCGCCCCGGAAGGTGAATTGAAGGCGAAAAGCTTTCGCGCGCATCGAGTTCCTGCGCCGGAACGCCGCCATTCCTCGCGATGACCGCATCGAAACGGTTGAGCAGGGCGCTCCGCGAACCATGGTTGTTCTTCAGATAGCCAAGTTCCGGCGCGCCATAGGAGCCACGGCCCGGAAAGACGACGATAGCGCGTTCTTTGGTCATTTCTTCGTGCGTGTGTTTGCGGCTGCAAGCGCGCGGGCGGCGTCCATGATCCCGTCTTCGCTGACCAGCACCGTGTCGGCGGCGGGGCCGAGTGGAATGAAAGTGTCTTCGCCGTTCAGCCGCGCGACGGGCTGGGTGAGGCCGGCTTCCATGAACTTCGCCATGATCTCTTCAGAGAGCGACCCGCTGCGCCGGCATTCATCGACGATCAGCACGGCTTTGGCGCCTTTGACGCCTTTCAGGACATCTTCCATTGGCAGCGGCGAGAGCCAGCGCAAGTCAATAATTCGAGTACGGATATTTTCCTGCTCGAGATTCTTCGCGCAGCGGCGGGACATGTAGGCGCCATTGCCATAGGTGACGATGGCGAGATCCGCGCCGTTGCCTTCAAGGGCGACTTTCCCGAAGGGGGCGGCATCCTTCACATCATCGAGAACAGCCGTCATTAGGCCGTCGCCCGGCTCGTGAAGATCTTTCGTTCCGTAGAGCGCGATCGGTTCGATGAAGATCACGACGCGGCTTTCCTCACGCGCAAGGCGGATGGATTCGCGAAGAAGCCGCGCAGCGTCCGCCGCGCTGGACGGGCAGGCGACAATGACACCCGGAATGTCGCGGAAGATCGAAACCGAATTGTCGTTGTGGAAGTGGCCGCCAAAGCCTTTCTGATAGGCGAGGCCCGCAATACGCACGACCATCGGGTTCGTATATTGCCCATTGGAGAAGAAAGAGAGCGAAGCCGCTTCGCCGCGGATCTGGTCTTCCGCATTGTGTACATAGGCGAGGAACTGGATTTCCGGGATCGGCAGAAAACCGTTATGCGCAAGGCCGATCGCCATGCCGAGGATCGCCTGTTCGTCGAGCAGCGTATCGAAAACGCGCCCGCTGCCGAATTTCTGTTGCAGGCGAACGCTCGCGCCGTAAACGCCGCCTTTCTTGCCGACGTCTTCGCCGAAGACGACGATCTCTTTGTGAGCCGCCATTTCCTCGGCGAGCGTCAGCGAGATGATGCGCGACAAGTGCTGCGGTTCGGCGGTGGCGCGGTCTTTCTCGTCCGCAGGCGCGGGCGCTTTCGGCGTGGTCTTTGCGGGCGGAACGAGCGGTGCGATCACTTCCGCGGCGGAGGTTAATTTCGGGCGCGTCGTCGCATTCTCCATGGCGCCGCGAACCTGATCGGCGATGCGGCCATAGATCGACGAGACGTCATCGAGGCTGCATCCGCCTTCCTGCACGAGGCGGCGCGCCGTGTGCAGCAACGGGTCCTGATCCACATCGGTATCGATTTCCGCGCGGGAGCGATACGCCGATTCAACGTCGGAACCGGCATGTCCCATCAGACGAACCGTCCGCATATGGAGGAAGACGGGTTTCTTGCGAAGGCGCGCGCAACGCGCCGCTTCTTGCGCGCCAAGATAAGCGCTGGCGATGTCGCGCCCGTCGCACGCCATGTAAACGAGGCCCGGGCGGTTTGCGTAATTCGCCGCGACCCAGCCTTCAGGCGTCGGCACGGAAATGCCGATGCCATTATCTTCGCACATGAAGACGAGTGGGAGCGGAATATTGCGGAACGCTGTCCACGCGGCGGTGTTGAACGCGCCTTGTGCGGTCGAATGGTTGGAGGAGGCGTCGCCGAAATTGCAGAAGATGACGGCGTCTTCGGGGAGCACTCGATCTTCAAGGCCGATGCGGCGCGCGAGCGAAACCGAATAGGCCGCGCCCACGGCCTTCGGCAGATGCGAGGCGATTGTGCTGGTTTGCGGCGGAATGAAGAGCGGCTTTGAGCCGAGCACCTTGTGGCGCCCGCCAGATATGGGGTCCTCGGACGATGCGACGAAGGAGAGCGCCATATCCCAGATCGGCGTCGAGCCGGGCGCCTGCCGCGAGCGTTCGATCAGAAAGGCGCCGCTGCGGTAATGCAGGAACGCCATATCGGAAACACGCAGCGCGCGCGCCATTGCAGCGTTGCCTTCATGGCCAGAGCTGCCGATCGAATAATAACCGCGCTTTTCACCGCCAAGGCGCCGCGCTTCGAGGTCGAGCCGACGGCTCGTCGCCTGACTTTCGAAAAGCTGTGCGAGATCGCTGCGCGAAAGGCCCGCATCGTCAATGCTGAGATTGGTGAGCGGCGCCGGCAGCTGCTGCGCCGCAAGCTTTTCCGCAAAAATATCCGCCGCGCCGGCGATCAGGCCCGCCATAACTTGTCTCTTATGCTCTT
>JACKIL010000017.1 GCA_020638525.1 Caulobacterales bacterium | reverse complement strand
TCAACGTCAGGCCTTGGAAGCCCAGAAGAAAAACGACGACAAAAAGAAGAAATAGTCTGCGCGTGCGCGGAACGAAATCTTCCTGAATTTGAAACGGCTGGCGCTGACGGCGCCGGCCGTTTTAGTCTCGGTAGGAACCAGTCTGGCCCGGCGACGGCGGCGTTCGAGGCGTCAAAGCCGAGGAAAAGAACAATGCCCGATCCTCGCTTCTACCTGACAAGCGCGCCAATGACGGCGCGGGCTGCTGCGAAGGCGGCTGGAGCCGTTTTGGCGTCCGACCCCGATAGCAAGGTGGCGCGTGCGGGTAGCGTCGACGACGCCGATGTCAGCGATGCGATTGTTTTCGTCGAGAAAGCGGCACACGCCTCCAAACTCGCCGACCGCAAGGTCGGACTGTGCCTGGCCGACGAAGCGCTCGCGAAGTCGCTGGAGATTGACGGCCCAGTCGCCGTAATGGGATCGCCGCGCCTCGGATTTGCTCGCGTTGCGGGACTTCTGCATTCCGAACGCCCGTTCGAAGCGAAGGCCGGCATCCACCCGAGCGCAAAAGTCGCCGCCGACGTCACCCTTGGCGCCGGCGTTATCATTGGCGAGGACGCTGAGATTGGAGAAGGTGGCGCGATTGGCCCCAATGTGGTCATCGGTCCCGGCGTGGTGATCGGGCCCGGCGCGCGTATTGGCGCTACTGTTTCAATCACTCACGCATTGATTGGAGCTCGTGTGGTGATTCTGTCCGGCGCTCGCGTCGGAGAGCCCGGATTCGGCTTTGTGCCGGGGTCGGAAGGTCTCGTCCGCATACCCCAGCTGGGGCGCGTCATCATTGGGGATGACGTTGATATCGGCGCCAATACGGCCATAGACCGTGGTGCGCTGGGCGACACGGTCCTCTCGGACGGGGTGAAGATCGACAACCTTGTTCAGATCGGCCACAACGTCAAAATCGGGCGCTGCGCGGTCATCGCCGCCCAATGCGGGGTTTCCGGCAGCACGGTCATCGGCGCGGGCGTGATGATGGGCGGGCAGGTGGGACTTGCCGATCACCTCGAAATCGGCGATGGCGCTCAAATTGCAGCCAAGGCGGGCGTCATGTCGAATGTGCCCCCTGGCGAAACATGGGGCGGCTATCCGGCGCGCCCAATCAGGAAGTGGCTGCGGGACGTCGCGGCGGTGTCGAAATTCGTGGAAACAAGAAGCGCTAAGAAGAATGCATAACATTGAGCCAGGAAAAACGACGCTAGACGTCAATGAAATCATGCAGCTTCTGCCGCATCGCTACCCGTTCCTGCTGATCGACAAGCTGATCGACATCAAAGCTGGTGAAAGCGCGATCGGCGTCAAATGCGTGAGCTATGGCGACCAGTTTTTCCAGGGCCACTTTCCACAAAAGCCTGTCATGCCGGGCGTCCTCATTATCGAGGCGATGGCGCAGGCGGCCGCCGCTTTCACGTCCTATACGGAAAATCTCGACGTCGAAGGCAAGATCGTCCTTTTCATGGGCGTTGATAAAGCGCGCTTCCGCAAGCCGGTCGTTCCGGGCGATCAGCTGAATATCCTCGTGCGAACAGTCCAGCGCCGCCCGCCGGTCTGGCGCTTTGAGGGCGACGCGTCAGTCGATGGCAAGCGCGTGGCGGACGCGACCTTCGCGGCGATGCTTGCGCAGCTTCCCTCTTAATCGGCGGTTTTCATGAGCATCCATCCGACGGCCATCATTGATGTCGGCGCTGAGATCGGCGACGGCGCGCGGATCGGCCCTTATTGTCATGTCGGCCCCAATGTGAAGCTTGGTCCCGGCGTCATTCTGCACAGCCATGTCGCTGTGACAGGAGCGACGACAATCGGCGCGAGGACGGCCGTCCACCCGTTCGCAGTCCTTGGCGGACCGCCGCAACATCTCGGCTATCGCGGGGAAGAAACGAAACTCATCATCGGCGAAGGCAATGTCATTCGCGAGCACGTGACGATGAATGTCGGCACGGTCGCAGGCCGCGGAGAGACGCGCATCGGCAGCAACGGCTTCTTTATGGCCGCCTCGCATGTCGCGCATGACTGCATCATCGGCGACAATGTCATCATGGCGAACAATGCGACGCTCGGCGGGCATGTCGTCATCGACGAAGGTGCATTCCTTGGCGGCCTTTGCGCGATTCACCAGCATTGCCGCGTCGGCGCTTTCGCCTTCATCGGCGGCTGCGCCGCCGTGCCGACCGATGTCATCCCTTACGGTTCGGCGATCGGCAACCACGCCAATCTTGCTGGCCTCAACGTCGTCGGCCTCAAGCGTCGGGGCGTCACGCGCGCGGCGATCCACGATTTGCGCGGCGCCTACAAGCTCCTCTTTTCGGAAGGAGCGACCTTCCAGGAGCGTCTGGCTCAGGTGGAAGCCGATTTTGGCGCCCGGCCGGAAGTCTCCCGGATTATCGCCTTCATCAAATCCGATGCGCCGCGTCCCTTGATGACTCCGGCCCGCTAGCGGCGATGGCGCGCTGGTCCAAACTCGGACTCATTGCTGGCGGTGGAACGCTGCCGCAGCGCATCGCTTCCGCCTGCACGCGCCGTGCTGAGCCGATCTTTATCGTGCGCCTCAAAGGCATGGCGGACCCGGCGCTTGATGATTATGACGGCGAGACTTGTTCGATCGCTGAAGCTGGGCGGATTATTCGCTCGCTGAAGAACGCAAATTGCGACGCGGTGGTGCTCGCCGGCCTTGTTCAGCGGCCGGACTTTTCGAACCTCAAGCCTGATTGGCGCGGCGCAGCGTTGCTCCCGCGCATTATCGCGGCGGCGGCGCGTGGTGACGGAGCTCTTCTCAACGTGCTCGTCGACACGCTTGAATCCGAAGGTTTCATCGTTGTCGGCGCTGAAGAGGCGACGCGCGATCTCGCAGCGCCAGGCGGTCCGCTTGGAAAGCTCTCGCCTGATGAAGGCCAATGGGCCGATATCCGGAAGGCTGTCGCCGTCATTGGCGCGCTGGGTCCGTTCGATGTCGGGCAGGGCGCAGTGGTCGCGTCCGGGCTGGTGCTCGCGATCGAAGCGGCGGAGGGAACGGACGCGATGCTCGACCGCTGCCGCGCCATGTCAACGGCGCTTAAGGGCAGCGAGGGGCGAAAAGGCGTGCTCGTGAAAAGGCCGAAGCCGGGACAGGAACGCCGCGTCGATTTGCCGACGATCGGCGTCGAAACCGTGCGCCGCGCTCATGCAGCCGGCCTCGGCGGCGTTGCGATCGAAGCTGGCGCTGCTCTCATCATCGATGCTGAAGAAACACGCGAGGAGGCCGACAGGCTTGGCGTCTTCGTCTACGG
This sequence comes from Caulobacterales bacterium, assembly GCA_020638525.1. Classification (GTDB taxonomy): domain Bacteria; phylum Pseudomonadota; class Alphaproteobacteria; order Caulobacterales; family Parvularculaceae; genus Amphiplicatus. Next base: position 42,482 of record JACKIL010000017.1, on the reverse strand, counting down.
ATTTGAGCCTTCGGAGGTGCGAACGCCGTGAGCGAGCCCGTGAGGGAAGTCGCGCCGCTCGGCCGGCCCCGGATCATGCTCGTCGCGGTCGAGCCGTCAGGCGATGCGCTGGGGGCCGCTCTCTTCCGTGAGCTGAGGAAAATAGCGCCGCCAAGCGCGGTCTATTGCGGGTGCGGCGGGCCGCTGATGGCCGCGGAAGGCTTCGAGAGTCTTTTTCCGATCGATAGTCTTTCGGTGATGGGTTTTACCGATGTCGCGCGCGCCCTCCCTGAAGGATATCGCCGCGCCGAGCAGCTTGCGGAATATGCGGAGCAGAACGCCATTGAAGCCGTGATCTTTATCGATGGCTGGGCGTTCTCGCGCGTTACGGCGCGCAAGATGAAGAAGCGCGGTCTCAAGGCCAAACTCTTCAAAATGGCCGCGCCGCAAATCTGGGCGTCGCGCCCGCATCGCGTGAAGTTTGTGAAAGAACATTTCGACGGCGTGCTCTGCCTGCTGCCCTTTGAGCCGCCATTATTCGAGAAGGCAGGCGTGAAAGCGGAGTTCATCGGCAATCCGAATTTTCAGAACGCCTGGGCCTCGCGCGGTGACGGTGAGACTTTCCGGATGCGCTACAAGCTTGGCGGAACACCGCTTCTTGCCGTTCTACCCGGAAGTCGAAAAGGAGAAGTCCTGCGCCTCGCGAAGCCGTTCGAGGGCGCGCTGCGCCTCCTCGCTGACCGCCTGCCGACCTTGCGCGTTGTTGTCGTTTCGCCGCCGCAGGTCCAGAAACTGGTGCGCGACCGGTTGTCGGATTGGCCGGGCGATCCGATCTTCGCAACGCAGGAGGAAAAGGCCGATGCTTTTGCTGCCGCGGATGTCGCGCTTGCAAAATCAGGCACGGTGACGACGGAACTTGCAATCAACCGCACGCCGATGGTCGTCGCTTACAAGGTCGATCCGATTACGGCGATCTGGGCTCGGGCGGTGCGTACGTCGAAGCTGGTGACGATCGTCAACATCGCCGCGGGCCGCGAACTTATTCCAGAGCTGATTCAGGAACGCTGCAAGCCGGAGCTTCTCGCCGCAGATTTATTGGAGTTGCTCACCAATGAAGAAGCTCGTCTCGAGCAACTGGAGCAATTTCCGCGATTGCTTGCTTATTTGGGTGTGGATGGAACGCCGTCAGCAGCGCTCGGCGCACGCAAGATAGCCGAATGGATGGGCTGGCCCCACGCGCGCGCGTTCTGAGCTTTTGGCCAAGTTATTGGTTCTGTGTTTCGCCTTCTTTCCAGCGGCCCTGCTTCTTCAGCGCATCGGCGACTTCGCGGGGCATGTAGTTTTCATCGTGCTTGGCGAGCACCTGCATGGCGGTGACCGATCCGTCCGGTGCGAGCTTGCCTTCGACGACGACGCCCTGGCCTTCGCGGAAGAGATCCGGCAGCACGCCGCGATAGGTGACAGCGCGTCTGCCTGCTTCGTCCATAATGACGAAATGCACTTCCGCTTCTTCCTTGTTGTACTGAACGCTGCCTCCTTCGACCAATCCGCCGAGACGGATGACGCCCGTCGGCGGATGATCGAGCGCATCAAGGTCGGACGGCGTATAGAAGTAAGCGACGGCGCTTGAGAGCGCCGTAAGGACGAGCGTAACGGCGAGCGCCGCGACAGCGAAGATGCCGCCGATAAAGGCGAAGCGTTTCTGTTTCTTCGTCATTCGACATTCACCGTTGAGGCTTTGCGGCCAGCGACTTCCGAAAGGCGCTGCAGCCTGCGCGCCATGAGTTCATTGCGGATTGCAGCGATCAGCATCGCGCCGAAGCCGATCATGTATGCGGCGCCCATAAGGAATAACGGGCGAAGCATCGATCCATCGATCGTTGGCCCACCATCGCGAAAAACGCTCGCGGGTTGATGCAGGCTGTTCCACCAGTCGACCGAGAACTTGATGATCGGAATGTTGACGAAGCCGACAATGGCGACGATCGCGGCGAGCCGCGCAGCGCGCGCCTTGTCATCGATGCTTTCCCAGATCGCGATATAGCCGAGATAGAGGAAGAAAAGGATGAGAACGGACGTAAGGCGCGCATCCCACGCCCACCAGGCCCCCCACATCGGTTTGCCCCATAGCGAGCCGGTGAAGAGCGCTAGCGCGGTGAACACCGCGCCGATCGGCGCCGTTACTTTCGCTGATACGTCCGCGAGCGGATGCTTCCAGATGAAACCAGCAGCGGAAGAGAACGCCATGACGGAATAACAGAAAAGCGCCATCCACGCGGCGGGCACATGCACATACATGATGCGCACCGTGTCACCCTGCTGATAGTCCGCAGGCGAATTGAAGAGCGCATAGTATAATCCGGCGCCGCCAAGCAGGACCGCGATCGCCGTCAGGGCTGGCTGGAGCGGTTTGGCGATGCGCTCAAAGCGTTCCGGGTTCGCGAGTTCGTAAAATACGCCCATATCAACTCATGTTGAAGCGGATCGCCGCCGCCCCTGCAAGTGGGGCGAGGATCATGGAAAATAAAGTCCCTGCGCCGAGGAAGAGCAGAGACGGGATGAAGTTCGGTGCGCCAGAAGCGCCCGCATTCGCCGCTGCGACGCCGAAGATGAGCGCTGGCGCGTAAAGCGGCGCCGTGAGGATCGCAATGAGAACGCCGGCGCGCCGCAAGGAAAGCGTCACCGCCGCGCTGATCGCGCCGATGAAGGAAAGCGCCGGTGTTCCGACAAGAAGTGACAACACAAGCGGCCAATAGCCTTGCGCCGGAAGGCTGAGGAGCAGCGCGAGGACCGGCGTTGCGAGGATGAGCGGCAGGCAGGCCGCGATCCAGTGCGCGATCGCTTTTGCAAGCACGCGGCCTTCAAGAAGGTCCGCCGTTTCGACGATCACATCGAGCGAGCCGTCTTCGAAATCCGCCTGAAAAATCCTGTCGAGCGAGACAAGCGCGGAGAGGAGCGCGGCCGCCCAGAGCGTTGGCGCGGCGATGCGTGAAAGCAGCGCCGTATCAGGCCCGACGGCGATGGCGAAGACGAGCGCGGTCAGCGCAAAGAAAAGGGCGGTCTGCACCGTGCCGCCGCCCGCCTTGAAACCAAGCGCGACGTCTCGGGAGATGATGGCGAGAAAGCCGTTCATGCAGCCCTCGCATGGACGGTGAGGGTGCGCGCGCCGTCGATCTCCATGCCGTCATGCGTTGCAACCATCACCGCGCCGCCGCGCGCGCGGTGGGCGGCGATGACGGCGGAGAGGCGTGCGGCGGAAGCGGCGTCGATCGCAGCGCTTGGCTCGTCGAGAAGCCAGAGGGGTTTGGCGGAAAGAATGAGCCGGGAAAGGGCGAGGCGGCGGCGCTGCCCCTGCGAGAGCGCGCCGGCGGGCGCGTCGACAAAGGCGGCGAGGTCGAAGGCTTCGATGGCGGCTTCAGTCCGGTCCTTCGGCGCGCCATAGAGGGTGGCCCAGAAGGCGAGATTGGCGCGGCCGGAGACGGCGGCTTTGACGGCGTTCGCATGCCCGCAATAGACGATGGCGGCGCGCCGGGCAGCGGGGCTGGAGCCTTCCGGGGTGAGATGCGCTTCGCCGGTTTCGATCGGGGCGAGGCCGGCGAGGGCCCTCAGGAGTGTCGTCTTGCCGGAGCCGTTCGCGCCTTTGACGAAGAGCGCCGCGCCGGGGGCGAGGTCGAAACTCGCCCCTTCGAGGATCGTCCGGCCGCCGCGGGCGACAGCGACGTCCCTGACAGTCAGGCCGGTCGAGAATTCCTTCGGTTCGCTCACGCGCCCTCTTTGGCTTTCCGGGCCGCCTCGGCTTCGGCGAGGCGCTTCCTGAGGGCCCGGCCGCGCAGCCAGATCGCGGCGATGAGCCCGCCAATGGCGAGCGCAGACGCGATATAGGCCGGCCAAACATAGCCGGCGTATCCGCCCATATCGAAGAATTCGCTCATCAGGCCCTTTTGGCGCGTTTCGCCACACCGGCGCGGCGGGTACTGGAAAGACCGGCGCAAACAAGCATAATTCGCCGCCTTGCGCGCCGGAAACATCGTCGCGGCGCGATATTCCCGGCTTAGGCCTAGAGGGCCGGCCGCTGAACGGGAAGAAATGACAGCAGAAATCGGCCAGTTCGCCCTCATCCTCGCTTTGATGACGGCGGTCTATCAGGGGGTGTTCCCGCTGCTCGGGGCGGGGCGGAACGATCGCGCGCTCATGGCGGGGGGAAGGCTTGCGGCCATCGCCCAGCTTCTCTTCGTGCTCCTCGCCTTCGGGATGCTGACCGTCGCGCATGCGACCGACGATTTCTCGGTGCTCAACGTCTTTGAGAACTCGCACAGCCAGAAGCCGTTCCTCTACAAGCTCTCGGGCGTCTGGGGGAATCATGAGGGCTCGATGCTGCTCTGGGCGCTGATCCTCGCCGGCTATGGCGGGGCGCTGGCGCTGACTGCGCCGGTGATGACGCCGCTCAGGGCCCGTGCGCTCGCAGTTCAAGGGCTGATCGCAACGGCGTTCATCGCGTTCATTCTCTTCACGTCGAATCCTTTCACGCGCATCTTTCCGTCGCCGGCGGACGGGCAGGATTTGAACCCGCTCCTGCAGGACCCCGGCCTCGCGCTGCATCCGCCCTTCCTCTATCTCGGCTATGTCGGCTTCTCGATCGCGTTCGCCTTCGCCGTCGCCGGATTGATCGCGGGACGCATCGATGAAGACTGGGCGCGGCAGGTGCGTCCGTGGGCGCTCGCGGCGTGGACGTTCCTCACCATCGGCATCGCGCTTGGAAGCTGGTGGGCTTATTACGAACTCGGCTGGGGCGGCTTCTGGGCTTGGGACCCGGTTGAGAACGCCTCCTTCATGCCGTGGCTTGCAGGAACGGCGCTCATCCATTCGCTGCGCGTGACGGAAGTGCGCGGCGCCTTCCGCGCGCCTGGACGGTGCTGCTGGCGATCCTCGCATTCTCGCTGAGCCTCATCGGAACCTTCCTTGTTCGCTCCGGCGTTCTGACATCCGTGCACGCCTTCGCGGTGGACCCGGCGCGCGGCGTTTTCATTCTCGCGATCCTCGCCGCCGTCATTGGCGGATCGCTGACGCTTTACGCATTCCGCGGCGCCAATCTTGGCGAGGGCGCGCGCTTCGAAGCGGTGAGCCGCGAAGGCGGTCTCTTGCTCAACAACGTGCTGCTCGTCGCTTCGTGCGCGACGGTTTTCATCGGCACGTTCTATCCGCTGTTCATCGAGGTGATTAACGGCGAGCGGATTTCCGTCGGGCCGCCTTATTTCAACGCCGCCTATCTGCCGTTCATGGCGCTGACGCTTCTCATCATCGCGCCAGCCTCCGCGCTTGCATGGAAGCGCGGGCGAATTGGGGAAGCTGTAAAGCGCGTTGCGCCTGCGGTCATCGCCGCTATTGCTGTCGCCGCCATTTCGCTGTGGCTGACATGGCCGAAACCGGTGATGGCGGCGTTCGGCGCGGGGCTCGCCGCTTGGGCGGGCGTCGGCGCGATCATCGATTTCCTCAAGCGCGTGCGTTTTCCTGAAGCCGGTTTTGTCACGCGCATTGGCGGACTGCCGCGCGCCTATGCGGCGATGACGCTCGCCCATTTGGGGCTCGCCATCGTTTCCTTTGGCGTCATTGGTGCGGGCGCATGGAAGAGCGAAACCGTCTCCTATGTGAATGTCGGCGAGACCATCAAGGTCGGCGGGTTCGATGCGACGCTTGAAAAGGTCGAGCAGATCCCCGGGCCTAATTACGGCGCCGACCGTGCGCTCTTCCGTATCGAGAAGAACGGCAGGCGTATTTCCGAAATCTCCGCCGAACGCCGTTTTTATCCCGTGCGCGGCATGCAGACGACGGAAGCAGGTATTCGCACGACGGCGGCGGGCGATCTTTATTTCGCGGTGGGCGAGTTTCAGGAAGGGCGCGGCTGGGTCGTGCGCGCCTGGCGCCATCCGCTCGTCGTCTGGATGTGGATCGGCGCTGCGATCATGGCGCTTGGCGGCGTCGTCGCTGGCGGTGGCAAGCGTCTTCGCGAAGTGACGCGCCCCGCCTCGTCAGCCGTCGCGGCGGCGGCGGAGTAAGCCATGTCGCGCGCTATCTTCCTTCTGCCGCTTTCGCTGTTCGTCTTCGTCGCGATCTATTTCATGATCGGGCTTCGCCATGATCCGTCCGCGATCCCGTCCATGCTGATCGACAAGCCGGCGCCGGAATTCTCGCTGCCGCCGATCGAGGGCAGGGAGATCGGGCTCGCGACTGAAGACTTTGCGGGCGAGATTGTTCTCCTCAACGTTTTCGGCTCGTGGTGCGTGAGCTGCAAGATCGAGCATCCGGTGCTGATGGAGATCAAAAGCGAAGGTTTCGTCCCGCTGTTGGGGCTCGACTGGAAAGACAAACCCGGCGCCGGCGCCGAATGGCTCGCGCGCCTCGGCGATCCTTATGCGCGCATCGGCGATGACGCTGACGGCCGCGTCGCGATCGACTTCGGTGTCACCGGCGCGCCGGAAACCTTTCTCATCGATGCGAATGGCCGCGTACGCTACAAGCAGGTCGGGCCGATCACGATTGAAATCTGGCGCGACAAGCTGAAGCCCATGATTGAGGAATTGAAGAATGAAACTCCGCCAGCTATTGGCGGCGACGATGCTGGCGCTTCTGCCGATTGCGCAGATGCAGCCGGCGATTGCCGTTGAACCGGACGAAATTCTGGACGACCCGGCTCTTGAAGCGCGCGCCCGCGAGGTGAGCAAAGAGCTTCGCTGCGTCGTTTGCCAGAGCCAGAGCATTGACGATTCCGACGCGCCGCTTGCGAAGGACCTTCGCCTTTTAGTCCGTGAACGGATTAAATCCGGCGACACGAATGAAGAAGCGATCGCCTATGTCGCCGAACGCTATGGCGACTATGTTCTCCTGAAGCCGCGCTTTAAGAGCGAGACGATCCTCCTCTGGGGCGCGCCGCTTCTCGCGTTCTTTGCTGCGGGCGGGACGGCCTTCTGGTTCTTGAGGCGCGGGCGGGTTCAAACGGCGCCGGCGCCGCTCAGCGCCGAAGAACAGGCCGCGCTCGACGATTTGCTCAAATAGGAAACGCTCTTGTTCTGGTTCATCATCGCTCTCCTCAGCGCGGTTTTCATTGCGCTTCTCATGCTCCCGCTGATCCGGCGGCAAGGCGCTGTCGCGACGGAAGCGGGCGCGCGCGTTGCGCTCGATGCGCGGCTCGCCGCCATTGAGCGCGACCGCGAAGCAGGGCTTCTCGGGAGCGAGGAAGCCGAAGAGGCGCGCGTTGAGGCCAAACGCGCCGCGCTCGCCGACAAGAAAGACGAAGCGAGCGAGAAACCGGCGCGCGCGGGCCGCTTTGCGGCGTTTGCGTTTGCCGGCGCTGCGCCGCTGGCTGCGCTCTGGATTTATGTTTCGATCGGCGCGCCGGGTCTTGTCGGCGTGAAGCCCGGCGAGGGGGGACCGCCAATGGTGGGAACGATGGCGGGCCCGATGACGCAGGCGGATGTCGCCGCCATGGCGCCGGAAGACCGTCAGGCGATGATCGCGAACATGGTCTCAGGCCTCGCCGCGCGGCTTGAAGCCAACCCGGAAGACGCCGATGGCTGGCGCATGCTTGCGCGATCTTTCGTCGTGCTTGGGCGCAATGAATACGCCGCCAATGCCTATCGGGAGCTTTTCGCGCGCGCAGAAGGCGACGCCGAAGACTGGCGCGGCTATGCGGGCGCGCTCCTGTCGCTCGGTCCGGATGAGGGACGCGCAGAAGAGTTGCAGAAAGCGATCTCGCGCCTGCAGGCGATTGACCCCGACGACCCGATGGCGCTCTACTTCCTTGGTCTCGTCGCGCAAAGAAACGGGGAGAGCGAGAAGGCTGTCGGCCTCTGGCGCCGGCTTCTTGAAGTGCTCCCGGCCGATGCGCCGGTGCGCCCGGTGATCGAGAAGATGATCGCCGATACGGAAGGCGCGGCGACGGAGGAGTGATCGGCTGACGCTTGCGTTCTTCGTTGGCGCTGCTGGCCCCCTTCGTCTGCTTCGCAGACACTTCCCCCGTTTCACGGGGGAAGAATGCCTGAGGTTGCCTCGGCGCCAATCCTCCCCCGTTTACGGGGGAGGTGTCACGGAGTGACGGAGGGGGCCCGCGGCGCAAGACAGAAAGCGCCAAGCGCGCCTTTTGGAACTTCTCCCCGCCAGGCTGTATCATTTCAGAACAAGAGCCCTTGCGAACCCGCCCCGGCGCCGGTCCGGTTCTTGCTTTGGGACGTAAGGACCGGTCTGCGCGCGCTCTCAAGCGGGAATTTCGCGGCGCAAGGCCGATGGATTGGAGGAATTCGGGATGGCCCTCAAAGCTGCAACTCTCGTCGCGCTCGGCGCAGTTCTCATCGCAAGCCCCGCAGGCGCGGCGCGCTATACGGCGAGCAAGCTGGTGCTTGAGAACGTCACTGGCGCCGTCGAAATCGTGACGACGAGCGGCGACGAAGTCGACGTGCAAATTCGTCAGGGCAAGACCTATCACCAGGTCGCCGTCGTCGAAGACGAAGGCGTCGTCACGCTGACGGGCGAAAAATGGAAAGAGGAAGAAACGCGCGACTGCTGCAATGACCGCATTCGCCGCACCTTCGACGCGCGCAAGGACCGCAAGATGTCGACGGGCGCGCCGGTCGATGAAGACTTCTTCTCCGACTATCCGACCATCGTCATCTCGATGCCGCGCAAGGGCGACGTCACTTTCGTCGATGCGCGCATGAAACTGAAAATGGAAACGATCGAAGGCGCGCTCAATCTCGACGCCTGCTACGTCTATGGCGAAGCGGGCGACGCCGGCGAAGCGGTGGTCGGCATCATCGCCGGCAGCCGCCTTGTCATGGGCGATGTGGGCTCGGGTCTTGAGATCGACGTTTCGGGCGACGCCGACCTTCTCACGGGCGATGCGTCGACGGTCGATATCGATATTGCGGGGCCGGGCGACGTCGTGATCGGCAAAGTCGACGGTATGCTCGACGTTTCGATCGCGGGTTCGGGCACGGTGCGCGGCGAAAGCCTCGACGGGCCGATGATAACGCGCATTGCAGGCTCGGGCGCCGTCTCGGTGAAATCCGGCAGGGCTGACAAGCTGAAAGCCATCATTGACGGCTCGGGCGGGGTCGAATTCGGCGGCACGGCCGTCCAGCCGGAGCTCAAGCTCTTCGGCTCGGCCGAGGTGCGCATGGGCGCCGTCTCGGGCCGCATCACCCGCGCTGGCGGCGGCGACGTCTATGTCGCGGACAAGCTTGTTCCGAAGGAATAGGGCGGGACCCTTCAACTCGACCGAAGCTCCGGGCCTGAGCAATCTGCATAACCGCTTCTCAATACCGTCATCCCGGCGAAAGCCGGGACCCAGGGCCGCAGGCTCTGGCGCGTGTTGCTTCTGGATCCCCGCTTTCGCGGGGATGAAGGTGAATGGATTGCGCGCAACAATCAGCCTCTGACTGAAGAAAACGTGAGGGTTGACTGGCTTGCCGAGCCGTAGCGCGCGACCCGTTCGCCCGCCTACGCCATTCCGGCTTCGGCGCGGCAGCCTTCGCTCGCATGGCGCGCGAAGGCTGGCAGGGGCAGCAGGATTCGAACCCGCGACCCTCGGTTTTGGAGACCGATGCTCTACCAGCTGAGCTATACCCCTAGGGTCAGCGCCACCCATAAGGCGGCTTTCCGCGGACATCAATAGGGGAACAATGTCACTAGCCGCTTGACGGCGGCTGGAAAAAGTATACCTAGGCCCCATCTTCCGAACAGTACGAAGGGTTAACAGCGGCCAAGTGGGCGCGCGAGAAGCCTTTGTCCGGAATGGTGAGGAACGAGCCATATGGCTAAAGAGAAAAAACCCGGCTCCGCCAAGATCATCGAAGGCGCAGCTGAGGAAGTACAGAAGAAGAAAAAGCGCACCAGCCCGGCGGATTTCGTCCGTCAGGTCATGGCCGAAGGCCGCAAGGTGACGTGGACGACGCGTAACGAGACGATGATTTCGACCATCATGGTGCTCATCATGGTGACGATCATGTCGGCCTTCTTCCTCGTCGTCGACATGGGGCTTCGCCTCGCGGTGACGACGATCCTCAAATTCTAGCGCGCGTTCCGCCCGCCCTTTCACTTCAGACGACGGAATCCGGTCATGGAAGCCAAATGGTATATCGTCCACGCCTACTCGAACTTCGAGAAGAAGGTCGCTGAGTCGATCAAGCTCTCGGCGAAAGAGAAGGGCCTCGAAAACATGTTCGAGGAAGTCTTCGTGCCGACCGAGGACGTCACCGAAGTGCGCCGTGGACGGAAGATCCATTCCGAGCGCCGATTCTTCCCCGGCTATGTGCTGGTGAAGATGGTGCTGAACGACCAGACCTATCACCTCATCAAGGACACGCCGAAAGTCACGGGCTTCCTCGGCTCGGGCAAGAAGCCGATGCCGGTGCCGCAAAAGGAAGTCGACCGCATTCGCGGCGTCGTCTCCGAAACGGCGGAGCGTCCGCGCCCGACCATCACCTTCGAGATCGGCGAGAACGTGCGCGTCACCGACGGCCCGTTCGCTTCCTTCTCGGGCGTCGTCGAAGATGTCGACGAGGATACGGCGCGCGTCAAAGTCGCGGTCTCGATCTTCGGCCGCGCGACGCCGGTCGAACTCGAGTTCAGCCAGGTCGAAAAAGCCTCCTAAGCGCCAGCATTCATGCGGGGTCTGGCGCGAAAAGGCGCCTTTTCCCGTTTGTGCGCGCCAATGTTTCACGTGAAACATGGCGCTCGCTTCCGCGCGTTGAAAATCAACGGGTTGCGCGGCGAAAGGCGCCTTTCGGGATTCTGAGCGCGTTGAGGCGCCGTGTGGAACCCTCCCTTTCGGCCAGCCGAATTCGCTTCGCGACTTCGGGGCCTCAAGCCCTCCCTTTTCAAGGGAGGGATGACGTATGCAAGATTCACAGAGCAATCCCCTCCCTTGAAAAGGGACGGGGTTCAATGGGGCTGGGGCCCCATTGGACGAGGGTTCACTGCTGACTCTCAACGCGCACGCCACTGACAACTCCGCACGACAAGCGAAGCCGCCATTATAAGTCAGCACGAGAGGTGTAGGATAAACTGTGGGATAACTTTCCGCACAACCGTCCGCACCCGGCATATCTGCTGGCGTTGCGGGTGATCAACCTATTGGGATGCAACTGCGCGGGGAGCGAACGGCGCGCGCTATTTCAACTTCCATTCCGGCCGGATGAAGTGGCAGGTGTATCCTTCCGGATAGGTCACCAGATAATCCTGATGGAAATCTTCCGCGCGGTGGAAGGGCGCTGCCGGAACGACTTCCGTCACGATCTCGCCGGGCAGGACGCCCGCCTTCTGGAAGTCGGCGATAACGTCATGCGCGGTCTTTTCCTGCTCGGGGTCGAGGTAAAAGATCGCCGAGCGGTATTGCGAGCCGACATCGTTGCCTTGCCGGCCGAGCGTCGTCGAATCGTGGATCTGGAAGAAGAATTCGAGAAGCGCGCGATAGCTGGTCTTTGACGGATCGTAGGAGATGCGGATCGCTTCCGCGTGGCCCGTCTTGCCGGTCTTCACGTCCTTATAGGTCGGATCGCCCAGCGCGCCGCCCGTATAGCCAACCTCGGTGTCGGTGACGCCCGGCAGTTTCCGGAAGAGATCTTCCATGCCCCAGAAACAGCCGCCGGCGAGGATCGCGGTTTGCGCAGCAGTCATGGACGTCTCCTTTAGTTAGGCGCCGAGTTCGCGCCCTGAAAGATAACGCTCCGCCTCGAGCGCGGCCATGCAGCCCATGCCGGCGGCGGTGACGGCCTGGCGGTAGACGTCGTCGGTGACGTCGCCCGCGGCGAAGACGCCTTCAATATCGGTCGCGGTCGAATCCGGCGCGGTGACGATGTAGCCGTGCTGCTTCATCTTCAGCTTGCCTTCGAAAAGCTCCGTCGCCGGCTTGTGGCCGATGGCGATGAAGACGCCGTCTGCGGAAACGTCCTGCGTCTCGCCCGTCTTCACGTTTTTGAGGCGCGCGCCGGTGACGCCCATCGGATCTTCCGCACCCAGAATTTCATCGACCGCGTGATCCCAGATGACTTTCACATTGTCCCGCGCGGCGAGGCGGTCCTGCAGGATTTTCTCCGCACGGAAATGATCGCGCCGGTGCACGACCGTCACCGACTTTGCAAGATGCGAAAGATAGAGCGCTTCCTCGACGGCCGTATTCCCGCCGCCGACGACGATCACGTCCTTGCCGCGATAGAAAAAGCCGTCGCAGGTCGCGCAGGCTGATACGCCGAAGCCCTGGAACTTTTCTTCGGAGGGCAGGCCAAGCCACTTCGCCTGCGCGCCTGTCGAGATGATGAGCGCGTCTGTCTCGTAAATCTCGCCGCCATCGCCCTTGAGCTTGATGGGGCGCGAGGAGAGGTCGACGTCGACGATGAGGTCGCTGACGAATTCCGCGCCCACATGCTCGGCCTGCTTCTGCATCTGCTCCATCAGCCACGGGCCCTGAATGACGTCGGGAAAGCCCGGATAGTTTTCCACATCCGTCGTGATGGTCATCTGCCCGCCCGGCTGGAGGCCGTGGACGACGACAGGCTTCAGCCCCGCGCGCGCCGTATAGATCGCAGCGGTAAGGCCCGCCGGACCTGATCCGAGAATAAGCACGCGGGTTTTCATGGGGCTTCCTTTCAGTAGCAGCGGCGATGTGGGGGCGGGGCCTGCACGCCGCAAGCAGGCGGCCCCTGTGGCTCCCGCAGGCGTTACCAAAGCTTGGGCGAGAGGGGCAAGGCGGCGCTTGCCATCGCCCCGCCGAAATGGTAACAAATGTTACTAATTGATCCCGATAACGGAGGAACCCCAAATGGCGCGCAAATGGATCAGCCTTTCCAAAGTCGAGGGTGACGCCTCGCGTCAGGCCCATGCCGACATGCCCGACGGCACTTATGAGCGGGAGATGTCGAAGGAGGGCTTTTTCGGGCCCGCCGCTTTTCTCCATCACAAGCGTCCGCCGACGGGCTGGTCGAATTTCGAAGGGCCCTTGCGCCCGCGCGCGTTCAACCTCGCGGCGCTCAATGAGGGCTCGCCGAGCCCGTGGGCCTCGCGCAGCGTGCTCCACAACAATGCGTGCGACATCCGCTTCTGGAAGCTCGACAAGCCGATGCCCGCGCTAGCGCGCAACGCCGATGGCGACCAGCTTCTGTTCATTCATTCGGGCGAGGGCGATCTCTTCTGCGATTTCGGTCATCTCGCCTTCGAGCCGGGCGATTACATCGTCCTGCCGCGCGGCACGATGTGGCGCCTTTCGCCGAAAGACACGGCGAACATCTTGATGGTTGAAGCGACGAACACGCACTACACGCTGCCGGACAAAGGCATTCTCGGCAATCACGCGATATTCGATCCGGCGCTCTTCGATGCGCCGGCGATCGACGACGCCTTCCGCGCGCATCAGGCCGATGACCGCGAAACGCGCGTCGAAATCAAACGGCGCGGCGAAGTCTCCGTTGCGACGTACCCGTACAATCCGCTCGACGTCGTCGGCTGGCATGGCGAGCTGATGCCAGTGCGCCTCAATGTGCGCCACATCCGCCCGCTGATGAGCCATCGCTATCACGTGCCGCCGTCAGCGCACACGACGTTCCTGTCGGACCGTTTCGTCGTCTGCACTTTCGCGCCGCGCCCCTTCGAGTCCGATCCCGGCGCGCTGAAAGTGCCGTTCTTCCACAATAATGACGACTATGATGAAGTGCTCTTCTATCACGCGGGCGACTTCTTCAGCCGGGACAATATCGACGCCGGCATGATGACCTTCCACCCGTCGGGCTTCACGCATGGCCCGCACCCGAAGGCCCTCAAAAACATGCTCACCCAGTCGAAACCGGCGACGGACGAATACGCCGTCATGATCGACACGCGCGATCCGCTGGACGTGGGCGAGGGCGCCTCGGCGGTGGAGTTCGCCGGCTATGTCGACACCTGGAAGCCCAAGGCGTGAGGCCCGGTCGCGGCGCATCTAGCCGCTTCGTGATCGCCCGTGCGCGCCTTGTGGTTCGGCGCGCGCGGGAGGAGAATGCTAGAGGCCGCTCGATGCAGCGCGGGAGGCGCTGCGAAGGGAGAGAACCTCATGCAGCTCTTGCGCAAACTCGCGCCAAACGCGCTTTCCTTGTTCATGGCCGTCATTTTCCTCGACAGCCTGAGATACAAGTTCACCAACCATCCGAAGACGCAGGAAATCTTCGGGCGGCTCGACGCCTGGGCGGGCTCGCTGGGCGCGCCCGGCCTCTTCGCCCAGACGGGGCTTTTCAGCCAGTATGTGATCGGCGGGGCAGAGCTTGCCGCGTCGGCTCTGCTAATCATTGGCATGCTGCCGCGCCTTGGCCATCTGCAGGCGCTTGGCGCGCTCATCGGCCTTGCGGTGATGACGGGCGCCGTCAGCTTTCATCTTTTCACGCCGCTTGGCACGGATCCGAACAATGACGGCGGCGGGCTCTTCATCGCGGCGTGCATCAATCTCGCCGCGGCGATACTTGTACTGACGGTTTTCAGAAGAAAGGAGACGACGCTTCTCTTGTGCAGGCTCTGGCGCGTCGTCGCGCCCGCTGAATAGCATGTGTTAATCTCTGGTCATGTTGCGCCAAGGCGTAGGGGTTGCTCGCTTTTCTAAGCCCCGCGCGCCCCGAACCATCCGCCTCTTTCCGTGTTGGGAGGGGTATGCAGGAACGGAGGCGCAAGACATGAGCTTGAAGATTTGCATTGCAGCAATCGCCGCCGCTGGCGCGATGATGAGCGGGCCCGCAGATGCGCAGATTGGCGTCAATCTCGGCGCCGACCTCGATGTCGGCGTAAAAGTGAAAGTCGGCGAGCCTTACACCTATCGCGGCTATCACTCCGATCGTTGGTACCCGTATGAAAAGCCGCACCGGAGACACGTCTATTATCGCGACTATGGCGGCTATGATTGCTACAGGGCGTTTCGCTACACTTGGGACGACGGGCGCCGCGCGCGCTACGACTCCTATTGGTGCTACGACGACCGTGGGCGCGACTATGAAGTGCGCGAGACGAGGGTTGTCGTTCGCATGCACTAACGCCGTTCGCCGCAAGGCGGATTGAGTCTGGATGAAGCCCGCCGGCGCCGCCGGCGGGCTTTGCTTTTGTCTCGCCTTCCGTTACATGCGGGGGCGAATATTGCTGAAGAAATGGGGCTGATTCATGAAACTCGCATCGCTCAAAGAAGGCCGGGACGGAAAACTCGTCATCGTCTCAAACGACCTGACGCGCTCAACGGACGCCTCTCGCATCGCCCCGACATTGCAGGCAGCGCTCGACAATTGGGACGAGGCTGAGCCGCATTTGCGCGAGCTCGCGCAGAGCCTTGAAGTCGGCGCTGCGCCTGTCGAGCGGTTTCACGAGCGCCTGTGCGCCTCGCCCTTGCCGCGCAGCTATCAGTGGGCGGATGGTTCGGCCTATGTGAACCATGTCGAGCTCGTCAGGAAAGCGCGTAACGCCGAAATGCCGGCGACCTTCTGGACCGATCCGCTGATGTATCAGGGCGGCTCGGACTCGTTCCTCGGGCCGCGCGACGAAATCAAAATGGGCTCCGACGAATGGGGCATCGACATGGAAGGCGAGATCGCCGTCATCACTGGCGACGTGCCGATGGGCGTCAGCCCGGAAGAGGCGCGCCAGTTCATCCGCCTCGTGATGATCGTCAATGACGTGTCGCTGCGGAACCTCATTCCTGCCGAACTTGCGAAGGGCTTCGGCTTCTTCCAGTCCAAACCTTCTTCTGCGTTCGGCCCGTGTGCGGTGACGCCCGATGCGCTCGGCGATGCGTGGGATGGCGGCAAGCTACATCTGCCGCTCATCGTTCGTCTCAACGGCGAGGATTTCGGGCGGGCGAACGCCGGCGTCGACATGACGTTCGACTTCGGCCAGCTCATCGCGCACGCCGCAAAAACGCGGCCCCTGTCTGCGGGCTCCATCATCGGGTCGGGCACCGTCTCCAACAAGCTCGACGGCGGGCCGGGCAAGCCGGTGAAAGAGGGTGGGGCGGGCTATTCCTGCATCGCCGAAATCCGCATGATCGAGACGATCAATTCGGGCGCGCCGAAAACCCCGTTCATGAAATTCGGCGACCGCGTCGAAATCGAAATGCTGGATGCGAAAGGCCACTCGATCTTCGGCCGGATCGAGCAGACGGTGGTTCGCTACGAGCGCTGAGCGGCGCTTTTTTCCGCCTATGGCGGGAGATTAAGGTCTGTCGCCTGTAAAGCGGTGTTCCGACTTTCGCCGGGTTCCGTTAGGGTCCTCCGGCTGAAGGAGAGAACCCCGCATGCCCAGCCTGCGCGCCAAGCTCGTCAACATGTATCTGCGCCGTTCGATGAAGTCGAAGCGGCTCGACCTTATCGATCCGCCTGTGCTGCGTGCGATGATCGAGAAGAACTCGATCCCGCTGCTGCCGAAGGGCGTGTCGCATGAAGAGGTGAACGAAGGCGGCGTCAGGGGCGAGTGGCGCCGGCCGGAGAGCGGCGCCGAATGCACTGTGCTCTATCTCCACGGCGGGGGCTATGTGTTCGGTTCGCCGAGGACGCACCGCACCTTGACGGCGCCGCTTGCGCTCGCCGCGAAAGCGGACGTGTTCGTTCCGATCTATCGCCTTGCGCCGGAGCATCCGTGCCCCGCGGCGATCGAGGATGCGGTTGCGGCCTATGAGTGGCTGCTTGCGAAAGGCGTGAAGCCTGAAAAGCTCGTGATTGGCGGGGATTCCGCAGGCGGCGGGCTGACGCTTGCGACGCTCGTCGCCTTGAAGGAGAAGGGCCTACCGCTGCCGGCTGGCGCGCTTCTCTATTCTCCGTGGACGGATTTGACCGGCGGCGGGCAGAGCATGACGACCAACGCCAAAAGCGACGCCATGTTCAGTCGCGAGACGATTCTCGGCGGCGCGCATAAATATTATGCAGGGCTCGGCGCCCGCGATCCGCGCGTTTCACCGCTCTTTGCGGATCTGACCGGCCTTCCGCCCATGCTCGTCTTCGCGAGCGATTCCGAGCTGCTTTATTCGGACGCGGTGCGCCTTATCGAGAAAGCGCAGGTCTCGGGCGTGCCGGCGCGCTTTGAAGTGCGCAAAGGCCTCGCGCATGTGTGGCCGCTCTTCCATCCGCTGCTTCCGGAAGCGAAGGAGGCGATCGGCATTTCGGCCGAATTCATTCGCGAGCGGACTGGCGGTGTAAAGGCATGAACCCGGCGATTGCAAAGCTTGTCGTCGCCGTCGTCCTCGATGTCGCGGACTTCACGATCGGGCGCATACCGGGCTTTGAAATCGCGTTCGATCTCTTCCTTGGCGTTTGCGCCGTCGCCATGTGGGGCTGGCCGGGGCTTTTCGCCTTCTGGGAGCTTGCGGACCCGACAGGGCAGGCGGACGGCTTCGTGCCGACCATGACGATGATCGCGCTCACCCAGATGGGCAAAGGCAAGGGCAAGAAATCGCTGCCTGTGGACCGCTAGGCCCCTCGCGCGCCTTCCTCAGTGTCAGGATGAAATAACGAGAACGAGCCCGCATGACGCGGGCCCGTTCCCCCAGACTGCTCCCGGCCCCCAGGCTGCAATACGCGGCGACCTTTCCGGGAGGGACTCGAATTCAGGAATTAACGTCCCGGCGGGCGCCCGCGCCGGTCGCCATAATCGCGGAACTGGCCATCTTCCCAATAGGTGTCCCCGTAATAGGGGTCATCGTAATAGTAGCGGCGCTCATAGTGGTCATAGCGACGGTGGCCTTGATCGCGCGCACGGCCGAAGCATGTTCCAGCGCGCGAGCAGCCTTCATAGGCGCCGACAGCCGCGCCGATGAGCGCGCCGTAAGCGGCGCCCTTGCCGGGGCTGCCCGCAAAGATTTCACCGGCGACTGCGCCGCCTGCTGCGCCGAGGGCCGCGCCGTAAAGCGCGCCTTCGCCTGTCGACTGGCAGCCTGTGGCCGCAAGCGCGAGCCCCGCCACTCCGATCAGCATCATTTTCATTTCAGATCTCCTTCAAAAGGGGACGAAGAAGACGCAACCAGTCGCCCCAAAAATCCCGTGTCTTGCACCCTGAAAACCACTGTCGTCGCAGTCCAAGGCGAGATTTGGGCGCAGATTAGGGCGAATTTGGGCGCACGCAGGCGTGATCGGGCGAGAGGCCGGCGGCTGCGCTCTCCTGTTGCGGCGGAAAAGCGGAGCGCTAGGTTGATGCGCAAAGACGAGGGAGAGAACGATGCCTGCCCACAAAGGAAAAGCGATCTATCTGAAGTCCTTTCCAAACGGCCTGCCGCGGAAAGACGAGTTTGAGCTTCGCGATTATGAGGCGCCGGCGCCCGGCGATGGCGAGGTGCAGATCCGCGCGATCTGGATGACGGTCGACCCTTACATGCGCGGGCGGATGCGTCCCGATGTCAAAAGCTACATCCCGCCGTTCTCTCTCGATGCGCCGCTCGACGGCGGCGTCGTCGGTGAGGTGATCGAATCGAAGAGCGATGGTTTCAAGCCGGGCGATCATGTCGTCAGCTTCATGGGCGGATGGCGCAGCTATGCCACGATCTCCGCCGGCGTCGCGCAGAAAGTCGATGCGAAACTCGCGCCGCTTTCAGCCTATCTCGGCGTGCTCGGCATGCCGGGACTTACCGCCTGGTCGGGCCTCAACCAGATACTCAAGCCGCAAGCAGGCGAGACGGTTTTCGTTTCAGGCGCGGCCGGCGCCGTCGGCTCGCTTGTCTGCCAGCTTGCAAAGCTCAAAGGCGCGCGCGTGATTGCGTCCGCCGGCTCGAAAGAAAAGTGCGACTGGCTCTTGAAAGAGGGCGGGGCTGATGTCGCGCTCAATTACAAGGACTACAAGAACGCCGCCGAACTTTCGAAAGCGCTCGCGGAAGCCGCGCCGAACGGGATCAACTGCTATTTCGAAAATGTCGGCGGCATGCATTTCGAAGCTGCGCTCAACAACATCGCCTTTTTCGGGCGCATCGCGATGTGCGGCATGATCTCAATGTACAATGCCAAGGAAGCGGAGCCCGTGCCGGCGGCGATCGCCAATGTCATCGCGCGCAGTGTCCTCATGCAGGGCTTCATCGTTTCGAACTACTTCAATCTCGCGCCGCAATTCGCAGCCGAAGTCGCTCCGCTTCTCGCACAAGGCAAGATCAAGTTCCGCGAGTCCGTCTATGAAGGGCTCGAAAAAGCGCCGGACGCGTTTCTCGGTCTCTTCAAAGGCGAAAACTTCGGCAAGGCCGTCGTGCGCGTCGGGCCGGACAAGGCTTAGGCGGCGGCCTCAAGCCATTTTCTGCGATTGACGCCGCGGATAAGAAGCCACAGCGTCAACGCGCCTTCGCCGACGAGCGCGGGCAGGATGACGACATATGTCGACAGGCCTGCTTCGGCGTAACTCGGGAAGAGCAGCGGGGCGAATGCGTCGATGACATATCCCGCGCCGGCGACCGCGACGATGAGGCCGACAAGGCTCGGCAGGAATGTCGAGCGGATGATGAGATAGCCAAGCACGAGCAGATGCACGCCGAAAAAGATGAGCGTGATCGTGAAGCCGCCCTGATGCGCGGCGAGGAAATGATAGCTCAACGCCTGTAGCTGCTCCGTCGAGAAGGACGCATAGATCTGAGGCGAGTCAGCGATCCGCAGGGCGTTGACGAGGTTGAGCACGACGCCGACATGCGCGGTCGTGTAGACGAGATGGAAGATCGCCGACAGCAGCGAAAGACTTGCGCTCACCGGCTTCATCAGAAGATAGAGCGACCACGCAACGAAGACGTCGAAGATGAGCACGGCGAGAAAGCTGGCGACGCCGCGCCGGAAGAGGCCTTCATCTCTCGCAATGTTCGCAGCCGTCGCGGCCGGGTCGCCCGCTTCGATCAGCGGGCCGAGAATGGTGAAATTGGCATATATCGCGAGTGCGAAGATCGCAGCGTAGCTGAGCCCCGCGAAGCGCGCATAGGCGACAGGCGCGGTGATGTTGCTTGCGTTCGCCATTGTTCCCCCTCGGCTCTTTCCGCTGAGGGCAGACTATGGCCTATTCGCCGGCTAAAACCAATGCGGCGGCGCAGGGGATGCGGTGAGGCGAACCGGATTCGGGACCGCCGCAGTGGTTCTCAGGCCGCTTCGCTCCTTCTTCGGTGCTCTTCGACAATTCGCTCGGCGTCCTTGCCGTAGAGCTCCTGATAATGGTCGAAGCGCGCGTCGAACGTTGCAGCGCCCTGCGTCAGCGATCTGAGTTCGATGATGAGGTCCTGAATGCCGGATTCGGGCAGCATCGCCGTCACGCTGTCCCAGCCCGGCCAACCGTCTCGCGCGTCAAAGCCGAGAATTTGCCCGCGCCTCGATGAAATGACGCCGTGCACCTTGTTCGTATACTCGCTCGGCGTGTGGACGATGGTGAGATAGATCGGCTCGAGCAGAACCGGGTCGCAGGCGGGCAGGGCGTCGCGCACAGCCTGTCGGCCTGCAAGCTTGAACGACATTTCGTTTGAATCGACGGAGTGGTGCTGGCCGTCATAGAGCGTGACGGCGAGGTCGACGACAGGAAAGCCGAGCGGCCCGCGCACGAGGCCCTCTTTCACGCCTGCTTCAACGGCCGGAATGAACTGACGAGGCACCGCACCGCCATGAATGGTCTCATCGAAGCGGAAGCCTTCGCCGCGCGCGAGCGGGCGGAATTTCACCTTGATGTCCGCGAATTGTCCGTGCCCGCCGCTTTGTTTCTTGTGGCGCGAATGGTGGTCGGCGGTCCCGCGGATGCTTTCGCGATAGCAGGGCTTGGGCGTTCCGCTTTCGATTTCGACATTGAAGCGATTTTTGAGACGCGCGGCGGAGAGGCGCAAATGAATGTCGCCCTGTCCGCGCAGGATGAACTCTCCCGTGTCGATGCGCCGCTCGGTCGAAAGGGAAGCGTCTTCTTCGAGAAGCTTTGCAAGCGCTGCCGAAAGCTTCACGTCATCGCGTTCGTTGCGCGCGCGGATGGCGAGCGAATAAACGGGCGCCGCGCCCGCGCGGGCCTTCTTCGCTCTCTCGATCTTTCCGTCGGCGATGACGTCTCCGGTCTCCAGGCTGTCGAAGCGCGGCAGGCCGATGAGGTCGCCCGTGCGTGCGGCGTCGACTTTCTTGCGAATTTCGCCGCTCATGGAGAGAAGGCCCGAAGCGCGCCCGCCATCGATCGTGTCGCCTTCCTTGATCGCCCCTTTCCAGACGCGGGCGAGCGAAATCTTGCCGGCGTGCGGCACATGCATGGTGCGGATGACGGAGGCGACATTCGCGCCACGCTTGTTATAGCCATGACGCGCGGCTGCGGCGGCGGGGTCGGGCGCTTCGTGGCGAAGGAACTTCAGAAGCCGCGTCAGGCCGTGCCCATGCGCGGCGGAGCCCAAAAAGACCGGCGAGACGAGATCGCCCGCAAGCTCCTTGCCCATCAGCGCGAACAGCTCCGCGCTTGGCGGCGTCTTGTCTTCGAGGATCTGTTCGAGGAGCGCGTCGTCAAAATCGGCGACGGCGTCGAGCAGCATTTCGCGCGCTTCGTGCTCGCGGTCGACTTCGCCGGCCGGAATTTCGATAAGCTCGGATTGCGCGCCCTCGCGATAGCGCCATGCGCGCTCGCTCACGAGGTCGATCGCGCCGACGATCTTGTCGTTCTCGCGCATCGGCGCCTGCCGCAGGACCAGCGGTCGCGTAGAGTAACTCTGCAGGGCCTCGAGAATATCGCGAACGCGCGCCTGCGCATCTTCGAGCCGGTTGATGAAGACGGCGTGCGGAATGTTCCTGTCGTCGAGAAACTTGAAATAGGGCGCGAGCCCCGCCGCGCGATCGGGCGAAGGCTCGGCGACAAGGACGACGATATCGGCCGCCTCCATCGCATCGAGGCTCGCCTGCATCAGCTCGACCGAACCGGGACAGTCGATGAAGCTCCACGCCTCGCCGAGGTAGTCGCACTGGAGAAGATTGGGGTCTGTCGTCATGCCGAATTCTTTCGCCTCGGGAGCAGCATCAAGCGAGGGCGCTGCTCCCGCGGCTCGCATGGCGAGGGCCGTGACTAGGGTCGTCTTGCCGGTCCCTTGCGGGCCGACAAAGACGGCGCATCTGGCTGGGGATTCTTTTTTTGGCATATGAAGTCCTCCCTTGAGGCCGGGCGCATCGCCCGCCTTCGGCGCGGAGGTTCCATCGCTGCCTGGGCGCGCGATGGAAATCGCCGCGTCCCACTGAAGTCGACACCGCCATCAGACTACCGTACGCGCCCGGGTTCAATCCCTTGAGCGTGCGCCGCACTGGGGAAGTTTTCACAATCGGCAGGGGGCCCGGGGCGGTCGAAAGGGCCTAAAAAATCGTCTTTTGCGACCTGAATTCGTTAACGAACGGCGTTCCGGCGCCGGATATGCAGGAAGGGTCCCGAAACCGCCTTGACGGGGGAAAGCGGCTAGCATAAACCGCGCACTCCCTCAGGGCGGTCGCCTTGAAGGAAGATGCGCGGGTGTAGCTCAGTTGGTTAGAGTGCCGGCCTGTCACGCCGGAGGTCGCGGGTTCGAGCCCCGTCACTCGCGCCATTCTTCACGAATGGCTCCACGCACAATGGATTGAAGGCGAAGGGAAACCTGGCTTTCCCTTGCATCGCTTTGCGAGCTTTCGCCGGGATCCGGGTACCAAACTGGGACCAGATCGCGGACCAATAGTCGACGCCATGAAACGCGTCGAAGACAATTCCTATCTCGAAAGAAGAGGCCGGGTCTGATCATGTCGCCGCCGGGCGCCGACAGTCTCAGCCCAACATCCTCACATTCGGGCGCAGTCGTATGGGAGGTCGGGTTCGCTGCAGAAGTCCGGCCAGTTTCCGGACTTGCGCCAATAATCGACGAGTCCCAGATCTTTCACGACAGCCGGGAAACGTGCATCGCGGCGAAAGGCGCGCATCTCCGGATAGAAAAGGATCATCGGATAAACAGGCCGATTTTCTGGCGACAGGAATAGTTCATAAGCGCCGTCAATATCGCCGATGCGCGCAAGAAGCCGAACTTTCCAATGGTTGGGGAGGCCCTCACACTCCGTAGGAAGAGCATTTAGCTGCTCGTCAGCGGCCAGCTTTGCGAGGACTATTTCGAAACAGGCGACACCTGATTTATCTTGCAGCGATTCCGCCAGCCGCGGCAATTGTACGACGGCAAGCGCCGGGTCGCGCCACCAAACCGCCACTGTCCACCGCAATTTCTCCGCTGCCCCCGGATAAATCTCGTCATATTTACGGATCGCTTCGTTCTCGCTCTCTTCATCGTTGAGGATGGCGCTCAGGAAGACGACATGCGGCGTGCTGGAATTGAGCCTCGGGTCCGACATGCGAATAGCCCGGGCGCCCAACTCCTGCGCTTCCTTCACGCGGCCGACATCGCGCAGCAGGCCGATATAGTTTGCGAGCGCTGGAGGCAGGTCAGGATTGATCCTGAGCGCTTCACGCAGTTTTTGCTCGCGCTCCAGGCGCGTGTCGGCGATGAAAGCGAGTGAAGTGATGGCTTTCGCATCCGAAGGGTCTTCTTTCAGAGCGTCGCTTGCCGCTCGCCGTGTCAGCTCCCGCAATTCCGCCAGCCGAGACGTCGAGTGTTCAATCTGAAACGTGGATGTGGCGGCGGCTAAGGCAAGCAAGGTGTTGGCGCCGGTCAGATTCGGATAAGCGCGCTTCAATTCGCGAGCGGGCTCCAACGCATCGCGCGTTTGGAGCACGAGGCCTTCGCAGGTCTGCAGCACAAGTGAGAGCGCCGAAGGCGGCATCGCGCCGTCATTGCGCGCCCATTCGTCCAAAGCGCATCGCAAGGTCGCCGAGAGCGTAATCGCAACCTGTTCTTCCACGCCGTTTACGCGATCGAGCGGTTGCTCGAATTTGCCTGACCATAGAACGAGGCCCGTCATGCTGTCGAAAATTTGCGCCGAGACGATGACCTCGTCATTTCCGCGCGTGACTGCGCCATTGACCTTGAAGTCAGCCCGCGGTGACGGTTCGTTGATAGTGTGGTCCGCGATGGCGAAGCCTTCCATCCGGCGCAACGCCGCCGCTGTCAGGTTTCGTGCAACGCGTTCGGAGACCGGGTCTGCGTCGGTCGCGGTGAAAGGCGTAACAAGAACCCGGCCGGCGCCGTGTTCCGCCGGCTCGCGCTTCAAAACGAGAAACACTCCAAGCCCAACGATGACAGCGGCGATCGCCGCGGCCGCCGCCAGGAGCATAAAGCGGGTTTGAGGCGCATCGGGCGCTCGGACGGCGCCGGGCTGCGAAGCCTCCGTTCGAGGAAGCGGCGCCGCCCCGAGCTGGCGCTGCAGACGAAAGCCGACCCTGGGGACCGTGTCCACGACGAAATGCGCTCCCCCGCCGAACCCGCCAAGCTTACGGACTTTGGCGATTGCGCGCGCGATGGCGTCGTCGCCTACCGTGACGCCGCTCCAGCAGCGCGAGACGAGCGCATCCCGCGAAACGGTCTCGCCGCCAGCGCCGGCGAGCGCCACAAGCACTTGCATGACGCGCGGCTCGATCCGCTCTTCTTTACCGTCGATCAGGACAGACCGGATCGATGGACGCACGACAAGATCGCCCAAATGGAAATCCGGCTCCGCGGCCAAGTCGATCGGGGCCAGATTGTTCGCCGGCCGAGCCGCAATATCGTCCTTCTCGGACGCCATCTGAATCAGCCCCCATGAGGCGCCGCGCTAGAGGCGCTCGCGGGCGGACGTTACACGAGGACGCCTCGCCTCAGAAGGCGCCGCCGTGAGGAAAATCGCCAGTTCGTCGGCATTCGGTCGGCAAACGATCAGGGCGCCGTCCGCGACTTTGGCGGCTGCGCCATAGGAATAATGTCCTTGCAGATTTTAGGCGGAAGGACATTCCCGATGACCATAAGTAGATTTGTTCTCGCCGGGGGCATGGCCGTGGCCCTTACGACAGGGGCCGCACATGCGGGGGAAGGCGGCGGCCGGTTTTATGCGGCGGCGGCCGGAACGGTTTCGTTTCTGGGAGGGGCGGATCAGGCGATCGCAAACGCGCCGGCGCCTGGCCTCACCCTGACGGCGATTAACGACCATGGCGCGGGCTGGGGCGGTCACGGCGCGCTCGGTTATCGGCTCAGCGATACATTTCGGGTCGAGGCGGAAATCGGCCGGACGGAGAACGACTCAGATTCGTTTGAGATCACGTCACCGTTCACGGCGACGCTATCCCAGGACGGCGAAACCGACATCCTCCGCTTCATGGCGAACGCCTATGTCGATTTTGGCCGATCGGACGCGCGCTTGCGGCCCTACATCGGCGCCGGCGCCGGCGTCGCGAAGATCGACTGGTTCCGGTTCGCCGGCACGGCGATCGCGCCTGACAACAAGTTCGTCCATATCGACGACAGCGCGACTGAATTCGCCTGGCAAGTCATGGCGGGCGCCGCGCTCAGCGTAAGCTCTCGGCTCGCGCTTACGGCGCAGTATCGCTGGTTCGACGCCGGCACAGTCGATCATGTGACAGAACTCGGACAGGCGGTCGCCACCAGCGTCGATGGCCATCATGTCGATATCGGCGTCAGGTTTTCCTTCTGAACAGATGCGGTCCGCCTCCTCGCGGCGGTCCATTTTGGAGAAGCAGCACATGGAACGAATATGGCCGAGTCACGTCTGGCCCTCACGGCCGGTTTTTGCGCGGTGTAAAGGAAGCATAACGCGGCAAGGATGCCCCTTCTCAAAGACAAGCATCATTACCGCTGCAATCATGGCCGCGTACGCAGCATCCGGGCCTGTCGCCGCTTGCGAACAATGGAGCGTGGCAGGCCCGTTCAAGATCTACCAGTCCAACAACATCTTCGTCGGAGGAGAGTTCGTCCAGGAAGGCGCGCGCATATCCGGCGAAGCAACTTTTGTTGGCCGAGACAAGGCAAGCAAGGGCGAGGGCGCGCTCTCCGGTGTGATTGAGGGGGATGTCATTCGTTTCCGAGTCGCGTGGAGCGGCGACTGGCTCGAATGCGGCCTGACGTGTACGGAGCACTTCTACGGCGGGATCGGCATCTATGAAGGAGCCATCACGGAAAACGGCGACATTCAGGGAAAGAACTGGGATTACGCCCACCCTGACGACAAAGTGGACTGGTATCTGACCGAGCCGGCGAAATGCGTCGCCCAACCGGCGTCGCCGCCGCAATCTGACAAACCGGTAACAGGATTGGGCAAGAAGCGGCCAAGCGGCCCGCCGCCAAATCCAAACGCGGCGAACCCCGGCGGCGTTTCCGCTTCGCGAGGTTCCAGCGCTGCGACACGCGATATCGGATCGATCGCCGGCGTCGCGCCGCAGGCCGCCGCTGTCACGCCGGAGATGATGATGGGCATGTTCGACACCACGTTCGGCCGAATGGTGCTTGGCCGCGACGGGGGAACTTATGCGACCAATGACGGCGTCATCACCATCGGCAAGATCGAAGACAACGTCATGCGCGGGCATTGGCAGGAAAGCAAAGGGCGCCGATGCGCTGACGGGCGCATCTGGGGATCATTCCGTTTCGTCTTCACTGAAGAAGGCTTCACCGGCGCGTATGGCTACTGCGAAGGCGAGCCGAACTACGGGCAGTGGAACGGAACGCGGCTGTGACCAAAGTCGGCAAGCGCAAAGGAATTTCCTCTATGAACCTGAAAGCCTCTCTCGCTTCGTTTCTCGCCGCGCTCTCTCTCTCGGCGCCGGTTTTAGCCTGCGAACAATGGGAAGTCGCGGGGACGTTCAAGCTTCATCAGTCCAACCGGCTCACGGTGACGGGCGCGTTCCAACAAGATGGCGGGACGCTGACAGGAGATGCACGGTTTTTTTCGCCGACTCTCGGCGATGACGGAACCTGGCTCGACGGCAAGATCACCGGAACGGCCACGGGCGAGCGCATTGCATTCGATATCTCCTGGTACGGCGATTATGTCGAGTGCAATGAGATTGAGTGCGTCGGCAGCGGTTACGCCTCTGGGGGCCGCTATGAGGGCCAGATCTCGCAAGAAGGAGAGGTTTCGGGGCTGGCCTGGGAAATTCGTCGCCCAGACGACAAAGTTTCGTGGCGGCTCGAGGGACCGGCGCGCTGCACGCCGAAAAAAGTCACGAGGCTCGGCAAAAAGCCGCCGCCAAAGAAACCTGGCGTCGCAGACACCGTTCGCGAACCGGGCGGCGTCGCGCCGCCGGACCGGTCAGGCGCGGTCGTCTCCGATCAGGCTGGGCTTTCGGATGTGCGCCCGCGCTGCAAATCCGGCTTCGTGTGGCGTGAAGCCAAGCCCGACGATTATGTTTGCGTGCCGCCCGCATCGCGTTCGCGCGTGTCGAAGGAAAACGCCGAGGCCGCCTCGCGCCGCGATCCAGACGGCGCATACGGACCCAATACCTGCATCAACGGATATGTCTGGCGCGAAGCCTTTGACGGCGACGTCGTCTGCGTCACGCCGGAAGTTCGCGCGCTCGTCAAAGAGGAAAACCGGCTAGGGCCGTCCCGAACTGAATAAGCCCGGAGAACCAGCCGGACCGATTGCTGCAACATGGTCTGCGACGTTAGCCGCGCCGCCCTCAAGAGCTGAATAAGGTGAAATCATAATGATACGATATTTCGGAGTTGTGCGGGCTGCACGCCTGCTGTGGGCTTTCATTGCGTTGCTGTCAGCGTTCCTCTCGTTGGCGCCGGCAGCGGCGCGACCGGGCACCCCGAACAATGTTGTTATGACGAACTGCGCGGACGTCGTCGGCCCAGGGTCGTATCTATTTTGGCCGCCGGCTATCTGCGTTTATTTCGATAACACAGCGACCGAACAGGTGCGATTTGAGTTCATGTTCTATGAGAACAACCGGCTTACGTCGCCGAACGAATTTGTGGCCTACTGCTTCGACAAGGGCAGATATGGATATGACTGCACGGGCGCGCTATTTTTTGGGGAGGGAGTGACCGACTACACGCCCGGTCCTGGGCGAGAACCAATCCGGCGTAATGGCTTTTATCTTAGTACGGACCGTCAATGCTGGTTGAGCGCGGGAGAAGACGGTGGCTGCCGAGCGTTGAAGTTTGACACGAAATATTGCCTGCGCGTGCGCACGCGTGATGATAGCGATACCGTGTCGGAGATCTGGTCGGCGCCGGCATGCGTGCGAACGCCGCCTCGTCCCGCAAAACCGACGCCGCCGACGGTGACGGTCGAGGCCTCAAAGCGCGGCGATCGTATCCGCGTATCGTGGGAAGGCGGCGGTGACATCGGCAGTTACGACATAGAGGGCAAGACATCACGACCGGATGTTGATTTCGAACTGATCCCACCTGAAATCGCCAAAGCAATGCAGAACCGCCGCAATTCTAGCGGCAGCTTCACGCTCGATATTCCGTGGGGAGTCGCCGCGGACATGGAGGGCGAAGCTTATATATACCGGGCTTGCGGCATGAACATCTCCGGGCGGGCATGCTCGGATTGGGTTTCGAGTTTGGGCGACACGCCTCCTGAAAGCTTCAAGAAAGAAGCGCTCAAAGAACGCGCGGGCGTCGGCAGTGTGCCGACTAGGCCGCAAATCAATCGAAACGCGACCACGACGCCGTTGTCGGCGGAGACGGCCGCATCAGCCGCGACGGCCTCGTCTCCCGCACGCTGTAAACCTGGCTTTGTGTGGCGCGAAGCCAAGCCCGAAGATTATGTTTGCGTGCCGCCTGCATCACGCACGCGCACAGCGCAGGAAAACGCTCAGGCTGCATCTCGGCGCGATCCCAATGGCGCATACGGTCCCAACACCTGCATCAACGGATATGTCTGGCGCGAAGCCTTTGATGGCGACGTTGTCTGCGTCACGCCGGAAGTTCGCGCGACAGTGAGGGAAGAAAACCGCCAGTCGTCATCCCGTACGGAATGATGAACTGCGAACGTAAGTCCGATGCTGAATTGAAAACTAAGTTTCAAGGGTGAGAAAAATCATGATGCGCCTCAAAGAAAATGAGAAAGCCGCGCGCCGATTGAGCTGGTGCAAAGCGACCACCCTAATCGCCGTAGTCGCGCCATTGGCTTTGCTCGCGCTATCGACACCTTTGCAGGCGGACACCGAAGCAGAATTTCAGCAAACGCTCGGCGATGAGACGGGAGGAATCGAGGGGCTCGCTTATGATTACGTTTTCGGGAAAGTGAGCAAGGAGCAGTTCGAAGACGCGCTGATTGACGCTGGCGGCGATATCATTGTCGGGCTCTTCGACCTGGGGGGTGCCGCTGTGGGCGTCCCTGGCGTCGGAACCGCCTTCAAATCAGTCTTTAACCTGTTCGCCGATGGCTCGGGCGCAGACCCGACAGCTGAAAGATTGAAGCTGATCGAGCAGCGCCTAGATGCGGTGGAAGGCAAGGTTAACTCGCTCTCGCAAACTGTGAACAGGATCGCGATACGGGTCGCGCAGGTTGAGAATGCGCAACGAACGCTGCTTCTCCATGAACGCATTCTTGAATTACGAAGGCTCGCCCAAATGCGGGCGACTCTGCCCGAGATGGGGCCGCTCACGCGCACGCAATTCCTGAACGACGTCATCGCGTCTGCAGACAGGCTTCTGCCCACCGAGAATAGCAGCGATGACATCATCTGGAACTGGACGAATATCCGCTTCACCACGAAAAACGGCAAGCTGTCCGAACCTGGCTTCATTGTAAGGCGGCAGACGGCGCTCGCGCTTGAGACTTACCTTTATGCTGTAGCGCTTATTGCTGCGGTGAGAGATGAAGTCGGCGTCAGCAATTCTCAACAAAGATCGGCGATAGGACGCCACGTCGCATTTCTGACCGGAGATTCCGATA
This sequence comes from Caulobacterales bacterium, assembly GCA_020638525.1. Lineage (GTDB taxonomy): Bacteria > Pseudomonadota > Alphaproteobacteria > Caulobacterales > Parvularculaceae > Amphiplicatus. The sequence goes on along the minus strand of JACKIL010000017.1, from coordinate 12,753 downwards.
GGATGCAAGTGGCCGGTTTGGAGTTCTCGCTAGTTGGCGAACTCACCCCGGTCGATTGCGGGTGGGGGACGAGTTCCGCTGGCGCCACGCAATGCGAAGTCTCGTTTGCGTGCCGTGGAAGCGGCGTGGAGCGCAGGGAAGTGAAGCTGGTTCAGACAGGCGCGAGTTCAAGTTGCCGGCTGGTGCAGCAACCGTCGCACGAAATCAATGAAATATTTGATCGACTAACGTCGCAAGTGCGTCAGGTTTCGACGCCGACCGCAGAGCTTCTAAGACTCGCCGCCGAAAGGCTCGACCCGTCAGGCGAGCCACCCAGCGGGGAGTTCGATACATCGACCTCTGTCTCGGCGGCCCATATTTATGCGGTCGAGAAATCCGGCCAGATGAGGCATTTCGTTCACGCGACAATCTCTCGCGATCTTTGGCGCGCGAAGGTGCCGCCAAAAGTCGATGCGAACCCTTGTTCAGGCCCCGGCGCAGCCTATTCCGAGGCATGCCGTGCGATTTCTGCGCCGAAGGTGGATTGCTCCAAACCTGCTAATCAAGCGAGCGAACAATGTCAGGCTCCGCTCGGCGGCGTCACGCCAGACAAAGGCGAGGCGGTCGTGACGGAAGGCGCCGCTTCACCCCTCTCGCGCTATCAAGTAACGAACGAGGTGCAGCAAGGAAGCGCCGTGAGCGGGAACTGGAGCGGATTTTCCGAGATTGTCGCCGGCGGCGTAAACTATCTCGGTACTGTCGTATACGGACTTCGTCCCGATGGCGCGGTGATCTGGCGGCGCATGGGATATGACGGCGGAAGGTCACGGATCAGCGAGGCGGCTGCGCCAGTTCGCGCAGGGTGGAGCAACTATTCCATGGTGTTTTCCACCGGCGAAGGCGTCGTCTACGCCGTTGCGCCGAACGGCGATCTGATCTGGAACAAGCAAGAGAACGTCTTCGACAGAACCGCCGCGCCGAAATGGAAATCCCGAATTGTCGGTCGCGGTTGGAACAGATTCGTGCGTCTTTTCTCTCCCGGCAAAGGCGTGATTTATGCGGTGCAGCCGGACGGCGCGCTCTATTGGTACCGCCATTCGGCATATCTGACGGGCGCCGGACTGGAATCGCCAACGGCTTGGGAAAAGCCAGCGGAGATCGGCTCAGGCTGGCAATCGTTCGAGCATCTCGCGGCCGGCCCCGGCGGTCACATATACGCCGTCACGAAAGAGGGCTCGCTCCTTTTTTATGAGCATCGCGGATGGCGCACCGGCGCGCGAGACTGGGCGCAACCGATCACGCTCGCCAATGACTGGTCGGGATATGAACACATTTTTACGCCGCTATTGCAGCCTGAGGACTCTGTTATCGTCGTCAACTGAGGCAAGCGTTATCGTCGGTGACGGAGCTCGCACACCAGACAATCATAATGCTGTGCCGAGCGCGGCAAGATACGCTTCCGGACGGCCGTCCAGCCCATGCGCCGCATAGCCGATCCGTTTCAGTATTGCAGAAAAATCCGTTAGCGGATCGTGGTTCCGCAAGTCGGAGAGGACATGCGTGCGGATTCTCGCAGGGGGGCCTGAGTGGTTCTGCGCTAGGCCGCCTTCCGGAAGGCGGCTCGATCAATCTGTTCGTCTCGGCTTTGAAAGGAGCTGAGTTATCGGTGAGAGAGCCAAGCCGAAAGAGATCATTGCGAAGCTGCGTGAAGTGGAAGCCCGCCTGAGCCGAGCGCGCGCACCGATAGGCAAGCCAAAGCCGACACGTCCGAGCACGTCGTCAGGTTAGGCGCAGAATTGATAGTAGCCATACAAGCTACGATTCAGCATCCTCAGGTTTGATACAATCAGGCCCTTGATTGCGCGTGTTGTTCACATAGGCGCTGACCTTATGCGCGGTCATCCATTCGGAGGGGCAAGGCTTCAGCATAGTCAGCGCTTCCTCCGGCGGGGCATTGAACCAAGCTTCAACCTGATCTGCGCCCAGAATCACTGGCATGCGGTCGTGCAGGTCCGCCATGAATTCGTTTGGCTCGCACGTGATCACCGTGCAGGTGAGGACGACTTCACCAGTCTCCGGATTCGTCCACTCGTCCCAGAGGCCGGCGATTCGAAACGCAGGCTCTTTCGCCGGATATATATAGTAAGGTGCATCGCCTTTTTTCTTTGGGCGCGTCCACTCAAAGAAGTTCATAGGAATGAGGCAGCGCTGGCTTTTCTTCCACGCAGTTCGATAGGTCGGCAATTCGGCGATGGTTTCGGCCTTGGCGTTGAAGGTCGAGTATGCCTTTTCCTTCAGCGGCCTCTTCCACCAGCCCGGGATGAAGTCCCAGCGCGCCTTTTCGATGATCCGCCTTCCGCCGACTTCGCGTACGATGTGGACGGGTGTTGTGGGAGCGATGTTGTAGACTGGCTCAAGGTTCGAGGTCGACGGCGCGCCGCTGATCCCCGACAACTCACATATCTCAGCCCAGGTGAGGCTTTGAGCGCCGCGCCCGCACATTGGCTTGTTTCTCCTTTCGCTTCGAGGCTAGCACGCGGCCTGTTCGATGGACCAGCGTTGGGGATATCCTCCGGCATGAACAAAAGGGAATATGCGAAAGTCCGCCGGAGCTTCGATCCGAACGAGTTAATGAACTGAACGGCCAGTGACATTGTGAACGTGACCCGGCTGCGTTTGAAGGGCAAAGGCCACGAGCGGCGCTTGCAGCCTCCTCCCATTAGATTCATGTGAAGCAGGTTTCGGGAATTTTGAATGTACGAGCGTTCAGCTCGTGCTTAATGCTTTGGCGTCCCTCACTGGCTTGCTTTCCGCTGCCTGGGCGTCGCTGATCGTATCGGAACAGACATGGCTTCTATATCTCCCGACATTGCGACGCGCCTGAAGCCGGACCTGATCGCTGTCGTATCGAAGATTTACCGTGATTTCTGCAATCTGCAGGCGGGGCAGCAAGTGCTCATCATCTCCGATGCGCGAACGCCGGACTTTGTGATCGCGTCGTTTCAGGGCGTCGCGCAGAGCTTCGGCGCTGACGCCGTTCGCATCGAGTGCGCCATTCCGGCGGGCGGGGCGACCTATCAGCCCGGCGCGCAGTGGCCCGCAATGCTGGAAGCGGCCGCGGCGAAGGCTGACCTGATTATCGACATGGCGGTCGGCTACTCGGAACTGATCGTCAACGCGCTGAAGAATGGCTGCCGCGTGCTTTGTCCGGGCGACGGCATCGGCGGCCCGTTCATGGACGACGTCCTCATCCGGACGATCCTGCACGCCGATGTCGACAGCGTCAGGAAGGAAGCCGATCTCGTCGCGCGGCGGATGACGAAGGCGAAGAGCTGCAAGATCATCACCGGGCCGGAAAACGACGTGCTCGAAATCGATCTGTCCGGCCTCGAAGCGGTCGCCGCGGATGGCTATCTGTGGGACCCGGACAGGAAAGAGTGGAAGACGAACTGGGCTTTCCTGCCGCCCGCGCAGCCCGGCGTGCTCATTCCCGTCGGGCGCGGCGATGGCGTCGTCAATGTCGATGCGACGTTGCTCCACCACCCCGTTTACCACGAAAAGCCGGACAGCCCGATCAAGCTGACTTTTGAAAAGGGCCGTCTCGTCGCCATTGGCGGCGCGACGCCGCTTGCGGCGACCCTTGAGAACTGGCTCCGCGGTCTTGAAGACGACGGCGCATGGAATGGCCCGGTTCACCTCAATATCGGCGTCAATCCGAACGCGCTGCTGACGCAAAGCCAGGAATGGGAACGCGTCTACGGCTCCATCACCTGCGGAATGGGCGATCTCAGTCTGCTCGGACAGCTTATGGGCGATGTCGGATTTGAGCTCAGCCGTTCGCGCGTCCACTGGGACTGGACGGTCGCGCAGCCGACGATCCTCCTCGACGGGGAGGTGTTTCTCAAGCGTGGAAAACTCTTCCTCTGACGCTGCTGCGAGCCGGCGCAAACCGCATTTTCCGTCAATCGAACCGTGAGCGCGCCGGCCATAGGGCCGTGCGTGACAAGCACGAATTTCAATAGGCTGCGTGGCGGCTTCGCGGCATCGTAATGTGTAAAGTCGACTTTGTGGGAATGCGATTTACATTCGCCCCCGATTCCGCACCCATGAAGGCTGGCGCCGGCCCGTTCGGGCGCGCGCCGGCAGCTTCAGGGAGGGCGTTTTGCAGTTGGCGAATTTACTGAAGGCGACGACTGGTCTGGTTTCGATGTCGGCGATGATGGCTGGCGTCGCGCTGGCGCAGGGAAGCGCCGATGACGAAATCATCGTTACGGCGACCCGCCGGGCGCAGTCCGTACAAAGCATTCCCTCCAACATTTCAGCCGTCACCGCCGATGCGCTCGACCGCACTGGCGTTTCCGACATCAACGCGCTGACGCGGCTGGTGCCGGGGCTGACGACCTTCGACGAAGGTCCGCGCGCTGGCGGCAACGTCAACAATTTCAACCTTCGCGGCCTCAACGCAAACGCGCTCGGCACGAATGACGATAACCCGTCCGCGACGCAGGACACCGTTTCCGTTTATCTCGGCGAGACGCCGATCTTCTTCCCGTTCAAGCTCGTCGATCTTGAGCGCGTGGAAGTGTTGCGCGGGCCGCAGGGCACGCTTTACGGCGCGGGTTCGGTCGGCGGCACGGTGCGGTTTATTCCGAAGCGTCCGGACCCATCATCGACCTATTTCGAAGTCAACTCTGAAGTCTCGCTCACGAAAGAGTCCGACAAGGCGAGCTATGAGGCCTATCTCGTCGCGAACCTGCCTTTGTCGGAACATGCGGCTTTCAGGGCGTCGGGCGGTTATGAGCGGCTTGGCGGTTTCATCGACGCGCACGGCGTCGTCGAACAGACCGGCACGGCGCGCAATCCCGGCGATCTCGTTCTCGCCGATCCGGGGGACATTCTCGGCAGCGGCCTCATCACGACGCCGACGATCAAGGATCATAACGACGCGGATCTCTATTTCTTCCGCGGCTCGCTCCTCGTCGAACCGACGGACAAGCTGGAGTTTCAGCTCAATTACACGTTCCAGCGCAACGAAGTCGACGGGCGCTATGAAGACAATCCCAATTACGGCTCCGGCGAGGAATACGCCGTCTACAAGGCGTTCACCGAGCCGCAGGATTCGGAGATTCATCTCGCCAATCTCGATGTCGGGCTTGACCTCGGTTTTGCGCGGCTGACCTCGACGACGTCTTATGCGGACGTTTCGACGCGCGGCGTCTCCGAAGGGTCAGGTTATCTGCGTACGAACATTCCGCAGTACTATTTCGGGTTCCCGCGGCTCTACGCGCCGAGCGAAAGATCGCAGGATGTCGACACCTTCACGCAGGAAGTCCGCCTCGTCTCGCAGACGGAGGGGATGTTCGAATGGGTGCTTGGCGGCTTCTATCTGAAGCGCGATCTTCTGTTTAACTACAATCAGCGCGCCTCGGGCATCAACGACTACACCAACGCCTATTTCGGCCTCCTGACGCCGGTCGATTTCGGAGACATTCTCGCGACCGGCACGACCGACACGACGTTCAAAGACCTCGCCGGGTTTGGCGAACTCACCATCAATCTGACGGACCGCCTTTCCGTCACCGGCGGCTTCCGCGTCTTCCACCAGACGCTCAAGGGAACGTCGGGCATTCCGCTTCCTTACGCGTCGCTCACGACGGAGTTCTACTATTTCGGCACGGCGACGGACCCGTATCTTCTCGGCGGATATGAGCCGCTGGAGAGCGACGTCACCGATTCCATCTTTAAAGCGAATATCGCCTATGATCTTTCGGACGATACGCTCGTCTATGCGACATGGGCGCAGGGCTTCCGGGCAGGGGGCGCCAACGCGCTTCCGGCGATGGACCCCTTCGGCAATGACAACACGCCGTTTCTCCAGTTTGAACCCGACACCGTCAACAATTACGAGGTAGGGATCAAAGGCCGCCTCGCGGGCTCCATCACCTATACGCTGACAGGCTTCTGGGTTGATTGGAAAGATTTCCAGACCTCGCTCTTCTCGCCTTTCGGCATTCCGTTCGTGGACAATATTCCGAGCGCCCGTTCGCGCGGCTTCGAAACCGAGCTCTCCGGAAAGCTTGGCGAACTGACGAATTTCGGACTGGGCTACACTTTTGTCGACGCGGAAACGACGGCGGACTTCGAATTCCAGAGCGGCGATCCGACCACGCTCATCGGGTCCGGCGCGACCTTGCCCGGCGCCGCCAAACACAGCCTCTCAGGGTCGCTCGATCACTTCATTCCCATCAGCGACGGCGGGTCGGAGCTGATTGTCCACGGCGACTTCTCGTATAGAAGCCACGCCAACAGTCAGTTCCGGGACATTCCGTCAGTCCCGACCTCGAACTTCGAAGAGCTTGACGCCTTCTCCGTGTTGAATGGTTCGCTGACCTGGCGCAGGGACAATCTGAGCGCTGGCCTCTTCGTGGAGAACCTCACGAATGCGCGCGGGACGACCATTGTCACCACGGCGCAGCTCGCGGGCGCATCCGATCAGGGATATGGCGTCATTCGCCCCAGAACCTTCGGGCTGAGGCTGCGGGTGTCCACTCACTAGCGCGCCGGGCGCTGTAGTGGAGGCGCGGTGTCGTGCGGAAAGGCGCGCCAGTACGAAATGCTGGATCATCGGGCGTGATTTCGGAATCGCGCCCGATGATCTGGTTGCATAAACCATCCCGATAACTCAGATTTGGCGTTGCGAAGACCTTTGCCGCGCCTAATTCTGAGTGTGTTCATGACTGACAAGATTGCGACGGATAGCGACGGCGTTCAGGCTTCGTTGCGCCGCGCGTCTCAGGCTCTGAGCGCGAACAATCTTGGCGAGGCTGCGCGCATTATCGCTGCACTTGAAGCCGCGCATCCTGAAAATGGCGATGTCTGGGGCGTCAAAAGCGAGATCGCCTTGCGTGAGGGCCGCTGGGAGGAAGCGATCTCCGCGGTCGACAAAGCGATCGAGGCTGGCGGGCCGAGCGTTCACCGCCTTGTGCAGAGAGCGCGCTGCTATGGTCTGGCCGGAAGGATCGCGGTCGCCAGGGCGGCCGCATTTGCGGCCATAGAGGCGGGCGCGTCGTGCACGGATCATCTTAACATTCTTGCTTCAGTCCTGACCCGTTGCGACGAGAACGCGAAGGCGCTTGAGCTCTACGAGCGCGCGCTCGAAGCGAGCCCGGATGATGTCGATGCGCTGCGCGGCTGCGTGACGGTGCGCCGCTTTCTCGGAAACCTTGAAGCGGCGGAAAGCGCATGCGACCGGCTTCTGAAGTTGAAGCCAGACGACTACGAGATCATTTTTCTGCGCTCGGGATTGCGAAGGCAGACGCGCGACAGAAACCATCTTTCCGAAATCGACGCCGCCTTGAAATCCGGCCGGGCGGATTGGCGCGGCGTCGTGCAGCTCGCCTATGCACTTTCGAAGGAATATGAAGACCTCGGCGACTTCGGAAAATCCTTCTTTCACCTCAGCAATGGCGCAAAGATAAGGCGTCGTCATACGCATTACGACGTCGAGGATGATGTGCGGATTTTCGACAGCATCATGTCGGCGTTCTCGGCTGAGAGCATCCGCGCGCGCGAGGGAAACGGATTCGATTGCGACGCGCCTGTCTTCGTTCTCGGCATGCCGCGCACCGGCTCGACTCTTGTTGAACGCATCATATCCAGCCACAGCATGGTGGAGTCGGCTGGCGAATTGAATGACTTCGCCATTGAACTCGTCTCGCTCGTGAAGGAACAAAATGACGCCGCGCCGGATCGGTTGGCGCTGCCGGCGGCCTCGCTCGGGCTCGATATGCGCGAACTAGGGCGGCGTTATGTTGAAGCGGCGGCGCAAAAGCGCGCTGGCGCGCCGCGCTTTATCGACAAGCTTCCGCTCAATTCGCTCTATGTCGGCCTCATTCATCTGGCGTTGCCGCAGGCGAAGATCGTCCACGTTTCGCGCGACCCGATGGACGCGTGCTTTGCGATGTACAAATATCTCTTCAAGCACGCCTATCCGTTCTCATATGATCTGCGCGAGCTTGCGCGCTATTATTCCTGTTATCTGAAACTGATGAACCACTGGCGCGCCGTTTTGCCGGGGAAGATCCATGACGTCTCCTATGAAGCGCTCGTCGCGGACCAGGAAGGTCAGTCGAGAGCGCTGATCGCCGCCCTCGGTCTTGAATGGGAAGCCGGGTGCCTCGACTTTCATGAAAACAGCGCCGCCGCGACGACAGGCAGCGCAAGCCAGGTGCGCGAGCCGATTTACCGTTCATCAGTCGGGAAATGGCGCAATTTCGAAAGCCAGCTCGAACCGCTGAGACTGGCTCTGGAAGAATTTGGCGTTATGGCGCCGGCGTAGGAAAATGGCCTGCATGAGAAGAGGCGATAATGATCGAGCGTAAGGCTGGACGCGGCGTGATCGTGCCGGGTGACCCGGAGATCAAGCTGCTGCGATTGTTTCGGACGATCGTCAATTGCGGCGGCTTCACCATGGCGCAGTCGGAGCTCAATGTCAGTCAGTCGACGATCTCGACGCAGATGGCGCAGCTTGAAAGCAGGCTCGGCGTGCGGCTGTGCGAGCGCGGTCATGGCGTTTTCCGGCTCACGCCTGAGGGCGAACAGGTTCTGGCGGCGGCGGACCGCCTGTTTGCGGCGCTTGAGGATTTTCGTAACGACATTTCGGAGGCGAAGGAAAACCTCGCCGGCGAACTGCGTCTCGGCATTATGGATAATTCCATTACCGATGCGAACTCGCCTTTAAGTGAAACGCTGAGCCGTTTCGCGCTGTCTGCGCCGGATGTTTTTGTTAATGTCTTCATCGGTGGGATGGCGGATCTGGAAGAGCGCGTTCTTGATGGCCGGCTCCATACGGCGATCGCCTTCACGTCGCGCTGCATTTCGGGGCTGATCTATACGCCGCTCTATGAAGAACAGCATACGCTCTATTGCGGGCGGCGGCACCCTTTCTTCAGTCTGACGGACGATGAGATTTCAAAGGAAGATCTGCAGGCGGCGGATTTTGTCGGCTGGGGCTACAAGATACCGAAGGTCGCGGTTCAGCTGCCGCTGAACTTTAACGAGGTCGCTGCGTCCTCTTATATGGAGGGCGTGGCCTATCTCGTCCTGTCGGGGCGCTATATCGCCTATCTGCCGAGTCACTACGCCCAAATCTGGGTTGATAAAGGCGAAATGAGGCCGCTGTTCGAAGACGTTTATAGCGCGACGGCGCCGATCAATATCATCACGCGCAGCGAAGAACTCCCCTCGAAAATCGCCAAGAATTTCATCGACTCTCTACTGGCGACGGCCGGGCGCGCGCCCGGCGGCGCCTGATTTTCAAAAGTCGGCTTCAATTTTTTCGAATATACCCTCGGCAGGGCGGGCGGTATCTCAGAAGGCCTGACCGCCACTCTCCGGGCCCGCCGCCCGTGCATTCAGGCCGCACTATGAACTTCGATTACTCCTGGTACGATTTTGTCGGAAATATCGGCGTCCTGCTGATCGTCAGCGCCTATCTTCTGTTGCAGATTGAGAAGATCACAACGGCGGGATTTCTTTATTCGGTCGTGAACGGCGTCGGGGCGTCATTCATCATTTTCTCGCTGATGTTCGAATTCAACCTGTCGGCGTTCATTATCGAGTTTTTCTGGCTGCTGATCAGCATTCTCGGCTTCGCCCTTCAAATCCGGCGCAGCCTTCGCGCGCGCACGGTCAAGCAGGATGACGCGGGAATCCCGGCCTCTCCTTTAAAGGCGCCATGATTACGCCTGTCGAGATCGAAACGGCGCTCGGCAAGATCGTCGCAGAGATCTATGCGGACCGGGCGCCGGCGTCCGCCGGCTTTTTCCTGCGCGGCGTCGATGCGGGACGCTATGATGGCACCGCGTTCTTCCGCATTCTGTCTCGCGCGAATCAGACTCAGGAAGACCCAGTGGAGATGATCCAGGCCGGCGAGCCCATACCGCCGGAAGCGGAAATCCGTCACCAGATCGCGCATGAAACGACTGAGATGACAGGGCTCAGGCACAAGCGGGGCGCGATCAGCCTGCCGCGATATTCGCCCGGCGCCGTCTATCACAGCTTCGGTGTTTGCATGGGCGATGCGCCTTCGCTCGACTTCGGCGGGGGGCGCAACCCGGACGGTCTCGGCTTTGCGGTTTTCGGACAGGTCGTGGACGGCATGGATGTGGCGGAAGCGATTTTCGCCCGCGCCGAACCGGCGCCCATGATAATGCGCCCAATTCCGATATATCGTATACGGCGCGCGGGCAGGGAATGACGCATGGCTGGGGAAGAGACCGAAGCGAGTAAGAGCACGGGCGTTTGGGGCGGCGGGCTCGGCGTCATCTATCTGTCCGTATTTGTCTCGCTCTTCTCTTTCGCCGCCATGCCCGCCTTTGTGGGCGCCTATATCGACTTCAGGGGCGTTGATATCGCCGATGCTGGCCGTATCGCCTCGGCGGAGGCGATCGCGCAGGCGATTGGATGCGCTATCGCGACTGCGCTGCTCTCGCGCGCGGGCGTGAACCTGCGGCGTGTCGTTCTCATCGGCCTGCTATTGCAGGGGGCGGCGCAAGTCATCTCGGCGCTTGCGGGCGATAACGCCGCGTTCATCCTCGCCCGGTGCGTTTCGGGCTTTTGCTGCAGCGTCGTTTATGTGGCGGCGAGCGTCTATATCGCGAGCCTGAAGAATCCGGACCGGCCTTACGCGATCTATTTCGGCATCCTTTTCGCGACTGGATCGCTGGGGCTTCTCGTTCTTCCGTTTCTGTTCGCGCAGGCGGGCCTCAACGGCGTTTATCTGATCTACGCCGCGCTTCTTGCGCTGAGCGGATGGTTTGTCGGCCGATATCCAAAATATGCTCTGCGAAAAGAGAGCGGGAAGAGTGGGGCGCGCGCTTCGCTTTTTTCAGGACTCTTGCGGCCGAGCGTCATCATTTTGCTGCTCGCGCTCTTTTTGAGTTTTGTGTGCAATGGCGGCGTCTGGACGTATGCGGAGCGTATCGGGCTTCAAACGGACGCATCTTCGGAAAGGCTTGGGCTTGCATTGGCGCTCGCCATGGGCGCGGGGCTTATCGGCACGCTTATCGTTTCTATTCTTGGAAACCGCATCGGCCGTCTCGCGCCGATCGTCGTCAATCTCGTTTTGCTGACCGGCGCCATGGGCTGGCTCTATCTGGGGCCGGGCCTTCTTGGTTTTTTCGGGGCGGCGACGCTTTTCAATATCGCATCCGCAGCAGTAACGCCTTACGTGCTTGCGGCGCTTGCGATGTGGGACAGCACGGGCCGCGCCGCCGTGGTCGGCACTTTCACATACATTCTCGGCTGGGCGCTCGGGCCTGGCGTCATTTCTTTCACGCTGGCGGATGCGCGGTTCACGACCGCCTTCATCCTCGCCGGCGCCGGCTTCATGATCAGCGCGTTGTTGACCGTGATCGCCTTCGCTCTTCAGGGAAGCAGTAAGGCTGAGGTCCTCAACGGATAATGACAACGAGTACGGCCCTGCGGGGGCAATCGGAAACTTGGCGCTTCGCGACTTGAAGGAGCGATCCTTCGGTGAAGCAGCGCAGAATATTTTCTGCCTTGGCCCGTACGGCGTATCGAATAATTCGCGTTCAGGCAGCCCGATGGTCCAGCGATAATCTAACGCCGACACGAAACCGGAGCAAAAATCGCGCTCGCGCCCCGGGAGTGGCAGGCGCGAGCGCGATTGGCGCCGTTAGAATCGAACCGTCAGCGTGCCGCCAAAGGTGCGCGGATTGTTGAAGTTTTCGTAGCCAAAACCGAGGCTCGTCAGGTTCACGCCCTGAACCTTGTAGACTTCGTCAAATATGTTCTTGGCCCAGAAGGCGGCTTCCCAATTTCCGCTTTCAGGCCCGACTGCGATCCGGCCGTTCCACAGCGTGAAACCGTCCGAAGCGATGATCGGGTCGTTGAGCGCGTCTTTGAACGTTGAGCCGGAATAGCGTCCGTCAACCTGAATGAGTCCTTTAAGCCCGCCACCTATCGGCTGCTCGTAGCGCGCGAGCGCGTTGAAGGTGACGCCCGGCGCGTTCGGAAGGTCGTTGCCCTTGGGAACGAGCCCGCCAAGCGCGAGGAACTCACCGAGTTCCGATTCAAGAAGGCCAAGGCCGACGCTGAGCGTAAGGCCTTCCAATTGCGGCGGCGTGAAGGTCGCGTCGATGTCGGCGCCGTAAAGCGTCGCGTCGCCAACATTGCCGAGGCGTTGCGTCGGCACGGCGGTCGTCTGGTCGCGAATGAATGTCTGGATATCGGAGTAGTCATAGTAGAATCCGCTGACGGAGAAGAGAAGCGCGCCGTCTGCGGTCTGGTGTTTGATGCCCGCCTCGTATGAGATCAGGCTTTCGGGCTCGAAAGGCAGGAATGAGTTGTTGTTGGTCGCGAAGCCAAAGAAGAAACCGCCAGACTTGATGCCGCGGGAGACGCTTGCATAGAGCAGCGTTGAATCCCATGGCGTCCAGTCGAGCCCTGCTTTCCACGAGACATTCGTGTCGTCGATTTTAGCGTCCGTCGTCCCGGCGAGGGTGATCGGCGGCGTCGGTCCCGGCGTGCAGGTGAGGCTGATGAGGCAGCTCGTGCCAAACGGATTGTCATCGAAAACGCGCGCCGTATAGGTCTTCTCTTCCCAGGTGAGGCGCAAGCCGCCGATGAGAGTCAGCGTGTCGGTCAGTTGATACTCGCCGTGCACGAAGCCGGCGGCGGAATCTGTCACCTGATCGCCATAGCCGCTCGTCCGGGTTCTGAAGAGATCGTCAGCAAACCCGGTTGAGCCGA
>JACKIL010000016.1 GCA_020638525.1 Caulobacterales bacterium | reverse complement strand
GATCCTTCGAGGCCTTCGCTGCGCGAAGGCGCCTCAGGATGAGGGTGAAATATTATCAAGGCGCATGACTGGGCGGTGCAAAACGCACCACCTCATCCTGAGGAGCCCGCATAGCGGGCCTCGAAGGATGCGAGGTGCGCGCCTCAGCCCTCGACCTTGAATTTCAGCCCTGCATGTTCCTGCAGCCGGGCGATAAGCGCGGCGCCCATCGCTGGCGCCGTCGTCCAAACGCCGCCTTTCGTATCCTTCCGGTCACGGATGAGGCAGATTGCGCTTTCCGCGATCATCTTTGACGTCGAACCGTAACCGGGGTCCTTGTCGCCGGAAACGCTCGTGCGGATGACATCGCCATCGGCCGTGCGGCCGATGAAGAGCACGTCGTAGAAGCCTGTCTCGCGTTCTTCTTTCGAAGGACCTTCGCCGGGCTTGGGCGCATCTTCGCTCATCAGCGAATTATCGGAAGCGACGGCCTTCGCCATTTGCTCGCCGCCTTCGCCGGGCCCCGTCATCATCATCTCGGAATAGAGGAAGTCCTTCCCATAGGGGAAACCCAAGAGGAAGTTCGAGCGATGAACGTTCTTCGTGTTGATCGGCGCCATGACGAAAGGCGCGAGCCATGTTCCGAGATTGTCGTCATAGAGCGGCTTTGAAGCTGAAGGTTGCTTCGCGCCTTCGCTGCCGGGCGTGAGCGCGAAGGGACTCTTCAGAAGTTCGATGACGGAAGGGTCTTTGAAAGCCGCCGCCATTGTCGCCTTGAGGCTCGCCGCTGTACCGCCCGAGAAGGTGCCTTTCATTTTGCGCACGCGGCACTGAATTTCGACACAGGGCTTTCCAAACTTCTTCTGCGCTTCCTGCTGCAGGAAGAACACGCCGAGATCGAACGGAATGGAATCGAAGCCGCAGGAAAAGACGATGCGCGCACCGGATTTTTTCGCGTCGCCCTCATAGGCGTCGATCATCTGGCGCATCCAGTTCGGTTCGCCGCAGAGATCGACATAATCCGTGCCCGTTCGCGCGCAAGCGGCGACGAGATCCGACCCATAGAGCTGATAGGGGCCAACAGTGGTGAGAACGACCTTCGCGCGGCGCGCCATGGCGTCGAGCGAGGCGGGCTCGCTCGCATCCGCCGTCACGAGAGGAGTGGATTTCGACGCGCCGATTTCATCGCGCACTTCGGCGAGCTTCTTCTCGCTGCGGCCCGCCATCGCCCATTTGAGCGAAGCATCGCCCGCATATTCCCTGGAGAGATATTCGGCGACGAGACGCCCCGTAAAACCGGACGCGCCATAGACGATGATGTCGAATTCTCTCTCGGTCATTGAAGTCTCCCTTGGATTTTTCGGAAGAGTGGACCTTCGCGGCGAGCGAAGCAATCGCGTTCAGCAGAAGCGGCTGCGGACAATTTCTGCAATCTCTTTTGCGGCGCTGGCGATCGCTTCTTCGTCGAGCCGATCAAGAGCGAGCGAGGGAAGGGGAGCTGCATTCGCTCTTTTCCTCCCGCGATCATAAAGAGGATCATAATGAAGACGCATCAGGCTTTCGGCGAGCGCTTCGAATTCATCCGTAGCCGCCATAGCGCGCCACTCTTCGACCTGCGTCTTGCGGTGGAATGGGGCAAGGCTCGTTATGGCCCGCTCAATTTCCGCCTTGTTCGAAACGACGTCATGGTAAGCTCTGACGAGATAGCGAGCGCGCTCTCTCGGCGCCGCCGTAACGGTGATGCGCGGCGCGGCGAGCATCTGGCGCCACAGAACAGGCGGCGCTTCGCGCGCGCCGATGCGTAGTGATTCTGCCTCAATGACGATTGGCTGCGCGGGGTCGAGAGCGCAAAGCTCGCGCCAGATTAGCGACTCAAAATATTTTTGCGTCGGTTGCGGCCGGTCGGCGAAGCCGCCGAAAACGGAGCCGCGATGAGCAGCGTGAGTTTCAAGGTCGATCGTCTGTACGCCTAGCGTTGAGAGTTGGGCGAGGATCTCCGATTTCGCTGTTCCGGTCTGGCCGTCGAGCAAGATGATGTTGAGCGGACGATCTTCGCCGCGAAGGCCTTCGACGACATCGCGCCGCCAGGTCTTGTAGCCGCCCTTGAGAACGCCGACGCGCCAACCTATCTGCGAGAGGATAGTCGCCATCGAACCGGAGCGCATGCCGCCGCGCCAGCAATAGAGGAGTGGGCGGAATTTCGCCGGTTTGTCTGCGAGCGCCGTTTCGATGTGGCGAGCGACATTGCGGGCGACATGGGCCGCGCCGATGCGGCGCGCCTTGAAGCGCGATTCCTGCACGTAAATCGTGCCGACTTCTGCGCGCTCTTCATTCGAGAGCACGGGGAGGTTTATCGCGCCCGGAATGCGGTCCTCCTCGAACTCGCCGCGCGAGCGCACGTCGATGATGGTGTCGTAGAGGGAGAGGGTTTCGGGAGCGACGTCAGTGGCCTGTTCGATCATGCTTCGCTCTTTACCTCATCCGCGGCCATCTTTGTAAGGGCGGAATGACATCGGCCCGCGGAAGCGCTAGAACGCCGCCGAACGGAGAGAGCTATGACGACGCCTTCGGATGAACCCCGCCTGACCTCGCTCGCCCATGGGGGTGGGTGCGGGTGCAAGCTAGCGCCCAATGTGTTGCAAGACATTCTCAGCGAAATGCCGCTCGCGCTTTCGCATCAGGCGCTCATCGTCGATGCGTCGACGAGCGACGATGCGGCGGTCTATCAGATCTCTGACGATGTGGCGCTCGTCGCGACGACGGACTTCTTCATGCCCATCGTCGATGACCCTTACGAGTTCGGGCGCATCGCGGCGACGAATGCGCTGTCGGATGTCTACGCGATGGGTGGGCGGCCGATCTTCACGCTCGCCCTTGTCGGCATGCCGGTCGCGAAGATGCGCCCCGAGACGATCCGGAAGATTCTCGCCGGCGGGCGCACGGTTTCCGAGAGCGCGGGCGCGCCGGTCGCCGGCGGGCATTCGATCGATTCTGCAGAGCCGATCTACGGCCTTGTCGCGCTTGGGCTCGTCAATCCGAAGCGGATATTGCGGAACGCCGGCGCGAAGCCGGGCGACGTGCTCATCCTTGGCAAGCCGCTTGGGGTCGGCGTGTTCAGCGCCGCGCTGAAGCGGGAAATTCTCGACGCTGCTTCCTATGCGGAGATGATCGCGTCAACGACCTTGCTCAATCTTCCGGGGGCGGACCTCGCAAATATTGAGGGCGTACACGCAGCGACGGATGTGACCGGATTCGGCCTGCTCGGGCATTTGTCGGAGATCGCGCGGGCGAGCAAAGTCACCGCCATCGTTGAGGACAGAACGGTGCCGGTCTTCGAGGCGGCAGCCTCGCTCGCCGAACAGGGCGTCAAGACAGGCGCCTCGGGCCGCAACTGGACGAGCGTCGCCGACATGGTGACGACGCCGACTGACTGGCCGGAAGCGCGGCGCGACCTTCTCACAGATCCGCAGACTTCGGGCGGGCTGCTTGTTTCGTGCGCGCGCGAGCGCATTGGTGATGTGCTGGCGTGCTTCCAGCGGCATGGTCATGGCCGCGCCGCCGTTATCGGCCGCATCGAAGAAGGTCCGCCGCTCGTTCGGGTCATGGGCTGACGGGCCGTTCGACCTTTCAAAACGCTAATCTTTGAACGAACAAAAGCGGGGAACGAAGCCGGGGCGCTCCTGTTGTCGGTCCGTGTAGTCAATCACGGAGGATTCCATGAGACGATTTCTGCTTTCCGCTGCGGCCGCCGCGCTTGTCGCGCCAGCCGCCGCTTTCGCTGCTGAAAGCGCGCCCGCAGCCAAGACTGAAACGACGGCCGCTGCGGAGGCGACCGCGACGCTCCATCTCGCCGCTGATGAAGTGAGCGCGAAGGACCTTATCGGCGAACAGATCTATGGTTCCGATGGCAAGCAGATCGCGACGGTCGACGATGTCGTGATCGGCGCCGATGGCAAGGCCGACACGCTCGTCTTCAAGAGCGGCGACTTTTTCGGTCTCGGCGGCAAACGCGGCGCGCTCGACTATGGCAGCGCCGATATTACGGTCGACGCCAAGGCTGAACCGCGCGTGCGCGTTTCGATGACCAAAGAGGCGATCCAGTCGGTCGCCGCTTACGAAACCAATGAGATGAACGATTACAATCTCGCATCCGAACTCATCGGCGCGTCTGCGGATCTGATGTCGTCCGATGACAAAGCGACGATTACGGATCTTATTCTGGCGAGCGACGGTTCGGTGAACCATGTCATCGTGCAGAACGGCGTTCTCGGCGCGATCAGCGGCGAGCCTGTCGCCATCGGTTACGACAAGGTCGCGATCGAGCAGGGCGATGGCGGCGTCGTCATCGATCTGACGCCGGAAATGCTCTCCGCCGCGCAGCCCTTCACCTATGAGACGGTCATCGAGACGACCGTGGAAAGCGCCGACGCTCCGTCGCAGCCGTGACCCTTCCCTCGGCGACGGCGCGGGAGGCCGGCCTTCGGGCCGGCCTCTTTTCTGTTGGAGCCGGTGTCTCGTTTCCTCCGAATACGTTAGAAGGGGAGGAAGAAAGAAACACGAGACGGGAAGGGGCGGGAACTGATGACCAAATTCGACAGGCGGGCGCTGCTTGCGGGAGCGGGACTTCTGGGTGTCGGCGGCGCTATGGCGAGCGCGCCGGCGCAGGCGAAGAAGAAATCATCCGCGCTCAAGGCGACCCTCTTCGTGAAGGGCGCGAAGGTCTATACGAGCGAACCGTCTCAACCTGTCGCCGAAGCGCTCGCCATCTTCAACGACCGCATTCTTGCAGTCGGAGATTTCGATGAGCTGGAGCCGCTGATCGGTCCGAATACGGAGGTGATCGACGCGCGCGGGGCGTTCGTCTTTCCCGGCTTCATCGATGCGCATTCGCACCCCGCAGCGATCCAGCAGGTTTACGGCGTCGATGTCGGTTTCCGGTCGATCGCGGAAATTCAGCAGGCGATGAAACAGAAAGCGAGCGAAACGCCGCCCGGTTTCTGGGTCGACGGCTTCATGTATGACGACAAGAAGCTGACGGACGGGCGGCCCATCAATCGTTTCGATCTTGACGCCGCCGTGCCTGATCATCCGGCGATGGTCCATCACCGCGGCGGGCATACGGCGGTCGTCAATTCAAAAGCGCTGGCGCTCGCGAACATCACGGATGCGACGCCTGATCCTGCGGGCGGCAAGTTCTACCGTGAAGGCGGAAAGCTCACCGGCAAGCTCGCCGAAACCGCGCTCGATCCATTTGATAAAGTCGGCAAGCGGACGGAAGTCACGCGCGCGATGGAGCAGGAGGGCGTCAAGCGCATCTCGAAGAAGATGGCGGCGGCCGGCGTCACTTCCGTCACCAACGCCTGGGGCGTTTATGATGAAATGGTCTCGTATATCGATGCACGGAAGGCGGGGGACCTCGGTTTCCGTATGTGCTTCATGCCGCACGCCACGACGAAAGTTTATCCGGCGCTGAAGGAAGCGGGCCTGCGCACCGGCTTTGGCGACGAGATGATCCGCATCGGCGCGGTCAAATGCACAGTCGACGGATCGGCGTCCGAACGCACCATGCGCATGAGCACGCCCTATCAGGGAAGGCCGAACGATTTCGGCATTCTCGTCATGGATCAGCAGCAGGTGACAGACGCCGTCAACGATGCGCGCGACGCCGGCTTCCAGATCGGCATGCACGCTAATGGCGACGTTGCGATCCGCATGGTGCTGAACGCTTATGAGGAAGTGCTGCGCGAAAAGCCGCTAGCCGATCCGCGCTACAGGATCGAGCACTGCACATTGGTCGACCCTGACATTCTCAAGCGCATCAAGGCGGTCGGCGCCATTCCGACGCCGTTTTATACGTATGCGCATTATCACGGCGACAAGTGGGGCGAGTATGGCGAGGAAAAGCTCGAGTGGATGTTCGCCCATCGCTCTTTCCTCGACTTTGGTATTCCGGTCGCGCCAGCCTCGGACTATCCGCCAGGGCCGTTCGAGCCGCTGATGGCGATCCAGAGCATGGTCACGCGCAAGGATCTCGATGGAAAAGTCTGGGGGCCGAGCCAGCGCATCAGCGTCGATGAGGCGATAAGGATCTGCACGGTTAACGGCGCCTATGCGTCCTTTGAAGAAGACCTCAAAGGGTCTCTCGCGCCGGGCAAGCTCGCCGACTTCACCATTCTCGCGCGCGACCCGCATACGGAAGACCCCGATCAGATCGAGGCCATCCCGGTCGTCAGGACGGTTCTCGGCGGGCGAACGACCTACGAAGCATAAAAATTGTCATATTCGGCCTCGTATGAGGAAATGCGGAAGTAACCACCTGATTTCAATGAGATAGGGGTAAGCGAAAGTCATCGAAAACGGCTCGATTTGTGAGGTTGGAAGAAAATCGCGCAAAAGATGAGTTTTTTTCTGATTCTGAGTCCGGGTTTTCGCTGTCTCGATTGCCTTTGCGAATAGGCTGGCGGAAATTGCCGGTTGTTTTGGACGGGGAGGAATTGCCGGGCCCGCGCGTACTCAGCGGCCCTGCCCGGGACGATGGACGAGGAAGTGAACCGCACATCGCTGACGCAGGCGTTTCTCGCCTGGAAGGCGTCGCTAACGCGCTACGTCGCGACTTTTTTCGTCTCGCGCGAGGACATTGAGGACACTGTTCAGGAGGTCTACCTGCAGGCGCTCGCTTCCGAGCGCACGACGGAAATCAGGTCTCCGAGCAGTTATCTCTTCCGCGTGGCCCGCAATATCGCTCTCAACAAGAAGGCGCGTCAGAGAAAGGTATTCTTTGAGAATCTCGAGCAGTTTGGAGACTCGATCGGCGAAGATGATGCGCCGAGCGTGTTTGACCAGGTGTACGGGAAACAGAAACTTCGCGCATTGAGCGAGGCGATCGAGGCGCTTCCGCCCCAATGCCGCAAAGTGTTCCTGATGCAGAGAATGGACGGTCTTTCCTACAAGGAGATCGCCGGTCGTCTCGGCATCTCGACGCGGACGGTGGAGAAACATCTTGAGAAGGCGCTCAGACGCTGCGCGGAGCACCTTTTGACGCAGGGTTTTGCGGAGAATGAGACAGACAATGTCACAAGCTTTGCGAAATACAAGGCGTCTGAATAGCGGATTGGTCGAGTGAACGTGGACAAGACTGTGACGAAGAAGGGAAGAAAGGCGATCGGCGATGAAGCGGCCGCTTGGGTTGTAAAACTCAACGCTGGCAAGCTCTCGCGCGAGGACGCCTTTGCTTTCGAAGACTGGCTCAATGAGAGCGGCGCCCATCGTCAGGCGTTTCGCCAGCTGAGCGAAGTCTGGCGCGTGGCGGGCGATGCGCTCGAAATTCCAGCGGCCGAGGCGGAAGAGCCAATGTCGATCCGCGGCGTGCTGTCGGCGTGGCGACGCCTTAACCCGGCGAAAGCGTGGGCCGGCATGGGCGTCGCGCTCGCCTCGTGCTTCGCGCTCGTCTGGGCGATAAGCCTTACGGGCGTCTTCGCGATAGGCCCGCGGGTCGAACATCAGACGCTCGCCAGCATCGTCGGCGAAAAGAAGACTGTGGAGCTTTCGGACGGCTCGATCGTTCAGCTCAACACCAATACGAAAGTCGAAGTCGTCTATACGCCCGAAGAGCGCGGCATCCGCCTCATCAGGGGCGAGGCGCATTTCGATGTCGCGAAAAATCCGCGCAGGCCTTTCCGGGTTTACGCCGGGCAGGGCGTCATCGAAGCCGTCGGCACGGCTTTCCTCGTGCAGCTGAAAGACGAGGAGACGGAAGTGACCGTCACTGAGGGCCAGGTGAAGCTCGGCAGGCTGAAGCCTGAGGCGCAGCAGGAGGACGGCCCGGCCGAGGCCGAAAACGAGGAAACGGTCGCGATGGTCAAAGCCGGTCGCAATGCAGTGCTGGGCGAAGATCAGGTCGTCGTTGAGGAAATTCCTGAGACTGAGATTGAGAAGCGCCTATCCTGGCAGCGGGGAGTGTTGCTTTTTGACGGCGATACGCTGGAATCCGCCGTGAGGGAGTTCGAGCGGTACACGAAATCCGATATCGTCATCGCCGATGAAAACATCCGCAACACCCGGATTGTGGGCTATTTTTCGGCGGGGGACACCGACAGGTTCCTGCAAGCCCTTGAATCTTCTTTCGATGTGGTCGCCGAGCATGGGCAAGGCGGCGCCATCTATCTGCGCCGCAAAGAAGAGCCGATCGCTCAATAAGCGCGGCATGGCGGGCGCAGCAGTGGGATTCTTCGCCTGGTTGGCGACGCTTCTGGCGGCGCGATTTCGCGCCTGCGGCGGCCTTTCGCGCAGCTTTTTGCCCGATTTGCGTATTCTAAAATTTTTTTCGTCCAAGGAGTGGGGAGTCGCCCGTCCTCGTTTGCCTAACAACTCAGCGGTCGGATTGAAGCGGGCCGGGAATGAGTCCCGTCTGCAGCAGAAATCCCCGCCTCGGGAGGGAAGGATCGAGGGGGCAAAGCCACTTCTACTGGCTTGTCTCTGGCTCAGCCTTTTGGCTGCGCCGGCGCGCGGAGAGGATTCGGCTCAGCGAATCGAATTCGATATTCCGCGAATGCGCGCCGCCGACGCATTGATGAAGTTTGCGGATCAATCGTCGACGCCGCTCTTAGTCTCCTTCGATCTTGTCGATTCCGTGGAAGCGAATGAAATCCACGGGTCCTTTTCTCTCGATGAGGCGGTCTCCGCGCTACTGCAGGGCACCGGCCTTGAAGGAAAATTGAACTCGGGCGGAGTCCTCGTGGTCTCAAAAGCGCTCGAACAAGAAAGGGGACAAAAAGTGAGAAGCGTAAAAAGCAAGTCTCTACTGGCTTCCGTGTCGTCGATCGTCATCGGCGCGCTCGTGGCCAACAGCTCGACGGTGGCCGTCGCTCAGGAGGGCGGGCGTCTCGACGAAATCACAGTTACGGCGCAAAAGCGCGAGCAAGGCGCCAACGACGTCGGCATCACCCTGAACGCCTTCACCGGCGATCAGCTCGAAGCGCGCGGTGTTCTCGCCGCCGAGGATCTCGCGCTTTATACGCCGGGCCTCACGGTGAACGAGACGGGGGCGACAGGCGTTCCGCTTTACACCATTCGCGGCGTTGGCTTTCAGGATTATTCGACCGGCGCGTCTTCGACCGTCGGCCTTTACTTCGATGAAGTCGCCATTCCGTACACCGTGATGAGCCGCGGCATCCTGTTCGATGTCGAGCGCGTCGAAGTGCTGAAAGGCCCGCAAGGCGACCTTTACGGGCGCAATACGACTGCCGGCCAGATCAACTTCGTCAGCAAGAAGCCGACTAACGAACTCGAGGCGGGCGCTTCGATCGGTTACAGCAGTTTTGAAACGGTCAACGCCGACATGCATCTCAGCGGACCGATCGCTGAAGGCGTGACCGGCCGCATCGCTTTCACGACGACCCAGTCGGGCAAGGGCTGGCAGGAAAGCCTGACGAGGCCGGACGACCGCCTCGGCAAGAAGGACGTGTTCGGCATTCGCGGGATGCTGAATTTCGAACTCGGGTCAGTCGGCGATCTTCTGCTTCGCGCCCAATATGTGAAGGACAAGTCAGACAACAAGGCGAACACCACCTATGACGGGCGGCTTGTCGGCCTGGGTGAATTCAATAGTCCCTATGGGCCTCTGTTCCCGTATGTCGGGACCGGCGATGCGCCGTGGTATTCGACCGGCGACAATCGGGCCGCGGACTGGACCAACAGCTACACCGACCCAGATGGCGTCGTGAACAATCTCAGGCCGCAGCGGAACAATGAGCTGATCAGCTTGTCAGCGAAACTGACATTCGACCTCACTGAGAATGTTTCGGTGACCTCTGTCACTGGCTATGACAAGTTCGAGCGCAAGGAAGCCAATGACTGGGACGGCTCACCGGCGAACGATTCGAGCAACATCAACACGTCCGATCTCGAAGTGTTCTCGCAGGAGCTTCGCGCAAACGGCCAAGCCGGAAATCTCAACTGGCTGGTCGGGCTCTATTATTCCGACGACTCGGTGGATGAGTTCTACAATTACTTCATGTCGGATTCCGTGTACGGCTATGGTTCGGTCGTCTTCGGCGTATCGCCGTTCCAATTTGCGCCGATCTTGGAACTTGACACCAAGTACAAGCAGGACACGACGTCGAAGGCCGTCTTCGCCCATCTTGAATACAATCTAACGCCTGAGCTTCGCTTCACCACCGGCGCTCGGTGGACGGACGAGAAGCGCAGCTGGGCCGGGTGCACCTTCGACGCAGGCGAGGGAACGCTCGCCGGCTTCCTCAATTTCGCCTTCGGCGCCAGCCTGGCGCCGGGAGATTGCGGCACGATCGACGATGACCCGAATTCGCCGAATTATATCTTCAGTGTGCTGAACCCCAATGACGCCTTCCACGTTTACGAGGAAACCATCCGCGCCAAGAAGTGGATGTACAAATTCGGTCTCGATTACAGAATCACCGATGACGTGCTGGCTTATGCGATGTATTCGCACGGCTTCAAGTCGGGCGGCTTCAACGGCGCAAACTCGAATACCACGCAGCAGTTGAAGGGGTATCAGCCAGAGGAGCTCGATTCCTACGAAATCGGTCTCAAGTCGACGCTGGCTGACGGTTCGATGCAGGTCAACCTCGCCGGGTTCTATTACGACTACAAGAACAAGCAGGAACAGGATCGCGCTGTCACCTTTGTCGGCAATATCAGCGGTCTTACCAACGTGCCGAAATCTCGCATCTTCGGCGCAGAGGCGGACATACAATGGGCGCCGACGGACGGCCTGTTCCTCAATCTCGGCGTCGCCTGGCTCGACACCAAGGTGCTCGAATGGGACGCCGTCTCGAATGCGAGCGTCTGGCCGACCGTCATCACCTTTGATGCGTCGGGCATCGAACTCGCTCAGTCGCCGGAATGGCAGATCAATGGCGGCTTCAATTATGAAAAGCCGATCGGCAATGGCTTGAAAGCGTTCATCGGCGGTGAAGCCAACTTCAAGGACAAGACGTCCGGCGGTGCGACCGGCGTTTCAGACGCGACCGACTCCTACGTCGTCGCCAATGCGCGGCTTGGCTTCGGAAGGGATGACGATCGCTGGCGCCTGACAGTCTGGAGCCGGAACCTGTTCGATGAGTACTACTACCCGGCGGCCTATACCGGCGGCAACGGACCATACATCCGCTCTGTCGGCATGCCGCGCACCATCGGCGCGACGCTAGACTTCAATTTCTAGTTGTCAGCGTTGTAATTGACATAGGGGAGAGGAGCGGCGCGCGCCGTTTCTCTCCCTTGTCTTAGGCGCTCGCCATCAGCTGGCGAGGGGTGGAGAAGATAATGACGACACTTAATCGAAACCGTATTCTGTCCGGGCTTGCAATCGCTGCGCTGACGCTTTCCGCTGCCGCGCCGGCGCTGGCGGGGAAGGGCGCACCCGACCTCATTCTTACTAATGGCAAGGTTTATACGGGTGATGACGCTTCGCCCTGGGCTGAAGCCGTCGCCGTGAAGGGCGGGCGCATCGTCGAAGTCGGCGCCGCCGACAAGGTGATGGCGCTCAAAGGCAAGAAGACGGACGTCATCGATCTTGAAGGCCGCATGGCCATGGCCGGCATCAGCGATGCGCATTCCCATCCGCTCGACGGCGCGATGAAGAAACTTTTCCAATGCAATTTTCCGTTTTCGTCGGGTCCCGATGAAATCGCTGCAGCGATCAGCGCCTGCGTCGCGCGTTGGGGCGACGGCGAATGGATCGTTGGCGGACAGTGGGACAGCAACTTTTTCGTCAATAACAAATTCGACTCGCCGCGCCAGTGGCTCGACAAGGTGAGCGGCGACAAGGCCGTCGTGCTCATCGACGATTCCGGTCACAATGTCTGGGCGAATTCGCGCGCGCTGGAGCTTACCGGCATCACCGCCGAAACGCCGGACCCTGAGGGCGGGCGTTATCGCCGCGAGGCCGACGGCGTGACGCCGAATGGCGTCATTGAAGAGGCCGCCGCGAAGGCGATCCGCCTGCGGTTGCCCGAAGCCAGCCTTGAAGACACGATCGCCGGCGTTCACGAGATGGGGCGCATGCTGAACAGCTTCGGCATAACGGGCGTCAAGATCGCGCGCGCGCCCGAAGATCATCTCGCCGCGCTCAAGGCGGTCGACAAGAAAGACGGATTGACGCTGCACGTCACGGCGAGTCTCGAAACGCCTTACGGTCCGCGTGCAGAGCTTCTCGACATTGCAGATTTGAAACGCCGCCGGGCGGAATATGCTTCGCAAAATCTCAACACCAATGCGGTGAAGATCTTCCTCGATGGCGTGCCGACCGCCTCGCGCACAGCCTGCATGCTCGACCCTTATGTGCCCGACGAAAAGTTCGGCGCGGATTATCACGGTGAAATTCACCTGAAGCCGGAAATGCTTGCGACCGATGTGACGGCGCTCGACAAGGAAGGTTTCGTCATCAAGATTCACACGGCGGGCGACGGCTCTGTCCGTGCTGCGCTCGACGCCATTGAGAAGGCGCGCAAGGCGAATGGCGACAGCGGCGAGCGCCCCGAACTCGCCCATGCGGGTTATGTCGCCGAAAGCGACATTCCGCGCTTCGCGGCCCTGAATGTTTCGCCGGATTTCTCGCCCTATATCTGGAGCCCGTCGCCGATCATCGACTCTGTGGTCGAAGCGGTCGGCCCGCGCGGCGAACATTACTGGCCGACGCGCGATCTTATCGATGCCGGCGCCGTCATCATCGCCGGGTCTGACTGGCCGTCCGCCGTTGAAACGCCCAATCCATGGCCGGGCATTGAAACGCTCGTGACGCGCCGCTCGGTTGACGGTTCGCATGACGGCGTTCTGTGGCCGGAAGAAGCGGTGAGCCTTGCAGAGGCGATCCGCATTTTCACGCATAACAGCGCCGGCGCGCTCGGCTTTGACAATGTCACGGGCGTGCTCGCGCCGGGCGCTGACGCCGACATCATTGTGCTCGACCGCAACATTTTCGATGTTCCGGCTGGCGATGTTGGTGAGACGAACGTATTGCTGACGCTGTTTGAAGGCGAACCCGTCTACGCATCCGGCGCCTATTCTTCTTTGGTGAGCGCCGCGAAATAGGGCGGGGCTTTGGTCATTGCGCCGGGGGCGGCGCTATGTGGAGGACGACATGAAATTTTCTGCGCTATTCCGTTCTGCGGCTGTCGCCGCGATCATCGCAGCCGGAGCCTGCGCCGAGAATGCGCCGGGCGCCGGCGCGGCGCCGAGTACGGCCGACACGGTGCTGAAAAACGGGCATATCTACACGATCGCCGAGGGCTCACCTTGGGCTGAAGCTGTCGCCATCAAGGGCGGCAAGTTCGTCGCGGTCGGCAGCAACGCCGACATGGAAAAGTGGGTTGGCGAGGGAACGGTCGTTGAAGACCTCGGCGGCAAGTTCGCCATGCCCGGCATTATTGACGAGCACTCGCACCCTTACGTCGCCGGCGATGAAGCGCTCTATCAGTGCCAGATTCCGTTCACCGCCTCGTTTGACGAACTCGTCAGCATCATCGCCGGCTGCGCGGCCGCGTCATCGGGCGACGACTGGATCGTCGCGAGCGCCTGGGGCAGCCATCTTCTCGCGACCTTCTCCGTAGACGGAGCGCTTGCGGAAATCGACGCGGTGACGGCGGGCCATCCGCTGATCATGCGTGACGACACAGCGCATAACGCCTTCGCTAACTCGGCGGCGCTTGCGAAAGCCGGCATCACCAAGGAGAGCGAAGCCCCCGAGCAGGGAGAATTCGTGAAAGACCCGAAAAGCGGCGAGCTGACCGGGCTGCTGCTTGAGCTCGCCTCGCGCGTCGGCTGGGTTGCTGTGCCGGCGCACACGCCGGAAGAAGACGCCGCGGCCGTCAAGCAAGCGGTTGGAATTCTCAACGGATTTGGCGTTACGACCTTCCTCGACGCCGCCGCCGCGCCGCGCATCGCGTCTGCTTACAAGCTTCTTGACGAAGAAGGCGGACTCACCGCGCGCGCCGGCGTCGCCATGAATGAGGGTGTCATCAATGTCTACGCCGACGAGACGATCGAACAGATCGTCGCGCGCCGCGACGATTTCCGCTCCGAAAACGTCATGCCGGACTATGTGAAGTTCTTCCTCGACGGCGTTCCGACCTCGTGGACATCGGCTTTCGTCGAGCCCTATCTCCCGACGGAAGCCTATGGCGCAGACTTCCATGGCGAGATGCACCACTCGCTCGAGCATCTTTCCGAGCTCGTCACGCTCTTCGACAAAATGGGCCTGACGATCAAGATCCACGCGGCGGCCGATGCTTCCGTCAACCGCGCGCTCGACGCAATTGAGGCCGCGCGCACAGCGAATGGCGACACCGGCAAATATCACCAGATCGCGCACGCAGGTTACATCGTGGATTCAGACCTGCCGCGCTTCAAAAAGCTGCGCGCGGTTGTCGATGCGTGCCCGATCCTGTGGTTCCCGAGCCCGATCATCGATGCGATCGCCGTTACGATTGGCCGCGAGCGCGCCGAGCATTACTGGCCGTTCCGCACGCTGCTCGATGACGGCGCGGTTATCGCCTATGGCTCCGACTGGCCTGCGGCGACGCCGGTTCCCAATCCGTGGCTCGGCATCGAAGCGATGGTGACGCGGAAAGATCCGCTGGCGCAAACGCCGGGCGCGCTTTGGCCGGAGCAGGCGATTTCACTCGAAGAAACGCTGAAGATCTTCACTATGGGCGGCGCGACGGCGATGAACATCGCTGACGTGACGGGCTCGATCGAGGCCGGCAAGTCGGCCGACATGATCGTGCTTGACCGTAACCCGTTCGAAATTCCGGCGGACGACATCTCCGACGTCGTCGTGCTCGACACGATCTACAAGGGCAAGACTGTCCACCAAGCTGAGTAGGGCCGCGCTCTCCCCCCAAAGCGGTTCTCTCTCTCCTGAGCCCGCTCCGGACCTCGTCCGGGGCGGGTTTCTTGTGACGCGCGCCGACGCGTGGCATGGTCGGCGAAACGGTGAGGGAGGCATCGATGCGCGCAATTTTTCTGGCTTTGGCGACGGCTGCGCTCGCTGGCGGCGCGAACGCCGCCGATCTCCCGGAGATCAAGGCGCGGGGGACATTGCGCGTCGCAGTCGCGAACCTCACGCCCTTCGTCATCAAGGGCGAGGACGGAACGCTTTCCGGCTTCGAGATCGACTCGACGAAGAAACTCGCTGAAAGTCTTGGCGTTAAAGTCGAATATGTCGAGCGGCCCTTCTGCGAGCTCGTCGACGCCATCGTCGACGGCGAGGCGGACATTATCGCGTCAGGCTTTTCGAACACGCCGGCGCGCCGGAACATTCTTGATTTCTCGCTGCCCTATCACGACACCGAATATTACGCCGTGGTCGAAAAGGACCGCGCGAAACAGGCGAAATCCCTGCGCGGACTCAACAAGCGCGACGTGAAAATCGGCTATCAGCGCGGCGGCGTTTCGAGCGACGTCGCGCATGGCGACTTCTCAGGCTCGGACCTGAAAGGCTTCGACTCCTTCGCGCAGATGCTGACGGCGCTCGGCGCTGGTGAGATTGAAGGCGCCGTGTTGTTCTCGCCCTATGACGAACTCGCCAGGAAGATTGAAGGCAAACGCTTCGTCATCCCGCACGACTTCCCGCTGATGCGCACGATCGAAGCCTTCGCGATGGAGCAGGGCGCGGACGAGCTGCGCGAAGCCCTCAACGAATGGGTCATCGCGAACGACCTCGAAGGCTATTGGAAAGACCTCGAGAAGAAATGGTTCGACCCGGAAAAAGCAGAACTCGGCGCGCCCGCGCCTTATGCCTGCCCCGGGACTGTGCCGGTGCAGTAGAGCGGCGACGGGCGTGTCGCACGCCCTTTCGTTGTCATTCCGGGGCGGCCAAAGGCCGAACCCGGAATCCACCCCACTGACTCAGCAACTGGATCCCGGGTTCGCCACTGGCGTGACGCCCCGGGATGACAGGACAGGTCGATGCTTATTGTGAACGCCGCATGAGCAAGACCTATTACGTCTACATCCTCGCAAGTGCGCGCAACGGCACGCTCTATGTCGGCGTAACGAACGATATCGGCGCGCGCACCTTTGCGCACAAAGAGGGCCGGGGCTCGCTCTTCACCGCGAAATACGGCGTCAAAACGCTTGTTTATTACGAGACGTTTGAGGATGTGCGCGAAGCGATTACGCGAGAGAAGAAGCTGAAGAAGTGGTGCAGGGAATGGAAGATCGACCTCATTGAAGCAGCCAACCCTGAATGGAACGACCTATACCTGACACTCAATCATTGATGGCGTTTCCTTGTCGTCTGCGGAATCCATGTGTGTCTGCCCCCCCTTCATGTCATCCCGGGGCGCCGCGCGAGCGGCGAACCCGGGATCCAGCTTTCTGACTCATCAACTGGATTCCGGGTTCGATGCTACGCATCGCCCCGGAATGACAATGTGAGGAAAGTATATTCCGCCGCGTCATCATCCCGTGTCATCCCGGGGCCGGCGAAGCCGGAACCCGGGATCCAGCCCACTGACTCACCAAATGGATTCCGGGTTCGGCCTACGGCCGCCCCGGAATGACAGGAGTGGTTATGCGTCACATGTTCTTCTTTCTTTGGCTAGGTCGATTGATTGGGAAAGACCTCTCATGTGGGGCGAAAAGATGTCACCTGTCATCCCGGGGCGTCGCGTTAGCTATGAATACGGGACCAGTTACTGCAAAACGCCTGAAGGGATTAGGTGGAGTTATGCGGTGGCTCTATGCTAACTCGTAAGGACTGCGATTATCTCGCTTGCTTGGATTCGTATATAAACAACGGAAGATGCTCTTTGGCGCTCTCTATCTGTTGCTCAAGCATGAAAGCTAACGCGTGCCTGTTTCGGGGCGACGGATCTCTCAAAATGATTTCGATATTTGAAAGGCTGTCTAGAAGCGCACTGAAATGTACCGAAAGCTTGGAACAGTCGGTTGGCGAGGCTCCCTTTCCAGAATTTATTTCTTCTTCTTCCAATATAGTTCTTAAATACGGCCGCAGTTTTTCTCGTAGCGTTGCTTCATCAAAATGGCCAGATCGAAACTCGCCTATTAAACTGGCGATAGGATCAATTATCTTAGAAAGCGCGGCGACTGACCGATTAACTCGAGGCAAATATTCGGATTTTGACTCTCTGTGATTTTCAAAAATTCGAGCGATCTCACCGGCTTTCGGATTCCATTCAATTCTGATGTCGTCGCCAGCGTGTTCCCCCTTTAAAGGCAATGGGCGAAAGCTTGGGTCAAGCCTTTTGTCTATCCATAGAGAGCGGCAGACCCAATCTGCAATGGATGCGTCCTTTTCGCTTGTGTAAACATACAACCAAATCACGTCGGCACTCTTGCTGCCAAATTGCGCTTTTAGGTTTGCATCTCGACAGTATGTATTATTTTTCAATTCTCGGGTCACCTGTCGTATGACAGACGCAATTTCCGACTGACTCCAAGGGCGGCTTCTCGTATGTAGAATAATGTTGGCGCTGAATCTCTTTGCTGTAGCTAAGCTAACATCTGACGGTCCGTGCACGGAGAAGTCAGTGGACGCAACCACGGGTGTGGCCAATCTGGCTATATTTTGAGTCGTGAGATCATCAATAATATTTGCTATGGGTACTAAGATTTTGAAATCTTTCCCAGTTTGTGAAACCGTTTCATCGGAGATGTGTTGCCAATAAATTTTCTCACAATCTAAATCCACCAAGCACAATATCATTGGCAGGGAATGGGTACGCCAAAGGTGCTCATGACGTTTGCCGAACCGGTGCACGAAGCTATCTTTGCTCCTCTCCTTAAAATAGCTTGCACCAGTCTTGATTTGGACTCCGATGAGGCGGCCATTGCCCATTCCTCGGTCTTGTATCTCGATTTGAGCGTCAACTCCTTCATCGTGCTTCTGTTGTTCGCGAAACAGAAAGCCGTAGCGTTCGATTTGTCGTGAGAATTCAGCGACGCCCCGCGTTGCTATGGTTGGGTCGATGCTCATGAGTATAATCGCCTAAGCCGCCCGCTTCTTCCTCTTAACAGCCTTCTTCTTCGCCGCGCTTTTCACCTTCTCCGCGACAGCTTTCGCCGGCGCTTTCTTCACCGGCTTCTTCGCGGTCGAGGTCGTCTTAGTCTTCGCCAAAATCGGCTTCAGGAATTTGCCCGTATAGGAGCCGGCGACTTTCGCGACGTCTTCCGGCGTTCCGGCCGCGACGATCTTGCCGCCGCCGTCGCCGCCTTCGGGGCCGAGGTCGATGATCCAGTCGGCCTGTTTGATGACGTCGAGATTGTGCTCGATGATGACGACCGTGTTGCCGCCTTCGGTGAGTTCCTGGATGACTTCCATCAGCTTGCGCACGTCTTCGAAGTGCAGGCCCGTCGTCGGCTCGTCCAATATATAAAGTGTGCGCCCCGTCGCGCGCTTTGAAAGTTCCTTGGCGAGTTTCACGCGCTGGGCCTCGCCGCCCGAAAGCGTTGTCGCCTGCTGGCCGATATGCACATAGGAAAGACCGACGCGGTTCAGCGTGTCGAGCTTTTCGCGGATGGCGGGGACGGCCTTGAAGAATTCGGCGCCTTCCTCGACCGTCATGTCGAGCACGTCGGCGATCGACTTGCCTTTGAATTCGACTTCAAGCGTCTCGCGATTGTAGCGTTTGCCCTTGCAGACATCGCAGGTGACGTAGACGTCGGGCAGGAAGTGCATCTCGATCTTGATGACGCCGTCGCCCTGGCAGGCTTCGCAGCGACCGCCTTTGACGTTGAAGGAGAAGCGCCCCGGCGCATAGCCGCGCGCTTTGGCTTCGGGGAGCCCTGCGAACCAGTCGCGGATCGGCGTGAAGGCGCCGGTATAAGTCGCGGGGTTCGAGCGCGGCGTGCGGCCGATGGGCGACTGGTCGATGTCGATGACCTTGTCGAGTTCTTCGAGGCCTTCAATGCGGTCGCAATGCGAGGGCGCATCCTTCGAATTGTAAAAGCGGCGCGCGGCCGCCTTATATAATGTCTCGATGACGAGCGTGGATTTGCCGCCGCCCGAAACGCCGGTGACGCAGGTGAGAAGCCCCAGCGGAAATTCCGCCGTCACCTTCTGAAGGTTGTTGCCCGTCGCGCCGACAATTTTAAGCGTCTTCTTCTTGTCGAAGGGGCGGCGCTCGGCTGGCACGGGCACTTCGCGGCGCCCGGCGAGGTAATCGCCGGTGAGCGAGGCCTTCGTCGCCATGATGTCGTCGACAGAGCCATGCGCGATGATCTGGCCGCCATGAACGCCGGCGCCGGGGCCGATATCGACGACATAATCCGCCGAGCGGATCGCGTCTTCATCGTGTTCGACGACGAGCACGGAGTTGCCGAGATCGCGCAGGCGCTTCAGCGTTTCGAGCAGGCGTTCATTGTCTCGCTGGTGGAGGCCGATTGAGGGTTCGTCGAGCACATAGAGAACGCCCGTCAGCCCCGAGCCGATTTGCGAGGCGAGGCGGATGCGCTGGCTTTCGCCGCCGGAGAGCGTGCCCGATGCGCGAGAGAGCGTCAGATAGTCGAGCCCGACATTATTAAGGAACATCAGCCGCTCGCGGATCTCTTTCAGAACGCGCGCGGCGATCTCCATCTCCTTCTTCGAAAGCTTCTTCTCAAGGCCGTTGAACCAGTCGCCGGCCGCGCGGATCGACAGCTCCGTCGCTTCGGAGATGTTCTTGCCGCCGACTTTGACGGCGAGCGCTTCGGGCTTGAGGCGCTGGCCTTTGCAGCTTTCGCAGGCCGTCACCGCCTGAAAGCGGGAGAGGTCCTCGCGCACCCAACTTGAATCCGTCTCGCGCCAGCGACGCTCGAGATTGGGGATGACGCCCTCGAAGGGTTTCACCGTCTCGAACTTGCGCGCGCCGTCCTGGTAGACGAAGCGGATTTCCTCCTCGCCAGTGCCGTAGAGGATCACGCTTTGCGCTTCTTCATCGAGATCGGACCATTTCGATGAGGTCTTGAAGCCGTAATGGCGCCCGAGCGCTTCGAGCGTTTGCAGATAATAAGGAGACTGACCCTTCGCCCAGGGCGCAATTGCGCCCTTCGCAAGCGCGAGATCGCCATCGGGCACGACAAGTTCTTCATCGAAGACCATTTCCGTGCCGAGGCCGTCGCAAGCGGGGCAGGCGCCCGCTGGCGCGTTGAAGGAGAAGAGCCGCGGCTCGATTTCATCGATCGTAAAGCCGGAAACAGGGCAGGCGAACTTTGCGGAGAAGATGATGCGGGCCGCATCCGCGCTCGCGCTTTCCGCAATCGCAATGCCGTCAGCAAGGCCGAGCGCTGTCTCGAACGACTCCGCGAGCCGGCTTTCAATGCCCTTCTTTATAATGAGGCGGTCGACGACGACGTCGATGTCGTGCTTCACCTTCTTATTAAGAGAGGGAACGTCAGCGATCTCGTAATAGGTCCCGTCGACCTTCACGCGCTGGAAGCCCTTCTTCTGAAGCTCGGCGAATTCTTTCCGGTATTCGCCCTTTCGCGCGCGCACCATCGGCGCGAGGAGATAGAAGCGCGCGCCTTCGGGCTCGGTCATCAGGCGGTCGACCATCTCTGAAACGGTCTGCGAAGCGATCGGCAATCCGGTCGCGGGCGAGTAGGGAACGCCGACGCGCGCCCAGAGGAGACGCATATAGTCGTAGATCTCCGTCACCGTGCCGACCGTCGAGCGCGGATTGCGAGAGGTCGTCTTCTGCTCGATCGAGATCGCTGGCGAGAGCCCGTCGATCTGGTCGACATCGGGCTTCTGCATCAGCTCGAGGAACTGGCGCGCATAGGCCGAGAGCGACTCGACATAGCGGCGCTGGCCTTCCGCATAGATGGTGTCGAAGGCGAGAGAGGATTTTCCGGAGCCGGAAAGTCCGGTCATCACGACGAGTTCGTCGCGCGGGATTTCAAGCGTGACGTTCTTCAGATTGTGTTCGCGCGCGCCGACGACGCGGATCGACTTCAGGGACATGGGCTCTCTTCAACTTGCGGGAAATGGCCGAAACAGAAGGTCTCCTGCACCTATATAGCGGCGTTGACAGCGAGAACAAGCTGTGAACATTCTCGCGGAAATGAGGCTTTTGGGGATAAGCCGTCATTGAGGGCGCTGCGAATCCGCGCGATGAACGGCGCATAGTGTTCTTGGGAGATTTAAGCCATGGCTGGAAGCGTCAACAAAGTCATTCTCGTCGGAAATCTCGGCGCCGATCCGGAAGTGCGCCGCATGCAGGACGGCCGACCGGTGGTCAATCTGCGCGTCGCGACGAGCGATACATGGAAAGACAAGAACACAGGCGAGCGCCGCGAGCGGACTGAGTGGCACCGCGTCGTGATCTTCTCCGAAGGTCTCGCGCGCGTCGCCGAGCAATATCTCAAGAAGGGCGCCAAGGTTTACATCGAGGGTCAGCTGCAGACTCGCAAATGGACCGATCAGAACGGACAGGAGCGCTACTCGACCGAGATCGTGTTGCAAGGCTTCAATGCAACGCTGACGATGCTCGATGGCGCCGGTGGCGGCGGACGTCGCGATAGCGGCGGTGATTTCGGCGGCGGCGACGACATGGGTCGTTCATCGGGCGGTCAATCGTTCGAACTCGACGACGACATTCCGTTTTAGGAGTGCGTGAGTCACGCGAAGTGATTCGAAATTTCGAATCACTCGACGTGAAAATGCGTTCGTTGACTCAAAAAAACGCTCCGCAGACGTCTCGTGTTGTGTCTTTTGAGTCAAAAAACGCATCCGAACGACAAAAAAATCAAAAAAAGTGCTTATGCGGATGCTCCGTGCGCCCGCAATTGAATACTTTTTTAGCAAATTGGACTAAGGTTCGGCTTTCGAATCTTGATTCGGAGGTAGACCATGGCGGTAAAACGCAAAGCGACTAAAAAGAGAGCTGCTAAGAAAACGGCGGCGAAGAAGACGGCTCGCAAGGCCGTAAAGCGTAAGACGACGAAGAAGAAGGCCACGAAGCGTAAAGCTCCGGCGAAGCGCAAAGCTACGACGAAGCGCAAAACGGCCAAGCGGAAAGTGAAAGCGAAAGCTGCTCCCGCGAAAAAAGCGACGAAGAAGCGCCGTAAGACGGCGAAGCGTCGCACGAAGAAAGCGGCCTAACTGAGTTTTCTTCTGGCGCGCCCTGTTGTGTTTGCAGCGCCAACAAGCAACCGGTCAGGCTGATCGCGTCGCTTTACGCAAAAGGGGATTTTCGGCGGCAGCGCCGGTTATCCTTGCGGGGGAACCCGAGATTCCGTTCCACAACGAACGGCCAAAATTGAAACCCGGCGCGGAACTCCGCGCCGGGTTTCACCGTTTTATGGCTGATTTTTCTTCCGATTTATCCCTATTG
The DNA here is from genome assembly GCA_020638525.1 of Caulobacterales bacterium. Taxonomy (GTDB): domain Bacteria; phylum Pseudomonadota; class Alphaproteobacteria; order Caulobacterales; family Parvularculaceae; genus Amphiplicatus. Next base: position 26,040 of record JACKIL010000016.1, on the reverse strand, counting down.
TTTCGCAGTCGTGACGAGAGGGCGCGGCGATGGGGGAGGAGAGGCAGCAATGAAGATCAAACCGGAATGGACAAAGGCGTTTCTTATTTGCGCCGCAGCATCTGCGGTGAGCGCCTGCGCGTCGTCGAGCCTCGAGACGCTCGAAAAGTCTGCGGTCGGCGAGCCGCAATGGGCCGCCAACGGTTGGCTGACGCCGGGGACTGACAGCGAACCGGAGATCATCGGTCTCTATGTGACGCGCGAGGCCTGCGAGGCGGCGGTCGATGAGTGGATGTCCCGCCAGGTCGTCGGCAATCCGATTCATGGCGACTGCCTGCCGATCGATCGCCATTAAGGTCTCGCCTCGGCATAAGGGGCCTCCCGCTTTGAGAGCGGATCGCCTTACCCTGCCGTCGGGCAACTCTTTGAAGGCGATGATCGATGCGCGTTCTCGTTCTCGGTGGTTATGGCTTCATCGGAGCGGAGATCGTGCGCGCGCTCGGCGCGAATGGCTTCGGGGCGATCGGTCTCGGGCGCGATGAGGACCTTGGCCGGCGCCTTCTGCCGACCGCCGAATGGATCGGCGCTGATATCTCTGCGCTCGATGCGCCGGAGAAATGGGAGCCGCTTCTCTCAAACATCGATGCAATCGTTAACGCCGCGGGCGCGCTGCAGGATGGCGCGCGCGACAGGCTCAGCGCCGTGCATGACGTATCAATCAGGGCGTGCGCAGCCGCTGCGACGCGCGCGGGAGTGAAGACGTTCGTGCAGATCTCCGCGACCGGCGCAGAGAAAGACGCGCCGACCGCTTTCATGCGAACGAAGTCTTCGGGCGACGCCTGCCTTCGCGAAAGCGCGCTCGACTGGGTCATCCTGAAACCGGGCCTTGTCATCGGTCCGAATGCTTATGGCGGTACGGCGCTCCTCAGAATGCTTGCGGGCTTTCCGCTCATTCTGCCGCTCGTCCATGGCGAGGCGCGGCTGCAGACGGTTGCGATCGGCGATGTGGCGGATGCAGTCATCGCCGCGCTCAAGGGCGAAATCCCTATGCGCGCGGATTACGATCTCGTTGAGGAAGAGAGCCATTCGCTACGCGAGATCGTGCGGGCGATGCGCGGGGCTCAAGGGTTTGCGGCGCCGCTCGCCGAGATCAATCTGCCGCGCATTGTCGGCGATGCGGTCTCCCTCTGCGCTGACGTCGCGGGTCTTCTGGGGTGGCGCTCGCCATTGCGCTCCACGGCGATGACGGTGATCGCCGGCGGCGTTACTGGCGATTCGCGCCCGTGGCGTGAGGCGAGGGGAAGGCCGCTCCGTACTCTTGCAGAGTCGCTTGGCTTGCTGCGATCGAGCGCGCAGGAGCGCGCCTTCGCGCGCGTCGAACTCATCTTGCCGGTCATGCTTCTCACGCTTTCAGCGTTCTGGATCGCGTCGGGCGTTATCGGAGTTCTTGAACGCGAGAGCGCTGCCGGAAATCTCGCCGCTTTCGACGCACCGACGGCGATGGGCTTCGTCATCGCCGGATCGCTCGTCGATCTCTGGATCGGGGCAGGGTTGTTGTGGCGGCCTTTTGCGAAGATGGCGGCGATCGCCTCGGCGCTTGTCGCAGGCGCCTATCTCTGTCTTGGAAGCATTCTGGCGCCGGCGCTCTGGCTTGATCCGCTCGGCGTCTATGTGAAAGTCATCCCGGCGATCGTGCTCTCAGTCGCGCTCGCCTTGCTGCTGCAGGAGCGGTGATGGAACTCGTCCACTTCGTCCGATGGCTGCATGTGATCGGCGCGACCGTGCTCCTCGGCACGGGCGCGGGGATCGCCTTTTTCATGGTGATGGCGCACCGGACCGGCGATGCGAAGCTGATCGCGCACACTGCTTCCATCGTCGTCATCGCCGACTGGCTCTTCACCGCGACGGCGGTCGTTCTTCAGCCGATCACAGGCGCGGCGCTCGCGCATCTGATCGGGTGGAAATTGACGGAAGGATGGGTGGTCGCCTCGCTCGCGCTCTACGTCTTCATCGGATGCTTCTGGATTCCGGTGGTCTGGATGCAGCACCGCATGCGCGATCTCGCGCGCGCCGCCGCGCAAGCAGGGACCGCGCTGCCGCCAGCATATTTCCGCCTCTACAGGCTCTGGTTCGCTTTCGGCTTTCCGGCTTTTTTCGCGGTGCTGACGATCATCTGGCTGATGATCGCGCGGCCGGTCCTCGGGTGACGAGCGCCATTGAGGGATTCTGGAAAGACATCAGGATGACCGAGAGTAGGCTGCGCTCTACTAATTGAGTGTGCGCTCAGCGCTTGAACCCGAAGCGCTCCATCAGCTCTTCGCGAGTCGCAATCTCGCGCTCTGCCTCGGGCATACGCTTCACATGCTCATAAACGCCGGGGCTGATTTCGCGCCACCAGGGAAGATCCACTGCGCCAAGCGCCTCCAGGTGGTCGAGATATTCGTCGAGACTGCAGAAGGTCTTTCCCCGTGAGAATGGCAATTGGGACACGCAATCTCCATTGTCGACGTTCGCTGCGGTCTCTGCGACACTCGCTTTATCCGCTGTCGCTGCTTCAGCCGTTACCGCTACATCCTCGGGGGAGGCTGTCTGCGAAGGTGAGCTTGCGGGAGCGACAACTCCTGGATTTTCGCTCGCCTGATTCGAACATGCCGAGAGGCCCAGCGCAATCATCGCGAGAAAAGGCGCGGACAACGTCTGTATAGCGGGCGGCAATTAAGCCTCCATTCGAGTACAGGCGATCTGCTGGCGAAAAAAATTGCCTACTGAACAAATTTAACCATACTTCTGAACCTACGCAACCTAGGGGGATTCATATGAATCGATCGCTTTTGTCCAAGCTGGATGATCTTACGCTTCTCGATGATCTGGCGAGGCTGGGGGACGGGGTAAGGCCCTACAGCAGCCTCAAGGAGATGACTTCTTCCTCAAGTTCACTGTCTGCCGTGCAGCCGCTTCGGATTCTGGGCGCGGACGATTCCGACGTGTCGAGAAGTGACGCGTTCGAACAGTCCGATCTGCTGGCCAGGCTCAAATATGACGGCATCTACGCTTATGCGAACGCCCCGTCGGCTAGTTCTGCGCCGAGCACGGTGGCGAGCGCGCCTCAACCGTCCGCGAACGAGTCGTCGCTGAAGGTTCTCGATCCGGAAGCGACGGCGGTTCCGGCGAGCGTGGCGGAACCCTCCGGCGAAATCTCGCGGGTTTCCATCACCGGCTTCGACGGCAAGCCGTCGAGCGAGTTCATCATCTATCCTGATTTCGAAGGCGTCTATAAGGGCGCCAATCCGATCGCCGCGCCGGCGAGCGTTAATGAACTGAGCGCGCCGATCGGCGAACTCGGAACGATCAGCTTCGCGCCGAATGGCTCGGTTGACGGCTTCATCGTTGATGACGGCAGCTTCGATGTCTACTCGGTGCATCTGGAAGCCGGCGAAACCTGGACGTTTTCCGTTTACGGTTCCGGCGCGCAGCCGCTTGAAGATTCGGTCGTCTACCTATTCGCTCCGGACACGAGCTTCATCAATCTTGACGATGATGGCGGCGCGGGCCGGTATTCGCTTCTGAACTACACGGCTACGGTCAGCGGGGACTATTACGTCGCCGTCAGCAACTTCCCCGGTCTTGGCGATCTTTCGGGCGGTTACACGCTCGATGTCGTTCAGCAGCCGGCGACCGATGTCGTGCCCGATACGTTCGGCGGCGCGGAAGCCGTTGGCCTTGGCGTCACATACGGTTTCATCGACGGCGACGGGCCGAACTATCTCGCGCCTTACCTTGGCGAGATCGACACCTATTCGCTGCAAGTCGAAGCCGGCAAGATCTATACGATCGAAATCGCAGGCGGCGCGGATTACGATTCCGACTATTCGGCGCTTGTCGATGAACTCGATCCCTTGCTGGTCGTCTGGGATTCGAACGGCAACCTCGTCTCGCTCAATGACGACATCAGCTTCCCCGATGACATCAACTCGCGGGCGAGCTTCTTCGCGCAGGAAAGCGGGACCTACTATTTCGACGTGATGTCCTACGACCCGTGGGTCGGCGGCTTCTCGATCACCATCCAGGAATTCGATCCGGCTGATTTCGATCCGCTCGATTCGATCATCTGGGAGAGCGCCGACAACGTCGTGCCGAATGGCGACAACACGCTCTATGTCTATTTCGGCGATTCCGACGAGAACTTCGGACAAGTCGGCGATGACGGCGTCAGCCCGATGATCACGATCGACTGGAACCAGTACGAAAAAGACCAGGTGATGGCCTCGCTTGAGGAGTACACCAAGATCCTGGGCTTCGATTATGAAGTGACGGACGATGTCAACGAAGCGACGTTCAAGCTTCTGAAGACAGAGTCGACGCAATACGGCGCCTACTTCTACCCGCAAGACCCGGCCTTCGGACCGGATCAGGGCGTCGGCGTTTTCAACGTCCTTTCCGGCGGCTGGAGTTTCGACCAGCAGCAGAGCCTCATGCAGGGCGGCTTCTCTTGGGCCGTGGTGCTGCACGAGTTCGGCCATGCGCATGGCCTCTCGCACCCGCACGACACCGGCGGTGGTTCTGAAGTGATGCTCGGCGTGACGGCTTCGACCGGCTCGCTCGGCCTCTACGATCTCAACCAGGGCGTCTACACTGTCATGTCCTATAATGATGCGTGGGAGACGCATCCTGACGGCCCGACGCCGTACACGGCCGCCAATATCGACAGCGGCTGGTCCGGAACGCTCAGCGCTTTCGACATCGCTGCGTTGCAGCAACGTTACGGAATCATCAATGACCACGCGTCGGGGAACGACACCTACCTGCTCGGCGACGTCAATGATCCGGGCACGTATTACGAGACGATCTGGGATACGGGCGGCGTCGACAAGATCCAGTATGACGGCGCGCGCGACGCCCGCATCGACCTTCTGGCGGCGACGATCGACTACACGCCGACCGGCGGCGGGGTCGTCTCCTTCGTCGATGACATCTGGGGCGGTTACACGATCGCCGAAGGCGTCGTTATCGAGAATGGTGTCGGCGGTTCAGGAAACGACGGAATTCTGGGTAACGAGTCTAACAACCACCTCTCGGGCCGCGCCGGCGACGATACGCTGATGGGCCGTGAGGGCGCAGACACGCTCGATGGCGGCGCCGGAAACGACACCGCCACCTATATGGATGCGGATGGTGGCGTCGCAGCCTCGCTCTGGCTCGGATGGGGCTGGGAAGGCGATGCGAACGGCGACCGCTTCAGCAGCATCGAAAACCTCCAGGGCGGCGCCTATGACGACACGCTCTATGGCGACAACTACGAAAACGTGCTGGACGGCCTCGGAGGCGACGACAATCTGTCCGGCGGCAACAAGGCCGACACGCTGCTGGGCGGGGAAGGTAACGATTCCCTTTACGGCGAGAACCATGCCGACGTGCTCGACGGCGGCGAGGGCGACGACTACCTCGACGGCGGCAACCATACCGACATGCTGTATGGCGGCGATGGGAACGACACGCTCGATGGCGGCCTTCAGCGCGACACGCTGAATGGCGGCGCGGGCGATGACTATCTCATCGGCGGCAAGCAGAACGACGTCTTCGAGTTCACGGATCTTGGCGATGTCGATGAAATCGCCGATTTCGACAGGGGTCGCGACTCGATCGACGTGAGCGGACTTGGCGTTTCCGACTGGATCGGCTCGAACACGTTCAGCGGCTCGGCCGGGGAAATCCGCGCGTTCAAGTCGGGCGGCGACTATTTCGTGGAAGGCGATGTCGACGGCGATGGCGCTGCTGATTTCACGATCATCACGAACGTTCTGGTTCACCAGAGCGATTTCATCTTCGCTTGATCGGTATCTTGCGAAACGAAACGGAACGGCGCCCTTCGGGGCGCCGTTTTCGTTTGTGGGTCAGGCGCGCTATGCCTTTTATACCCCCCCAAAAAGTCAGCGGCCGGATGATTTCTCATCCGGCCGCTAACCATCCGCCTGGTCGGGGGGAGTTTGACTAGGCGGCGCTCGCTGCGGGCGCGGTTGCGCCGTACTTCGCGTAGAGCTTTTCCTTGTGACGTGGGCACATGTTGACCTTGGAGAGGTCGCCGCCCGCCCAGTCGATGACTTTCGGGTTCATCACGCGGAACCAGAGCGGCGGGATAGCGGCGAGGCCGTAGCAACCGGGATATCCGCTCGGAAGGCGCGGCAGGTCGGGGAAGTTCCGGAGCGCCTGATAGGGGCGCAGCGCATTCGCATGATGGTCGGAGTGGCGCTGCAGGTGGAACACCATCAGGTTCGAGATGATGTGGTTCGTGTTCCACGAATGGCGCGGCTGGACAGGCTGATATTTGCCGTTCGGAAGCTTCTGGCGGAGCAGGCCGTAATGCTCGACATAGTTCGCCTGCGTCAGCGCATACCATCCCATGAAGTGATGGATGACGAGAAAGATGATCATCTTCGGGCCGAAGAGCGCGATGATGACGGCCGCCATGGCGAGTGTCATCGCATAGCCCTGCAACACTTCGTTTTCGAGCGACCAGAATGACTTGCCCTTGCGGCGCAGGCGTTCGGTTTCATGCGCGACGCCGCGCTTGAACGTGCCCGGCAATTCCCGCAGCGCGAAGGCATAGATGCTTTCGCCCATGCGCGAACTTGCGGGGTCTTCCGGCGTCGAGACGTGCACATGGTGGCCGCGATTGTGCTCGATGCAGAAATGGCCGTAGCCGATGAGCGCGTTGACGATCTGCGCGAGGCGCTGGTCGGTCGCGTTCGTCTTGTGGCCGAGTTCATGGCCGATCGTCAGCACGTCGCCATGGAGGACGCCGAAGCCGAAGGCGAGGGCGATGAACGCCCACCAGGGCAGCGGCTGGCTGCCTGCAAACCACACGGCGACGAAGAAGCTGAAATAGAAGACCGGCACCGTCGCGTGCAGCAGGCGGCGGTAGAACTGGTCTTCCGCCATCGCCGGCACAACTTCCTCAGGCGGATTAAACGGGTCTTCGCCGGACAGAATGTCGAGCGCCGGGATGAAGATGTAAAAGAAGGCGATCGGGAAGAGACAGGCGAGCGGGTTCTGCCCTTTCCAGAAATACAGCCCGACCGTGATCGGCGCGATCAGGCCGAAAGTGAAGGACAAGAGCCAGAGAAACCGCTTGCCGTCGCGGTAGGCGATCGTCTTCCCATCCGCCGTTTCAGCCCTGAAAATCATGGACGTTTCTCCCTTTATCGTTGTTGGGCGGATAGTCTTCCGAAAGCGGGCGGCTCGGGAGTGCCGCGCCTGCCAAAAATGTGGCATATTGAGCCAATGGGCGGTCAGAGCGACCTCGCAAAGATTCGCGCGCCGGCGAGCTATCTGCGCAATGCGCTCGCCTGCCTTGCGCCTGAACCGAACGCGCGGCGGCGTGTGCTTGCGCGCGCAGGGCTCACCGAAAGCGATATCGACAGGCCGGACGGCACGATGACGGTCGCGACGCAGGCCGCGCTCACGGATGCGTTCAACGACCTCATCGGTCCGCACTGGTCGATCAAGGCGGGGCCCGCCTGGAGCGCGGCCTCGCAAGGCGCGCTCGAAGTCGCGATGCGCTCGGCCGAGACGGTCTATGACGCACTCGCGCTCGTATCGCGCTTCGGCCGCGTTCGGGGGCCGCAATTCGATTTTCAGATCAGGCGCCTGCGCCACCATATGGCGCTCAGGATCGGCGCCGCCGCGCCGATGGGCGTCGATCTCTTTCGCCCGATGTGCGAGGCGGCGGTCTTCAGCGTGAAGGCGGTCGCCGAATTGCTGCTGCAACATCCGCCTTCTGAGTTTTCCTATGAATGGGCGTGGCCGGCGCCGGTCTATGCGCGCGAGCTTGAAGCGGCGCTTGGGGGCCCATGCCGGTTCGGATGCGCGGAAACGCGGGTGATCGCGCCGCTCGAAGCGCTCGCCGCGCGTTCTCCTTATGCGGACAGAGAACTCCACAGCACTGCAGTCGCGACGCTTGAAGCTGCTCTCGCCGCGTCGGAAGAGGCGTCTGTCGGCGGGCGGCTCGCCGCGCTTTTCCGAAAAGCGGGCGGCGATCTGCCAGGCGCAGACGATGCGGCGCAAACGCTCGGCATGTCGCGGCGAACGCTTGCGCGGCGTCTTGCGGAGGAAGGAACGAATTATCGCGAGGCGCGGGATGCGGCGCTGAAGGAGATTGCAGGAAAACTCATCGCAGATGAAAGTCTCAGCCGCGAAGCGATCGCCGCGCGGCTTGGCTTTGAAGATCCGACGAGTTTCAGCCGCGCCTGCAAACGGTGGTTCGGCGCCTCGATGCGCGGCGTCAGATCGAAGGAACCTTGTGATGAGTGAGTTGGAAGCAGCCTCTTCGGGGCGGATCGTTTTCGGGGGAAAACCGGCGAAGAGCGATCTCTTGCTGCGCGTCATTCTCTATGGCGGCGGAGCGCTCATCATCGCCGCCGTTCTTCTCTTTATGAAAGGCGAAGGCGCGACGGGCTTTGCGCGCATCGGCATAATCTCTTTCGTGATTTTCCTTGCTGTGACGCTTGAGGTCCATGCGCTCGTCTTTCGCGGCGCGCGCGGAGGGAGGGGCGTCATTCTCGATGCTGCGGGCATTGGCGGGGCCGCCGTCTTCAAGGCGCCGGAGCATCGCGTCGCATGGGACCGCGTGCGCGAGATTGAATGCGACGAACAGGCGGTGGTCGTCACCATCTCGCCGAAGGATATGGCGTCGTCAAATCCGGAAGATCGCCGGTCGAAGATCAGACTGTCAGTCGAGGGAACGAGCCCCGCAGAACTGGAAGCGGCGATCCGGCGCTTCTGGAAAATCGGCGAGGACGCTTGAGCGAGCCTGCCGGCTTTCCGGCATGCGCCTGCTCCCGTCATCCCGGCGAAAGCCGGGACCCAGGACGATCCGCGCTGGAGTTTGCGACTCCTGGATCCCCGCTTTCGCGGGGATGACGGAGCCTTGTAACTTTTCGCAAAAGAGAATTGCTCGCCTAGATCTCGAACTTGTCGAGATAGTTGCAGGTGCCTTGACCGCTCGGGCCGGTCGCGCCGCCGCAGACATAGATCCCGTCGGCGAGGGCGACAGCGCCAAGGCCGTGGCGCGGGCGCGGCATGGAAGCGACGGCGCGCCATTTGTCCTGACGCGGATCATATTCGAAAACGTCGGCGTAAACGCCCGCCGTCGTCGGGTTCTGCCATTCCCCGCCGAAGACATAGATCTTGCCGTTCCAGACCGCGCTTGCGAGGCCGCTCTGGCCTTTCGGCGCGCCGGCGTTCGCAGAGGCGGGAAGGGGGGCGCATTTTTGCCAGCGGTCGGAGACAGGTTCGTAGACTTCGACGACAGGCGTGTTGCCATCGCTGACCGTGCGTCCGCCGATGACATAGAGAAGGCCGTTCACGACAGAGCCCGTCGCGCTGTTGCGCGGCGTCGGCAGCGGCGCGCGCGGCGCCCAGCGGTCGGAGCCGGAATCATAGGCCCAGTGCATGTCGGTATCGATGTGGTCGCCCCAGCTCGCGTTGAGGCTGCCGGCCGGCGCGCGCCCGCCGACGACATGGATATGGCCGCCGACCGAAGCGGCGACGGATTCAGCCTGCGGGATAGGGAGCGAAGTCTGCGGGGCCCAATAGCGGTCGGAGAGCGACTCGACGCGCCATAGCGAGGTCTGCATCTGCCAGATGCCGCGGTCATCGGCATAGAAGCCGCCGACCGCGAAAAGGAAACCGTTGTGGAAGACGAGCGCGATGTGATGACGCGCTTCGGGAAGGCGCGGGCCTTCGCCCCAGCTGTCCGAGATCGGGTCGTAAATCGTTACACGGTCCGAGACGTCGAAATCGCCGTCTTCATACACCGAAAGTCCGCCGGCGTTGACGAGCACGCCCTCAAGATGCGGCTTGAAGCTCGTCATCTCCGCGGGCTCGCGCCAGAAGCGGGTCGGATAGATCTCCTGAACGGGGAAGGGCATCGGCGCGCGTTCGCTCCAGATGCCGATCGGCGCAGGGGGCGCCGATTCTGCGAGCGCGCGGCCCGCCGAAAGCGTCGCCAGCGAAGCAGCGCCGCCGATAAGCAATTCGCGTCTGAGAAGTTCAGACTTGTGCAACTCTGACTTACGCCGATCCGTCATCACTTCCCCCTGACGCCGAAACCCCGCCCGCGATGAGGGGGCGGGGTCCCGAATAGTATGGCCGCCATGAAGCGGCCGGGCTGCAGCCTAGCGGCGCAGCGAGAACATGACGACGAGCGCGGAAACGAGCGCCGAAAGGCCTTGCGGGCCCCAGGATTGAACGAGGCCGGGTTTTTCCGGGTCGACTTCGCCGCCTTGCAGGCCGGCCATCATCACGCCGAGCTTGTCGAGGCCGCCATCGACCATGCTGAGCGCAGACGTCGCAATGCCGCCGGGCATTTCGCCCATTTTGGCGAGAAGACCCGCCGCATCGACGCCAAAATGATCCTGCGCCGTATCAAGACCGACGAATCCGAAGGCAAGAACGCCCACCAGAAACGCCAACAACCGAACAACTACGCCCATTTCGATACCCCTTGTTGCGATGCAGCCCCATCGGCCGCTTTTGCCTCAGTCAGAAAAGTGGCCGGGTAAATGGTCTGCGCCGGCTTGCGCCGGAACGATCGCGCGTAATGGATTTCCGCCGTGCAAGCCGCTCGCGCGCCCGCACGCACCCACTACAGCCACAATCTTCGCTGTCTCGGTCACCGCCATCCCAAAGCCCCGTCCCACGGTAAGCTTAACCCAGAAGTGATGACAGAGACAAGAAACTCCACAGGATACATACCCTGCTAAAGCCGCCTCGGGGGGCGGGGCCTGGCGGGGCGGGGGAAAACCCCCGGAAAGTCCCCATAAAACGGGCGCATAGCTTGCGGGTCCGGGGGCGGGGGTGGTAAGCCGTGCGCTCCGCTTTTCTCCTGATTCCTGAAGGATTTACGTGGCAGACAACGACGACGAGAAAACCGCCGGCGGAACTCCCGGCAACGTCTCCCCGATCTCCATCGAAGATGAAATGCGCAAGTCGTATCTCGACTATGCGATGAGCGTGATCGTGTCCCGCGCGATCCCGGATGCGCGGGACGGCCTCAAGCCGGTGCACCGCCGCATTCTGTGGTCGATGCACGAGAACGGGTTCGACTGGAACAAGCCATATAAGAAGTCGGCCCGCGTCGTGGGCGACGTCATCGGTAAATACCATCCGCATGGCGACCAGGCGGTCTATGACGCGCTCGCGCGCATGGCGCAGGATTTCTCGATGCGCCTGCCGCTCGTCGACGGTCAGGGCAACTTCGGTTCGATCGATGGCGACCCGCCGGCCGCGATGCGATACACGGAAGTGCGCATGGGCAAGCCGGCCCATTCGCTTCTCGCCGACATCGAAAAGAACACCGTCGCCTTCCAGCCGAACTATGACGGCGCGCAGGACGAGCCGATGGTTCTGCCGGCGCGCTTCCCGAACCTGCTCGTCAATGGCGCAGGCGGCATCGCCGTCGGCATGGCGACGAACATTCCGCCGCACAATCTTGGCGAAGTCGTCGACGCGACCGTCGCGATGATCGACAATCCGTATATCTCGGACGAAGAGCTTCTCGAGATTGTTCCGGGCCCTGACTTCCCGACGGGCGGCATCATTCTCGGGCGCGCCGGCTCGAAAGCGGCGCTCCTTCTCGGCCGCGGATCGGTCATCATGCGCGGACGCGCGACGGTCGAGGAAATCCGCAAGGACCGTTTCGCCATCATCGTCACCGAGATTCCGTTTCAGGTGAACAAGGCGCACATGATCGAGCGCATCGCCGATCTGGTGCGCGAGAAAAAGATCGAAGGCATTGCGGATATCCGCGATGAATCGAACCGGCAGGGCATTCGCGTCGTCATCGAGCTTCGGCGCGACGCGTCGGCGGATGTCGTTCTCAATCAGCTTTACCGGCACTCGCAATTGCAGACGAGCTTCGGCGTCAACCTGCTCGCGCTCAATTATGGCCGCCCGCAGCAGATGGCGCTGCGCGACGTCCTCAGGGGCTTCATCGATTTCCGCGAGGAAGTCGTCACCCGGCGCACGAAGTTCGATCTCTCCAAGGCGCGCGACCGCGCGCACATCTTGGTCGGCCTTGCGATCGCGGTCGCCAATATCGACGAAATCGTCTCGCTCATTCGCCATGCGCCGGACCCGGCGACCGCGAAAGAGCAGTTGATGGCGCGCGACTGGCCGGCGAAGGATCTTGCGCCGCTCGTGCTCCTCGTTGCGGACCCGCGCCATCTGATGACGGAAGGCGGCACGCTGCGCCTCTCCGAGGAACAGGCCAAGGCCATCCTCGACCTGCGCCTGCAGCGCCTGACGGCTCTCGGCCGCGATGAAATCGGCGACGAACTGAAATCGCTCGCCGAGAAGATCGCCGACTATCTCGACATCCTGCGCCGCCGCGAGCGCGTGATGGAGATCATCAAGACCGAACTCATCGAAGTGCGCGACGAATTCGCAACGCCGCGCCGAACCGAGATCGTCGACGCCGAAGGCGAGGTCGAGGACGAAGACCTCATCGCCCAGGAAGAGATGGTCGTCACCGTCACGCATTCGGGCTATGTGAAGCGTACGCCGCTTTCGGCCTATCGCGCGCAGAAGCGGGGCGGCAAAGGCCGCGCCGGCATGCGCCCGAAAGACGAAGACTTCGTCTCGCGTCTCTTCATCGGCGATACGCACACGCCGCTCCTGTTCTTCACGTCGACCGGCATGGCCTACAAGATGAAGCTGTGGCGCATTCCGGAAGGCGCGCCGCAGTCTCGCGGCAAGGCGTTCATCAACCTGTTGCCGCTCGCGCAGGACGAACGCGTGACGACCATCCTGCCGCTGCCGAAAGACGAAAGCGCGTGGGACGAACTGCAGATCATGTTCGCGACCAAGCAGGGCAATGTCCGCCGCAACAAGCTGTCCGACTTCCAGCGCATCAACCGCAACGGCAAGATCGCGATGAAGCCCGACGAGGGCGATGCGATCGTCGGCGTGCAGATTTGCCGTCCGGACGAAGACGTTCTGCTCACGACCGGCCACGGCATGTGCATCCGCTTCCCTGTGGACGACGTTCGCGTCTTTGCGGGCCGCACGTCATCCGGCGTTCGCGGCGTGCGCCTTGAGGGCGGCGACGAAGTCATCTCCATGGCGATCCTGCGTCATACGAATGTGACGCCGGATGAAGCGCGCGCGTACATGAAGCACGCCGCCGCTATGCGCCGCGCGATCGGCGAAGAGGGCGCTGAGGAAGAAGTCGGCGAAGAGGCCGAAACGACGTCGGCGGAAACGGCGGCGATCAGCCCCGAGCGCGTCGCCGAGCTGGGCGCGGCGGAGCAGTTCGTTCTCACCGTCACCGAAAACGGCTTCGGCAAGCGTTCGTCTTCCTACGAATACAGAACCTCGGGCCGCGGCGGCAAAGGCATCATCGCCATCGTCACCAATGACCGGAACGGGCGCGTCGTCGCTTCCTTCCCGGTCGAGGACGCCGACCAGATCATGCTCGTCACCGATGGCGGCCAGCTCATCCGTACGCCGGTCGATGATATTCGCGTCGCCGGCCGCAATACGCAGGGCGTCACCATCTTCCGCACGCGCGAAGAGGAGAAAGTCGTCTCCGTCGAGCGCATCGAGGATATCGGCGAGGAAGGCGAGGAAGCAGAAGGCGAGGGCGAATAGATGAGCAAACGCATCGGGCTTTATCCCGGCACGTTCGATCCCCTGACGCTCGGCCATGTCGATATCATCGAGCGCGCGGTCAAACTCGTCGACGAGCTTGTCATCGGCGTCGCCATCAATCGCGACAAGGGTCCGCTCTTCACTCTCGATGAGCGCACCAAGATGGTCGCGGACGAAATGAGCAAGATCGAGAAGAAGAGCGGCGTCGCGATCAGGGTCGTGCCGTTCGAGTCGCTGCTCATCCATTTCGCGCAGGAAGTGAAGGCGGAGATCATCGTGCGCGGCCTCAGGGCCGTCTCGGACTTCGAATACGAGTTCCAGATGGTCGGCATGAACCAGGCGCTCAACGACGACATCGAGACGGTCTTCCTGATGGCGGATGCGCGCTATCAGGCGATCGCCTCGCGCCTCGTGAAGGAAATCGCGCGCCTCGGCGGCGATGTGAAGAATTTCGTCCCCGTGGCCGTCGAAAAGGCGCTGAGGGCGAAATTCGCAAAATCGTAATCCAACCGGGACCGCGATCGGCCTATGCTGGCCCCGCAACTGGAAGTTCTAGGGAGCGATCGGAATGACCTTGCGTAAAATGGCGTTCGCCGCCGCCGCTTTCGCCGCGCTTGCGGCCGGCTCCATCGCCGCCGCCAAGGACGATGAAAAAGCGGGGCCCAAGCCGAGCGAAATCGTCGCCGCCGCGCCCGCGGATGCGTGGCGCCCGCTCGACCCGGAGAACATGCTGGTCATGGACCTTCCGGCCGGCCCTGTCGTCATCGAACTGCGCCCGGACTTCGCGCCTAAGCATGTCGAACAGATCCGCGCGCTCGTGCGGCAGGGCTTTTACAACGGCCTCCACTTCCACCGCGTGATTGAAGGGTTCGTTGCGCAGGGCGGCGACCCGAAGGGCGACGGCACGGGCGGATCGGAGCTTCCGAACGTTCCGGCCGAATTCGCCCGCGATACGAAAGACGTGACGGGCTTCGTCGAGTTCGGCCGCGACCGCATGGCCTCGCGCGTCGGCTTTATCGACGGCATGCCGGCGGCCGCGCAGCCGGAATCGCTGCGTTCCTTCAAGACCGATCGCCATGTCGCGATCTGGCCGCTGCACTGCCAGGGCGTGATGTCGATGGCGCGCGCGGGCGACCCGAACTCGGCGAACAGCCAGTTCTTCCTGATGCTCGGCGAAGCGCGGCTCGACCTTGACCGGCGCTATACGGCGTGGGGCTGGATCGTCGACGGCAGCCAGAACAGCCGGCGCATCGTGCGCGGCGAGCCGCCGCCCCGTCCGACGCCGATCGTCCGTATGCGCATCGGCGCCGACATTCCGGAATCGGAACGCCCGAAGATCGAGATCATGAAGACAGACAGCGAAACGTTCCGCCAATATTTCGTAGCCGCGAGCGGGGAGAAAGACGGTTTCGTGCGCGATATCTGCGCCGTGAAACCGCCGCGCCGCATCAATGGGAAGATTGAACTATGACCGACAAGATGATCCTTACGCTCGACACTGGCGACGTCGTCATCGAGATGATGCCCGACAAGGCGCCCAAGCACGTCGCGCGCATCAAGGAGCTTGCCGACGAAGGCTTCTATGACGGGCTGAAACTTCACCGCGTCATCGACGGCTTCATGGCGCAAATGGGCTGCCCGCGCGGCGATGGCACGGGCGGGTCCGGCAAGAAACTCAAAGCCGAGTTCAACGATGTCAGCCACCAGCGCGGCGTCTGCTCGATG
Source organism: Caulobacterales bacterium (assembly GCA_020638525.1). GTDB lineage: Bacteria > Pseudomonadota > Alphaproteobacteria > Caulobacterales > Parvularculaceae > Amphiplicatus. The sequence goes on along the minus strand of JACKIL010000016.1, from coordinate 10,689 downwards.
GCGCGCGCGGCGAACCCCGATTCCGGCGACAGCCAGTTCTTCATCTGCTTCGACGACGCCTCGTTCCTTGATGGCAAATACACGGTCTGGGGCAAGGTCGTTGAAGGCATGGAGCATGTGGATGCGGTTCAGCGCGGCGAGCCGCCCCGCAATCCGTCGAAAATCGTCAGCTTCCGGACGGCCGAGTAGCCCGCAATGCGGGCCCTTGGCGTTCTCGTTGCGGTTCTGTCTATCGCAGCCTTTGGCGCGCGTGCTGAAGAGGCGGCCTCGGCATGTGCGCACCACAAATGGTCCGTCGAACGCGAGGCCGCGCTACTCGCCCATCCGCGGGAAGAGGCGGGTGCCGGCGCCGAATGGCGCGCGGAGGAAGACGGCGCGTTTCTGCTGAAACTTGAGGCGCTCGGCGAAGTCGTGTTTGCGGCGCCGCCGGAACGTGCGCCGAGCGAGCCCGCGTCCTCTTTCGGGGGCGTCGTGCGTCTTACCGGCCTCGACAGCGGGCTCTATGAGATATCGCTCTCCGAAGCCGCGTGGATCGACGTCGTTCAGGACGGCGCATTTGCAAAGAGCGAAGACCATTCGAGCGGGCCGGGTTGCGCTATCCGCAAGGCCGTCCGCTTCCGCCTGGAGGCTGGAGAGGCGGTGCTGCAGCTCAGCGGGGCGGCGTCGCCTTCGATCGGCGTCGTGGTGATGCGGGTCGAGTAGCTGGCCGCCATCCTTCGAGGCCCGCCTGCGACGGGCGCCTCAGGATGAGGGTGGAGTTTGCAGAAGATCCATCAATTCGCTCCGCCCTCATCCTGAGGTGCGAGCGAAGCGAGCCTCGAAGGATGCGAAGCTCGCCCGCGCTTCCCCGTACGGCGAAAGGGTTCTAAACCCCCGCCCATGCGTGTTTCCGATTTCGACTTCGACCTGCCCGAGAGCGCCATCGCGCTTCGCCCGGCGAGCCCGCGCGATTCCGCGCGGCTGCTCCATGTCGGGGAAGGGCTCGCCGATCTTGCGGTGCGGGACCTGCCATCGCTCCTTCGGCCCGGCGATCTCCTCGTCCTCAACGATACGAAGGTGATCCCCGCGCAGCTCAAGGGCGTGCGGCCGGCGAGAAGTGCAGGCGCGGCGGACCCCCAGCCTGTCGAACTCGACGTGACGCTCCACAAGCGACTTTCCCTTGATAGCTGGAAAGCCTTTGTGCGTCCGGCGAAGCGTATCCGGGAAGGCGATCGCATCGACTTTGCGCCGGAGTTTTTCGCGACAGTTACAACGCGAGACGGCGCGGAAGCGGAATTGAAGTTCAATGTCAGCGGCGCGGATTTCGACGCCGCGCTTGCGCGCGCCGGCGCGCCGCCGCTGCCGCCCTATATCGCCCGCAAGCGCGAAGTGACGGAAGCTGATACGCGCGATTACCAGACCGTTTATGCGGATGAGCCGGGCTCGGTCGCTGCGCCGACGGCCGGTCTTCACTTTACGGACGATCTCTTCGCCGCGCTTGATGCGCGGGGCGTCTCGCGCGTCACCATCACGCTGCATGTTGGCGCGGGAACGTTCCTTCCGGTGACGGCGGATGATACGCGCGATCACGTCATGCACGCCGAATGGGGCGAAATCACTGAAGCCCAGGCAGCCGCGATCAACGAAGCGCGCGCGAAAGGCGGGCGCATCATCGCCGTTGGAACGACGGCGCTGCGCCTCCTTGAAAGCGCGGCGGACGAGGCGGGGACCGTTCATCCCTTTGCGGACGAGACGGCGATCTTCATCACGCCCGGTTACAGGTTTCGCGCGGTCGATCTCCTGATGACCAACTTCCACCTGCCGCGCTCGACGCTCTTCATGCTCGTCTCGGCCTTCGCCGGGACGGAGCGGATGAAAGCGGCTTACGCCCATGCTATCGAGGCGGGATACCGGTTTTATTCCTACGGGGATGCAAGCCTGTTGGAGAAAGCCCAATGAACGCCATAACTTTCGATGACTTCCTGAAAGTTGATATCCGCGTCGGAACGATTGTCGAGGCGGAGGATTTTCCGAAGGCGCGCAAGCCCGCGTTCAAGCTGAAGGTCGATTTCGGGCCGGAGATCGGCGTGAAGAAATCATCCGCGCAGATCACGGTTCACTACAGGAAAGAAGAGTTGATCGGCCGGCAGGTCGCCGCCGTCGTCAATTTTCCGCCGCGCCAGATCGCCGATTTCATGTCGGAGGTTCTGGTGCTCGGTTTCCCTGATGAAGAGGGCGCTGTCGTGCTGATCGGCCCGAGCCTTAACGTGCCGAATGGGGGGCGCCTGTTTTGACCGCCGCATTCTCCTTCAAGCTCAATGCAACGGACGGGCCCGCGCGCACCGGCGTCATCTCAACGCCGCATGGCGAAATCCGCACGCCTGCTTTCATGCCTGTCGGCACGGCGGGCACGGTGAAAGCGATGCTACCGGAAAACGTGCGCGCGACCGGCGCCGATATCGTTCTCGGCAACACCTATCATCTGATGCTCAGGCCGAGCGCGGAGCGCGTCGCCTCGCTCGGGGGCCTGCACAAATTCATGAACTGGCCGCATCCGATCCTCACGGATTCGGGCGGCTTTCAGGTGATGTCGCTCTCGACGCTCCGCAAGCTGACGGAGGAGGGCGTCTCCTTCCAGTCGCATATCGATGGCGCGCGCCACATGCTGACGCCGGAACGCTCCATTGAGATCCAGTGCCTTCTCGGCGCCGACATCCAGATGCAGCTCGACGAATGCCCGGCGATCCCCATCGAAAAGGAGAAGGCGCGCGAGTCGCTTCTTCTTTCCGTGCGGTGGGCGGAGCGCTCCAAACGCGCCTTTGAGGAAAAGTCTGCGCCCGGTCAGGCGCTGTTCGGCATCGTGCAGGGCGCGAACTATGACGATTTGCGCCGCGAGAGCCTTGAGAAGCTGATGGAGATCGGCTTTCCCGGTTACTCGATCGGCGGCCTTGCGGTGGGCGAGGGGCGCGAGGAAATGTTCCGCGTCATCGAGGGGCTGACGCCCCACATGCCGAAGGACAAGCCGCGCTATCTGATGGGCGTCGGCAAGCCGGCCGATATTGTCGGAGCGATGGCGCGCGGGGTCGACATGTTCGACTGCGTCCTGCCGACCCGGGCCGGCCGCCATGGGCAGGCCTGGACGTGGGAAGGGCCGATCAACATCAAGAACGCCAGGTTCATCGACGACCCGGAACCGCTCGACCCCGCGAGCGACTGCCCGGCGAGCCGGGACTATTCGAAGGCCTATCTCAACCACCTCTTCCGGGCGGGCGAATATCTCGGGCCCATGCTTCTCACCTGGCACAATCTCGCCTTCTACCAGCAGCTCATGGCCGGAATGCGCGCCGCAATCGCTGAAGGAAAGTTCGCCGATTTCGTCGCGCGCTTCCGCGAGCAGGCAGGGGAATCAATCACTTAATTCGAGCGCGCGCCGCCGTCCGGCGCCGCGTCAGCGGGCCGCAAGGCTTGTGTATTATTATGTGTCCGAACCGGCCTTGACTCAGGTTGACCCGCCGGGGGACCGCAATTATGGTCCGCGCTCCTCGACGAGGGGGCCCGTAGCTCAGCGGTAGAGCATCTGACTTTTAATCAGAGGGTCGATGGTTCGATCCCATCCGGGCTCACCAATTCTCGCCGCCTGCGCGGTCTTCGGAAGCGCAGCGGCGGCGCAAGTCTAAAGCAGCCCGCTATCGGCGAAAGCCGGTGAGCGGGCTTACTTTTTCCGGGCGCCGAGAAGGAGCGAAACCGACTGCGCCTTCTGGCGCAACTCGATGAGCTTCGGCGCAATCTTGCCCCAGCCATGCATGACATTGTCCGGGTTCGTCGCCATATCGCAAGTAAAGCGCGGCGGGCCGTCATAGACGGCGCCGAGCGGTTCGAGCATCGGGTGCGAAAGCCAGGTGCGGTATTTTTCAAAGCGCGCGGCGACGCCTGCGTCCGGCGCGTCGTCAAGATAGAAGTCGATCGCGTGAAGCCAAAGCCCGCCTGATTTCAAAATGCGCAAGCCGTCTTCAAGGAAGTCGCCGAGCGCGGCGGTGGGCACATGCTCGATGACCGAGATCGAAAAGACGATATCGAACTGATCTGCATTCAGCAGCGGCGATCGCTCGCCGAGAAATGTCTGCACATTCGTGACGCCCCTGATGCGGATGACTTTAGCGGGGCCGCCATCGGCGCCTTCGAATTTGTCGATGTTGAAGCAGCGATTGTCTTTCGAGAGCTTTGCAAGCAGCCGGGAATCGCCGCCGCCGATTTCGGCGATCGTTTTTCCGCGCTCGCCCTTCAGCATGTCGTAAACGGCGAGGTCCTGCACCGATTTCAGATGAAACTGCTTTGTCTTTCCGATCTCGCGGTCGAGTTCTTCATCGAATGCTTTCCACAGAAACGGTTTGCGGATGAAATCGAACATGCACTCCCTCTCGCATGGCCGGGAAAGGAAACCCTGATAACCGGGCGCGATGATGGACCAGTTCGCCGCGCGATGCGACGCCTGTGAGGAATGATTTTTCGCGGGCAAGCCCGGCGCTTTAAAGGCCGGCGATGAAATCGGCGTCGATGGGGGTCGTCAGCTTGACCGCTTTGTTCGACTGGACGGCGCCAAGGCGCGCGCGCGCGATGACGGCGGGCCCTTCGTCCGTCGAGGCTGAAATCTCGATGCCGCTGAGGGCGTCCGGGTCGAGATCGAACACCTGACCGACTTCAAGGCGAGAGAGCGCGCCGACATTCGTCTTGACGCGCCCGAGCACGGCGGAGAGTGAAATCTCCGTATTCAGAATATTACGCCGCATCTTCTTCGGCCAGTTCGGGTCCTTCGGCGCGCTGAGGAGCGGAACCCGCGAATCTGCGTGAAGGCCCGCGCTGTCGATGAAAGCGTCGGTGAAGTAGAGTCTCACCGCGCGCGGCGCATCGTTTCCGTCATAGGAGACGCGCAAGGTGACGCAGTTCGTCTCCACCGGCTCGAATCCCGAGAGCGCTTCGGCGGGCGTGCGCGCGCCGCGCTTTGCCGACAGAACCGGCGCCGGCAGAACCTGCGCCTGTTTTTCAAGCACTTTCGATAATGTTTTGAGGAGAAGATCCGCGACGACGCCCGCCATCTGGAATTCAAGCAGCGTCGATGTATCTTCCTCTCCCGGCGCGCGAAGATCGCCGCCGAGAAGCCGCTCGGAGAGAACCGCGCCGAAGGCCGGCGAGAGAACGGCGAGCGCGCAAGGCGCGCCATTGTCGCCGAGCAGCCAGTAATAGATACGCTGGCCGGCCTCGCTGATGATCGCTTCCGGCAGCGCTGCGTTCGCGCAGTCCGTCGAGGCTTCGACAGTTTCGCCAAGCAGCGAAGACATCGCTTCTTCGAACGATTTTCCGACAGCGGAGGTGAATTTTGAAAGGCCAGACGCCGACGGCGCGCCGCGCTTGGCGCTTTCGATCTTGCGCGCCAGAACTGAAGCCTGAGAACTCGACATCTGGGATTGAACCCCGCCCGCTCTTTCATCTGCGCTTGAACGCGCTTGGCCGGAACATTGGCCCATTCTTTCTAAAGCGCGGTTAATAAGGCGCGATCATGTTCCGCCAGAAATGTTTGCGGAGCTTAAGGCCAAATTTACGCGATCTATCGTTAATCCTCTCGGAAACCGCTTTGGCCGCCGAGAGAGAACTCTTGTCCAGCACCGTCCAGAACATCATCATCAAAAGGGTGAAGAAGGTCTCGGGCGAGGGCCACCATGGCGGCGCCTGGAAAGTCGCCTATGCCGACTTCGTCACGGCGATGATGGCGTTCTTCCTGCTGATGTGGCTTCTCAACGCGACGACGGAAGACCAGCGCAAGGGCATCGCCGACTATTTCAACGCGTCGATCCCGATCAGTCAGGTATCGGCCGGCGGCAGCGGCGCGCTGAACGGTTCGTCGCTTTTCGCCGATGAGGATTATGCGCGCACGGGCTCCGGCGGGGTCGATACGGTGCCTTCCTCACGGCCTGAGCAGCCAGATTCAACGAAGACTTCGCTCGCAACGAAGCAGATTTCCGACGAGGAAGAAGGCAAGCTGCGCGACATAGAAGGCGACCTTCTCGCCCGCGCGCTCGAAGACGATTCAAACAGCCTTCTTCAGCATATCCAGACCCGCATGACGCCGGACGGGCTCGTCATCGAGCTTACCGATTCTGACAGCGAGCCGCTTTATTCCGTCGGTTCCGCACAGCCGTCGCCGACCATGGAAAAACTGCTCGAAGTCGTCGCGAGCGTCATCGGGGATGTCACCAACAATGTTGCGATCGTAGGGCATACGGACAGTCTGCCTTACTCTGGCGCGCGCGATTACACGAATTGGGAGCTGTCGACCGACCGCGCCAACATGGCGCGCCGGATGATGGTCAAAGCGGGAATGAACCCGGCGCAAATCGCCCAGGTTTCCGGCAAAGCGGCTACCGAACCGCTCACGGACGATCCGCTTGCGCCGCAAAATCGGCGAATCTCAATCACGCTTCTTCAGCGATGAATTCTTAAGACTTGTTGACGCCTTATTACGGAAAGGCGTCACGCACAGGCTGATAATACCGGCAATTGCTGGTTCGAAAGCGAGAAGCGCTTAACCTTATCAGTCTTTTAATCAGTCGCGCCGATAGTCGGCGCGTCTAGTGTCAGACGCAGCGTAACCCTTGGGTGAAACACATGGGACTTTCATCATCTCTCAATGCCGGCGTGATGGGACTTTCGGTCAACGCGACCAAGCTCTCCACGATTTCCGACAACATCGCGAACTCTGAGACCTACGGGTACAAGCGTTCAGACGCCGAGTTCACGAACATGGTCATCAGCCAGGGCTCGGGCACCTACACGGCGGGCGGCGTGCGCGTGACGACGTTCAAAGATGTTGACGCGCAAGGCGCGCTCGTCTCGACGGCGAACTCCACCGACATTTCAGTTTCGGGCCGCGGTCTTCTGCCGGTGACCAGCGTTTCGGCTTTTGGTTCGAACGCGGGCGACACCGCCGAATTGCTGCTGACCTCGACAGGCTCCTTCCAGGCGGACGAGAACGGCTATCTCAAGACGCTGAGCGGGCTTTATCTCCTCGGCTGGCCGGCGAACGCCGACGGCACCGTCACCGTTCCGGGCCGCGACAGCGCGGCGGGCCTTGAGCCAGTGAACATCACCAACAACCAGTTCGCGGCGGCGCCGACTTCGACGGTGAGCCTTGGTCTCAACCTGCCGGCGACAGCGACGCATTACGACGCCAGCGGTGACAGCTATGAGCTGCCTGTCGAATATTTCGACAACCTCGGCAGCTCGCAGACGCTCGACATCACCTTCATTCCGCAAATTCCGGCGGCCGGCGCGTCGAACACCTGGACGGTTGAAGTGCGCGACCGCGCAGGCACGCCGCCGACGGCGGTCGTCGCGACCTTCGACATCGTCTTTGACGACTCGAGCGCTGCTGGCGGCTCGATCCAGTCAGTCGTCGACGGCGCCGGCGCAACCTATGACTCCTCGACCGGCACGGTCGCGCTCAATGTCGCCTCGGGGCCGATGAGCCTTTATATCGGCGAGCCGCTTTCCGGCGGTCCGATGACGCAGCTTTCGGCGGACTTCTCGCCGGTGAGCGTCACCAAGGACGGCGCGCCGATCGGCAGCCTCAGCTATGTCGAGATCAACGATCAGGGCATGATCGAAGCGATCTATGACAACGGCTTCCGCCGCACGATCTATCAAATTCCGATTGCGGACGTTCCGAACCTCGACGGCCTGCGGGCGCTCGACAACCAGACCTTCGCGATCTCGCAGGATAGCGGTCTCGTCTACTTCTGGGATGCGGGCACGGGCCCGGTCGGCACGACGACCGGTTACGCGCTCGCGGAGTCGACGACGGATATCGCCGCCGAACTCACCGATCTCATCGAAACGCAGCGCGCCTATTCGTCGAACGCGAAGATCATTCAAACCGTCGATGAAATGCTGCAGGAAACAACGAACCTGAAACGGTAATGGCGGAACGGGTATGACAGGGCGCTCCTGAACGGGGCGCCCGCCCACCGCCGGCGCGAGTAAGAAATGTCGATCTCAAGCGCACTCAACAACGCGACGACTGGGTTATCGGCGGCTTCCAAGCGCGCCGATATCGTTTCCAGTAACATCGCGAATGCGCTGACGCCCGGCTATTCCAAGCGCGATCTCTCCGTCAGCGAACGAATTCTCGGCTCTGAGGGCGCCGGCGTGATCGTCAACGGCGTCGTTCGCGCGTCTGACGCCGCGCTGACGCGGGAGAAGCGGGCGGCTGAAGGCTCCGTTGCGCGCGATGGAGTCGTCTCGGCGGCCCTTACGAACCTCAATGAAGCGCTTGGCGAAACGGACGACCCGTTCAGCCTCTTCACTCAGTATCAGAATTTCGAGACCTCGCTGCGCAATCTTTCGCAGACGCCGGAATCGGGTTCGATGCAGGCGCAGGTTCTCGACAACGCGAAGGCGCTTGTCACGACCTTCAACCAGCTTTCCAAGAAGACGCAAACCGAACGCGAGTCGGCCGACGGCGAAATCGCGCGTCAGGTCGATATCGTCAACTCGGCGCTGAAGCAGATCGAAAGCCTCAACGCCGACATCGCCAAGGGCAATGCCGGCCAGCGCGATGTTTCGGCGCTGCTCGACCAGCGCAAGACGCTGATCGATCAGGTTTCCTCGATCATTCCCGTTCGCGAACTCGTGCGCGACAGCGGCGCTGTCGATCTTGTTACGAGTGAAGGCGTCTTCCTGATCGAAGGTACGGCGCGCGAAGTCAGCTTCACGCAAAGCTCCGTCATCACGGCGGATATGGAATATGACGGCGGGGCGGGGGCTCTGTCCGGCGTCAGCGTCGATGGCGTCGATATCACGCCGGGCGGAAATGGCGTTTTCGCGCTCAGGCAAGGCTCGCTCGCGGGCCTGTTTGAGGTGCGCGATGAAATCGCGCCTGATTTCCAGGCGAAAATCGATGCGCTCGCCGCCGATGTCATGCAGCGCTTTGAAGGTATCGACCTGACGCTTGCGCCGGGCGACCCCGGCCTCTTCACGGATGCAGGCGCCGCTTACGACGTTTCACAGGAAGTCGGCCTTGCGGGCCGCATCGCGCTTAACGCCGCGGTCGATCCCGATCAGGGCGGCGAAGTCTGGCGTTTGCGCGACGGGCTCGGCGCGGCGGCGGAAGGCGCTGCGGGCGCTTCCACATTCATCAACTCGATGCTCGACGTGCTTTCCGAGCAGCGTTTCATTTCGGCGGGCGCCGGCGTCACCGGCGCCTCCACGGCGAGCGAAGCGGTCGCGGCCGTCTTCTCGCTCGTCGGTTCGGCGCGCGTGACGGCGGATTCGAGTCTCGCCAGTTCTTCGGCGCGCGCTCAGGCCGCCGGCGATGCTGAAGCGGCCGTGATGGGCGTCGACACCGACCAGGAAATGCAGACCCTGCTGCTTGTCGAGCGCGCCTATGCAGCGAACGCGCGCGTCATCCAGACCGCGCAGGCGATGATCGACACCCTGATGGAGCTCCTGTAATGAGTGCGAACGGCGTTCCTGATGTTCTGACCTATTCCCGGCTTGCGCGCGTCGTCAACGAGCTGAAGCAACAGGCCGATACGTCGCGTACAGAGACGGTCACCGGACAGTATGCCGACATTACATCGGCGGTGAAAGGCGACATTGGCGGCGTTCACCTGATCCAGAAGGCGATCGACGACGCGAAGATCTTCCAGCAAAACCTTTCGCTGGCGGCGAACCGCGCTTCCGGCACGCAGGCCGTGCTCGGCAATTTGACGAGTGAAAGCACGCGCATCGGCACGAGCGGTCTTGCTTCGCTCGCCGGCGACAACTCTGTCGGCATCGAGGCTGTCAGCGTCGATGCCAAGAGCACGCTTTATACGATCTTCGCCTCGCTCAATACGACGGCGGGCGGGCGCGCGCTCTTCGCCGGCGATGCGACTGACACGCCGCCGCTCGGTTCCGTCGACGATCTTCTCGCGGACGTGAAGGCGATCATCGAGGGCGCGGTCGATGCAGCCGATGCTGCGACCCAGCTCGACCTCTACTTCAACGATCCGGCGGGCGGCTTCGAGACGACGATCTACAAGGGCGGCGCGGGCGATGCGCCGCCGGTCGAACTCGCGAGCGGCATTCGCATCAGCGCTTCGGTGAAAGCGAACGCGCAGCCGATCAAGGACATGATCCGCAGCTTCGCCGTGCTCGCCAATTACGAAAGCCTTCCCTCGGGGTCGGCCGTGGAGCGCGACAAGATCGCGAATGCGGCGGCGAGCCTCGCGCTGACGGCCGAGACGAACATCACCGGAATGCGTGCGGTCCTCGGCGTCGCCGAAGGGCGCATCGCGGACCGTCAGACGCAATATGAAGCGGAAGAGATCGCGATGACGGGCCTTTATAACAGCAAGGTCGCGCGCGATCCTTATGAAGCCGCCGCGCAGCTTCAGCTCTACGAAACACAGCTCGAGGCGTCATATCTCCTGACCTCGCGCCTTTCCACCTTGTCGCTCGCCAATTACCTGCGTTGATGTAATGAAAAGAATTCTCGCCATCGTCTCCATCCTGTCCGTCGCCGCGGGGCTCGCTCCCGCCGAAGCGCAGGTGCGCCTGAAGGACATCGTCGAAATCGAAGGGGTTCGCGGCAACGACCTCGTCGGTTACGGCCTTGTCGTCGGCCTCAACGGCACGGGCGACGGTCTCAGGAATTCACCTTACACGGAAGAAGCG
>JACKIL010000015.1 GCA_020638525.1 Caulobacterales bacterium | reverse complement strand
GCTTAGACCGGCTGGCGGCGTAAACTGGCCGCGGGAATAGAGGTCAAGGAAGACGCCTTTCACCGGCTCGAGCTTGTCAGCAAGGTTTTTCGGCGGGCGCCCGCTCGGGAACTGGTTCGGCGGATAGATCGGCTTTTCATATATCTGGCGAAAGCCTTCCGTACGAAGATCGACCCAGCAATTGTGGTTCGAGCGCGAGCGGTGTTCCCGCAGGGCTTCGATATCGATTGTCGCGCCGATGACCTGTTCCTCCGGATATTCCGCGCATCGCAGCACCATGCCCGTATAGTCAATTACGAAGGAGCGGCCGGGGCAGAAGGCGCGAGGATAGTAGTCATAATCGACCTTGCCCCAGTTGGAGCCGAGAACATAGGCCATGTTGTCATGTGCGCGCGCGCGGCGCGTGAACATCCAGAAATCCCACGGCTCGGAGACGCCCTCGATTTCCTGAAGCGCGACCGGGTGGCAAATAACTTCGCAGCCATTATAGCCGAGCGCACGCGAGACTTCCGGCGTGCAGCCGTCATGACAGGTCATCGTTCCGAGTTTGCCGATCTCAGTATCGAGAACGGGGAAGAGCGTTTTGATGTCACCGCCAAAGACTTCGCGATACTCATCGAAGATGTCATGCGGGCTCGTTCCAAGGCCGATCGAAGCCGGAATGTGCCATTTATGGTAGCGCAATTCGACATTGCCGGAAGGGCCGATAATGAAGGCTGTGTTGAACCAACGATCGGGAAATTCCGGCACTTTCTCGATGACGCCGCCGCCCGCGATGTAGAGGTTATATTCCTTCGCTTTCTGGCCGAGCTTTTGCATTTCCGGTCCGTCGAGGGTGATCGCCTTCTTCATGAAGCCTTCAATGCCGTGCTCGCCTTTGCCCGGCGTCGTCACGCCCTGAAGGAAATATTCCGGCAGCACGACAAGGCGCGCCGGCAGCTCCCAGAAATAGCCAACGCCGAAATCGATCATGTTGCAGACGCGGTCGAGGTTCTTCTTGATGCCGTCGCGGTCCTCGGCGACCGTCACATGCGGCTGGATCACCATCGCCGTATATTTGTCGATCTTCTGGCTTTTGCTCATGTCGATTTCCTTAATCGGATGCATTTTAGTTCGAGGGGCGTTTGACGCCGAGATCTTCAAGCATAACGTTCGCGGCGATAGTGCCTGCCGCGGAAATGCCGCCGCCCGGGTGGCAGTGCGGGCCGGTCATATAGAGATTTCTGAAGGGCGAGCGGTAATGGGCATAGCCGGGGAAGGGGCGGAAGGCGCCAAGCTGCGCCGCAATGCGTTCCCCGCCATTCGTCGTTCCGTTTACGAATGAAAGGTTGGCCTGCTCAAGGCTTTCCTTCGTTTCGATATATTCTCCAAGAATGGTCCGCTCATTGATGTTGGGCGCATATTGCTGAAGTTTCTTGAGGAGGACGTTGTGCGCGTAATCCTCCTTGATGTCCTCCCAGCTCTTTCCGCTGGCGAGCCAGTTCGGAACATAGGTGTCGAAGATGAGCGTGTGTTTGCCATCTGGCGCGCGCGTCGGGTCGAGCAGCGTCCAGCAAGCGGACCACAAGAACGGGTCGGAAGGAGGTTCTCCCATCGACATTTCCGCATATTGTCGGATCATTTGCGGCATGGAATCGACAATGCGGTGAAACGCGCATTTGCTCATGTCGGCGCCATTGAGAAAATCCGGCGGCTCGGAAAGGGCGAGATGCATCCGGCAGATCGTCACCTTGCCGAAGGAGAAGCGCTTAACGGCGTCGGCAAAATCCGGTGCGAGCTTTTCTTCGCCGACAAGCTTCAGGAAGGATTGTTTCGGTTCGAGCGCGGTGACGACGGCCTTTCTCGCGCGAAGCGTGACGCCTTCGGCAAGTTTCAGGCCGCGCGCCTCGCCATTTTCGATGATGATTTCTTCGACGGTCGCGCCGGTAATAACCTTGCCGCCATTCGCCTCAATATATCGGGCCATGGCGTTTGGCAGTTCCTGGCTGCCGCCGCGCGGGATCGCCTGGCCATAGACATGCACGGCTGGGATCATGATGTAGAAGGACTGTCCTGCGCCTTCCTGTTCGGGGAGGACTTGCGGCGCGAGCGCCCAGTTCAGCATCACCGATTTGACGAAGTCGTTCTCGAAATTGAATTCGACCCAGGCTCGCGCGCTGAGGTTGAACTCCTGCATGCGACGCAAGCCCTCGCGGCTTGTCTCCAGCGCCCTCGCCATGGTGCTCGGCGGGGAGGGCGGCGAAAAGAAGGCTCGGATAAAGCCGTCTTTGATCGCGTCGAATTCGTCATAGACCTGACGATATCGGTTCGCGTCCGCCCGCGAATATCGCGCAATGCTCTCGACGGTCTTGTCAATACTCTTGTAAATAACAATGCCCGGCCCGCCGGATTTATCTGGGTGGCCGGTGATGTGATCGGTCGACGGAATATAATGAAGGCCGTGCTTGATGAGCTCAGGCTCCAGTAGGTCCTTGAAGTCGGCGTTGGCTTGAATCCAGACATGCGAAGACCCGAAAAGGTCATGCTTGAAGCCCGGCACGGTGACTTCACGCGTTACAGCGCCGCCGCCGATCCACGGATTGCGCTCTGCGAGGCATACGGAAAGTCCGTATCTCGTCAATAGAGCGGCGCATGACAAGGCGTTGACGCCGGCGCCTGCGATGACAATGTCGAATTCACTCTGCATCATTGATTGTGGGCGCCGTTCGGTGGCTGAAAGTAAAACGACCACCCCTCCGTCGCCGGCTGGGCGGGATTCATCTCTTCTGTTGAATAGTTATCGATGCAGCGGGGCTCGGGGCAATTGATAGTCTCTCATCGAACCTATAAGCTTGCCTAATGTCACATCGCCGCGTTTCCGGTTCCTAATGGCCCGCCGCTTTCCCCCGCTCGTCGCGTTGCGCGTTTTTGAAGCCGTCGCCCGGCATCTCAGCTTCACGAAGGCGGCTGATGAGCTTCACGTGACGCAGGCCGCCGTCAGCCATCAGATCAAGAACCTTGAGGAATGGCTGTCCGTGCCGCTGTTCCTGCGCCTTAACCGGACGATCAAGCTGACCAAGGAAGGCGAGGCCTATGCAGCGGCGCTCACGGAAGCCTTCGACAAGATTGCGGATGCGACGGATGTCATCCTGAAGGATAACGGTCAGCAGGCGATCAATATCGGTACGTTCGACTCGATCGCTGCGAACTGGCTCGCCCCCCGCATCAAGAAGTTTCAGGCGCGCTTTCCCGAGATGGCGATCAAGATCCTGACGCACAACGCGCATTCAGATTTTGCGGACGGCGATATCGATGTGGAGATCCGTTATGGCGCGGGCGACTGGCCGAACTTCCACGTCGTGAAGATCGCGGACGAAGATATCTTTCCGGTTTGCAGCCCCAAGCTGTTGGGACGGCGCAAGCGCCCGCTCAAGGTTTCCGATCTCGACGATTACGGGCTCATTCACGATGAGATGGTGATGGAATGGTCGGACTGGATTGAAGCGGCAGGCGGTTCAACCGCGAATGCGGATAAGGGCCTTCGTTACAATCACTCGCATATCGTTATTCGCGCGGCGATGGCAGGCGAAGGCATGGCGCTCGGCCGCAGCCTGCTCGTCGCGGATGAAATTCACGCAGGCCGCCTTGTCGCGCCTTTCGAATTCAAGATGCCGTCGAAATATTCCTATTACCTCGTTCGCCCGAAAGCGCTTGCAGACAAGCCTTGGGCGCAGGCGTTTGAGGAATGGTTGCTGCTTGAGGCGGCGGATACGATCGCCGAGTTCAACTGAAAATCCGCTGCATGACGGATTTGTGTTCAAGAAACGCTTCAAGCCCGCGTCGTCCATGTTCGCGGCCCCAGCCCGATTGTTTATAGCCGCCAATGGGCATCGACATGTCCGGAATGCCGTGGCAGTTGACCCAAACAATGCCGGCGCGGAGCTCGCGCGCTATGCGGTGCGCGCGCGAAGCGTTTTCAGTCCAGACACTTGCCGCGAGGCCGTACTGGGTGTCGCCCGCGAGGCGTAGAGCGTCGCTTTCGTCATCGAACGCCGTGAGCACAGCGACTGGTCCGAAAATCTCGTCGCGCCACGCCGTGCTTTTCGTAAGCGAGTCTGCGAGCACGGTCGGCTGAAAGAAGAACCCGTCGCCATCCAGGCTGCGCCCGCCGGCCAGGCATTCAGCGCCCTCCGCGAGCGAACGCTGGACGCTGTTATTGACAGAGCGCCTGTGTGACGCGGAAATGAGCGGGCCCATCTGTGTTGTCTCTTCGAAGGTCGCGCCAAGCTTCAACGCTTTTGCGCGAGCGCAAAGGCCGTCAGCGACCCGTTCATAGATCGAACGCTGAACGAGAATGCGCGAGCCGGCGACGCAGACCTGCCCGGCATTCCCGAATATTCCCTCCGCAGCGCCGGCGATCGCTTCGTCGAGGCGCGCATCGTCGAAGATGACGACCGGTGACTTGCCGCCGAGTTCCAGCGAAAGTCGCTTCAGGTTTCCTCTCCCCGCATCGATGATTGCGCGCGCCGATCCTGTCGAGCCTGTGAAAGAGATCTTGTCGACGCGCGGATCGGATGCGATCGCATGGCCGACGACGGCGCCCGAGCCGATGACGATGTTGACGACGCCGTCGGGAAGACCCGCTTCGCAAATGATTTCGCCGAGCTTCAGCGTCGACAGTATCGTGAGTTCGGAAGGCTTTAGAACGACGGAACAACCCGCGGCGAGCGCTGGGGCGAGTTTCCACGCCGCCATAACGAGCGGCCCGTTCCATGGCGTGATGAGACCGGCGACGCCGACCGGCTCAAGCCGCGTCGTTCCTTCGAGGTCCAGGCCGGGGACGGACGGCTTGAACGTTTCGCCATTAATCTTCGTGCACCAGCCCGCGTGATAGCGAAACGCCTCCGCCGCGGCGGGAGCTTCGCCATTGAAGGCGGCGGCGAAGGGTTTTCCGCCGTCGAGAGACTCAAGTTCTGCGAGCGTTCGTCTGTGCTCGTCTATAAGCTCTGCAACGCGCCACAGGCGCTTAGCGCGCTCTGCAGGCGGAAGATTGCGCCAGGCGCCGCTGTCGAAACTCGTCCTCGCCGCGCCGATGGCGTCGTCGACATCCTCAACGCCCGCCGGTGTGAAAGAGGTCAGAATCTCTCCGGTTGAAGGATCGATGCAGTCAACTGACTCAGCGCCGCGCGACGCTCTCCATTCGCCTGCGATAAGGTTCTTCTTTGGGGCCGAGACCGACGCCTTGGTTTGCGGGTTGACGCGATCCATCTGGGTGCGCATTCAGACGCTCCGGGCGGCGGCGCGGTGCGCGGCGAATTCCTTCAGCGCATCAATGACGGCTTCATTCTCATGATCGAGGCCCACGGTGATCCTGAGGCAACCTGCCGGTCCACCTGCACTCACCGGTCTGGGAATGACGCCGCGTTTCAACAGGAACTCTGCAGCTTGGTCGGCGGTGAAGTCGCCGTTCGCACTGAAGCGGATGAGATAGAAGTTCGCAACGCTCGGAAAGACTTCATAACCCAAATCGCGAAGGGTCGTTGTCAGGCGCGAAAGCCAAATGGCGTTATGCGCTTTGACCTTGGCGGAATAGTCGGTGTCGCGAACAGCTGCTTCCGCCGCAGCAAGGGCGGCGATATTCGTGTTGAAGGGCGTTCTGATGCGCTCGATGGCGTCGATGACGGATTTATCCGCATACATCCAGCCGATGCGCAGGCCAGCAAGACCATAGAGCTTTGAAAAAGTACGTGTAATGACGACATTGGGCGCCCGATCGCAGAGGGCGAAACCGTTATCGTAATCGGAAGCGTCTACATAATCGGCATAGGCACCATCGTAGATGATAATGACATGCTTCGGCGTGTTCTCGACAAGCCGTTCGAATTCGCAGCGGCGCATATAGTCGCCGACCGGATTGTTTGGACTTGCAAGCATGATCATACGGGTTTTCGGCGTGATGCGCGCGAGGATCGCATCCGCATCGGCGCGATAGTCCACCTCCGGCGCGGTGACGATCGTCGCGCCCTGCGCTTCGGCGTGAATGCGTCCCATGATGAAGCTGAACTCGCTGCAGATGACTTCATCGCTCGGGGAAACAAATGCGCGCACGAGAAGCAGCTGCAACTCTTCCGAGCCATTGCCGCAAACGATGCGCGTCGGGTCAAGCCCGTATATGTCGCCGATCGCCTTGCGCAGCGCCGACTGGCCGCCATCGGGATAGCGGAAGAGCCGCGCGGCGGCGTCGTGATAGGCGGCGATGGCGCGCGGCGACGGGCCGAGCGGAGATTCATTGGAAGAAAGCTTGATCGGTTCGGCGAAACCCTCCGCTGAGGATTTGCCTTGCGAATAGGGCGAGAGGGCGCGCACCGCCTGCTTTGGCGCAAGCGTCGCGGCGGGCTCTTCAGCCGTCGTTGTGGAAGCTGCTTTTCGCATCGCCATAGAGCCGATCCTGATTCGCCTAGCGCCGTTGAGCCGCGCCGCGAGCGCGCTCGCGCAAAATGAACTGCCATGGCGAACTCATGTCGCCGACTTCGACCTCGATGAGGCTCGGTCCGTCCTCCTTGAGTGCGCGGCGCAGGGCGCTGCGCACCGTTTCAGGCGAATTCGCTTTGTAACCCGCGACGCCAAATGTCTCAGCCATCTCCGCAAATCGCGGGTTCTTCAAGGTCGATCCAATATAACGCCCACCATACCATTCTTCCTGGTGCCGACGAACATTTCCGAATTTGCCATTGTTGAAAACGATTACCGGCAGGCTGATGCCGTATTGCGCGGCGGTCGCCAGTTCCTGAACGTTGAACATGAAACCGCCATCTCCCGCGATCGCGACGACGGGACGGTCAGGATTGGCGACCTTGACGCCAAGCGCGGTCGCGTAGCCATAGCCGAGCGTACCCTGATAGCCGCAAGTGATGAGAGACCGAGGGTTGTAGACAGGAAAGCCGACCCAGGAGGCGAATCCGACCTGGGTGATTTCATCGACGAGAATGCCGTTATCGGGCAGTTCCGACCGTATGACTTCAAGATACGCCATCTGCTCGGGAATTTCGGAAAGCGCCGCAGCCGCTTTCGCCTTCACAGCGCGGATTTCTTCCGTGCGGTCCGTTCGTTTTGTGATGCGCTTTTCGCATTCCTCGACGAGCGCCTGAGCAACCGCCTTCGCGTCGCCGCAAATGCCAATATTGGCCCTAACGATGCGGTTGATCTCCGTCGGATCCCAGTCTACCCGGATGAGCGTCATCTCATTATCGACGCCCCATTCCTGTAGATATGGCTGCATGCGCGAGCCAATGCCGATGACAACGTCGCAGGTTTTCCAGAATTCGTAGCCAGCAACAAAGTTGCAGCCAAGCGCATGCTTATCGCTGACGACGCCGCGTCCATTCCGGAAGGAGACGACGGGCGCTTGGATGAGTTCTGCGAGGCGCAGAATTTCGGCGCTTGCTTGTTGAGCGCCGCCGCCGACGACAATGAGCGGTCGCTTCGACGCTGCGATCGCCTTCGCGGCGCTAGTTGCCAGATCGGCGTCAAAAATGCTCGCGTCTTCGCTGCTGAAGGGCGAGGCGGGCGGAACGCCTGCTTCCATCGCCATGATGTCCGGCGGCATCTCAATGGCGACCGGGCGCGGCCTGCCGACTTTCAGTTCGCGAAACGCCTGCGTAACAGTGGGATTGACTTCGGATGGATGATCGATGCGGCCGGCCCATTTTGTCAGCGTGCGCAACGTCGCGAGCTGGTCGGGAAGCTCGTGGAGTTCGCCGACGCCGCGCCCGATGGCGTTGGAAGGGATTTGTCCGGTGACGCAAAGAACGGGCGAGCTGTTCGCAAAGGCGGAGCACATTGCGGCCGTCGTGTTGAGCACGCCGGGGCCTGGAACGACGGTATAAACGCCGACCTTGCCGGTAGACTTCGCATAACCGAACGCCATATAAGCCGCGCCTTGTTCATGGCGCGAGCCGACATAGTTGATCGCGTTTCCGGCGCGTTGCATGGCGTCGAAGAAGTCGTTCAACTGACCGCCCGGCAGGCCGAATATCGTATCGACGCCGTTCGCCTGCAGCGCGGCCAGCAAAGCATCGGCTCCTTTTGTCTTCTGCAGTCTCACAGGCTCTTTCCGTTACGACAAGTTCAGCTAGGGCGAAGTCGATCCGTTTAAAGACGATGCTGCGTCAATGAGAGTCCTCAGCAACGATGCTCTATAAACTTGGCCAGATATAACGATCCGCCATGTGTCGAAGCTCTCGAATAAGCGATTTTCGATCAACCAAAATATATTCATACGCTCAATTATCGATGCTTATCGCCGCCTTGAACGTATGCTTTCCATGCTCTCCGGAGGAACGAACGCCTGCCATCTGGCAGGCGTTCTGATATGCGCCGAAGAAGGCGGGAGGGAGAGCGCTCCGCCGGCGCTGTTTTGACGTGCGCTAGAGAGCGCCGGTCGAGACCTTCAGGCGGATGCCGTAACGTCTCGGATTCGGGCGGACACGCATGCCTGCGAGGCCGAAGTTTTCGCTCGTCGAGGTGTAGTAGTCTTCCTCGAAGAGATTCTCGACGAAACCGGAGAGCGACACATTGCCGGAGCTGACACCCATCCGGATATTGACGACGCCGAAATGTGGTGCGCGATAGGGGAACTGCGGCAGGCCGAGGATCGATTGCGATACGGCCTCGAGATCGGAGAAGCTCGACGAGCGGCCGAACGCTTCGATACGGGCGAATCCGTTGATCGAATTGCTGATCGCTGTGTCATACTGCGCAGCAGCGTTCCACGTCACTTTTGGCGTGCGCGGAAGAGTCCTGCCGGTCAGATCCACTTGGCTGCCGCCTGCAAGAATGGCGACTGGGAAGTCGTCAAACTCGCTGTCGATATAGCCATAACCACCCGAAATGACGAAGCCGTCTGCGACCATCGCCTGCGCGTCAATTTCAAAACCGATATTGCGCGCGCCGGTGGCGTTCTGGGTGAGTTCGACCGCCGAAGAAATGTCGCCGGGCACTGCCAGGAAGTTCGTCTGAATCTGGAGATCTTTCCAGTCGATGTAGAAGGCGGCCGCATTAACGAGCAGGCGGTTGTCATAGGCTGCGAGTTTCAGGCCGATCTCATAGTTCCAGAGCTTTTCGGGAAGGAAGGGTTGAACGCCCGCCATCGCGCCGCTCTGGATGTAATCAAGACCGCCCGACTTGTAGCCTTTCGACACGGTTGCGTAGGTCGAAACGCCATCCGCCCAATGATAGGTGAGAGCGACGCGCGGCGAGAAGTCGTTGAACGAATCACTGCCCGCGGCATCGGGAACGGCCCCCTCAAAAGCGACGGTGCCGAAGAAGTTGTTCGTCACCTTGTCGTGCGTGTAACGCCCGCCTGCCGTCAGGTCGACGCGTTCGTTGAGGTGGTATGTGCCGTCGAAGAAGAAGGCGATACTCTTCGTTTCGAAGGCGCGATTGTTCTCATTGATGCGGAACCCGGCCGGGATTGGCGGAAGGAGGCCGGTGACTAGGCCCGTATTCGGATGAAGGATCGAGCCGACTGCCCCCGAACGGATGGAATTGAACTGGTCGATCTCGTCCTTGGCGTAGATGCCGCCGACCGTCCAATCGAGCGTGTTTTCGCCGGTCGATTGGATACGAATTTCTTGGCTGAATGAGTTGCCGTCATAGTGATTTTCGCGGACGAGCGTATCGGCGAAGATGCCGTCGAGGTCGGCGAAACGATCGCTCGAGCTGTCGACATAACCGGTGATCGACCGGATCATGAAGCCGTCGAAATCAATCTGCACTCGGCCGTTGAGGATGAGATATTCCTTCAGGTTCTCTTCTTGGGCGTCTTTGTCGGTGAAGCGTTGATTTTGCGGATAGACGCCTACCGTTTCGACCGGAATGAAGTCAGAGCCGAAAATGCTTTGCGTGTCGAGATCGAGAACGCCGGTTGCTACGGTCGGGTCGAGACCTTCGTCCTCGTCGGTATAGTTCGCAGAGAAGTCGATCGTGACATTGTCGCGCGGCGTTGCGCGGATAGAGCCGCGCAGATTGAGAAACTCCGAATCGCTGCTCGGCGTGCCGTTCGGGTTGACGTTCTTGATGATGCCGTCGCTCTCTTCATAGCTGGCGACGAACCGGGCGGCGAGGCCTTCCGTCAGCGGAAGGTTGACAACGCCATTCACGCCCCAAGTGTCGAAGCTGCCATATTGGCCTTCGAGCGACGCAAAAAATTCGTCTGTCGGCTTCTTGGTCGTGAGGTTGAGCGCGCCGCCGGAAGAGTTGCGGCCGAAATAGGTCCCTTGCGGACCGCGCAGAACTTCAATCCGCTCCATATCCTGGAGTTGCGGGTTGATGACGCCGTTTGCTACCGAGCCGACGCTCAGTTCGTCGATATAGTAGCCGATTGAGTTGGCGACTGTGACTTCGCCGAGATCGACGTCGCCGACGCCGCGGATCGAGATGTTGACGCCGCGCGAGCCCGTCTCGCCATCCTGTGTGAAGGAGACGTTCGGCGTGAGCGCAAGATAGTCAGACGCTTCGGAGATCGATTGCCGGTCGATCGCGTCGCTGTCGAACGACTGCAAGCTGATCGGCACATCCTGAGCGCTCTGTTCGCGACGTTGCGCTGAAACGATAATTTCGTCGAACCCGCTCGAGGCGGCGCCTTCCTGTGCAAGCGAAATTTGCGGGGTCGCCAAAGTCAGCACGCCGATAGAGGCGGCGCCGAGCAAGGCGTGCCGCGTCAGGCGTAGATCATTTACTCTCAGCATGATTTATTATCCCTCCCGACTGAAGAATGGTCCGCGAAAGAGCGAACCGCCGGTGAGCCCAGTCCCTCTAAGCTCAACCTGTAGAGGCTATCGAGTTTGCTGCAGCGCGCTCAAATCATTGTTTTTCATCTAAAGCATAATCCGTTCTAATGAGACATTAGCGCCGTAAACGAATAGTCGGAACCATGAAGGAACCAACGGGGAGAGGGTGCGAATGAATGCAAGTAGGCGGCGATTGCGGGTGCTTGTGACAGGCGGCGGCTCCGGCATCGGCGCGGCGGTCGTTAACGTGGCGGCGGCGCAAGGACATTTCGCATTCGCTGGCGGTCGACGGTTTGCATCGCTGGAAAAGGCGCGAGGCGACAATGGCGTCAGCATCTGGAACGTTCCTCTCAATGTTCGTGACGAAGTAACGTGCCGCGCAGCCGTCGAAGAGATGAAGAAGGAAGTCTCCGGGATTGACGTGCTGGTGGCGAACGCCGGCGTTCCGTATTCGGGCGCGTTCGAAGAGACTCCGATCCATGAGTTCAAGCGCGTTCTTGACGTGAATTTCCTCGGTGCGGCGCGAATGATTCAATCTGTCTTGCCGGTTATGCGCGAGGCGAGACGAGGCGTCATCATTGTAGTCTCGTCTCTCTCCGGGCTCATCGGACTGCCGGGCGATAGCGCTTATGCGGCGAGCAAGTTCGCCCTTGAAGGCGCGTGCGAAGCGTTAGCGCCGGAAGTCGCGCGCTTTGGCGTAAAGGTGCTGATCGTCGAGCCAGGCGCTGTGAAGACGGAGTTTATGGCGGATGCCGCGCAGGCGAGCGGCGAGGCCGTTCCGGAGTATGACCCATTTCGCGCCTTTCTCGCAGAGCGCGCGCAAGGCAGGTCCCGCGGCGCCGACGCTGCCGATATCGCCGAGGAAATCGTTGCGATGATGGAGAATCCGGAAGGTCCGCTGCGCCGGCCGGTCGGCGATCAGGCGCGCCGGGTCGCTGAGCGACTCCAAACGCTTTCGGAGAAAGAACGCGCAGCGCTCGCGCTTGATGCGTCCGGTCTTGACTGGTGGGCGGCGGGGAGAGCTTCGTCTTAGAGACCGCCGAGGATGCCGGAAAGCCCGACGCCGATGAACGTGGCGATCACATATCCAAGGATTCCGCACATCACGCCTGGCGTCACGAGATCCTTCCATCCGTGAGCGGATGCGACGGCGGCGGCGGGCGCTGCGCCGACAAAGGCTGACGCCGCGCCGATGATCGCGAAGGCGAGGTCGATCTTGAACAGCTTCGCGGCCAGCACCACGAAGACGAGGTGGGTCGCAAGGATGAGAAGACCATAGACAAGGAGGATCGGCGCCGACTGCAGGAATGCGACCGCATCGGAACTCGCGCCAATGGATGCGAAGAAAAGATACATCGCATAGACGCCAAGTTCGAAATCCCCCTTTAGCTCCTTGAATTGTCGCGGAAAGAGATTTGCGGCGAGGATTGCAAGGAGCGTCACCATCATGATGGAGTAGCGCTCGACTCCGAGCCTTGACGCAAACGCCGCCGAAAGCGCACAAATGATGAAGCTTGCGGCGATCGCGCCAGTGACATGCGATAGGCGAAACGGAGTTTCCTCCGTCGCCGCGATTTCCTCTCGCGGCGCCTCCTCCGTCATGTCGATGATGGGTGAGGGGACGAATTTCCGCATGAAGGGAAGCGAAGGTAAAGCCAGAAGAAGCATGAGCCCTGCGATGCTGACGCCGGCTGACGCGCTGATCGCGACAGCGAACTCTTCCGGCGTCAATTCGACGGCTTTCGCGACCGCGACGAAGTTGACGGAGCCGCCGATCCAGCCCGCCGCATACACGCCAGCGACCTTCGGGCCGATCGCGCCGAGATCAAGCAGGAAATAGCCAATGACGGCGCCGAGGAGAACGCCAATGCTCGCCATCGCAAAGGCGAGCAACACAGGGCCGCCATCCTGAATGACGCGGCGCATATCCGCCTTGAAAAGCAGGAGGGGAATTGAGAGCGGCACGAAATAGGCGCCGATGAAATCGTAAACCGGTGACTTCAATGGAATGATGTGGAAATTCGAAAGCGCCGTCCCGATGACAATGACCCAGACGACTCCCGACGTACGCTTGCCAAGCCATGTTCCGTCGAGCCAGACGCCAAGCCAGGCGAGACTCGCCATGACCGCCGCGAGCGAGGCGATATTATCGGGCCCGATAAGCGGTTCGGCGGCGGTAAACGACATCCTCGCTCCTTCGCTAGCGCTTCGTCACCAATTCCACATCGAGCCGTCTTCCAGCCTGTTCACCGGCAAGTAAGCGCGCGTGTAAGGAAACTTTGCGGCAAGGGCTTCGTCAATATCGACGCCGTGGCCCGGGTTGTCGCCTGGATAGAGATACCCGTCCTTGAAGGAATAGGCGTGCGGAAAGACATCGTCCGTTTCCGGCGTGTGTCGCATATATTCCTGCACGCCAAAATTCGGAATCGCGATTCCAAGGTGGAGCGACGCGCCCATGCAGACAGGCGACAAATCTGTCGCGCCGTGACAGCCGCTGCGCACGTTATAAAGGCTTGCAAAATCGAAGATGCGCCGCAGATGCGTAATCCCACCAGCGTGGACGACAGTCGTGCGTATATAATCGATCAGTTGCTCCGAAATCAGTGTCTGACAATCGTAGATTGTGTTGAAGACCTCACCGACAGCAAGCGGCGTCGTCGTATGCCGCCTAATGAGGCGAAACCCCTCCTGATTTTCCGCAGGCGTCGCATCTTCCATCCAGAATAGGCGATAGGGCTCGAGCGATTTGCCGAGCCGTGCGGCTTCGATCGGCGTCAGACGATGATGGACGTCGTGCAGGAAGTGCGGATCGAAGCCGAAGCTCTCGCGCAGCTTCTCGAAAAGCCGCGGCGCATGGTCGAGATACTT
Organism: Caulobacterales bacterium; assembly: GCA_020638525.1. Classification (GTDB taxonomy): domain Bacteria; phylum Pseudomonadota; class Alphaproteobacteria; order Caulobacterales; family Parvularculaceae; genus Amphiplicatus. The sequence continues at coordinate 35,938 of JACKIL010000015.1, read as the reverse complement.
CGTCGTCGACCATACGTTTTCGCTTGGCAGATTGGCGTCGGCCGGCTCGTAGAACATCTTATCCTGCGAAACGCCATAGGTTGATGCGAGCCCCGGAACGCCGGATTGCGCGCGGATGGCGCGGTATCCCATCTCGACATATTTTGCGACTTCATCGGCGGTTTCTTCGATATCGCGCCCATTCGCGTGCCCATAGACCATGACGCCGGTGCGGCTTTTTCCGCCCAGAAGCTGATAGAGCGGCAGGTTGGCGACCTTCGCCTTGATGTCCCAAAGCGCCGTATCGACGGCGGCGATTGCTGACATCGTGACCGGGCCGCGCCGCCAATAAGCGCCCCGGTAGAAAAATTGCCAGATGTCTTCAATCTGGTGCGGGTCGCGCCCGATGAGACAGGGAATCATATGTTCCTGAAGGTAGGCGGCGACCGAGAGTTCCCTGCCATTCAGCGTGGCGTCGCCGATGCCGTAGACGCCTTCATCGGTCACAATCTTCAGCGTTACGAAATTGCGCCCCGGGCAGGTGACTATGACCTTGGCGTCGGAAATCCTCATGCTTCTTCTGGCCGCTTTTTCGGATGCAAAGAGGGCAGGTTAGGCGCCGCCGATCACGGAGTGCAACTGATACTGATTAATGGATCGCATTAGGATGGCTGATAGGAACGCAGCTTTCTGCGGCGCGGCTTCTTGATATCAGCGCCGATGCGGAGGAAATTCTGAACAGTCGGCGCAGGCGGTGAGTGTGGAAGGATCATGGCTTCGATCAACGAATTGAAATCGGCGGGCGTCATTCCGGTCATTGAGCTTGACCGCGTTGAAGGCGCGGCGCCGCTCGCGCGCGCGCTTCTTGCTGGCGGGCTCAAGGTAGCGGAGCTGACGCTGCGCACGCAGGCGGCGCTTCCCGCTCTCGGGGCGATGCGCGAGGTCGCGCCGGAACTTGTTGTCGGCATGGGATCAATTCGAAGCGCCGACGACGTGAAGCGATCCCTCGACGCTGGCGCCGCCTTTCTGGTGAGCCCTGGCGCGAGCGCGGCGCTCCTCGGCGCAATGAAGAATAGCGGCGTTCTTGCTTTACCCGGCGTTGCGACAGCGAGCGAGGCGATGACTGCGGCGGAGGCGGGGTTTGCAGCGCTAAAGTTCTTTCCGGCGGAGTCAGCAGGCGGCGTTCCGTTTTTGAAAGCGCTTGCAGGTCCGCTTCCCGAAATTTTGTTTTGTCCGACCGGCGGTGTCGGCGCAGAGAAGGCACAGGAGTATCTAGCGCTTTCGAATGTTTTCTGCGTGGGCGGATCTTGGGTTGCAACGCGCGAGATGATCCGGAACGGGGAGTGGCGAGCGATAGAGGCGAATGCCCGTTGCGCAGCTGCGTTAGCGTCAAGATCAGAATATTGACGCCGCTGCAATAAACAATTCCACTCCACGGATCAGATAACCCGCCGGAATTGAATGCTGATTTCTTATGTGTACAGACAAGGCTGTGCGTGATCGTCGCCTCCGTCTCTTCCGCACTCGCCGGAAATGACGCGACCCCTCTGTGCGACGCTTGACACTCTAAGCACTTCAGGGGCTGTACGCATGAGACAATCACCAGGATACAATAATCGCTTTGCGTGGAATCTGGCCATGGCTCAATAGGGAATCCTAACGGTATGCTCTGCAACTCGGAAAGTGCTCCGATGAATCTGTTAGTCTCGGATTTGAAAGAGGGGCTGACAAATGGCTCGGATCACCTCGCTGGGGCAGGCCAATGTTCGTCATTGCGCTTTTTCAGTTTGCGCTATTTCCTCGAAGGAGCTGGTCGAGCCTTGCGGCAGGCCTGACGTTCAGAAACGTCAACTTATCAAAAGCATGGTCAACGCAGGTGTAGCATCGCGAGTGCGTTAGAATTTTCCCAAGGGGGCTTCTTTCAAAATCGCCTTGTCGAGTTCCGTATCGGCCAGTAATCGCTTCAGGCGGGTGTTTTCCATCTCAAGTTCTTTCAGCCATTTTGTCTGGTCGACTTTCACACCGCCATCTTTGCGCCGACAAAGACGTCTTACTGTCCTGGTGTGCCGAGGCGCTTGGGTAGCCCGAATATGTCGGCGGGAGCTGGGATGCCTTCAATGAGTGCCTACGTAATCTATTTTGGATCAGGCAACGCAAGCTCGTTATCTTTCATGGGACGTTCCGCTCAAGTCGAGCCAGCATGACCAAAAAATCTATATCGAAGTGCTCGCCAACACTGCTCAGGACCGGAAGCCCGGTGAGGCACATGAGGTCGCGATTGCATTCGATCCGGCGTGCGAACAAAAGCTCCGGGCACTAGCTCTTGGTAGCTAGCAGGCTAGCTGTGGTTGGACAGGATCATCGCAGAACGGCTTTTGTGGCCGCTTGTAGCTTTGGTCTGTTGTAGGGAGAATCTCGGTGGGAATGCCAGAATAGGCGCGTGGCGGCATAGCCAGCGCAGATGACCTTAGGCATTCCTGGATCGACTTTGTGCAAAAAGGGTTTGAGCCGTTGGTGCATAGACCTTTAATTTCAGTACCTTAGCAACACGTTGTTCCGTACAGAATCGAGTTGCTTGACTCAAAAGTTCTCTTTTTGTTCTAATCCCAATCCATAGCTGAAAACGGAATTCGCGGGATGCAAGCCATCGCCCGCCGCAGGAGCCTTGCGGGGCTCCGGCGGCGCATCGCCGACATTGAGAAACGGGAGTTCACGGGCCTTCCGTGGGCAGACGATCTTGCCTGCGGACCCGTTTCGCTCGCACGCGGCGCCGTTCACGAATTCCGGGCGGGCGATTATCGCGATGCGCCTTCGCTTCTCGGTCTTGCGCTTGCGCTCGCCGGCGCTGCAAGCGCGGAGCGCGCGCAGCCGATCATCTGGATCGGGCAAACGCGGAATGCGTTTCACGAAGGCGTTCCATACGGCTGCGGGTTAAACTTTTACGGCGTCGACAGCGCGCTTTGCATTTTCGTTCACGCCCGCGACGCCAAGGCCGTTCTCTGGGCGGCGGAAGAAGCCGCGCGTCACGATGCGATGGTTCTCATCGAATTCTGGAAACCGCATCCGCTGCTCGACCTGACGGCGACGCGGCGATTGCAACTCAGCGCGGAAGGGTCGGGCGCGAGACTTTTTTTGCTGCGGGATGCGCGCGATGAAGGTCCGAGCGCCGCGCGCACGCGCTGGCGCGTAGCGCCGGCGCCGAGCGCGGAAGATCCATTGGACGACCGGGGATTGGGGCGGCCGCGCTGGAATGCGGCGCTTGAGAAAAGCCGCGATGGGGGTTGCGGCCGGTGGGTATTGGAATGGGATCATGCAGAAAGAAGACTTGTCGAGGCCGCGCCGCATTCTAGCGGCGTGGTTCCCGCGATGGCCGACGGACCATTTGAAGAAACAACGGCCGTCGCTTGAAGAAGCGTCAGTGCCGGTTGTCATCCATGAAAAGGCGAAGAGCGCCTTGCGCATCCGCGCCATGGACGTGTGCGCCGCGAAACTTGGTTTCTATCAAGGCCAGGCGCTCGCCGATGCACGCGCCATCGAACCGAAACTCATCGCCTTCGAAGCCAACGCCGACGAGGAAGCGCAGAGTTTCCGCCGTCTTGCCAAAGCCCTGATGCGCTACTCGCCCGTTGTTTCGGTTCAGGCGACCGGCGAACTCTTCATCGACATTACCGGCTGCCAGCGCCTCTTCGGCGGCGAGGAAGCGATTCTTAGCGATTTCAGACAGCGAATAGCGCGCGCTGGCTATTCCGTCCGAGCGGCGATTACTGATACGGCGGGCGCCGCCTGGGCGCTGGCGCGGTACGGGGATTTGAAAATCGCCAGCGAATGCGCGCAACCCTCCGCCATTGCATCTCTACCGGTCGAGGCGTTGCGCCTGCCGCCTGATTTGTCGGACCGTCTGCGCCGGCTTGGACTGAAGACCGTTGGCCAGCTTTACGACATGCCGCGTGCGCCATTAACTGCGCGGTTTACGAAGTTGCTTTTATGGCGTCTTGGACAGGCGTTCGGGACAGAAGCGGAACCGCTTGTCCCGATCATTCCAGCGCCGCGCTATTATGCGGAACGAAAACTCGCCGAACCGGTCTCCACGGTCGAAGCCGTCAAATCCATTCTGGCGCCGCTCGCCCATGATCTCGCTGAAGACCTTGCGCGTGACAGCGCCGGGGCGAGGCGGTTCGAGCTGGCGCTCTTTCGCGTCGATAATGAGGTCACGCGAATGGGCATCAGCGCCAGTGCGCCGGCGCGCGATGCGAAACACATCATTCGTCTTTTCGAGTACAGACTCGACGATCTGAAAGACGAGTATGACGCAGGCTTTGGCTTCGAGCTGTTGCGTCTCTCGGCGTTCGACGTGCGGTCCCTTTGCGTCAGGCAGCGCGCCGCCTTCGATCTGCAATCGGAAAGACAGGCGCAGGAGGAAGCCCTTGCGGAATTGAAGGACCGCCTCAGCAACCGGCTCGGGACGACAAATGTCCGCCGCGTCAGTTTCCGCAATTCGCACCTGCCGGAACGGGCGGCGCACTTCACGCCGGTCATCAACTCTGCGAACCGATCTGATGTCGGTCCCGTCGATCATGCGCGCCCAGTGAAGCTGTTGCCGCGCCCCGAAGCAATCGAGGCGCTCGCGGAAGTCCCGGACGGCCCGCCGATCCGTTTCAAATGGCGGCGCGTCGCTTACGCCGTCGCCCGCGCCAACGGCCCCGAGCGTATCGCCGATGAATGGCAGGGAAAGGAAACGGTGGGACCGACGCGGGACTATTACCGCGTTGAGACGCCGGAAGGCCGCCGCTACTGGCTCTTTCGCGAAGGTTTGTACGGCGCGGAGACGAACAATCCCCGCTGGTTCCTGCACGGATTTTTCGCATGACCCGGTATGCGGAACTCGCCGCCATGAGCAATTTCACTTTCCTCAAGGGCGCTTCCCATCCTGACGAGCTGGTGTTCCAGGCGGCGAAACTCGGTCTCGACGCCATCGCCGTCACCGACGTCAACACGCTCGCCGGCGTCGTGCGCGCTCATACCGCCGCGAAGGAGGTCGGCTGTCGCTTCATCACCGGCGCTCGTCTTAAATTCTCCGACGATACGCCCGACATGCTGTGCTGGCCGTCGGATCGCGCCGCCTATGGGCGGCTTTGCAAACTCTTGACGCGCGGCAAGATGCGCGCGGCGAAAGGCGATTGCGAGATCACTCGCGCCGATGCGCTGGAACTTGGCGAGGGGCAATTGTTTGCATGTCTGCCTGACAATCCCTTCGGACCTGTCGTCGCCGAGACATTGAATGAATTTCGCGTCGCCTTTCCGGGATCGGTCTGGCTCGCGGGCGCGCGGCGTTTCCGTGATGACGACCGCCGAGTTCTCAATCAACTTGCGCTGACTGCGCAAGGCGCCCGTGTTCCGCTGCTCGCCGTCAACGACATTCTCTATCATGCGCCCGAACGCCGGCGGCTCGCCGATGTGGTTCAGTGCATCCGCGAGCATGTGACGGTCTTCGAGGCTGGCCGCGCGCTCGAAGCCAACGCCGAACGGCATTTGAAGCCGCCGATAGAGATGTTGCGCCTCTTCAGGGATCATCCAGCCGCCATCGAAGAGACTTTGCATGTCGCCGAGCGCGCACAATTCTCGCTCGATGAGCTCCGCTATGAATATCCGGAAGAAACATGCGGGGCCAGCGCCACGCCGCAGGAAGAGCTTGTGCGCCTCACCTGGGAAGGCGCCAAGGCGCGTTCTCCTGACGGCGTTCCCGAAAAGGTCGCGGCCGCACTCAATCACGAACTGACACTCATCGAACAGCTCGACTATGCGCGCTATTTCCTGACGGTTTACGACATCGTGCGTTACGCCCGTTCGCAAGGCATTCTCTGTCAGGGAAGGGGATCGGCCGCAAACTCTTCCGTCTGTTATTGCCTCGGCGTCACTTCCGTTGATCCCGCGCGCATCGATCTTCTCTTCGAGCGCTTCATATCGGCCGACCGCAACGAGCCGCCGGATATCGACGTCGATTTTGAGCATGAGCGGCGAGAAGAGGTTATCCAGTATATTTATGGCAAATACGGCCGCGATCGCGCCGGTATCGCTGCGACGGTCATCACCTACCGCACGAGAAGCGCGGTGCGCGAAGTCGGCAAGGCGTTCGGACTCTCCGAGGACATCATCTCCTCGCTCGCCAAAAGCAATTGGGGCGGTGATACATCGGGCGTCAATGAGACCCGTGTGAAAGAGCAAGGCCTCGATCCGACCGATCTCACCTTGCGTCACGCGCTTGAATTCTCAAAAGAGCTGATCAGTTTCCCACGTCATCTCTCGCAGCATACGGGCGGCTTTGTGATGACGCGGGGACCATTGGAGGAAGTCATCCCCATCGGGAACGCCGCCATGCCGGAACGCAGCTTCGTCGAATGGGACAAGGACGATCTCGATGCGCTCGGCATGATCAAAGTCGATGTCCTCGGCCTGGGGATGCTAACCTGCATCGCCAAGGCTTTCGCGCTTCTCAAAAGACATTACGGCGTCGATCTCGATCTCGCGTCGATCCCAGCCGAGGAGCCAGAAGTCTACGACATGATCTGCAAGGCCGACACGCTCGGAGTCTTCCAGATCGAAAGCCGCGCGCAAATGTCGATGCTGCCGCGCCTGAAGCCGCGGAATTTTTACGATCTCGTCATCGAGGTTGCGATCGTGCGGCCGGGACCAATCCAGGGCGACATGGTGCATCCCTATTTGCGGCGCCGGGATGGTCTCGAAAGGGTGGAATATCCGAGCAAGAATCTGGAAGCCGTGCTCGGCCGGACCCTCGGCGTTCCCTTGTTCCAGGAACAGGCGATGAAAATCGCCATCGTCGCCGCGGGTTTTACCCCGACGGAAGCGGACGGGCTCCGTCGCGCCATGGCGACTTTCAGACGAGCCGGCACGATCCACCAATATCACGACAAGATGGTCGAAGGGATGGCGGCGCGTGGCTATACCCAAGACTTCGCCGAACGCTGTTTCAAACAGATCGAGGGCTTCGGGGAATACGGTTTTCCCGAAAGCCATGCCGCGAGTTTCGCGCTGCTGGTCTATGTCTCCTGCTGGCTCAAATGCCGCTACCCGGACGTCTTTTGCGTCGCGCTCGTTAATTCGCAGCCCATGGGCTTTTACGCGCCGGCGCAGATCGTCCGCGACGCGCGCGAGCATGGCGTCGAAGTAAGGCCCGTCGACGTCAATTACTCCTATAGCGACCTGACGCTTGAACCATCCGATGGAGTTAAAAGCATTCACGCGCGCCATCGCGCCATGGAAAACTCCATGCGCGGAAATCTTGCGGTACGCCTCGGCTTCCGTCTGGTCAAAGGCTTGGCGCAGAAAGACGCGGAACGTATCGAGGAGCGTCGCGGCGCCGGCTATGACTCCGTGCGCGATCTCTGGCTGCGGACGGGGCTCTCGCAGGCGTCGCTCGAAATCCTCGCCAACGCCGACGCCTTCGGATCGCTCGGGCTCTCGCGCCGCGATGCGCTGTGGGCCGTGCAGGGACTCGACAAGGTGAAAGGCGACGAGCAGATGCCGCTCTTCGCCGCCGAGCGCGCCTTCCGCAAGGAAGAGGAAGTCGCGCTTCCAACCATGCCGCTCGGCGAGGAAGTCGCCTATGACTACAAGACCGTGAAGATGTCACTGAAACGGCACCCTGTTTCGTTCCTTCGCGGTTGGCTCCGATCCGCGCACTACGCCACCAATGAAGACTTATCGAACATGGCTAACGGCCGGTCTGTTTGTGTTTCGGGACTGGTTCTTGTTCGCCAACGGCCGGGCACGGCGAGAGGCGTCATCTTCGCGACTCTCGAGGACGAAACCGGGACCGCCAATATCATCATCTGGCCGAAAATCTTCGAACGCTTCCGCCGGGAAGTTTTGGGCGCGCGCTTCCTTGGCGTCTCCGGCGTGCTGCAACGCGAGGGCGATGTCATTCACGTCGTCGCCCGGCGTCTTCATAACTTGACGCCGAAGCTCAGCTCTTTGAGCGACTATCATGGCGAGATGGATGACGGCCTTTCGAGAGCCGACGAATTCAAGCGGCCGGTGATTGAGGATCTTCGAAAAGGCGATTTGCATCAGCGCACGGAGGGCGCCAAACACATGGATGAGATTCTGCCGGGCGGGCGGAATTTTCATTAGTGCTTAATCAAACAGTATAAGTTGATACCTCTCCATAACGGTGGTCGCGGCATTAATTTAGGGGATAATCTCAATGATATAAGCGCTGGCTGCCGCGACGGAGGGGGCAACGTAGAAAATCCTTAGTAAAGCTTATTAGCTTCGTCCGTGAATGTTAGTGCGCCGCCGTGCATGCGAAACAGGCGCTCGATCTGCGGGGCCGTCATGCGCTCAAGGTCCTGCCGCGCAATGTCGGTTCGATTTCCGTGACCGTATCTATTCATCCACTCGTCGTCCGGCATCTTGGGGTTGACGATCACCCTCTCGATGCGCGCAAATTGCGGCGCATTGCTCGCTGAAGCTTCAGCGTCGCGATGGGTTTGCTTCAAGAGAATGTCCATGGCGCGCATGTCGCCTCTGAGCGCCTTGGCGATGAGGGAAAGGAGCGCCGCTTCACGTTTCTTGATTTTGCGCGGTAAGCCATTCTCCGTGATGGTGATGGTCTCATCGAGCACTTTGCTGAGAAGGCTGGCGTCGGCGCGTGTGCGCCGCTTTCTGCCGCGCGGATTGCCCGACTGACCCTTCCTGAATTGCGTGCGCTTTGGCGGCTTGCCGTAGCCGATGTCATAGTCCGCCGTCTCTTGCGGAAGTATAGCGGGCGGCTTCTTCGCGTCATCGTCCATCACGCCGCCTCCTTCGCTCTGCGTTCGGCAATGCCGCAGGCGATCTGTTCGGCGTCATCCCTGGCGTAGGTCTCCCACCGGGCAATGATGCGGTCGCAATAGACGGGATCGAGTTCGACGAGGAAGGCGCGCCTTCCGGTCTTCTCCGCGGCGATGAGCGTAGAACCTGATCCCCCAAAGAGATCGAGCACGATATCGCCGCGGCCCGAGACGTCCTTGATCGCGTCGGCGATCATCTGGACGGGCTTGACGGTCGGATGAAGCGCAAGTTCGTCCATCCGTCCCGCCTTCATCGTGTTGACGCCGCGATAGCTCCACACATTCGTGCGATAACGCCCGTGCTGGCCAAGTTCGAATGCGTTGACATGCGGGGCGGTCCCGATCTTGAACGCGAAGATCAGTTCATGTCGGGAGCGGTAGAAAGTTCCCATGCCGCCATTGTCTTTCGCCCAGACAATGAGGTTTTTGAGCTCGGTGAAGGCGGCGTCGCCGGCGGCGAGCATCTCGGCCATGTGCCGCCAGTCCATGCAGACAAAGGCGATCGCGCCGTCAAGGCTGACCGAGGCGATGTTTCGGAAAGCGGTCTCAAGGAACGACGTAAATTCGGCCGACGACATCTCACCTGAGGCCATCGCGAAGTCGCGATGTTTCGTCTTGCCGAGTCCGGAGACATGCCCCTCGATCGGCACGTTGTAGGGAGGATCGGTGAAGGTCATGCGCGCCTTCTCTCCGTCCATCAGCAAGCCGACGGTCGCAGCATCCAGCGCATCGCCGCAAATAAGACGATGGCGACCGAGACGCCAGAGATCTCCGGAGCGACAGCGAGCGGGGGCCACGGAGGGAACCGCGTCGTCCGCCGGATCGCCCGGTTCTTCGACGGCGAGGCTTTCGACCAGCGCATCGATCTCAGGGATGGAAAAGCCGGTCGTCTCAATCTCAAAGCCGAGATCAAGATTGAGAAGCTCCTGAAGCTCCTCTGCAAGAAGCTCTTCGTCCCAGCCAGCGTTAAGAGCGAGCTTGTTGTCGGCGAGGACATAGGCGCGCTTCTGCGCGGGGGTGAGATGCGCGATCCGCCGGCACGGAACGGAAGGCACTCCCAACAGCTTTGCAGCCTCGACACGGCCATGGCCGGCGAGGATCATGTCGTGCTCATCGATAAGAACGGGATTGGTGAAGCCGAAGGTCTTGAGGCTCTCGGCAATCTGCCGGACCTGCTTCTTCGAATGGGTTCGCGCATTGCGCGGATTTGGCTTCAACTGTTGCGGAGACAGTGTCTCCAGGCGGTCTTCGGTCGAGTCGGTCATTAGATATGCTCCTTATTGTTGCACGGCTCCCTCCTTTCCGTCTTAGTTGTTTTGTTAGACCCGAGACGCGCGCCCGGCGCGAATCGTTCGCCATCGCCACTATAGCAAAAAGGCAAATGCGAGACACGGGATCGGGCGCGCCATGTGGAAAACGAGGCGCGTATTTCGGGCTGAATTTGTGTTGAAGAGCGCCTCATACCGTTCACTGATGATCGGTTCCCTGATCTGTCGGAAATTTTCCCTGTTCCGCACAAATTATTCCCTGCAACGCGCTTTCAAATTCCCTGTTCTGGGCAAGCAGGGAATTGGCTCCTAACGCCTTGAAACGCGGCCAGTATTTGGCGCGATTTTCGTGAAAACCCGGCCCAATCCGCGAATTTTCCCTGTTAATTCGCTGTTATCAGGGAGTTGGGCCGCAAAGGGACGTTCGAGCGGGACTGGTTCGCCCACCATTCACCCTCATCTTGGCGCCGGCCGTGAACGGACGAGATTGCTGAAGGTGGTCTGTCCTTCATTGTAGTCTATTGCGCGCGAGTTGCGGTGCGCTCCGTCGCGTGAAGCAGGCGCGCTAAGAGTTTCAAACATACTCCCGGCGAACGCGATCTCCGATACCCGTGAGGAGTTCATAGGCGGTGCGCTGAGACAATTGAGCGAGTGCGTCCGGCGGCGTCGTCCCAAGTATTTCTACCGGCGCGCCGCGCGGGATTTTCATGCTGGGCGCACTCGAAAGGTCGATCAAAATCGTATCCATCGATACCCGCCCAAGCAATTTGCAGGGGCGGCCATCGACAAAGAACGCCGTTCCCTGTTTGAGGCTTCGCGGAAGGCCGTCTGCGTAACCGATGCCGATGGCGCCAATCACCATGTCTTCCTTGGCGCGGAAGAGTCCGCCATAACCGACGCTGTCGCCTGCGCTAAGAGTTCTCGTCTGCAATAGCGGGGCGATTAGCTCTATCGATGGCGAGAGAGCGTTGTTCTCTAAGTCGCGCGGGTTGCAGCCATAGAGTCCGAGCCCCGGTCGCCCGAGGTCGCCGATGAATTCGGCGCCGTTCAAAATTCCGGCGGAGTTGCCGATGCTGGTTTGCAGTCTCGGGAACGCCGAAGCGATGGTTCGAAAATACGCGACCTGTTCCAGATTTCGCGCATCGCCAGGCATGTCCGCGAATGCTAGGTGCGTCATTAGAATGCTCGCGCCCGCATCTTCGATGAGAGAAGGGCGCTGCATTAGTTCGCGTGCTTCGCCCCTGTCGAGGCCCAAGCGGTTCATTCCGCTATCTACATGGATCGCCGCGCCGGGAGGCGGCCCCGTATCCGCCCAAGCGTTGATTTCTTCAAGCGAATTAAGCACTGGATGAAGGCGAGAGTCGCGGAAGGTTGCGGCGTCTTTTTGCTCGAAGCCGGAGAAGACGAAGATTTCACCTTCCGAAAGGCTCAGGCGCAGGGCGACGCCTTCGTTCAATGTTGCGACGAAGAAGCGCCGGCATCCGGCGAGCGAAAGCGCTCGCACGACGTGCGTGGCTCCCATGCCATAGGCGTTGGCTTTGACAGTCGCGCCGCATTCGCCGGGGCAGCGTGATCGAAGCGCCGAATAATTGCGCGCGATAGACCCCAGATCGACGCGAAGAGTTGGAACATCGATACGCATTTTCTCGACTCAGGTTCGCGTGCAAATTCAATTGCCAGTCAGCTTCACCGGGATATTGCGGATCGCGCGCATTAACCCTGTGGGTCCCCAGTCGGGCTGATGTGGTAGCAACTCTATGGATTTTGTGCGTTCAAGAAGCGCCTGAACTGCGGCCTGTCCCTGAATTTTCGCGAGGCTGCGTCCGATACAAGCGCGCGGTCCGCCGCCGAAGCTCAGGGGGAAGCTTGCAGGCCGCTGAATGTTGAATTCGTTTGGGGCGGGTGTAAAATCCGGATCCCTGTTTCCCGCGGCGTAGAGCATGAGGATGTTGACGCCCGCTGGAAAGACGACATCCTCATACGGAATATCTTGCGCCGGGCAACGGAAAAGCCCCAGCAGCGAAGGAGCAAAGCGCGCCGCTTCCTGCCATCCGTTCGAAATGAGCAGGGGGGTATTTCGAGCCGCGTCGAATTGCCCGGGATTGGACAGCAGGCAGTAGATGAAATTGGCGGTCATGCCGCCGGCGCCGTCGATTGCATCAAAGGCGAGGGAAGCGAGCAGGGCGGCGGCATCCTTTGGCCCGCCTTCGACATCGATTTTCCTGAGCTCCGCCGACGTGATGTCGAAGACGCCGCCTGCGTTTTTCTGCGCGTTGAGGCCTTCGATATAGGCCCAGCTATTTGCGGCGGCTTCGCTTGCGCGTTCCTGACAGCCTGGCGCCGGCGAGAATGCGAGCAGCGCGCCGATGGCGTTCGCCCATGCGAGGAGTTGACCGGCGTCCTGAAGCGGGGCGCCTAGCATCCATGCCCAGGTGCGCGAGGAGAGCGCGAAGGCGTAGTCGTTTGTGAGGTCGACTTCCTGTTTCTCAATCAGCGTGTCGAGGATCTCGTGAGCGAATTGCGTGCAATGAGAGAGGAGCGCGTCCGGACTGTGGATAGCAAGCGCCCGAAAGGCCGCCTGGTGGGTCGGCCTGTGCACTGGCTCATTCATGAAGACGGGGTGATTGTCGAAGAGGCGCGACAGGGCGCCGTCGGCGCTGGGGCCGGTCTTGCGCAAGGATCTGTCTTGAGCCTGAAAGTCCGGATGCCGCATGCCCCAGGAGAGCGTTCGGAAACGTGTGACGACAAGCCCATCGCCGTGGGGGTTCCGGAAGACGCCGTGCGGCGAATCTGCGTGCGCCTTCGCAAAGATTGCGGATGGATCTGTCGCGAGCGCCGGATCAGTCAGGCCAGTCGAGGACTGGAAATGCGGAGAGCCTGTCAGTCATTGGGATATCGAAGCGCTCTGGCCTGACCCATTGAGGTGATCCGAGCCAATTGTCAGACTCGGCAGGTTGCAGGGCGGCGTTCAAGCGGCTGCTCTTCAAATTATGGCGAGGTGGTTTTCCCCCAGGGACAATAGTTCTCTCTTAAGAGGCTCGCGCGGCATGTCGAGTCCGATGTGGAACAGGAAGATGGCCATAAGGCCAACATTGATCCAGAGAAGAACGGGTTTTGCGAAGTTGAATAAGCCGACCTGGACCGACACGGGTATTTTGAAAAGGGGGCGCTGAAGAGAAGACGTGCGAAAAAATTGCTGGCGAGGGGGGCGTCAAAGCACCCGCCATGAGGATGAGGCCGCGGGTGTTTTGAATCTCACGGATTGTAAATTTTGAACAGGTTGCGTCAAAATTAATTCCGGTTAGTCGCAGTTCTGTACCTCATCACTTTCTAGCTTCACGTTAAGTCGGAACGCATTCTCTAGGTTCAACCATCGGCTTCCGTAAGACCCAAGCCAGCGAGATTCATTGTCGCGGCGTCAAGAGCGGCTTGCGCCCGCCGTCGGGCGAGGTCAGCATCGACCAGCTTTAGCTCTGCGTCAGCCGCTGTTTCTTCTCGAAGATTGACCAGGAAAAAGTCGCTGGCGCCGCTAGCAAAACGTTTGCGCTCAGCTTCTTCAAGGATTTTCGACTGCTCGACTTCTTTGGTCGCAAGGGCGGCGAGTTGGCGCGCCACATCGCGCTCTAACCGAATGTTCTCAATCTCTACGGCGATTTGCTCTCTTGTCAGGCGTTCTCGCTGAAGCAGCGCGTCAATTTCAGCCCGCGCCTTTTCGCGCATGCCGCGCGCCGTAGTTCGGCCGAATGGCGCTGTAAAACGGATGCCAACGACATTATCAACGCCGTCGCGAGTGGGTCCACCTTCGGCGATTGCCCCAAAATCATTTGAAATCTCGTATTGCAGATCAAGGCGCGGCTGCAGTTCATTTTCCGCTGTCTTAAGGGCCGCCTGGGCGCGTGCCAGCTCGTTCAGGATCGCCGAAACCTCAGGACGCCGGTCTGCGATCATGGGAGACGTTTCCGAGCGCGTCATGTCTGAGCGCGGCGCTGGCTCCACGATCTCTGCTTGGTTCGGAAGGCTATTGCGCTGCGCAATGATCGGCGTTCCAAATTCATCCCTATAATAGAGGGAAAGGGAATTCGTCGCCTGTTCCAAGGCGCGCTGCGCCTGCGCCGCCAGAATTTGCCTGCGCGTGATGTTCTGCGCATTTTCGGTCAGATAGATGCGCGCGCGCGCACCTTTGCGAACCTGCTCTTCAAGTCCCGACTGGCGCGCTTCCGCGATCTTCAGAAGATTCTCATAGATTTCCAGTTGCCGTCCAGCGGCGACCCACCCCCAATAAGCTGAGATCGCGCTGTGCTGCACGGCGATGCGCGCCATAAGGGCGTCTATTTCCGCCGCCGTCACACCGAGGGATGCATCGATAAGCTTGAGGCGATCAGCATCGATGGCCCGATCTCTCAAAAGCGACAGAGCAACGCCGATCTTGGCTTCTCCAAGGCGGTTCGTGTAGCTATCGTCTTCATAGAGAGGAAACTCTCCGCGCGACACTCTCCAGCCGCTATACACTTTTGCATTGAGCGGGCGCAGGCGTTTTGTGAGGCCGGCGTCAAAAGTCGTACCGTCATAGTAGCCAGACAGGCGCGACTGGCCAGTCGCAGTGAAGATCGTGTCAAACGCGCCTGCCGCTCGAAGCGCATAGCCGGCGGCCGCGCGTTCATTCGCCATCGTTTCAAGAATCTTCGGATAATGAATCACCGAAGCTGACAGCACGTCTTCGAGAAGAAGCGGCGCGCCATTTCGCCAGTTAGTCCTACTCGTTTCCTGTTCTGCAAAAGACGGTGAGACCGACGCCCATAGTGCTGAGATCATGCCCAAAAAGAAAGACACTCCCTTCATTTGGCATTCCCTTGCGTTGAGGAAATCTGCGAAGCGGAAAATTCCGGCGGGAAGTTGTTCAATTGGCGCCAGAGCTCATACCCGACCGGAACAGTTTCAAGGAGCACCCAGCCTCTGGCGGCGGAACCAAGCCGTACGAAATTTGCATCTGGCCAGGGATGTGGGTCGGTCAAATCCTCAATGACAAGTACGCGGAAGCGGCCATTGGCTGCGGCGGAAGGATCAACGGTCGAGACGACGCCGCCAAACGTGCCTATGGCGGCGCGAGGCCAGCCAGAGAATTGAAGCGCCGGCCATCCCTCGAACTGAAGGCGGACACGCGCGCCGGTCCGGATGAGAGAGACGTCTCGACCATCGACAAAGATTTCGACCGCTCGTTCGACTTCGGTTGGCGCGAAGGTCGCAATGGTTTGCCCTGCCGAAACGAACGTCGCCTGGTCGCCCGCATTCACGCGAAGGATGACTCCTTCTCGCGGCGCGCGAACGGCCTGCGCCGATTGCCGTGAAATCGAGACCTGAAGTCGCGATAGCTCCGCCGCCGCTTCAGCCACCCGTGCTCGAAGGTCCTCGACGCGGATCTGCGCTTGCTCAAAATCTCGTCGTGCAGCAAGACCATCGTCGAAGAGTGACTTCATTCGGTCTCGATCGACGCTCGCAGTGCGCAACGCGGCTTCAGCAGCATCAACTTTTGCGATTAACTGCGCGCGCTCGGCATTGAGCCGCTCAATGAGAAGGGGATCATTATCGACAATCTTGACGATCGGATCGCCCGCCTTCACACGAGCGCCATCGCGCACATACCATTCTTCTATCCTGCCTGCGACAAGCGCGTTCAAGTCCTGCAATCTGTCATTCGGATTGAGGGTCGTCACCATGCCCGACCCAGCAGCTGTTTGCACCCAGGGCGCAAACACCAGGAAGAGTGCAGCGCTCACAAGGCCGCCGATCAGGATCGCGGCGACAGCGCGCATTATTCTGGGCGGATGAATAGACGCGAGTGTGCGGAAATGCTGAATATAGCGTTTGCGGAATGGCATTCCAATTACGCTCCCTCAAGAAGGGGCGCAGGTGCGTGATTGAGCTGATGCGTTACGCCGGTTGCTTCTGTGAATTTCTCGAAATTCTGAAAGTGTTCCTGATGCTGAAAATCAAGGTGGAGGAATCCGTCGAGCTCCAGCCCAGTGTCGCGATTTGAGAAGACAATGAGCGTCATTTCGGGCGCGCGGTCTCGGAGATAGCGGATTATTGCTTTCATCTGAGACGCGGGGATGACATCCAGCAGCTGATTAAGGATCAAAACGCGAGGGCGCGCTAGAATCGCAGCTGCAAGCTTGAGCTGCATCGTCTCCGTGATGGATAGCGGCCATCCCGTTACAGCAAGCTTCGTATCGAATCCCATTTCTAGGCTAGCGATCGCCGGCTCAAGGCCGACAACTCGCACTACCTCGGAAATTTCATCTGGCTGCTGACTTTCGCTGGATAAAGCGAGGTAGTCGCGGATTGTCATCTCGATGACGGTGGGACGATCGATAACGACGATGCGCCGCCGCAATGCATGAACTTCCATCGACAGAATATCCACGCCTCCGAGCGAGAGGATTCCGCCAAGGGGCTCTACATGGCGTTTCAAGAGATTTGAAAAGAGCCGTTGCACGCCATGAGTTGGCGCCGCCGCCATGAGCTTCGTGCCGCCCGGAATTACGAGATTGAAGGTCGCAGGCGTTCCCCGCGCGTCTCCTTTCACAGAGCGGAACGACAACGTCGCATCATGGCTTTCGGGCGCGACGGCGCCGGAAGGTTCCTCCTGTTCAATCTCGAAAAAGAGAGAAAGCTCCTCAGCGGCGGCGCACAGGTCATAAAAGGACGCAAGGTAAGAACCAAGCTGAGCGACGCCTGCGAAGGCGGCGGAGAGTATGAGTTCAGCCGCCACGAGCTGGCCAAGGGTCAACTGGCCTTGAATGACAAGCCAACCCCCAAGCCCGAGGAGTGCAGCGCTTGCAGCCGCATACAGAATGAGAAACAGGACTGTCTGAGTGAATTGAAGCCTGAAGTGTTTCTTGTGGGCAAGGACATATCCGGCGGCGGCGTCGTCGGTCTTATCGAGCGCATAGGCGATATGCCGGTCTGATTTGAAAAAGCCGTTGGATCCCGCAATGCTTTGAAGCCATGCCGCCGCTGCATGCTTGGAATGCGAGAGGGCGATTGAGGAACGCGCCGCGGACGGCGTCCAACTAGCAAAGATGGCCCATACCAGAAGTATGAAAGCGATAACGAATGCAAGGAAGAAGGGGTGATAAAGAGAGACGAGCGCAAAGCCCGTCACGGTCTGCAGAAGAACTGTAAAGCCTCCAATCAATAGATAGGGGACAGCTTTCTGAACCGTGACGATATCGAAATAGCGATTGAAGAGCGCTCCCTTGCCGAGATCATGGAAAAAGGGATTTGCCGCATAGATTGATCTTAGTGCGATTTCTGAGGTCATCCGCGCGTAGAAGCGCCGGGCGAATATCTCCATGAGGTGAATTCGCATGGCGCTTAAAAGGCCTGAGAACAGCAGGAGACCGAACAAGGTCAAGGACAGCACCGTCAGCGGCAATATCAGACCGGTGCTTGCAACGGTGTTGATGAGCATTTGAACGGATATGGGCAGAGCCAGCGACAAAAGGCTGACGCCCAAGCCATAGATCAACGCAAGGATGTAGTAATCCCTCTCGCCGCCAATTATGAGGCTTACGATCTGGATTATCTTGGCTAAACTTAATCGGTAGTCGGACGGTAGTCCGGCCATGGGTTCTTTTCCCTGTGTTTAAGCGCAGGAAAAGCCCCCCTGCCGCCCGATCCTCGTGGGAGATAGGTCCCCCCGAAATGGGGTCAAGATGCCGGTCACTGGCGGACTTAAAAATTTTTGGACTGGGATGTCGAAAGAACTTGCGCGCGGCAATCTGGAGCCTTCTGGTCCCTCTCGCGACCGCGGGGCGACGCCAAAAAATATCAAAAAAGCAACCGATCCAGTTTTTCAGCTCGTGCGTAAGACCTAATAGAGAAAGTCTTGCGCGATCATGGGATCGCCATGCAACGCCAAGAGTTGCGGATTCCGGTTTTTTGGAGAAAACATGGTGAAAAGAAGCTTGTTCGTAGCGACCTCCGCACTTCTTCTCGGGAGTTGTTTTGGACCCGCCATCAATCGCGTGTCTGATGCTCCGCTTACTGTCGTTTCCAATGTCGAAATCGACCGTTATCTCGGGCGATGGTACGAGATCGCGCGGCTACCCAATCAGTTCGAAAAGAATTGTGAGGGCGTTACAGCAGACTATTCGCTGCGCGACGACGGCCTCATCAAGGTGGTGAATACTTGCCGAAAGGGCGGGCCGGGAGGAGAGGTCAAGAGCGCTGAAGGCCGCGCTCGCATCGCTGACAAACTGACAAACGCCAAATTGGAAGTCAGTTTCTTCGGCCCCTTCTGGGGCGATTACTGGATCTTGTGGCTTGCGCCGGATTATTCTCTTTCGCTCGTCGGAGAACCGTCGGGACGCTATTTATGGATCCTGTCACGGACGCCGACGCTGGAGAAGGGCGTACTTCAGGATGCAATCTCACGCTTGGAAAGCCAGGGGTACGACACGGACAAGCTTTACTTCACCGAACAGCCGCCGGTTCCGGATTTTCCCACGCCATAAGTCAGACACCCAACAGGGGCTGTAACGCTTTCAGCAAGGTCTGTTTGAACTTGAGCTTGCCTTCTATGGCGACGAGGCAAATACACTCTTCACCATCATCAACGATTGGCTGATGCGTGCAGGTTTCGTCCTCCCGGTGCAGATCGCCAACAATGAAGCGTTCGTCATTGACATGATAGGAACCCTTCAAAATCAGCGTCCACTCTTCTCCGTGATGAGAATGGATCGGCATTGAAAAGCCGGCTCTGGCTTTCAGAAGGTAGAGCCGCTCACCGTCTTCGGTTTGCGCAAGCGGAGCGCGCTCAACGCCAGGACCGGCGAAACGCCAGTCTATTTCCGCGCCTGCTGTTTCGAGATAACGCCGCAAGGGAAGGGGCTCCCAAACTTCGCCCTCCGATTTGTCCGCCTCAGAAAGCTGCAAAACGTCATCGCGCTCGGAGTTATCTTCCAGCGCGCCCACGAGTTTGTCGAAAAACTCAACTGAAACTTCGGCGCCGGAAGAACTCTCCATCAGCGCGCCGCCAACATGCTCAAGCTCGGCGATATGCCTGGCGAGATCAGGTCTCATCGACGCCTGGCACGCGACGACGAGGCTTTTCGCGTCAGAAAGGCTCCCGGCGACATAGGAAGCCAACCATTCTTCGTCCACTGTATGTTCTACGTTATGAGCAGGGGAGTTCATTGACCCGCTCCTTCAAATTTTCCGAGCTTTACGCGGAGGTTCATCAATGGCGCCCTGATTCTCGATTTAACCGTTCCGAGGGCGACGCCGGTGCGCGCGGCGATTTGAGAATGAGACAACCCTTCAAAAAACGCGAGAAACAGCATTTGCTTTTGTTCCGGCGGCAGTAACGCTAGTTCTTGCCTGAGGGCGTCGATGGCCTGTGCGCGCTCGACGCCTTTTTCAGCACTATCTTGAGGCGCATCCGCAAGCGCGTTCATCAGATCCGGTTCAACGGGGAGCACTCGTCCGTGCCTGCGTTGATGATCGATCCATTTGTTGCGGGTAGCGCGGAAGACCCAGGCCGAGAAGCTGGCTTTATTCTCATCGAAGAGGCTCGCTTTGCGCCAGACGGCGACGAGGACATCCTGTACGATATCCTCTGCAGTCGGCCGGCTTTCGCCGCGGTTGATGAGCCAGGCGACCAAACGCGGGGCGTAATGCTCTGCCAGCTCTGAGAACGCGCTTCGATCGCGCTCAGCTTTCACCCGCCACATGAGCTCGGCGTCCTTCTCGGTGCGACCGGGAAGCGCGCTCACTTCTGCAAGCCCCAATGTCGATCGTCTCGCCGGCTCAGCTCTGCGAGCGGGCCTGAGCATTTCTGCACGCATTTCCTCCTCCTCGGCTTCTATACGTACGACCGAGTGGTTTGGATGATCTCATCCAATTCTATCTGCCGAACGTAAAAGAGGGAAGTTCGAGGCTCCCGCATGCAAAACACAATCTTCGCCTACCCCGAAAGTGACGGTGGAACGCCGCGCGCCAGCGGCGTCCGGAAAATAGCGATAGTCGGAGCCGGCGTTTCTGGGTTGAGCGCGGCGTGGGCCCTCAAGGATGTCGCCGAGGTAACCCTGTTCGAAAAGGTGAGCCGCGTCGGTGGCCATGCCAATACGGTCAGCGTGGAAGCGCCCGAGGGGCCAATTTCGATAGACACAGGATTTATCGTTTACAATGAAAAGAACTATCCGAACCTGACAGCCCTGTTTCGCTTTCTTGGCGTGGAGACGCATCAGACGGAAATGCATTTTTCCGTATCCGCCAGAGACCGCGACCTCGAATATTCGAGTCAGGGCGTGTCTGGCCTCTTTGCGGACCTTCGAAACCTGACGCGGCCACGCTTCTTCTCGATGATCGCCGATATTCTGAGATTCTACGCTGACGCCTCGCGCATGGCGTCAGCCGAGGATGACCTCTCCCTTGGCGACTTCCTGCGGATGAAGCGTTACGGAAAGACCTTTGTTGAAGACCACCTGTTGCCGATGGCTGCGGCTATCTGGTCCTGCCCAGCCAAAGCTATGCTCGAATTTCCCGCTAAGGGCCTTGCACGCTTCTTTATCAATCATGGGCTTGCTGAGCTGGGCGCGCCTGTGAGCTGGCGCTCCGTAAAAGGCGGCAGCAAGACATATGTTTCAGCTCTGACGGAGAGCTTTCGGGACCGTATTGAAGTTGGCGTCGAAGTGGAAGGCGTGCGCCGATCGGATGCAGGCGTTCAATTGCGGCTTTCGACTGGAGATGTACGCGCTTTTGACGAGGTTATCCTGGCCTGCCACGGCCCGCAGGCTCGCGCATTACTGACAGACAAGGATTTGTTGGAAGAGCGCATTCTCTCTTGCTTCAAGACTCAGCGAAATCTCGCAATTCTTCATAGGGATGAGCGCCTGATGCCGCGAAGGAAGCGAGCCTGGGCGAGCTGGAATTATCTGAGCGAACAGCCCGGCGAAAGAGATCTCTCAGTTACATACTGGATGAACACTCTGCAGGTTCTGAACACATCTACCGATTATTTTGTGACGCTCAATCCCGCTACGCTTCCTGAGGAAAATTCAATTCTCGCAGTCTCGGAATATCAGCATCCTGTGTTTGATGCGGCGACTTTCAAAGCCCAGCGCGATATCTGGCAGATTCAGGGAAGGAACGGAATCTGGTACGCAGGCGCTTATCTTGGGTATGGATTTCATGAAGACGGGCTTCAGGCAGGGCTCGCCGTCGCTGAACTCATGTCCGCTTGGCGCAGGCCGTGGTCGTTTGATCAGTCGCAGGAGCGTCTCGCTCGCCCGGCGCTACCAAAAACTCCGTTTAAGGAGGCGGCGTGAGCGCAGCGAGCTTTTACAGATGCGCCGTGACGCACGAGCGGTTCGGGCAGGTTTTGCATCGCCTGACATACCGCGTCGCCTATGTATTGGTCGATCTTGATGTGCTGAATGAAGGGCGCTCACCGACGCGGCTTTTTGGATTTAATCGTCCGAGGCCCCTTTCGATTCTGGCGCGCGATCATGGCGATGGCGAAACTGACGATCTCGCTCAATGGGTGAGAAGACATCTTCTGTCGAATGGAGTGCTCGAAGAGGGCGCCACCATCACCTTGTTGACGCTTCCTCGCGTCTTCGGATTCGTTTTTAATCCCGCATCATTCTATTTCATTCATGACCGGCAGGGCGCCCTTCATCACATCCTTTGCGAAGTAAACAATACCTTCGGCGAGCGTCACTTCTATCTGCTGCGAGCCAACAGGGAAGACTGTTCCGTTCGACAGAGCTGCGACAAAGAGTTCTACGTGTCACCGTTTTTAGAGATGGCTGGCCGATATTTTTTCAAAATCAGGCCGCCGAAGGAGCGCGTGTCAATTGGAATAGACTATCGGCGCGACGACGGAGTACGGGAATTGGCCGCATATATGGCTGGAGACAAAGCGCCATTGAATTTGCTTACGAGCCTGAAGGTTTTGTTGGAGTTCCCGTTGATGACGCTTGGAGTCGTCGCGGCGATCCATTGGGAAGCGCTGCTCCTCTTCTTCAAGGGCGCGACATTCCACGCCAATCCCCGATCGCGCCGATTCTCTAGTCGAAAATTTGCGTCGCGGAAGGCCGAATGATGGATGGAGCGACCCCGATCGCTGTTGAGAGTACGGTTGACGGGGAGCGCCTCGATTTGCTGCGCAGCGTAGAAACCTTCCTGGGCGGGCGCATGCGTTGGGAAGGGCGGGTTCGCGGCGCTTTTGGCTTGATTGACCGGCGTTTCAAAATCCACTCTGAAGGTGACTTAAGTGACGGCGTCTTGCACTTTCGTGAGCGCCTTGAGTTTGATGACGGCGTTACGGAACAGCGCCGTTGGCGACTCGGCGTTAAGGAAGGCGCTATTTGGCTAAGCGCCGACGGCGTCGAATTGCTTGAGCCGGGCCGGTTGACCGCTACCAAGCTCGAACTCGTTTACCGATTGAAAATCGCCGGGGTTAAGTTTCGCTACGAAGACACATTCGAGATTTCGCCGAATGGCGTCGTAAGAAATGCAGGAGAAGTGAAATTCTTGGGTGCTTCTGTCATGAAGATCGAGGCGACAGGTGCGCGCGTTGCGCCTAGTCAGTCCGACGCTCTGAAGGCAGCAGGCGCTCCGCCAACTTAAAATAGAGGGCCCGCGGAAGAAGGGAAGCGAGTCGCAACCCCCATATTAGCCGGCGAGGGAAAGAGATTTCGTAGCTCTTGCTCGAGAGGCCGCGTTCGATCAACGCCGCCGCCTCTTCGACAGGCATCAGGAACGGCATCGGGAATTCGTTCCGCGCAGTCAAGGGCGTGTCCACAAAACCCGGCGTGATTAGACGCACGTCAATGTTGAACGCCCTCAGCTCTACTCTCAAAGTCTCGGTTATCCGCGCAACTGCGGATTTTGAAGAGCAATAGGCGCCGGCGTTCGGCAATCCAATTGTGGCCGCGGCGGAGCCCATCATAGCGATTATGCCACGCCTTCGCGTCTTCATCGCCTCGATCGTGGGCGCCAAGCAGTTGAGTGCACCGAAATAATTGATCTCCATGATGCGTTTGCAGGTTTCGAGATCAAACGCCGCTGCATCGGTCGCCAGGTGATATCCCGCATTGAGAATGGCCAGATCCAGAGCGCCGGCTTCCTCCTCGAAGTTCTTGACGGCGGTTTCGCAAGCCGCGGGATCTGTCACGTCGAAGACGAGGGGAATCGCGCGAGGAGCGGCGCCGCAAACCGATAAGACGCGATCCCTGTTCCGTCCGCATACTCCGACAGTCGCGCCATCTTCGATATATCTTCGCGCGAGAGCTGCGCCTATGCCGCTCGATGCGCCAGTGATGATAATGGCGTTAGGGGATTCCATTTCATTTTTACGCGGCAAGGCGGCTTTCGGATGTGTCCGGAGCGGCTTTGCGGATTTCTCCAGCACTAAGCGGCGCTCACGCGTCTTTGAACGGCTGCCTGCAATCTGAAAGCGGCCCGCGCTCGTATCAGAAACATTCGGCGCAACGACAATCCGATCTACGCCACGGGGAGCAGTCGGGTGGTGATGAAATGCGATAGGTATGGCTGGAAGCCATTGCCCGCTCTGGTTCCGGGCAGCGCAGTCCAATCGTCTCGCCTCATCGCGCAATTCGGCGCGGCCCATTCACGTCAAACCATCAAATCACAGGAGATCTTCATGCACTTTCGAAAGTTCGCAATTTCAGGCGCTGCGTTCGCCATTAGCGTCGCCGGCGCCGCGCTCGCCCAAGAGCCCAGCAAGAATTATGTTACTCTGTCTGGCGGCGTTTCCTTGCTGATGGACAGTGAAAATGAAGGCGCGTTTAACGGCGCGTTCACGACAGGAGAGGGAACGACGATTCCGTCGGGCGTTGTTCTTCCGGACGGGACGCCTGTCGGCTGGACTACCGATTTTGATACGGGATATTCTATTGGCGCTGCGATCGGACGCCGATACGGCGCAATAAGAGGCGAGCTCGAGGTCGCTTGGCAAAGAAATGGCGTCGAAACGCATTACGATGTCGTGGCCGGCGGCATCCCGCTAGCGGACGAAGATGCAGGCGTTCTTATTACTGGCTCATCGAATATCGGCGCGAGCGTCGCCGATGTGGTTTCTGCCGGTGAGGGTAATGTTCGGACGATCTTCGTGATGGCGAATGCTATCTACGATTTTCGTAACAGCTCGTCAGTCACGCCCTATATTGGCGCAGGCGCCGGCGTTGGCTTTGTCGATGTCAATTTTGCACCGTCTGGCGTGACGATCATCGACGACAACGCGACAGAATTCGCCTGGCAGGTCATGGCGGGCGCGTCCTGGCGGATGACCGAGAGCACCGAACTTTATGCAGGTTATCGCTATCGCGCGACGAGCGATACGAGCGTTTCGGCGGATCTCTTCTCAGCGAACCTTGATATCGAAAACAAGGCCTCGTTGGTTGAGGCGGGGCTTCGCTGGTCCTTTTAGGTTTGAGCCTTGACGACGTTGGGCTCTCCCTTCGCGTCGATCACGAAGTCTTTGAGTGCGCTCCTGGCTGCGCTGCCAGAAGGCCAAAGAGAACCGTGATCGAAGGACGCCAAGGAAGGGAGAGCCCGCTCGAACTGCGCCCTGCCTGGGCCGGCCGGCTCGGATGAAGTTGAGTTACGCGGGCGATCTGTTTCATCTTCTTGCTCGCCTCACGGCCGACGCTTTGTCGGATTGAGGAGAAGATTTTTAAATGTCGCGCCCTGTTCTACGTGTGGTGTTGGGGGATCAGTTGACCCCGTCGCTTGCCGCCCTAAGGAACGCTGATAGGGCGCGGGACGTAGTGTTGATGATGGAGGTTGCCGAAGAGGCGACCTATGTGCCCCACCATAAGAAAAAACTGGCGTTTATTTTTAGCGCAATGCGAGCTTTTGCGTCAGAGCTTCGCGGCGCGGGGTGGATAGTCGACTATGTGAGACTTTCGGATCCGGCGAATACCGGGTCATTCCTAGGAGAGATCTCGCGAAGCATTGAGCGGCACGGTTTCCGAAAGGTTGTCTATGTCGAGCCGGGCGAACGCCGCGTCGTTGCGATGTTTGAAACGTTGAGAGATCGCACTGACGTCGAATTTGAAGTCTGCGAAGATGACCGTTTCATTTGCTCGAAGGTAGAATTCGATCAGTGGGCGGAGACGCGCAAGCATCTCCGTATGGAGCACTTCTATAGAGAAATGCGGCGGAAGACCCGGCTCTTGATGGACGGCGATGAGCCCATCGGCGGCAGATGGAACTTTGATAGCGATAATAGGAAGCGCATTCGTAAAGACTTGCTCCTGCCGCAGCCGCTTCAATTCGAGCCATCCGAGGAAACGGCCGAAGTCCTGAAAATGGTCGATGCAACGTTTGACACTCATTTCGGAGAGCTCAAACCATTTTGGTTTCCGGTCACTCGGTCCGATGCGGAGCGAGCAGCGGAGGCTTTTCTACGCCATTCCCTGCCAGGGTTTGGGGACTATCAGGACGCGATGATTGAAGGTGAGAAATTCCTGTTTCACAGCGTGCTTTCGCCGTTGCTGAATGTCGGCCTCCTGGACCCGCTGGACCTTTGCAGACGCGCGCAAGCTGAATATGCCGCGGGCCGCGCACCGCTGAACTCAGTGGAGGGTTTCATTCGGCAGATAATCGGCTGGCGCGAATATGTTCGCGGAATATATTGGCTAAAGGGACCTGAATATATCGAGAGTAATGCGCTCAACGCGACGAGACGGCTGCCCGAAATGTACTGGACGGGCGAAACAGACATGGCCTGCATGGCCGCTGCGATCCGTCAGACGAAGGAGGAAGCGTACGCCCATCATATTCAGCGCCTGATGGTGACAGGCAACTTCGCCTTGCTTATGGGCATCGCTCCCCATGAGGTGCATGAATGGTATTTAGCCGTTTATGCGGACGCCTTTGAGTGGGTGGAGGCGCCGAATACGATAGGCATGAGCCAATATGCTGATGGCGGCTTATTGGCATCGAAGCCCTATGCTGCAAGCGGCGCGTATATCAATCGCATGAGCGATTATTGCAAACGCTGCCGTTACGACGTTAAGGCAAAGACAGGGGAGTGGGCTTGCCCATTCAATGCGCTTTACTGGGACTTTATCGCAAGGTGCCGTTCTGAATTGAGACGTAACCCAAGAATGGCCCAGATCGTTCGAGCGTGGGAGAAAATGACTCCAGACGATCAGCTTGCTTTACGGGCGCGGGCGGCGAGTTTCATCGAACATGTCGAAAATTTTGGAACAGATCTATGACGGCGGTCAGATTGATTTCTTTTGCAGACAGTTACCGCGCTGCGATGCTTGGAACGAGCAGGGAAATAAACGTAGGGTCCGCAAACGGACGATGAATGTCTCCAAACCATGCTTCGCCCTATATTCTGCACGTAATTCACTTGTTTCATTCAATAACGCCTGAGTGCGATGGGCATCGCGCACGAGGGGTTCTCGACGGCAGTCCTATCGGTGCTGATGGGTAGGCATGTTCGGGGCGGTCTTGAGGACAATCTCTATCTCGATCACGGGGTTTTTGCGGCCAACGGTCAGCTCATCGAGCGCGCCACGCGCATTGTCGAAGACGTCGGCTGTGCTGTCGCGACCCTAGATAAGACCGATTAAATGCGCGGTCTTTCAACACTCCGCAAATAACGATGATCTGATCCCGTCGATATGGCCGGACATCAGTCTGCGGGCGATGATAGTGCTCCGCAATTGAGCTGCTGAATATTGGGGTCCTGCTTCCGGTACCCTTCGTGTGCTGACGAAGTTAACGAGCCGATTCGATCATATTTCTCATTGAAAGTCGCCCAAGTGAACAAATAGAACTCGAAACTGTCCCCGCGAGCGCGCAATTCCAGATCTATCGGAAATCTTCCCTGATCTGCGCAAATTATTCCCTGTAGGGCGTTTAAATTTTCGGCCTTATGTAGCAAGCGCACCAACGCCGACGAGTCGTCTAGCCGGAGGGCCGGTTAGGTGAAGGTAGTCGCGCTTAGGAGAATGATGTTTGGCTACGGCGAGGGGCGCAGTCATTACCCAATTCTGTTACATGGAATCCGGATTGGCATTGGGCGACGGCTCGCTCCTTCTGGAAATCCGCCGGAAAACTAACACAATCTTCTGATCACTTTCACAATGTCACTTCAGAGACTGCTCTATTTGCCATCTCCATCCGCTTCATCGAGATAATTGTAGATCGTATGGCGCGTAGCTCCGAGCCTGCTGGCTACGAGTTCCACTGAACCGCGAATGAGAAAGAGGCCGCGACTTTTCATTTTAGCAACTGCAGAGAGTTTCTCGTTCTTCGTCATGCGCTCTGGCGCCGAGCCATATTCTGCGAGCGAGGTGTCGATAATTTCGTTGATCAACTCCTCCATTGTAAGCTCGCTGTCTTCGCCGCCGGAGACTTGTTTCTCGTGCAAGTCTTCTTTCGGTTTCGAGAGGGGGAGGAGCGTTCTTTCGAAATCGCGTAGCGTCTTCAGCAGGCCTTCACGGTCCGAATTGACGCAGAAGGCGGTCGCCGGCGCGCCCTGCAGGTCGTTGATGATGACGGAAGAAGAGTAGAGGAGGCGTCCATCTCGCGTCGTACACTGATAGTTTTTGATGGCGGTGACGCCATAGGGATCTGAAGGCACTTCGCTGGAGACGAGCTTCCAAAGGCCCTTGTCGTCGGACATGACGGACAGGATGGATTGCCCTTCTTTTCGTCCGCTGACGTGCCCGTTGATGATCTTGACGATCGACTTCTCCGGGCAATGGAGATCGTGGATTACGATTTCAGTATGGGCGCTGACGGTCTCCTGAAGCGCCTCTGCGATTCCGGCGAGCATATCGACAAGCAATTTGTGCTCATCTGGCCGTCCATCGGAGGGCTGGCTGACGCCCGCCTTGGTCAGTTTGGGTAATTTCGCCTTGGCTTCGGACATGTCGACCCCCTTTTACATTCTTGACATATTATACAAAGCGTCGCTAAGTTTCACAAAGTGTAGAAACGCTCTCTCTGGTGGGCGGAGCCAGTTTGCTCCCCCAAGTCTCGGAAACTAGCCGGTTTTTCGGGAAAACCTAGAGGGGGCGACCAAGGAGGGGTCCATGAAGAGCTATAAGGCAATCATTCTAGGCACATCGATCATCGCCGGCGCGCCGGCGGCCTACGCCCAGTCATCTGACACGATCGTCGTCACCGCACAGAAGCGCGAGGAGCGCTTGCTGGATGTTCCGGTGCCGGTGACAGCAGTGTCAGCTGAAGATCTGGCGCAGAAGAACCTTGTCCAATTAAAGGACGTCTATAATCGCATTCCAGGTTTCCAATATGGCGGTCCGCGCGCTGCAGACCTGTCGCTGCGCGGCATTACGACGGGCGGGCAGACCAACCCGACCCTCGCCATTCTGATCGACGACATTCCTTTCGGCGGCGTCACCAACGCTTCGCAGCCGGTCATTCCGGATTTCGACCCAGGCACGGTCGATCGCATCGAAGTGCTGCGCGGCCCGCAAGGCACGCTCTACGGCGCATCGAGCCTCGGCGGGCTCATCAAATATGTGACGCGCGAGCCGAGCACGACGGACTTCTACGGTCGTATGGAAGTCGGCGCCAATACCGTCAAAGACGGTGAAATGGGCTATTCTGCTCGTGGTTCTGTCAACGTCCCGATCGCGGAAGATCTCGCGGCGATTTCCGTCAGCGGGTTCTACCGGACCGATCCGGCCTATCTCGACAACGTTCGCGCCGGCTTCGAAGAAGAAGACGTGAACGAAAGAGAATCATGGGGCGGCCGCGTTGCGCTGCGCATGAATCTTTCGGAAAATCTGAAAG
Organism: Caulobacterales bacterium; assembly: GCA_020638525.1. Lineage (GTDB taxonomy): Bacteria > Pseudomonadota > Alphaproteobacteria > Caulobacterales > Parvularculaceae > Amphiplicatus. The sequence goes on along the minus strand of JACKIL010000015.1, from coordinate 7,029 downwards.
TCACGCTTTCGGCCCTGCGCCAAGAGGTAAATACCGAATATAGCGACCTCAGCTTCTCGAGCGGCGCCATCCGCGTCTGCCCGCAATGTTCGGTCGATCCGACCACGGTGACGACGTTTGATCCGTTCTACGACGACCTGACGACGCTCAGCACGCTGCCTTCCTTTGGCGATCAGACTTTTGCGCTCTATTCGGGACGGATCGACTGGGATCTCGACTGGGCGCAGCTGACGTCGATCACTTCCTGGGGCAAAGTCGACAACCTGCTTTCAAATGACGTCACGGCCGTCTTCGGCGGTCTCCTCGGCGGGCTCTATTCTGCTCCTCCGGGCTTTGCGGTCACGATCGCGAATGGCGGTTCGTCAGAGAAGCTGACGCAGGAAATTCGCCTTGGATCACAAAGTGAGAGATTCGACTGGCTTGTCGGCTTCTTCTACATGGATGAAGATGCAACGCTCGAACAAACGCTCTTCATGTTCGATGCAGGAGGCAGCCTGTTCGCGACGCCTTACATCGGCGCCGGCCCGCAATCCTACAAGGAATATGCCGGCTTTGCTTCCGCCACTTATCACGTGACGGACAAGTTTGACATTCAGGTTGGCGGGCGTTTCGCGAAGAATAAACAAAGCTCCGATGAACAGACCATCATCGATGGTCCTGCGGAAGCCGCATTCGGGCCAAGCTCATCGGTGACGACGCCGTCGAAAGACGACGCCTTCACCTGGCTTGTCTCTCCGAGCTATCACTTCACGCCGGACATCATGGGTTATGCGCGTATTGCAAGCGGCTACCGTCCGGGCGGGCCGAACACTTCCGTTGCGCCGGAGACTTCCTTTGGATCTGACTCTGTCATCAACTATGAAGTCGGTCTCAAGGGCGAGATCGTTCCCGATCAGCTTACTGTCGACATGTCGGTCTTCCAGATCGACTGGAAAGACATCCAGCTGCAGAACACGAACTCGGTCAATCAGTTCACCTATCTCACGAATGGCGGCAAAGCGCGTAGCCGGGGTGTTGAAGTTGCAGCGGTTTGGACGCCGTTTGAGACCTTCGATATCTCTGGCAACATCGCGTATACAGATGCAGAGCTGACCGAAGACCTTCCGACATTTGTCGGCGTCGATACGCTTGAAGGGTTTAAAGGCGATCAGCTTCCGTTCTCCGCAAAGTGGGCGGGAACTGTGTCGGCTCGCAAATCCTTCGAATTGTCGTCGGACCTCTCCGGGTACTTCGGCCTGTCTTACACTTACGTTGGCGACCGCCAGAGCGCGTTCAAGACCAATGCTCCGGCCGCAACGCGGCCACGTTTCACGCTTCCGTCCTACAATCTACTCGACCTGCAGGCGGGACTTGAATTCCAGGAGGTTTGGACTCTCAACTTTTACGTTCGTAACCTGACGAACGAAGAAGGTGTCGTCGCCGCTAACAACAGAAACGGCACAAACGTTCCGACGGTCGTTTTCACGCAACCCCGCCTCATCGGGTTCACTCTCTCAAGAGACTTCTAGTAGACCAAACTCAATGGGCTGGCGCCGCTCTGGCGCCAGCCCATTGTTTTCTTTGGGCCTATACGCCCTCTCTGGATTGTTGAAATTCGATTTGGCGGAGTATGGATTATGCGTTTCCGCGGGCTACTCGCGTCAGCATTTTTGGGAGTTGTCGCGACGTCATTGTCTGCCCCCGCTGCAGCGGCGAGCGGGCGCAACTTCGTCAGTGAGCACACCGCCACGATCGAAGGCGAGCCTGTCTCATATGTCGCCGCCGTCGAAGAATATAAAGTGAAAGATGCGGATGGCGATGAGGCGCTGAGCCTTTTTGCGACGTCCTATGTTCGTTCCGACGTAAAAGACACGAAGAAGCGGCCAGTTGTTTTTCTCTTCAATGGTGGTCCAAGCGCGGCAGCCCTTGGCCTTCACACGGAGTTGGGGCCGAGGCAGCCGACGGAAGACTCGCGCGAGCGCTTTAAGGCGAACAGCGCTGAAAAAATCGAGTTCGCGGATAATCCGGACAGTCTTCTCGACATTGCGGATCTCGTGTTCTTCGACCCGGCTGAGACAGGGTTCAGCCGGCTGCTGAAAGAAGAGAGCCGAGCCTATTTCTATTCGACGACCGGCGATCCGGACTCCGTCGTTCAGCTCATCCGCCAATGGCGCAAGGCGCATGGCCGGGAAGACTCGCCGCTATACATTCTCGGTGAGAGTTACGGGTCGATCCGGCAGGTTGTCGCCGGCTCGCAGCTGCGCCGGGAAGGCGTTAAGCTCGACGGCCAGATCATTTTCGGCGACTCGATCTTCCTGATGGAAACATCGCGCAGAGCGCACAATATTGTCAGCACGGCAGTCAGTTTGCCTGTGCTGGCGATGACCGCCGCCTATCACGGCAAGGCGGATATGCGCGGGATGTCGCTTAAGGCTTATCTCGATGAGGCGTACCGCTTTTCGATGGAGGAGTATCTGCCGGCGCTCGCCATGGGATGGTCGCTTTCAGAGAGCAAGCGCAAGAAAGTCGCCGGCGAGCTTGAGCGGTATACGAGCATTCCGCAGTCTTATTTTCTTGAACACGATCTCGCCATCGCGAAGCACATCTTCAATCGCACGCTAATTCCCGGAAAAGCGCTTAACGCGAACGATACGCGTGTCGTGGAAGAGGCGACATCGAAGAAGGAGCACGGGGGCGACCCAACGGATGCTTATCGGTTCGAGCAAGCGGTTCTGAGCAGCTACATGCAAGACGAACTTGGCGTAAAACTCGATGGCGTCGAGTACCGCATCTTCGCGCCAGACTCTTTCAGCTCGTGGGAATGGGGGCAGGGCTGCAGTGACTATGTCGCAGGCGCGGGGCTTTGCAGCCCGGACTGGGGCAAGCGTACGCCTTTTGTTGATTATGACTGGCCGGAGCAACTGAAAGCGGCGTTCGCCGATCCTGATTTCCGGGCGATGATCGTCTCGGGAATCTATGACGGTCTCTCAAGCGTAGGTACACACCGCTACCTACAATCTCAACTAGGCTTCCCCGAAGATCGGTTCGAGATTCGGGAATATGAAGCCGGGCACGCAACAGCTGCCGACCCTGAGGCGCGTCCGTTCGTCAAAGCAGACCTTCGTACATTCTTGAATTGCGAAATGCCGTAGGCTGGGCGCGGCCCCATTGCCAGACGGCGAAATCGGAGTCGCGATCTGTCAGATCGCAGCGCTGAAATTGAAGGGAACGTCATGAACGTTATAGTGAAAGCCTGCACCAAAGCGCTTTGCGTTTCTTTGCTATCGGTCGCAGTGCTTGTCGGGCAGGCGAGCGCGGAGACGAAGACGAAGACATTCTCTGTCATAAGCAATGGTGAAAAGGTCGGGTCGCTGAAGGCGGAGATCAAAGGCGGCGTCACAGAGCTTGACTATATCGTCCGTAATAACGGACGCGGTCCGAAATGGACCGAGCGTATTGTTACGAACAAGAATGGCGATCTTCTGGAATGGTCTGTTCAGGGAGAATCGACGTTCGGCGGCGCTGTCGACGAGGAATACGTTTGGAAAGACGGCCGCGCGAAATGGCGTAGCCAGGCCGATAGCGGTGATGTCGAGGCGGTTAAACCTGGCGTCTATATCGCAAACGATACGAGCCCGTGGAGCAATGGCGTCTACGCGAAGGTGTTCCTGAAAACGAAGCGCGATGAGCTCGCCGTGCTGCCCGGCGGAACGATGCGCCTGAAGCGGATCGGCTCGGACCAGCTCAAGGCCGGGAAGAATACAATCCCCGTCGATATCTACGCGATCAGCGGCGTCGACCTGACGCCGTCCTTTTTCATGCTCGACAAGCAAGGCGATCTCGCCGCTACTGTGCCAGGCGGCAGCGCGACCGAGTCGGTGACCATTCGCGAAGGTTTCGAAAGCGAGGCGCCGCGCCTTGAAGCGCTGTCAAACAAGTTGACCCGGGATATGGCCGAAGAGCTTCAAAGCAAGCTCGCTCACAAGTTCGACGGCCCGATCCATTATCAGAACGTGCGTATTCTCGATACGGAGAAAGGCGTCACCAGCGGTCTTGCGCGCGTCACGGTGTTTCACGGCAAGATTGCGGCGATCGATTATGACGATCCCGTCGCCAAGCCCCGGGAAGGGGAGGTCGTGATCGACGGCGAAGGCGGCGTGCTCGTTCCGGGTCTGCACGACATGCATGCGCACGACACGATGTGGTCTGGCCTCTTTTACATTGCGGCTGGCGTTACGGCGACTCGCGATCAGGGAAATGATCCGGAAATGATCATCAAACTGAGCGAAGACTATGATGCGGGCGTGCTCGCCGGCCCCAGAATCGTGCGCAATGGCTTCATCGAAGGGCGCAGCAATTATTCCGCCCGGGTGGCGTTCATTGCGGATACGCTGGAGCAAGGCCTCGATGACGTGCGCTGGTACGCCGACCACGGGTTTTTCCAGATCAAGCTCTACAATTCCATCAACCCGGAATGGGTGAAACCGATGGCGGCGGAAGCTCATCGGCTCGGCATGGGCGTGACAGGGCATGTGCCGGCCTTCATGTCGCCGGACGACGCCATTCTCGCCGGATATGATGACATCGCGCACATCAACCAGCTTGAACTTGGTTGGCTCCTGAAAGAGGGAGAGGATACGCGAACGCCTTTACGCCTTACAGGCCTTGCGCGAGGCGCGCATCTGAGCCTTGACGATCCGAAAGTAAAGCGCACCGTCGCCCTGATGAAGGAACATGGCGTCGCGCTTGATACCACGACGGTCATCCTTGAACGCCTTATGCTAAGCCGCGCCGGCGAAATTGCCGAAGGCGATGCGGCGTATCTTTCGCACGCGCCGATCGGCTATCAGAGATATCGCAAACGCACCTTTGTGCCGCTCGATGCGCCAGGGGCCGATGATGAATATCAACTCGGTTTTAAAAAGCTGGTGGAAGTGATGGGCCTTCTCTATGGCAATGGCATTCAGATGCTGCCGGGTACGGACGACGCGACGGGTTTCACCGTGCATCGCGAACTGGAGCTTTACGCGGAAGCGGGCATTCCGAACGCCGAAGTGATGCGCCTCGCCACGCTCGCAGCCGAGAAATATCTGAAGCGCGACCAAATGCTCGGATCGATCAAGACAGGGAAATACGCCGATTTCTTCCTCGTCCCGAACGATCCGCTGGAAGATATCAGCAATGTCCGTGGCGCCAAGCTCGTGTCACGCGGCGACAGCATCTATTTTCCGAGCGAAATCTACGAAGCGCTCGCCTTCAAGCCTTTCTCGCAGCCGCCGCATCTGGAGCAACACTAGATGCGGATTATCGACGCAGAATATGTGCACCATCGCTTGACCTTTGCGGAATGCATCCCGGCGATGCGTGAGGCGATGGCTGCTTTTTCGGCGGGAAAGACGAAGCAGCATCTGAGATCCATTCTGGATCTTGGCGACGGCGCTGTAATGGGAGTCATGCCGGGCGCGCTCGGCTTCGCAGGCGTTTTCGGAACAAAAATCGTGAGCGCCTATCCCGGAAATTTTGCACTCGGCAAACCTTCTCACCAAGGCGTTATCGTCCTGTTCGATTCAGAAACCGGAGAGCCGATGCTCGTCATTGAAGCGGGCTCGGTCACAGCAATACGAACCGCATCTGCAAGCGCGGCGGCGACGGATGCGCTGGCGCTGCCTGACGCGTCGCGGCTCGCTCTGCTTGGATATGGCGAGCAGGCTTGGACGCACGCTCACGCGATCTGCGAAGTGCGCAAGCTGGAGGACGTTCAGGTCTGGGGGCGATCATTCGAACGGGCCAGTGCTTTTGCGGAGCGTCTTTCCGGGTCGATTGGAATTCCCGTTCGTCCGACGGACTCTGCGCGTGATGCCGTGGAAAGCGCCGACATCATCTGTACGGTCACGGCGGCGAAAGAGCCTGTGCTCGAAGGGCGCTGGGTTAAAGCTGGCGCGCATGTGAACGCCGTGGGCTCGAGCTTTGCGGGACCATCTGAAATCGATAACGAGCTCGTGAGGCGGTCGCGTTTTATTGCGGATTCGCGCGAAGGCGTGATCTCGCAAGGAGCGGAATTTCTTTATGCGAAGGCCGCCGGCCTCGTCGACGACCAGCATATAGCCGGGGAAATCGGCGAGGTATTCGCTGGAAAGGTCGTCGGCAGGCGTTCGCCGAATGAAATTACCGTATATAAGTCACTGGGACACATAGTTCAGGACCTGGCGGCCTCGGCGCTGCTGATGAGAAAGATCGAAAGCAACGAAACTGCGGCGCGCCGGGATGAGCGCAAGGCCGTATGACGGACGCGCCATGCAGAATGATCGGCCCGATATTGAAGGACACCGCCCGATGAAGCCCAGCGCAAGCGTAGGTAACGTCGGCGAGACCTATGCGAGCTGGATGGGTGAAACGTTCGGCCGGCTTTTTAGTGAGAAGCGTGACGCAGTATCCATGCTCGCGAGCTCTGTCTCGGAGCCGTTGGCGTTATTGCGCTCACTTGCCGCGAAGAATTTCACGGGCGAGCTGACGCCATGCTACCAAATGGTCATTGTGGGGAACAACAAGTGCCTCAGCCGGGCGCTCTCGAAACGGTATGGCGCACCGGAAGAAAATATTCTGTGCACGACCGGTGTCATGGCGGGCCTCTCCTTTCTTTATCGGGTGTTGCTTAATCCGGGCGAGCGCGTGCTCGTCGAAGAACCCGGCTTCGACATTTTCTGGGATTTTGCGACGGCGATGGGCGTGGGGGTAGATTTCTTCCAGCGGAGTGCGCCGTCATTTCAAGTGGACCCGGACGTGGTCCTCGCGCGTATCACGCCGAAGACGCGCATGATCGTTCTTTCAAACCTGCACAATCCGAGCGGCGCCATGCTCTCGGAAGATGTCATCGCCAGATTGGCGAAAGGCGCGCAGGCGAAGAATGTGATCGTCGTGGTGGACGAAGTTTACCGCGATTACGCCGAGATCGACGGAGCGAAGACGCCCGCACAGGCGTCAGCGCCCAATATTGTAAGGCTGAACAGCCTCACGAAAACTTATGGTCTCAGCTCCCTTCGCTGTGGCTGG
>JACKIL010000014.1 GCA_020638525.1 Caulobacterales bacterium | reverse complement strand
CGTTGATTGGACGGCCCCGGCGCGCGCCGATATGGTTGGGGCGCAAACCGAAAGGCGTCCCCTATGGCGAACCCGGCGGACTTTCCTGCGAGCGGCGGCTGCGCTTGCCGTTCCGTCCGCTATCGGCTGAAGACTGAACCGATGTTCGTCCATTGCTGCCACTGCAGGTGGTGTCAGCGCGAGACTGGCGCTTCCTACGCGCTCAATGCGATGATCGAGATGTCTCGCGTCGAAATTTTGGAAGGCGAACCGGAATTGACGCCGACGCCAACCAATAGCGGGCGCATCCAGAAAATCATGCGCTGCCCGACCTGCCGCGTCGCCCTCTGGAGCCATTACCCTGGCGCGGGAGACAAGGTCGCCTTCATCCGTAGCGGAACGCTGGACGATCCAGACATTATCGCGCCGGACATTCACATCTACACGTCCTCGAAGCAGCCTTGGGTGGTTATCCCCGACGACGCGGCCGCGGTCCCGGAATTTTATGATCTTCCGAATGTCTGGCCGCCGGAAAGCTTCGAGCGCCTGAAGCGAGCCAAACAGGGCTGACACGCTCAAAAAACGGCCCCGGCCTTCGACAAAACGTCTCGGAGTCCCTAGATAGCGCCCGTGAGCGAACCTGAAGTCATCTCCCTTGGCTGCCGCCTTAACGCCCATGAGGGCGAGAGGATGCGTGCGCTCGCCGCGGCCGCCGGGTTCACCGACGCCGTCGTCGTGAACAGTTGCGCGGTGACGAATGAAGCCGTGCGCCAGACCCGGCAGACGATCCGCCGGGCGCGCCGGGCCAACCCTAATGCGCGAATTATCGTGACCGGCTGCGCGGCCCAGATCGACCCAGCGAGTTTCACCGCCATGAGCGAGGTCGACGCCGTGCTCGGCAATGGCGAAAAGCTCGACGCCGGCGAATGGCGCGCGCTCGCGAGAGGCGGCGAGACATCCCGCGTCAATGACATCATGAACGTGCGAGAGACCGCAGGTCATCTCATTGACGGCTATGGCGACCGGGCGCGGGCGTTTCTGGAAGTCCAGAATGGCTGCGATCATCGCTGCACATTCTGCATCATTCCCTATGGCCGCGGGCCCTCGCGCTCCGCGCCAATCGCCGATCTTGTCGACGCTGCGCGGCGCCTTTCGGATGCGGGCCACCGCGAAGTGGTGCTAACCGGCGTCGATATGACGTCATACGGTCAGGACATTGACGGCGCCCCGCGCCTTGGAGCGCTCGTCTCTGCGATCCTTGACGGTGCTCCTCAGCTCAAACGCTTGCGTTTGTCGTCGATTGACTGCGCGGAAATTGACGATGAGCTTTTCGAACGGATCACCGCCGATGCGCGCGTCGCGCCGCACCTCCATTTATCGCTTCAGGCGGGCGACAATTTGATCCTGAAACGGATGAAGCGGCGTCATACACGCGAGCAAGCGATCGACTTCTGCGGACGCGTGCGCGGGCGTCGGCCCGAAATCGCCTTCGGCGCTGACATAATAGTCGGATTTCCAACGGAGACGGAGGAAATGTTCGAGCAAAGCCTCGCTCTCGTCGACGAGGCAGGGCTTCAGTACACGCACGTCTTTCCCTTCTCGCCGCGAGATGGCACGCCGGCCGCGCGAATGCCGCAGCTTGACCGCTTGATCATCCGTCTGCGCGCGGAGCGGTTGCGCGCAAAAGGCGAAGCGGCGCTGGAACAATTTCTCGACGGGCTCGTGGGCCGTGAAGAAGAGGCGATCATTGAAAGCGGCGGGCGCGCAAGGCTTGGCAATTTTGCGCAAGCGCGTCTTGCCGCGCCGGCGGGAGCGGCGGGCGATATCGCACGTATAAAAATCGTTGCACGTGACGGCGGCATGCTGGTCGGCGAGCCAATCTGAAACAACCGGACTGAAGCGATCGGACGAAATCGAGAGATGGCGAAGAATTTCCTATCGGGACTTTTCGGCGGCAAGTCCTCCAAGGCGGCGGAGCCAAAGCCTGAGGGCGATATTCCTGCAGAGGAAACCGCGCCGCCGATCGAAGCCGTCGAAGTCGCATCTGAGGACGAGACTTCGCTCCCTATTTCGGCGCCGGATGCCGATGAGCCGACGACACCAACGGTGGAAAGCGCGCCCGAAAAGAAAAAGGGTTTCTTTTCGCGGCTTCGAGAAGGGCTTTCCCGGAGCTCCAATCGTCTCGCGGAGGGCGTCGCATCGATCTTCACAAAGAAGAAGCTCGATGAAGAAACCATAGAGGAACTGGAAGAGCTTCTCATCAGCGCCGACCTTGGCGTCTCGGCGGCGGCGCGCGTCGCCGCGGCGCTCTCCAAGGACCGGTTCGACAAGGAGATATCTCCCGCCGAAGTGCGCACCGCGCTCGCTGGCGAGGTCGCCGCCATTCTGACGCCCTTCGAAAAACAGCTTGTGATCGACCCCGCGCATTCGCCCTTTGTTATTTTGATGACGGGCGTCAATGGCGCAGGGAAGACGACGACGATCGGCAAACTTGCCGCGAAGTTCGCGCGCGAGGGGCATAAGGTGATGCTCGCCGCCGGAGATACCTTTCGTGCAGCAGCGATCGAACAATTGACGGTCTGGGGAGAGCGCACGGGTGCGCCAGTCGTCGCCAAGAGTGTCGGCGCTGATGCGGCAGGCCTTGCCTATGAAGCGTTTCAGCGCGCGCGCGAGGAAGGCGCCGATGTGCTGCTGATCGACACGGCGGGGCGGTTGCAAAACCGGCGCGAATTGATGGACGAACTCGCCAAGATCGTTCGTGTTCTCAAGAAGCTCGATGAAACTGCGCCGCACGCGACGCTTCTCGTGCTTGACGCGACCGTCGGCCAGAACGCGTTGTCGCAGGCTCAGGTTTTCACCGAGATCGCAGGCGTCGATGGGCTCGTCATGACGAAGCTCGATGGAACGGCGCGCGGCGGCGTGCTTGTCGCGGTCAGTGAAAAGACGAAATTGCCGATCCATTATATTGGCGTCGGTGAAAGCGTAGATGATCTCCAGCCTTTCGATGCGACCAGATTCGCCCGTGCGCTCGCGGGGCTCGATGATGAGGGAAAGAATGACTGACTTTCAGCCCGCGAAGAAAGAGACCATGCCGCCGCGCAGATTAGCGGGCGGGGCGAAATTCGCGGTTGATTTCGGACCGCTCGGCGTATTTCTCATCGCCTATTTCTTCGGCCGCAAACTCGCTCCGGTCGTCGGAAATATTCTGGGAAGAGAGTTTACCCTTGCGAGCGGCGAAGAGCTTTTCCTAGCGGTCGCCGCGTTTCTTCCCGCCTTTGCTCTCGCCTTTCTTTATAGCGTCTGGAAGGAGCGTCGTATCGCTCCGATGCTTCTCGTGAGCGGCGTCGCGATCGGCGTGCTCGGCGTTCTAACGCTCGTTCTTCACAACAAGACTTTCTTCTATATGAAGCCGACCATCATATATGTGATGTTTGCAGGCATGTTGCTTGCCGGCCTTGCGACGGGCCGCAATTTTCTCAAAACGCTGTTCGATGGCGCGCTTCATATGAATGACGATGCGTGGCGCACGCTCACGAAGCGTTATGCGATCTTTTTCTGTGCGCTTGCGATTGCAAACGAGGTCGCATGGCGTTGGCTCATGCGTGACTGCGATCTCGGCGGCGCGGCCCAATGCGCTGGCGAGCCCTTGTGGGTGAATCTCAAAGTATTCGGGTTCACCGGCGTGAACATATTGTTCGCTGCGGCGCACGCGCCGTTTATCGCCAAGCATATGAAGGAAGTCGACGAGAGCGCGTCCTAAAGGCCGTCTACCGGATTGGTGTAGGCCGGAAAGAGTTTGCGTCCCCGACTCTCCCAGAACTGGCGCAGCGCCCAACCGACGGTTGGAAAGGCGATGTCAGGCCAGGGAATTTCGTTCCACGCAAACAGGCCCACGACCTCGCTTTCCGGACCTGGCGCGACGTCCGGGGAAATAAGCCTCGCCCGGAACATAATCTGCACTTGGGAAATTCTAGGAACTGAATAAACCGCAAGAACTTGATCCAGCTCAAGTTGCGCGCGTGCTTCTTCCCAGGCTTCGCGCATCGCGCCGTCCTCAACGCTTTCGCCGATTTCAAGATAACCGGCCGGCAAGGTCCAGTATCCTTTGCGCGGTTCAATCGCGCGGCGGCAAAGAAGTATCTTGTCTTCCCAGGTCGCGACGGAGCCGACGACGATCTTGGGGTTTTTGTAATCGACGAATCCGCAATGGGCGCAGATCGTGCGCTCGCGGTCATCGCCTGGCGGAACGCCTTCGAAGAATTTCTGATCTATCGCCGGTTTCTTCATCATCGTCCGCCTCCATATTAAAAAATAATGACAGGCGCCCGTCTGCGGAATATCCGTCCAAAGCATAATTTCCACAAAAAGGCGCCTGTGCGGCATCTTTGCTGGTGACGAGTGAACCGCAATACTCTATGTACCGGCGTCGTACCACCTGCCATCGGATGCGTTCCGGCTAACGGCGGAGAGAGAGCCGCCTGCGCGTCCGACTGATTTCAAGCCGCTGTCGGCCGCCATGCTGGCGGCGCAAGTTCAAGAAATACGGAGAATAGAATGGCATTCTCGCTGAAAAACTCTCCCGGCCACCTGCTTCGCCGGGCTCAGCAATACGCGAACGATCTTTATGCGAAGGAAGTCGGCGCCTCGGGCCCGACGCCGCGCCAGTTCGAAGTGCTCTATGCTGTCTCGCAGAATGAGGGTCTGAGCCAGACCGACCTCGTTCACCAGACCGGCATCGACCGTTCGACGCTCGCCGACATGATCGCGCGCATGCTCAAGAAGGGTCTGCTTTCCCGCAAGCGCACGAAAGATGACGCGCGCGCCAATGCGGTGTCGATCACGCCGGCCGGCAAGCGCATGCTTTCCTCGGCGATGACGAGCGTCAACAAAGCGGAATCGGCGACGCTCGCCGTACTGCCGAAGACGCAGCAGACCGCTTTCATGAAAGCCCTTAGCGCCTATGCGGAAGCGCTCGACAAGCTCGAAGCCGCCGCGCCGGCGGCGCCGGTCAAGCGCGGTCGCAAAGCCGCCGCGAAGAAAGCTCCGGCCAAGAAGAAAGCCGCCAAGCGCGCGACGAAAAAGCGCCGCTAAGGCTTAAAGCCGACTTAGATACTGAAGCGCCGCCGGCATAGCCGGCGGCGTTTTTGCATCTGGCGCCTACATTACTGCCGGGTCGCCCGGCGCGCCCGCGGCGCTTCCCATTTTTCTGCGTCGGGAGGACCGCCCTCTGTAATTGGGCGGGGCGGCCAGCCGCCGAGATTGAGCGTACGGTCGTACATAACGATCGCCGCAGCCACCGACAGGTTGACGCAGAATCGTGTCGGAATTTTCACGATGTGCGTACAGAGAGCTTTCGCCTCGTCCGAAAGGTTTCCCTTTTCCGGCCCCAATATGTAGGCGGCCTGAAGCGGGTGGCGAAAAGTCGGGAGATCGATCGCGCGCGGATCGAGCTCCACGCCGACGAGGGAACAGCCTTTAGGCAGGCGCATTTCCTCAAGGCTCGCCCACTCATAGAGCGGCATATGGATATCGCTCTTCGCCGTGTCGGATAGCGCGACCTCGCGGGCGCGGTGATGCGCCCCCACAGTGAACGCGAAGCTTGCGCCGAACGCATTGCCCGTGCGCAAGACCGCGCCGAGGTTCATCGCCTTCGAAATTTTCTCCGCGCCGATCCCGAAATAGCCGCGCATCGTTCCTCGTCCGCCGCTTGCATTCCCCCGCGCTAGCGCGCGACACGCGCAGCGGTCAAGCATTAAGGGCGGATAGACGGCGGACCCGGTTTCGGGGCATGTTTGCGCCATGTCTGACGCAAAGCCGAACGAATCGTCCGTTGACGACCGGTTGAAGCTGCTGCTTGTGGCGCATGATTGCCCGGAAGCACGGCTCGCGGCCTATTTTGCAGCGCGGCGCGCGAGACATTCGAATGCGGCTGTCGTCCTCCTGCATGTCGTCGAGCCGCCGGAATTCGGTCACTGGGCGACAGTCGCCGAGACAATGCGCGCGGAAGCCTATGAACAGGCGGAAGCGTGTCTTGCGGAGTTTTCCGCGATCGTCGAAGCGGAATGGGGCGAGCGACCGGAGGCCGTCATTCGCGAGGGGCGTCTCGTCGACGAACTGCGCAAGCTTATCGAAGAAGATGAGCATATCTCCATTCTCTTCCTTGGCGCCTCAACGGATGCCGAGGGGCCGGGACCGCTCGTCTCCGCGCTCGCCCATAAACCTCAATATCTCGGCGCGCGGCCCATTCCGGTGACCGTCGTGCCCGGCTCAGTGACCCGCGAAGATTTGCGCAGCATTTCCTGAGGGCCTATAGGGCCCCAAAAGGTCCGGAGTTGATTTCAGAATGATCGGACGAACCGGAGAGAACGGGCTTGCGCCGCAAGGCGCTTTTGAAGAGGCGCAGGGAAGATATTTCCTGTCTCACTCCGTCGGCCTCATGCCGCGCGCCGCGCAATCGTCTTATAATGAAGGCTTCCTCGAGCCGTGGCGTGCGGGCGATGGTCACGCATGGGATCACTGGCTTGCGGCGATCGATCGGTTTCGGTTTGCACTGGCGCCCGTTCTGGGCGCTCATGGGGATGATATCTGTCCGCAGACGAATGTTTCGAGCGCGTTGGCGAAGATTATTTTCTCCCTGCCTGATCGCGCGCGCCGGAAGAAGATCGTTCTGACGGAAGATGATTTTCCGACAATCGGATTTGTCGCGGCGCAAGCAAAGCGCGCCGGTTATGAGCTCACTTTTCTTCCAGGAGGACCGCGCCTGGCCGATATTGATGCGTGGACGCCCGCTTTTCATGATGACGTGCAGCTTGTCATTGCGGTGCACGTCTTTTCCAATTCCGGCGTCAAGGCGCCGGTCGCCGAGATTTGCGAAAGAGCGCGCCAGCGCGGCGTTTTCTCCGTGCTTGATCTGGCGCAGTCCGCCGGCGCCGTTCCTGTCGAACTTGGAAACTGGCGGCCGGATTTCGCAATCGGTTCGTCAGTCAAATATCTCTGCGGCGGGCCGGGGGCGGCCTATCTGTGGACGGAGAAAGAAACGGCGGCGCGTTGCTCGCCGATTGATGTCGGCTGGTTTTCGCATGAAGCGCCTTATGAGTTCGACATTCACAGTTTTCGGTATGCGGACGGCGCGATGAGATTTTGGGGCGGCACGCCGTCGGTCGCGCCCTTCGCCACGGCGTCGGCGGGCCTGCAGCTCCTTGGCGACATTGGAGCCGAGGCGATCTTCGCGCATAATCAGCGCCTCCTCTCGCGGCTCATTTCGGCTTTTTCGCAACGCGCCTTTCTGTCTCATTCGAGGGAGGGGGAGCGCGGGTCGGCGGCGATCGTGTCGGTGCGCGACGTCGACCAGGCGTCACATGCCCTCAGCGAGGCCGGCATTCTCCATGATCGGCGTGCGGGAGGTCTTCGCGTTTCGGCGCATCTTTACAATACTGAGGAAGATGTCGACGCGCTTATCGAAGCGGTTACGCCGTGGATTGCGTCTTGAGCCGATGCGCCGGTAGTCGAAACGACAGATTGAAACGGGGTTTCACCTGATGGGTGCTTTGAAAATTCTGGTTGCGGGCGCCGGCGGGCGCATGGGCCGCGCGGTTATCGCCGAAGTGGCGGCGACGCCGGGCGTGACGCTTGCAGGCGGGTTCGACCGGCCCGAGGGCGCAGTGATCGGCGCTGACCTCGGCCAGCTCGCGGGGCTCGACCCTGTAGGGCTCGCAGTCGCTTCTTCGATCAGTGAAGGCATTGAAGGCGCCAGCGTCGTCATCGACTTCACGTCAGCTGATGCGAGCGTCGAAAACGCGAAGGCGGCGGCCGCCGCAAAGGTCGCTTGCGTCATCGGTTCCACGGGCTTCTTGCCCGAACAGGAAAAAGAGCTGGAAGCGCTCGCCCGAAAGATCCCGATCGTGAAATCGGGAAATATGAGCCTCGGGGTGAATCTTCTGGCGGCGCTCGTCGAGCGGGCCGCGCGGATCCTGCCTGATGATTACGACATCGAAATAGTCGAGGCGCACCATCGCTTAAAGGTCGATGCGCCATCAGGAACGGCGTTAATGCTGGGGCGAGCGGCGGCGGAAGGGCGGGGTGTTGATCTCACCGAACGGTCAGTGCGTGCTCGCGACGGGCTGACCGGCGCGAGGCGAGCGGGCGACATCGGTTTTGCGGTCGTGCGCGGCGGCGGAATTGTGGGCCAGCACGACGTGCTGTTCGCCGGCTCTCAGGAAGTGCTCACCTTCTCCCACACCGCGCTTGACCGCAGCCTCTTCGCCCGGGGCGCGGTCGCGGCCGCCAAATGGGTCGCCGGAAAGCAGGCTGGCCTCTATTCGATGCGGGATGTTCTCGGCCTGGGCTAGGCCTCTTGCACTATCTTGATCTTGCGGATTTTGCCGATCGCGCCGTGATTTTCTTAACCACGACGGGGTCAGAATGCGTTCCTGATCGACGAGGGAAGGCATGCGCTCCGCGATTTTCGCCGCCGCTATCATTATCGCCGCGTCCGTCTTCGGCGTGCGGCACTGGGAAGCGAATACGCCGCCCACCGCTGCGCCTGAACGGGCATCGAATGCATATGCGGCGGGCGCGGCGAAGCCTAATCGCTCATCATCCAACTACCGTTCCGGACGTCGTGACGAAGTGCGCATACCGGCGGCGCGTGACCACCAATATTATGTGACGGCGGCGGTGAACAAAGCGCCGGCGCCGTTCCTCGTCGACACCGGCGCCAGCTTTGTCGCTTTACGTGAATCCGATGCGCGCCGCGCCGGGCTTCGCCCTTACCGCGCTGATTTCGACCAACCGGTGCGCACGGCGAATGGCGTCACCAATGCGGCGCGCGTCACGCTGCGTGCGATCGAGATCAACGGCATCAAGGTCGAAAATGTCGAAGCCTTCATTCTCGCCGATGATCAGCTTGGCGTGAACCTGCTCGGAATGAGTTTTCTTTCGCGCCTTGAAAGCGTCGAATCTCGCGCCGGCGAACTTGTTCTTCGCGGCTAACGTTCGGCCTGCATTAATGGTGGAAGCCGGCCGACATCGGCGCCGGCCTGGCGCATGAAAAAGCGGCGCAACGGCGCTGCTTTTCCAACCGCGCTCATGCCAATGTCGCGCGCCAAACGCAGCGGCGCGAAGTCATTCGAAAAGAGGCGGTTGATTGCATCCATGCCGAGCGAAAGACTGATCGACTCGAACCGTCGCCAGCGCTCATAGTTTTCAAGCACGCTCATCGAGCCGAGATCGAGGCCGACGCCCGCCGCTTCTTCCAGCACGTCGGCGAGCGCAGCAACATCTTTCACGCCGAGATTGAAGCCTTGCCCCGCGATCGGGTGCACCGCATGCGCGGCGTCGCCGATCAGCGCAAGGCGTGGCGCGATGAAGCGCTGCGCCAGGTGAAGCGCAAGAGGATATGACCATCGCGGACTTGCAAGCTCGACTGCGCCGAGAAATTCCCCGAACCGGTCAGCGATCGCACGCGTAAAGGCGTCGTCGTCGAGCGCAAGATAAGCCGGCGCGGCGTCGGATCGTTCTGTCCAGACAAGCGAAGACCGATTGTCCTTGAGCGGAAGAATGGCGAACGGACCGGACGGGAGAAAGAACTCATGCGCGACGCCTTTGTGCGGGCGCTCGTGCTTCACCGTGACGACGATGCCCGTCTGGCCATATTGCCAGCCGGTCGTCTTGATGCCCGCTTGGCGGCGCAGTGCGGAATTCCTTCCATCCGCGGCGACGATCAAAGGCGCGCTCAATCTTTGGCCCGTTGAGAGTTCGACGTGAGCGCCTTCTGCCTCAAAGGCTGCGCGCTCAACCCGCGCAGGAGCGAAGAGCTTTATCTCGGGCGTCTTCTCAATCGCCTCGAAAATCGCGGCGCGGAGGACGACGTTTTCGACAATCCAGCCGAGAGGCTCACCGCCCTCTAGTTCGCGGCTGTCGAAATGCAGGTGCAGCGGTGAACGCGCGCCATCAGAAAAACGTCCTCTCGCGCGCCCGTCGCTTACGAGAATGTCGAGAATTGGCTCGGCGTGAGGTTCGATGGCGGGCCAGAGGCCAAGGCGTTTGAACACCCGGACGCAGGCGTAAGCGAGCGCCGAGGTTCGCCCGTCAAAGGCGAGTTCGCGCATCCGGGGAACCGGCTCTGCATCGACGACTGCGACAGAAAGGCCAGCGCGCGCAAGCGCCAAGGCGCAAAGCCCGCCCGCGAGCCCGCCGCCGACAATGATGACGTCTGTTTCGCTTTCGCCGGTCATGCGGGCGAGATTGGGCCAATCGCCAATATGGGTCCAGCGCAGCCGCGGCGCTGCGGCGATTGGCGCGCGGCCGCTGCGACCATCCTTGCGCGGAAGAACGCTTGAGCCGCGCCGGGGTTATGCGGGCGTCCAAGCCGGCGCCCCTCGCCGCGGCCTGCCGCAGTGCGGCAAAGAGATTGACACAAGATTCTTCCGATGCTTAGCTGCGCCGCAGAAAATGCTAATGGATGAGGATTTTCAAGGCGCTGACGCGTTCGGAAAGGCCCATTGGCTGGCCTTTGATGTTGCAATGCGAAATGAGTCATCCTAGCGTTTTTTAATCAGCGGACGGTCATTCGTTCGCGACAAATCAGCGGAGAGCGCGCGTGAAATACATCATAGCGGTGATCAAGCCGCAGAAGCTCGATGCGGTTCGGCATGCGTTGAACCAGCTTGGTGTCAGCGGCATGACCGTGACGGAAGTGAAAGGCTTTGGCCGCCAGAAAGGCCATCGCGAAATCTATCGCGGCGCTGAGTATCAGGTGGACTTCGTCCCGAAAGTGAAAATCGAAATCGCCGTTCCCGCCAATCTGCTCGACGCTGCGACAACGGCGATTTGCGGCGCGGCGAAAAGCGGTTCGATCGGCGACGGCAAAATTTTCGTGCTCGATCTTGAAGAAGCCGTGCGCGTGCGCACAGGCGAGACCGGGATCGACGCGCTCTGACAGCCCGCGGATTTCTCCACCGCGAACTCAATGACCAACCATCCTATGAAAGCATGATCATGACCCGACTGACGGATCGCCGGCTTCCGGCGGCGCGCCCTGCGATTGCGTTTCTCGGCGCGCTTGCGATTGCAGCGCTGAGCGCGACAGCGTCTTTCGCGCAGGATGCGATCACGCCGACAGTTGATAAGGGCGATACGACGTGGATGCTCGTTTCGACCATCCTCGTGCTCCTGATGATCATCCCGGGGCTTGCACTCTTCTATGGCGGCCTTGTTCGCGTGAAGAATATGGTCTCGATGCTTTCCCAAGTGACGGCTGTCACCGTCATCGGCATCGTCATGTGGGTCGTCTGGGGTTACAGTTTCGCATTTACCGATGGCGGCCCGCTTGATCTTTTCGTCGGCGGTTTCAGCAAGATGTTTCTTGCTGGCGTCACGCCTGAAAGCCTTGCGGGCACGTTCTCCGTTGGCGTCTACATTCCGGAGCTTGTTTTCGTGATGTTCCAGGCGACCTTCGCCTGCATCACGGCGGCGCTCGTGCTAGGCGGCGTCGCCGAGCGGATGAAATTTTCCGCGGTCGTCATCTTCGCGGTGCTGTGGCCGTTGCTCGTCTATTATCCAATGGCGCACATGGTCTGGTGGTGGCCTGGGCCTGATGCGATTGCGTCAAATCCTGAAGCGCCAGTGCGCGCGGGTCTGCTGTGGAATTTCGGCGCGCTCGACTTTGCCGGCGGCACCGTCGTTCACATCAATTCGGGCATCGCCGCCCTTGTCGGCGCGGTCATCCTTGGGCCGCGTCACGGCTACCGCAGAGAGCTGATGGCGCCGCACTCGCTGACGCTCACGATGGTCGGCGCCGGACTTCTCTGGGTCGGTTGGTTCGGCTTTAACGCGGGCTCTAACCTTGAGGCGAACGGCTACGCCGCGCTCGCCATGGTGAACACCTTCGTCGCGACCGCCGCCGCCGCCATTTCGTGGATGGCGATGGAGTGGATCACGAAGAAGAAGCCGAGCCTTCTCGGGCTTGCATCAGGCGCAGTCGCGGGTCTCGTCGCAGTGACGCCCGCCGCCGGTTTCTCCGGTCCGATGGGTGCGGTTATTCTTGGCCTCATTGTCAGCCCGATCTGTCTCACCTTCTGCTCCGGCGTCAAACATGCGCTGGGCTATGATGACAGCCTTGACGCGTTCGGCATTCACGGCGTCGGCGGCATTGTCGGGGCGATCGGCACCGGGATTGTCGTCAGCCCGGCTCTCGGCGGCGCCGGCATTGTCGACTACACGACTTGCGCTGCGGACGGCGACATCCTGACCTGCGGGGCTGTGGCTTATTCCATGGTCGGGCAGGTTTTCGCGCAGATCAAAGCGGTGCTCGTCGCGATCCTCTGGTCCGGGATCGGCAGTAGCGCGATCTTCTTCCTCATTCGGGCGGTCACCGGCGGGCGCGTTTCGCACGAGATCGAGATCGAAGGCCTCGATCTGCGCGAACATGGCGAAGCCGCCTATCACGCCTGACGTCTGGTTCTCGGCCAATTCGGCGATCGGCCGCGCCCGAAAGGCGCGGCTGATGCGCTTTCGAGCCTGCTATCGCCAATCGGGCGAACACGCGTAACCTTGCTTACACGCACGTCCGGTAGCGATGAGGAAGAAAAACGCCTCCGCGCCGATGCGAACAAGCAGGATCGCCCGATGTTCTTCGTCAAACGCTTTAGCCTTGCGGCCATTCCGTTCGCGGCGTCGATCGGCTTTGCAGCGGCGCTGGAAGCAGAGCGGGCCGACCCTTCAGCCACGCTGAACGGCGCCCTGCTGCTCCTCGCCGGGCTTTTCATGATGCTGATGGTCGCCGGTTTCTCGATGAAACAGGCAGGGGTCGTCCGAGAAAAGAGCGCGGCCGCGATATCGCTTCGGAGCCTTGCAGCTTATGCGCTGGCGGCCCTCGCTTTCTGGCTCCTTGGATATAACCTCCTCTTCGGGGTCGAGCCGGGCGGCTTCCTCGGCGTCTTTCAGCTTTGGTCCCCGCGCGCAGCGGACCCCGCGCTTGATCGCGCAAGCGCGGGCGAAGACTGGCTCTTTCAGATGGGCTGCGCGGCGCTCACCGCGATGATCGTCGCAGGCGCGCTCGGCGAGCGTGTCCGGCTTTGGTCCTTCCTCATCTTCGCTGTGCTGCTCGCGGGCGTCATCTATCCGATCGAAGCGTCCTGGAGCTGGGGCGGAGGCTACCTTGCGGCGAACTGGTCATTCGGCGATCTCGCCGGCGCATCTGTCGTCCACTCCGCTGGGGGATGGGCGGCGCTCGCAGGGGCGCTCGTCATCGGCACACGGCCGATGCGACATGAAGAGCGGCAGGCGCGCCAGTCAACGGGCGGCAACCTTCCGCTCGCATCGCTCGGCGCGCTCGTGTTGTGGTTCGCCTGGTTCGGCTATCTGGGCGGCGCGCAGGTCGCGGCGGGCGGGACGTATGATCCTTTTTCGCTCGGCAAGATCTTCGTGAACGCGACAATCGCTGCTGCGGCCAGCGTCTTTACCGCGATGGTGTTCACCCAAGTTGTTTACAAGAAGATCGACCTTCCGATGATATTGAGCGCCGCTATCGGGGGGCTCGTTTCGATATCGGCCGAGCCGCTCGCCCCGGCGATCTGGCAGGCCGCCGTCATCGGCGCCTTTGGCGGGGTCATCGTGACAGTCGCCGCATCAGTGCTCGAGCGGACTCGTATTGAAGACGTCGGCGGCGTCATCCCGGCTCATCTCGGTTGCGGCGTCTGGGCGACATTGATCGTTCCGTGGTCGAGCCACCATGCGCACTGGCCCGGCCAGATCATAGGCATACTGATGATAGGCGCGTTCTCCTTTGTGATGAGCCTCTTCATCTGGGTGCTTCTCAAATACACGATCGGCATTCGCGTCTCGGCGGAGCGCGACTATCTCGGCCTCGACCGGGCCGAACTTGGTCTCGATCCGGAAAGTTCATACGACGATTGAGATAGCGCGCAGTCCAGTACAGGTCGAAAGTGTTAATCTCCGTTAACCCTTTTCATTTTGGCGCATGTCATGATGCGCCGCGCAATCCATGAGCTGCTCAAACGACCCATGTCTCGCCAGTCATCACGATCGCGATCAGAACCAACCTTGACCGAGCGCCTGCATGAGTGGCGGCGTGCGGCGACCATACGCCTTGGCGGCGCGGCGTTGCTCGCGCTCGCGGTCTGGTATGCTGCGGCGCTTGCGACTTTCTCGATCAGCGATCCGAGCTTCGACACAGCGACTGCGCGTGAAGTCGGCAATTGGGCGGGGCTTGCCGGCGCGATCGTCGCTGATCTGGCGCTGCAATTATTCGGCGGCGCGGCTCTTCTCTTCATTGCGCCGCTCGCCATCTGGGGCGGCGCTGCGATCTGGAGCGGCGCGCCCGAAGAAACGCCGCGTATGTTCTGGGTGCGGCTTGCGCTCTTTCCGATTGCGGTGATCGCGGCGTCTGGCTTTGCCGCCTGTCTTCCCGCGCCAGCGTCTTGGCCGTTCGTTGTCGGACCGGGCGGCCTGATCGGCGATGGTTTGCGCACCGGGGTGATTTCGCTCCTTTCGGCGGGCGGCCTCGAAATCCTCGCGCCTGGCGCGGCGGTGATCGCGGCGGCGATCGCGCTTGGCGCCTACGCCATGGTCTGCGGCCTCAACCTTGAGCGCGCAGAGGCGGCCTATATCGAGATCGACTATTACGTTCGCGTCGCCTTTGACTATGTGGCCTCCGCCTTTGAGAGCTTGCGCAATCCGCAGGACGAAGCGGCTGAAGACGAAGACGTCGAAGAGGACGAAGAAGGCGACGAAGAGGAAGAGGGCGACGAAGAAGAAGTCGAAGACGAGGATTACGGCGATCTCGAAGAAGAGTATGAGGACGAATACGAAGAAGAGGATGGCGAGCTAGAGGACGGCGAAGAAGAGGAAGACGACGAGGAGGAAGAGCCCGCTCTTGTCGCGCCGGCTCGCAAGCGGAAGATCATCCGCAAGAAGCCGACCGTGCGCAAAGCGAGCAAGCGCGAAGTGCGCGAGGCGCAACACGATCTCCCAATCTTTTCGCCCGGTTCTTATGAATTGCCGCCGCTGGGCCTTCTCTCCAAGCCGCAGAACAACAACAAGAAAGTCATTTCGGACGACGCGCTCGAGCAGAACGCGCGCATGCTCGAAAACGTGCTTGCGGATTTCGGCGTGCGCGGCGAGATCGTCAATGTGCGCCCCGGCCCCGTCGTTACGCTTTATGAGCTCGAGCCGGCCGCAGGCGTCAAATCTTCGCGGGTCATCGGCCTCGCTGACGACATTGCGCGCTCGATGAGCGCCGTAGCGGCGCGCGTGGCTGTCGTTCCGGGTCGCAATGCGATCGGCATCGAGCTGCCAAACCATGACCGCGAGACGGTTTACCTGCGAGAACTTCTCGGCACCGACGAATTCGAGAATACGCGCGGCGACCTTACGCTTGCTCTCGGCAAAGGCATTGGCGGCGAGCCGACCTTCGCTGACCTTGCACGCATGCCGCACCTCTTGATCGCGGGCACGACAGGCTCAGGTAAATCCGTCGGCATCAACACGATGGTCCTCTCGCTCCTTTACCGGATGCCGCCCGATCGCTGCAAACTCATCATGATAGACCCGAAAATGCTCGAGCTATCGGTCTATGAGGGCATTCCGCATCTCCTCGCACCGGTCGTCACCGATCCGAAGAAGGCGGTCGTCGCGCTCAAATGGACTGTGCGCGAGATGGAAGAGCGCTATCGCCGCATGTCGAAGCTCGGCGTGCGCAATATCGAAGGCTTCAACCAGCGGGTCGCCGAAGCGGATGCGAACGGCGAAACGCTGACGCGCACCGTTCACACCGGCTACGATCAGGAAACCGGCGAGCCGATCTACGAGACCGAAGAACTCGACTATCAGCCGATGCCGTTCATTGTCGTCGTCATCGACGAAGTCGCGGACCTGATGATGGTCGCGGGCAAAGACATTGAGGGCATGGTGCAGCGCCTCGCGCAGATGGCGCGCGCCGCCGGCATTCACCTTATCATGGCGACCCAGCGCCCGTCGGTTGACGTCATCACGGGCACGATCAAGGCGAACTTCCCGACCCGGATTTCGTTCCAGGTCACCTCCAAGATCGACAGCCGCACCATCCTTGGCGAGCAGGGCGCCGAACAGCTCCTCGGCCAGGGCGATATGCTCCACATGGCCGGCGGCGGGCGCATCCGGCGCGTCCACGGCGCTTTCGTCTCGGACGACGAAGTCGAGAAGGTCGTCAAATTCCTCAAGAAGCAGGGCAAGCCGGACTACGTTCAGGAAGTCACGGAGCTTCGCGACGAAGAGGGCGAAGAGTACGAAGGTCTCGACATTGGCGGCAACACCTCGTCAGGCGACGCGCTCTACGACAAGGCGGTGGCGATCGTCATTCGCGACCGCAAGGCGTCGACCTCCTACATCCAGCGACGGCTGCAGATCGGTTACAACCGCGCAGCGACCCTGATCGAACGCATGGAAGACGAAGGGGTCGTTTCGGCTGCGAACCATGCTGGAAAGCGCGACATTCTGGTCGGCGAGGACGCCGCTTAAGGCATCCTCCCCGGCGCCGCTCCTGCATCGAAATAGCCCAGGTCTGGCGCCTGTCCCGTCGCGGGGCAGGGCGCTAGGGTTATGTGGCCCCGGAGTCGGGGAATGGGGAGGAACGTGTCCGGAATGGCTGCGCAGGAGCGGGCTCTCATGCGCGCGGCGGCGTCGCAAGGCGCGTCGACCCCTGCCGCTGTCCGCCCTTCGGACAGAGCGCGGTTCACGATCCTCTCCCCTTCGGAGATCAACGCCATAGAGGCGGACTGGGCTGACCTTGCAGCGAACGCCGTTGAGGCGAACCCGTTCTTCGCTCCGTGGATGCTCGCGCCCGCTTTGCGCCATCTCGGCGGTGAGAAAGCGAAACTAGTTTGCTTGTGGGATGGTCCGCGCCTGATCGGGCTTCTTCCGGTCACGCGGACCGTCGGCTATGCGCGTTTGCCGGTCGCTTTTCTCGAATCGTGGATTTACGAGCATTGCTTTTATGGTGCGCCGCTGATGCGCCGCGGGAGCGAGAAAGCGTTCTTTGAGGCGCTTTTCGCGTTCATTGATGCGCAGGCGCCGTTCGGCGGTTTCCTGCGCTTGCCGCTGCTCGACGCCAAGGGCCCTTTCACAAGAGGTCTCAACGGCGCGGCGGGCCGGCGCTTCCATTACATCGCCGGTGAATTCGAGCGCGCGATCCTTCACGGAGGTTATGAAACGCAGGCTTTTCTTGCGGAGAACATGCGCAACAAGAAGGCGAGCGAGATGCGTCGCCGCCGCAAGAAGCTCAGCGAAATCGGGGAGGTCGTCTTCCGGAAATTCTCGTCCGGCGATGACCTCGACGAATGGCTGGAAAGCTTCGTCGCGCTAGAAGGCGCCGGCTGGAAGCGCGAAGCGGGAACTTCGTTCCGGGCGAATGAGAACCAGGTCGAGTTTCTGCGCGAAACCGTGCGCGGCGCTGCGGCTTCGGGCGATCTGCAATTCTTCCGTCTCGACGTCGGCGGCGTCGCTGCAGCGATGATGATCAACTTCGCGCGCGATGGCCAAAGCTACGGCTTCAAGATTTGCTATGACGAAGCGCACTCGCGCTATTCGCCGGGCGTTCTGATGGAGATCGATCTCCTCAGCGCGCTGGAGGGTATGGGCGCGAGCGACTTCGTCGACTCCTGCGCTGCGCCCGATCATCCGATGATCAATTCTCTCTGGCCGGATCGGCGCCGCCTTGTCGGCGTCAACATCGCAGCGGCGAACCCGGCCGCGCGCGCCATGCTGTCATTCTGTAAATTCCTTGAAGATCTGAGCGAAAGGATGCGTAAGCCATGACCTTCGTTGATCCCCAGCACGCTTTTGAAGCGTCGTATCCGAGCAAGACTGCGAGGTTCCGTCACGACCTCACGAACGATCCGTTGTTCGAGATTGATCGGATTTTGAAGCTGATCGCGTCCGTGCCGCCAAAGAGCATCGAATATAACAGCGCGAATATCAGTCACGATCACGACCCGGCGAAGATGCCGAGCAATGGCCTGTCGCCGGAAGAGACCGTGCGCAATATCGCCGATATCAATTCCTGGCTTGTCGTCATGAACATCGAGCAGGACCCGGAATACAATGCGATGATGCAGCGATGCCTCGCCGACATTGCGCCGCATGTGCTTGAGAAGACCGGGCCGATGAACCTTATCCAGGGCTACATCTTCGTCTCCTCGCCGCATGCGACGACGCCGTTCCATATGGATCCCGAGCACAACATCCTGATCCAGATCCGCGGCGTGAAGACGATGTACACCTATACGGCGCAGGACTATTCGATGCTGCCGCAGGAGGTGCATGAAGCCTTTCACACCACGCGCCTGCGCAATATCGGTTACAAGCAGGAGTTTGAGCAGTACGGCACGGCGCATGAAATGCACCCTGGCGATGCGCTCTTTGTGCCGCTCAAAGCGCCGCACCGCGTTCAGGTTGGCAATGAGGCCTCGGTGTCGCTGTCGATCACATGGCGCTCCCGCGTCTCCGATGACGACGCGCATCTCCACAAGGCGAACGCAATGCTGCGCAAGATCGGCGCGCATCCCCCCATGCCGGGTATCGCGCCGACGCGCGACGCGGCGAAGATCTTCGCCCACAAGGTCTATTCGAAGGTCCAGCCTGCCGCGGGCGGGTAAGGCTTTGAGAATGGGCTGCTGGCTCGCGCTGATGGAAGCGTTCTATAAGCAGAGCCTCACTCAGGCGAGGACCTGCCAATGAAAGCCAAGCCGCCAATAGAAGCGCCAGCGGATAACCTTCAACACTGCGAAACAGTCGACGCCGCTCTGGCGCGATTGAAAACGCTGTTCAATGAAGCGCTGGCGACCGTTGAGAAGCGTTTCGCGGCCTATTGGGCGGGAAAGCTTGAAAGGGGCGCCGGCGGTGCGCCGACCTATCCTTATCTCTGTGCGGAAGTTCCCGCCGAGCAGGCGAGCCAGACGAGCAACCTTGCGCTCGGCAGGATCGCTGAGACAAGCTTTTATGGCGCGACTATCACCCAGCCTGAGCTATTTGAATCCTATCTCCGCGAGCAACTCGAGCGTATTACGCGCCGATTCGAGGCGAGGATATTCGTCGGACGATCGCGCACGCCGATCCCGCTCACCTTCGCTCTTGAGCAGGCGACGGCGCGCCTCAGCCCGAAGCAGAGGGCGGAGCTGCAATTCTACTTTCACACGCCAAACCTGGTCGCGACCAATGACGACATTGTCGACGGGCGCATTCTGCTAGAGCGTGGCGGGCCTTTGCCCCTCTCGCTCTTTACGGCCGAGCGCGTCGATTATTCGCTACACAGGATCCAGCACTACACCGCGACAAGGCCCGAGCATTTCCAGCAATTCGTTCTCTTCACGAACTATCAGCGATATGTCGACGAGTTCATCGAGCACGCCAAGGAAGCGGTAGAGGCGGGCGCGGCCGAGGGTTTCATCGAACCCGGCGATCGCGTGACGACAAAGGATGGTCCTCCGCCGGGAGCGCCTCTCGCCAAGATGCCGCAAATGCCCGCCTATCATCTTGTGCAGAAGAACAGGGCCGGCGTCACATTGGTGAATATCGGCGTCGGTCCGTCCAATGCGAAAACAATCACAGACCATCTCGCCGTCTTGCGGCCGCATGTCTGGCTGATGATCGGGCATTGCGGCGGGCTGCGTCGTACGCAGCGGCTTGGAGATTATGTTCTGGCGCACGCCTATCTGCGCGACGACAACGTACTTGATGATGCGCTTCCCCCATCAGTGCCGCTGCCGACGATCGCTGAGGTGCAATTGGCGCTTACCGGCGCCGTGCAGGAAGTCTCAGGCATTGAGGCGGCGAGTCTCAAAGAGCATTTGCGCACCGGGACAGTCGTCACGACGAGTGACAGGAATTGGGAGCTCAAATTCGAGCAAGTGGCCGTTCGATTCAATCAGGCTCGCGCAATTGCAGTTGATATGGAATCGGCGACGATCGCGGCGAACGGTTATCGCTACCGCGTGCCTTATGGAACGCTACTCTGCGTCTCGGATCGCCCGCTGCACGGCGAGATAAAACTGCCCGGCATGGCGGATGCGTTCTATCAGGAGCGTGTCAGCCAGCACTTGAAGATCGGCCTTCGGGCGATTGAGCTGCTTCGAGCGGAAGCCAATGCGGGAACACTTCATTCACGCAAGCTCCGGAGCTTTGACGAGCCGCTGCTGCGCTGATTTTTCCGTTATTCTTCGAGCTTTTGCTCGACGAGCTTGATCTCGAAGAGCTTTGGCCAGAGTTTGCCAGTGACAAACAGGCGGCCTGCCTTCGCGTCATAGGCGACGCCGTTCAAGACTTCCGCGTTTGAACCTGCAGGCAGCGCGCTGCGAAGCTTGCGAAGGTCGATAACGCCGGTGACGTCTCCCGTTTCCGGGTTGATCCGTACAATGAGGTCCGATCGCCAGACATTGGCGAAGACTTCGCCGTTTATGTATTCGAGTTCGTTAAGCTGCGGGATAGGCTTGCCGCGAAGATTAACGGTGACGCGGCCGATTTCGCGCAAGGAATTCGGATCGAGAAAGCGCAAGTCCGCCGTGCCGTCGCTCATGATGAGCCGCTTGCCATCCTGCGTGACACCCCAGCCTTCGCCAGGATAGGTGAATTTCTGTTTCTGCTTGAAGCTCTTGAGATCGTAGACGAAGCCTGTCTGCGAGCGCCAGGTGATCTGAACGATCCTGTTCTTCCAGTCGGTGATGCCTTCGCCGAAATAGGCGTCCGGCATATCGTATTTCTGCAGGACTTCGCCCGTAGCGATGTCGGTCTTTCTGATCGAGGAAAGGCCTTTCAGGCCTGTGCTCTCATAGAGAAACCCATCGAGGAAGAAGAGCCCTTGCGTGAACGCCTGAGGATCGTGCGGGTAAGTATTGACGATCTCAAAATCGTAAATCTTCTGCTGCGCACTCGCAGCGCCCGCGCAAAAGAACGCGATAACCGCGGCGGTTATGAATGCGCAGAAGCTACAGCGTCTTTTCATAGAGGCGATAGGTCTTGTAGATGCGGCAGCCCATATCGAGCAGGATCGAGAGCATGCCTTCATTGCTTTCCAGAATCCACGAAACCTCGGAGTGCGTAAGGCCGCGGTCCATATTCTCGTTGTTCGTGAGTTCGATCATCTTGTAGGCGAAGGCGGCGCCAAGGCCCTTGCGCTGGAATTTCTTCCGGATGCCCATAAGCGGCATGCGCGCCGTCGAAAGGCCTTTCACCTTCATCCGCCAGATGAGTTTCGCCCAGTTGAACGGGAGAAGCTTGCCGTTCAGGTCGCGCGTCGCCTCATTGATGTTCGGGAGGACAAGCGCGAATGCGGCGGGCTCGCCATCATAGTAGCAGATGACGACGTTGTGCTTCTCAATGATCGGTCGAAGCTCCGAAGCCATGTGCTTGGCGAGGTCTTCCGTGAAAGGAATGAATCCCCAATTGTCAGACCATGCGTCATTGTAGATGTCGACGATGCGCCGAATGTCGCCGGCGAAGTCTTTCATGTCGATTGTGCGAATGCTGACCTTTGGATTGTCGAGCGTTCGCTCGACGAATTGCTTGCGTCGCTCGGGCAGGAAATTGCGCTTGTTGATCCAGTCGAGCGCGTGGACATCCTGGGCTTTCGTGTAGCCGAGAGCTTCGACGCGCGCCTGATAATAGGGAAGGCCGTGCGGCATCATCACATAAGGGGGCGTATCGAAGCCCGAGATGAGGAGCCCGATTTCTTCATTGACGGAAAAGCTGAACGGTCCGCCGATCTTCTTCATGCCGCGCTCTCGCGCCCAGTCTTCCGCGGTTTTGAACAAGGCGGCGAAGACTTCCGGATCGTCGATCGCTTCGAGGAAGCCGAAGTGCGCAATCTCTTCCTTGTGCTGTGCAAGGTGGAGCGGGTTGATGATGGCGGAGATGCGCCCGACTGGCGCGCCGTTGCGATAGGCGATCCAAAGCTGGTGCGGCGCGTCTTTGAGGCCCGGGTTGAGTTTTGGGTTAAGCCGCTGGCTCACCTCAAACTCTAGCGGCGTGATGAAATTCGGATCGTCCTTGTAGGGAATAACGCCGGCGCGGATGAACGCTGTGCGCTCCTTGGTGGTGGTGACGGGCCTTATCTCCACCATGGCGGCGGGCGGTGCGGTTTTGACTTGTGCGTCCACGGGCGCCCTTGCTCCTTCGCGCCGGCGCGTGCGCCTTGCGCTTTAATTCTTGAGGTCGATATCCACCGTCACCCCGCTGGGCGGCACATCGACGAGCGTATCGTCGATCTTGGGCGGCGCCATTCGAAGAACGGGATTGTTGGATAGCCCAAATGGCTCCGCGGGCAAACCCAGCGCGTTCTTGTCGAACGACTTGTTGGCGTTCTTGTCGTGATAGACGGCGATTGCGTATGCGTCCGGTGTTGGCGCATCCATGCAGAAGGCGGTCACGGGCGCCTTGGCGGCGAAGCGCACCTGAGCGACGCGCCCGTCCCGTTTCAAGAAGCCTTCGGAGTCATTACGGTAGAGGTCGGCCGTCATCAGCCCGACGCTCTTTTTCACATTGTGAATGACGATGCGCACCTCGTTAGGCCCGCCTGTGCAGCTCACATGATCGATATTCGTGACCGCCGTATCGTCAGCAACGGCCGGCGAAATGAGCGCCGCCCCCGCCACGGCCCTCAAAAACAACGCAACACTCCGTCTCATCTTTCAGCTCCACCAAATCAGGCGCTCGCCCCAAAGCCCCAGTCGAAAGCCTTGTCTCCCATTCGTGGCCGCAGTTTGTTGAGAACGTGCGACACGCAAAAGTGATGCCGTGGCGAGGGTCTCCTGCCTCAATTCGCGGAGGCTGAAACCCTTGCAGATTCAAAGGTCTGCGCCATCGCCGTGTAAGCGGCGACAATCTGGTCGATGTCGGCGGCCGTATGGGCTGACGACACGGCTAGGCGCAACAGAGATTCCTTGCCGGGGGTGCCCGGCGGAATCGCCATGTTCACATATACCCCCTGATGCAGCAGGTAATTCCAGGCTGCGAACGCCTCTTCCTTGGTTGGGAAGAGCACCGAAATGACCGGCGCCGGCGGGGCGGGGATGTTGAGCCCGAGTTGCGTGAAAGCGGCGTGCAGGCGGCGCGCATTCGACCAGAGCTTCTCCCGCAATTGCGGGTGCTCGCGAATATTCTCGAGAGCGGCAGCGGCCGAAGCAATGGTCGCCGGCGAAGGAGAGGCGGTGAACTTGTAGGGCCGTGACGAGAAGCGGAGGTATTCGACCTCCTTGTGGTTCGACGCGACAAAGCCCCCGATCGAGGCGAGCGATTTCGAGAACGTTCCCGTGTAGAAATCGATCTTGTCCATCACGCCTTCGGCTTCGGAGACGCCGCGGCCGTTTTCACCGTAAATGCCAAAGGAGTGCGCCTCGTCGACGGCGAGATAAGCGCCATGCTTGTGCGCGACTTCAACGAATTCGGCGACGGGCGCGATGTCGCCATACATCGAGTACATGCCTTCGATGAAGACGAGTTTCCCTTTCACGGAAGGATCGAGCCGGCCGAGGCGTTTGTCGAGGCTTTCAGGGTCATTGTGACGGAACCGGATCGTCTGCGCGCCGGAAAGCTGGCAACCATCATAGATGCATGCATGGCAGTCTGCGTCGATCAAAAGAACGTCCTCGGACGGATCGACGAGTCCCGCGATTGCGCCAAGATTGGCGACATAGCCGGTGGAGAAAACCACACAGTGAGAAAGGCCGAGATAGTCGGCGATTTCCGCTTCGAGCTTCTTGTGGCCGGCGAACGTGCCGTTTGCAAAGCGCGAGCCCGTCGTGCCGGTGCCTTCTCTCGCAAGGGCTTCCTGACCGGCGGCGATGGCTCTCGGCTCGAATGTCTGGCCGAGGTAATTATGCGTGCCGGCGAGAACCGTCTCACGTCCCTTGATGAGCGCGCGCGTCGGGCCGAGCACTTCTTCCATCACGACGTTGAACGGATTTTGGCCGGCGTCCGACAATTGATAGTAAAGCGCCGCCGTCTTCTCGAACTTGTCGAACAAACTCATGGCCTAGGCCTGTTCCTTCTTGATCGCGTGTATCGCGTCGACCAGCTCGCCGATCGTACGAGTCTCCGAGATCGTGTTGACCGGAATCGAAAGGTCGTAATTGTCCTCGATATCCATAACGATATCGAGGACGGACACGGAGTCGATCTCCAGATCTGTGATCAGGTCCGTGTCGCGCGTCAGCTTAACCCCTTTCTCATTAAGGGGCTCCAAGAGCGAGCAGATCTTGTGAAACACAAGATCGTCGTCTTCCTGTATATCCGGCATCGACCCGCTTCTCCTCACTTCGAATTCAGGCCCGGCGTCTCATAAGAGACCGTTTTCTTGATACCAGCGGACGGTTTTTGCAAACCCTTCTTTTAGCGGCGTCCTTGCACGCCAAGAAGTCGCGTCCGCGAGCAGATTATCGCGCGCGACCCAGTCCGGGTGAAAAAATTCTCGAATTTTGCCTGGCGTCACCATTGGCGCTTGTCCCGCCATGCGCGAAATTCCCGCTGCACAAGTCGCGTATGACGCGAGCAGCCAACGCGGCGCGGGTAGACGAGCGGGCGGACGGCCAAAAGCCTCCCCGAGCGCCTGGCCGATTTCGCCCCAGCTATAGCCGCTGGGGGAGTCGTCGCCGATCTCGTAAATCGCGTTTTCGCGGGCTTCATCCGCCGCCTGGAGGATCGCGGCGACGACGTCGCCCACATAGAGGATCGAAGCGCGTGGCGACGGCTCCGCGGCGGGCTCCGGTGCGAGGCCGCTGCGAACGAGCTTGAAATAGGGAAGGGTCGCTGCGTCCCCGGGGCCGTAAATCGCCGGCGCGCGCAAGGCGATG
This sequence comes from Caulobacterales bacterium, assembly GCA_020638525.1. Classification (GTDB taxonomy): domain Bacteria; phylum Pseudomonadota; class Alphaproteobacteria; order Caulobacterales; family Parvularculaceae; genus Amphiplicatus. The sequence goes on along the minus strand of JACKIL010000014.1, from coordinate 33,569 downwards.
AAAGGGTTCGCGCCCGAGCCTTCGGCGACGGCGTCCTCGCTCTTGCGCTTGCTTTCGGCATAAGCGGAGACTTCGGGCCTGCGCGCGGCGAGGGATGAGATATGGACGAGCTTGGCCCGATGGCGCGCGGCGGCTTGCGCCGCCCTGCGCGCGCCTTCGACATTGACGCTGAAAAATTCCTCATCGCGCCGGGCGTGCGTCAGGCCCGCGCAATGGATGAGGATGTCGGAGCCTTCAGCGAGCGATGAAAGCGCGCCTTCGTTTTCCAGCGAGCCGGGAACGACAGCGATGTCTGGAAAATGGGCAAGCCGCTGCGCGTCACGCGCGAGCGCTTTCACCTTGTCTCCGCGCTCGATGAGCGTCTGTATGAGAGCGGCGCCGACAAAGCCGGTGCCGCCGGTGACGGCGACTGTTCTGCTCACACCCGTGCTTCAGCAAGCGCTCGCGGCGCATCTGAATCTGTCGCGGCCTCATCGAAAGCGCCCTCAAGGTATTTCGCTTTCACCTTCGCGCGCGAAAGTTTGCCAGACGAAGTCATCACCATCGAATGCGGCTTGGCGAGAACGATTTCAGCAGGTGCGCCAGCGGCCGTCTGAACGACGCGGCCCACTTCGCGGCGAAGTTCGCCCAGTGCTTCGGCGCTGAGGCCACGGCGTTCGGCGACGACGATGATGCGCTCGCCAAGGCCGTCATCGACGGAGAACGCCGCAACGCCGCCTTCACGAATGCCTTCGATCTTTTCGACCGCCCACTCAATGTCCTGCGGCCAGATATTGCGGCCGTTAATGATGATGAGGTCTTTCGCGCGGCCCGTAATGACGATCTGACCACGGAGCATATAGCCCATATCGCCGGTATCCAGCCACTCGCCGCTGAACATGCGCTTCGACGATTCCGGATCGCTGAAGTAACCCGGCGTCACGCTCGGCCCCTTGATGAAGACGCGGCCGACGGCGCGATCGCCCAGCGGCGCGCCATCTTCGCCGCGCACCTCGATGGCGTGCTCAGGCAGCGGACGCCCGCACAGAACAAAGCCGCGCTGGTGCTCCGGCACCGTGACGGCCGAGGCCGGTTGGGCGATGCTTGAACGCGTATAGTGGCGCATGTCGACAAGATCAGTCTCGATGTGCGCGTCGATCTCAGTGAAAGAGACGGCCAGCGTCGCCTCCGCCATGCCGTAGCTCGGCAGAAACGCTTTGGGATTGAAGCCGACAGACGAAAAAGCTTGCGTAAAAGCGTTGAGAGCTTCCGGGCGCACCATGTCTCCGCCAATGCCGGCGGTGCGCAGCGCAGAGAGATCAAGGGCGCCATCTTCTGCGCGGGCTGCACGGCGCGCGCTTAGATCGTAGCCGAATGATGGGCTGTAGGTGATCGTCGTGCGGTTTTCGGACATCAATCGCAGCCACAGAAGAGGCCGCCGCACAAAGTCTGACGTTGCGATGTAGTCAACGCTGCGCTGTCCGTACATCGGCGACAAGACAAAGCCGATCAGGCCCATGTCGTGATAAAGCGGCAGCCAGCTTGCGGCGCGGTCATTTTCGGTGAGCTTGAGGCCGTATGTCGTAATGCCGTGAAGGTTCGCGGTGACCGAGGCCTGGGTTCCGATCACGCCCTTCGGCGCGCTGGTCGAGCCCGACGAATACTGGATGTAACACCATTCGTCCGGACCAAAGGGAATCGCCTCGGCTTCGCCGTCTGCGAGCGTGTCGAGAGCCTCGAAGTCGAAAACACGGACATCGGGAAAATCTGAAATGGCCTCGCTCAGGAAACCATTGAGGGCGGCCGGCCCGATCACGGCGGCGGCTTTCGCGCCCATGATCATCTGACGGATCTGATTTAGGTAACCTTCCTTGCCGCCAAGATTGACCGGCATCGGCATCGGCGCCGGAACGATCCCCGCATATTGGCAGGCGAAGAAGGTGGTCATGAATTCCGGGCTGGTCTCGGCGACCATGGCGACGCGCGCGCCGCGCTCAAATTGCCCCGCGAGCTTTTTTGCGAGCGCCTGCGCGCGTGCTTTGACTTCTGAATAGGGAAGACTCGAAGCGAGTTCGCCGCGCAGATTGTAGAAATTATATCCGGCCTCGCCGAGCGCTGCATAATCAAGCGCTTCTGGCACCGTACGGAATCCGCTTGTCTTGATCGGAAGCGATCCGCTCTTGGTTGGTGTTGGGATGACGGCCATCAACGCCCCCGCACTGCGCCGGTCTTCGCTCGGCGGTCTTTTTTTCTACACCCTCGCAGCATGCGCAGGACCTCTCCTCATGCCACTCGGGCTGACACGCCTCGGTTTGGCGCAACTCAACTAGATTTGCCTGGCTGCGGACCAGCCAGACGTCAGGTCCCCAATTCCCGCCACTCGGACCGCCGCTCGCCCCGCGACGGCAAACGGGCCCTACCCGCCCGACTGACCGGACAATCTTGGGCGGATACAATCCTTTAGGTCAACCGGCAAGTGCGCGGGCCCCTTGCTGCTTTCAAGTTTTGCGCGCGGATGTTTCAGAAATGCCGCGGCGCAACGCTCCCATGCGGGTCGGCGGTGAAAGCTGTTCCGTTTCCCGTGGGTCGCGCTGAATACTCCTTTTCCATCAAAGAAGTCGCGGCCTTCGACCGCGGCGCCCCTCTGTTGCCGGAACGGCGTTGTAGCTAGGTCCACGCCATTTAATTGCGCAACCAAAACGACCCTTTGTTCGAAATATGTACAACTCCAGGGGGACAAGGGGGCGAGCCAGTCCTGGCCTGTGCGCAGGAGACCGCTGACGCGCGCGCGGCCTCCGCTTCGATGGCGCGAGCGATGCCAACGGGGCGGCGCGCTCGCCGGCCGAAATCCAAGTTTTTGTTGATTTTACCCAAGGGCTTTGCCAGTTTTCGCGCCGACGTAACGGGGACCGGTTGAAGCGCAGGCGCGCAACGCGCCGCGGCCATATCGGCGCTTCTCCCCAAACTCATCCATTGTCAGAGGCCTTGAAGGGGCCAAGGGAAGGAACGACATGAGCACAGCACTCTTGCTGGTCATCGCGGCTGGCGGGCTCGCGATTCTGTACGGCGCGTTCACCGTTCAGCAGGTGATGTCGCTGCCGACGGGCAGCGATCGGATGCGGGAAATCGCTTCGGCGATCCAGGAAGGCGCGCAAGCCTACCTCAACCGGCAATATACGACGATCCTGATCGCAGGCGTCGTCGTCTTCGCAATTCTCCTCTTTGCGCTCGGCATCGTGCAGGCGCTCGGCTTCGCCGCCGGGGCGTTTCTCTCGGGCGCGGCCGGCTATATCGGCATGCTGGTGTCGGTGCGCGCGAACGTCCGCACGACGCAGGCCGCGAGCGAAAGCCTCGGCAAGGGCCTTTCGGTCGCGTTTCGCTCGGGCGCCGTGACGGGGCTTCTCGTCGCCGGTCTCGCGCTCATTGGTCTGGCGGGCTACTACGCGATCCTCACCGGCCCGCTCGGGCATGCGCCTGAGAGCCGCGATGTCGTCACCGGCCTCGTCTCGCTCTCGCTCGGCGCCTCGCTGATCTCGGTGTTCGCCCGTCTCGGCGGCGGCATCTTCACCAAAGGCGCAGATGTCGGCGGCGACCTCGTCGGCAAAGTCGAAGCCGGCATTCCGGAAGACGACCCCCGCAACCCCGCCACCATCGCAGACAATGTCGGCGACAATGTCGGCGACTGTGCGGGCATGGCGGCTGACCTGTTCGAGACCTATGTCGTCACTGTCGCTGCGACGATGGTGCTTGGCTCGATCCTCTTCACGTCGAACGCCACCGATTTCATGTTCTATCCGTTGGCGATCGGCGCTTCCTGTATCATCACTTCGATCATCGGCACCTATGCGGTTCAGCTGCGCAAGGGGTCGACCAACATCATGGGTGCTCTCTATCAGGGGCTGATCGTAACGGGCGTGCTCTCGCTCATTGCGGTCGCGGTCGTAACGCACTTCGTCTTCGGTTTTGGCGAGCCGGTTGGCGTGACGGCGAGCGGCGCGTCCTTCACGGGCATGAGCCTCTTCGTCTGCGGCGTCGTTGGTCTCGTCGTGACGGGCCTCATCGTGTGGATCACGGAATACTATACGGGCACCGGCTTCCGTCCCGTCCGTTCGGTCGCGCAAGCCTCCGTTTCCGGCCACGGCACGAACGTCATTCAGGGCCTTGCGGTCTCGATGGAAGCGACGGCGCTGCCGGCGCTTGTCATCGTTTTCGGCATCGTCATCACCTACAATCTGGCGGGCCTTTACGGCATCGCGACGGCGGTGACGACGATGCTCGCTCTCGCCGGCATGGTCGTCGCACTCGACGCCTTCGGTCCGGTGACGGACAATGCGGGCGGTATCGCTGAGATGTCGGGCCTTGAAGGGTCGGTCCGCGAGACGACTGACGCGCTCGACGCGGTCGGCAACACCACCAAAGCCGTCACCAAAGGCTACGCCATCGGTTCGGCGGGCCTCGGCGCGCTCGTGCTCTTTGCGGCGTATACGGAAGACATCAAGCACTTCAACGCGCACCCGACCGATTTCCCGTGGTTCGCTGACGTGGCGGTCGACTTCTCGCTGTCGAACCCTTACGTCGTCGTCGGCCTTTTCGTGGGCGGCCTTCTGCCGTTCCTCTTCGGCTCGATGGCGATGCAATCGGTTGGCCGCGCAGCCGGCGCCATCGTTGAAGAAGTGCGTCGCCAGTTCCGTGAAAAGCCAGGCATCATGGCCGGCACGGAGCGCCCCGACTATGCGCGCGCCGTCAACATTCTGACGGGTGCTGCGATCAAGGAGATGGTGGTGCCGTCAATGCTCCCCGTTCTCTCGCCGATTGTTCTTTACTTTGCGGTCGGCATGGTCGCCGGCAAGTCGCAGGCGCTTTCCGCGGTCGGCGCCATGCTGATGGGCGTTATCGTCACCGGCCTCTTCGTCGCGCTCTCGATGACCGCTGGCGGCGGCGCGTGGGATAACGCGAAGAAGTACATCGAAGACGGCCACCATGGCGGCAAAGGCTCCGACGCTCACAAGGCGGCCGTGACGGGCGACACCGTTGGCGATCCCTACAAGGATACGGCGGGCCCGGCTGTGAACCCGATGATCAAGATCACGAACATTGTCGCGCTCTTGCTCCTCGCCGTTCTCTCAAGCCTCAAAGGCTAATCGAAGATTTTTCTGGTTTTCGGAGAACGCCGGCCCTCAAAAGGGGCCGGCGTTTTCTTTTGCGCCTCGACGACCCGGCGGGAAACCGGTATCCCGCGCTGTGTTGCTTCACGGGTTTTGCGCTTATGGCGGCGATCATCGCCGGACATGAAATCTCCGCCGTCATCTTCGATTGCGACGGCGTGCTCGTTGACAGCGAGGTGCTGGCGATCAAGGGTGAGCGCCGCGCGCTCGGCGAGCTGGGGCTCGATTACTCTCCGCAGGAATATGTTCGCCGCTTTGTCGGCATGCATGATGCGGCCTTCTTTGAGGCGCTCGCCAAAGACTACGCGGTGAAGTTCGAGGCGCCGCCGTCCGAGGGTTTCGAAGAGCAGGTGCTCGCGGGCCGTCGTCGGGAGATGGGCGCGCTTCAGGTCGTCGCCGGCGCTGGGCTCGCGCTTGATCACGCAAAATCCGTTACGGGCGCGACGGCGGTCGCCTCTTCGTCGCGTGCGCATTTTCTGGAGTCGAAACTGAAGCGCATGAGCCTGTGGGATGCGGTCGCGCCGCATGTCTATTCCGCAGATCTCGTGAAGCACGGCAAACCGGCGCCCGATATATTTCTTTATGCCGCCGACCGCCTTGGCATTGATCCTTCGCGCTGCCTGGTTGTCGAAGACAGCGAGAATGGCGTGCGCGCAGGCGTTTCCGCGGGCATGATCGTTTGCGGGTTTCTGGGCGGCGGGCATTGCTTTGACGGCCACGAAGCGTGTCTTGCGGCGGCAGGCGCGCATTTGACAGCGCCCGATTTCTCAAGCCTGATTTCAACCTTGCAGCCATTCGACCGTTGACGCGCTTCGCGCAGAAAGGCTCTACTTCGCAAATGTTGTTTGGATCAGACAATTGGGCTGGCGCCGCGCCGGAAATCGTCGACGCTTTGACGCGTGCGTCGCAAGGCCTTGCGCCTTCATATGGCGCTGATGCGTTTACGCGGTCTGCGGAGCGTCAATTCTGCGAGATATTCGAACGCGAAGTGACAGTCTTCTTCGTGGCGACCGGCGGGGCGGCCAACGGACTGGCGCTCTCCGTGCTGACGCCGTCATACGGCATGATCTATTGCCATGAAGAAAGCCACGTCCAGATGGACGAGTGTGCTGGTCCCGAACTCTTTACGGGCGGCGCGAAATTGTTGCCGCTTAGGGGCGCAGGCGCGAAGATCGCGCCGGAAATGCTCCAGAAAGCGATCGCGGGTTATCCAGCCCGTCCGCCCCATGGCGCGCCCGCCAAGGCGCTCTCGATCACGCAGGCGACTGAATGCGGCACGCTCTATTCAGTTGAAGAGCTGAAGGCGCTTTGCGATGTCGCGCAGGCGCATGGTCTTTCCGTGCACATGGACGGCGCGCGCTTTGCGAACGCGCTCGTCTCGCTCGGCTGCACGCCGGCGGAGATGACCTGGAAGGCCGGCGTCGACGTCTTGAGTTTCGGCGGCACCAAGAATGGCTGTTTCGCCGCTGAAGCGGTCGTCTTCTTCAATCCGGACATGGTCGGCGATTTCATCTACAAGCGTAAGCGTTCGGGACACCTGCTCTCGAAACTCAGGTTCATCTCCGCCCAATTCGAGGCCTATTTCTCCGAGGGCCGGTGGCTCGGCTATGCGTCGCGCGCGAACGCGATGGCGGCGCGGCTTTCCGAAGGCCTCGCCAAGATCGACGGCGTCAAAATCTGGTATCCGACACAGGCGAATGAAGTGTTCGTGGAATTCCCGGCGAAGCTCGAAACGGCGCTCCGCGAAGCGGGCGCAGTGTTCTTCCCTTGGGTGACGCCGGGCGACCCTTCAGGCGGAAGAATGAGCCGGCTCATCGCATCCTTTGCGACAACCGAGAGCGATATCGACAAGTTTCTTTCGCTTGCGAACGAGCTTGCAAAGAGCGCCCGCTAGTCGATCCAGCCCTTCAACTCGCGCCGGACGAGCGTTTCCAGAAGTCTGATCATTTCGTCGCTGTCATTGAGACAGGGGATGGCTGCAAATTGCGATCCGCCCGCCCCCATGAAGCCTTCTTTGCCGGCGATCGCGATCTCTTCGAGCGTCTCAATGCAATCGGCGACAAAGCCCGGCGTGATCACTGCGATGCGTTTGACGCCATTCTGGGCGGACGCCGCGATCAGATCGTCCGTCGCCGGTCCCAGCCATGGCTCAGGTCCGAACTTCGACTGATAGGCGAGCGGTGCGAAGCGCTCGCTCCAGCCCATAGCAGCGCGCAGGCGCTCAGCCGTCATGCGGCATTCGCTTGCATAGGGGTCTCCGGCGGCGGTCAGCCGTTCCGGCAGGCCGTGGAAGGAAAGGATCACGCATTCGGGCGGCTCGCGCATGCCCGCCAGCGCCAATCTCGCCGAGGCCGCCAGCGCGTCGATATAGGCGGGCTCCGCCGCGAATGGCGGCGTGAAGCGGAGCGTCGGCTGCAGCCGCATTCCCTTTACGGCGTCAAATACCGCGTCATTCACGCTCGCCGTCGTGGTTGATGAATATTGCGGGTAGAGCGCGACGATGAGAATTCGCGTCACGCCCGCCGCATTCATCGCATTGATGCGCTCTGCAATCGACGGGGAGCCATAGCGCATCGCCCAATCGACAACGACAGTCCCGCCAAGCTTGCCGCCGAGCCGTTCGGCCTGACGGCGCGTGTAATAGCGCAAGGGCGACTCGCCCGTGTCGTTTCGCCAGATCTTCGCATAGGCGCGCGCCGTTTTGGCCGGCCTCGTGTTGAGGATGATCCCGTAGAGAACCGGCAGCCAGATGGCGCGAGGATAGTCGACGATCCGCCGATCGCTGAGGAACTCAGCGAGATAATCCCTGACCGCGGGGCGCGTTGGGGCTTGCGGCGTGCCCAGATTGACCAGAAGGACGCCGACACGCCCTTCCGAAACTCTTGCGCCTGGATTGTCAGCCGTCTGCACCGTCATTCGTTATCCCGAAAAGTCGTCCTTTATGGCTGATTTCGCGGCCATTTCCAGTGAAAGCGAGTACGAACCTTTCGCGACGCCGGAAGCCTTGTCACAAATCTGAAACAGAAAAAACCGAGGGTGCGCCCGAATTTTGGGGTGGGTCAGGCCTTGCGCCGCCCGCACAAAAGGCAAGGGTTCGAGATGGATTTGGGAATTAGTCCGTGGGCGGCGCTGGGCTTCGTGTTCGCCGCTTATGCCGTCGTCGGCAATGATGCGCTGCAGACGCTCGGTACGTTCATTAATTCCAACCGCAAGCTGCCCTGGTGGGCGCTCTTCCTGTTCGCCGCGACGGTCCTCTGCATCGTTTTCGCTTTCGGTTACATACAGTTCAACGGCGATCCTTCCTGGGGGCGTCTTTCGAACACAGCGAAATACCCGGTCTTTCAGGTCGAATGGTTCCACGTCATTCCGGCTATGGCGCTACTTATCCTGACGCGCTTCGGTATTCCGGTTTCGACAAGCTTCATGATCCTGTCGATCTTCGCGACGATGTCCGGCTTGACGTCGATGATCCAGAAGTCGCTCTACGCCTATGCGATGTCGTTCGTCGTCGGCGGGGTCCTCTACTCGCTGCTGGCGCCGACGATCGAGCGCCACTTCCTGCGCACGCCCGATCGCGCGCAGAAGCCGATCTGGATTCTTCTGCAGTGGGTGACGACGGCTTATCTTTGGGGCGTCTGGCTCATTCAGGATATGGCGAACATTTTCGTCTTCCTGCCGCGCCAGCTTAACCACACGCAGGCGGGGATCGGAGTCGGAGTCATCCTGGTTCTGCTGCTCATCACATTCGCGAATGGCGGCGGGCCCGTTCAGCGCATCCTGAAGTCGAAAACGAGCGTTACGGACATTCGCTCGGCGACGATTATCGACTTCACATACGCCTCGTTGCTCGCTTATTTCGCCTATATTTCGAAGACGCCCATGTCGACGACATGGGCGTTCCTTGGCTTTATTGCAGGCCGCGAGTTTGCGATTGCCACGATCGACAGAGTGCGTTCGCCCGGGGCGACAGCGAAGATCGTCGGAATGGATGCGTTCAAAGCGTTTGTCGGGCTCGTCATCAGTATTGGCCTTGCCGTCGGCATGCCGCCGCTAGCCGCCCATCTCGCCCAGCAAGCAGGCTTCTAAAGCAAAGCCCTATTCGGCGGCCTTCTTGAAGTCGGCGTCGTCTTCAGGCGCCGCCGAGGCGTCGCCCATCTCTCCTTCCCGAAGGGCGCGGCGCGCTTCCTTTGCTGCGCGCTTTTCTTCCTCGCGTTGGCGCTTTTGCGCGTCCCGCATTTCCTTTTTCGTCGGTTCGGGCTCTGGAGCCGCCGCCGCTTTCGCAGCAAGCGCGGCCATCCCTTCTTCGGCGAGGCGTGCGACGCCCACATAATCCATCTTGCCGGTGCCGAGCACGGGCACGCTGTCGACAGTGATGACGGTCCTTGGGACGGCGATTTCAGGAACGCCGTGCGAGCGCGCCCAAGCGATGAGAAGGCCGCGGTCGGCGTCTTTCTTGTCGGTGATAAGAATGATCTGCTCGCCTTTGCGCGCATCCGGCATGATCGCGGCGCCATGCATATTGTCGGGCCACACGGCGGAAGCGCAGTTCTCAACGACCGCGAGCGACACCATTTCGCCCCCGATTTTCGCGAAGCGTTTCACGCGGCCGCGGATCGCGACATAACCTCCCTCGTCAATCGACACGATATCGCCGGTGTCGTGCCAGCCGTCAGCGAGCGGCTTCAATACGCCTGGCTCGTCCGGCGAGATGTACCCTTTCATGATGTTCGGGCCGCGCACGAAAAGCCGGCCGGCGCCTTCAAGGCCCTCGACAGGTTCGAGGCGAACATCGACCGCAGGAAGCATTTTCCCGACAGTGCCTGCGCGAATATCGCCGGGCTGGTTCGCTGCAAGAACCGGCGAGGCCTCGGTCACGCCATAGCCTTCCAGCACCTCGAAAGAGAACCGCCGCTCCGCCATCTGGCGCGTCTCGTCTTTCACGCGCTCGGCTCCGCAAACGGCGATCCTGAGCGAGCTCATGCCGCCTTCATCGCTCGCGCGCATATATTGCTGCAGAAAGGTGTCCGTCGCGAAAAGCACCGTCGAACTCGTCTCGAAGATCCGTTTCGGAATGATTTTCGTTTGCAGCGGCGAGGGATGTAGAACCACCGGATACCCGACAATGACGGGCCATAAAGTTCCGGCCGTCAGCCCGTAGCAGTGAAACGCCGGCAGCGGATTGAAGAAGATATCCGTCGGCTCGATTTTCACATGCTGCGCGACTTGCTCAATATTGGCGAGAATGTTCGCATGGCTGAGGACGACGCCCTTGGGGTCGCCTTCTGTTCCCGAGGTGAAGAGAATGACGCCTGTATCATCCGGGTCCGGATTAGCGGCGAGGATTGACGGAAGGAGTGGGCCGGCGATCGCAAGCGCCTTGTCGATCGGTTTGATCTCTTCGCGGACGTCTTCGAGATAGACGATATCGACAGCGGTCGAGAGTTCCTCGACCAGCTTTTCGAGATTGCCCATCTCAATGAATTTCTTCGCGGTGACGATGCGCGAAATGCGCGCCGCCTTTGCGGCTGCTTTGAGATTGCGCGCGCCTGCCGTGAAATTCAGCATCGCCGGAATGCGTCCGCGCGCCTGCAGCGCAAGCATCGAGATCAGGATGCCGGCGCCCGTCGGCAGAAGAATGCCGACGACTTCTTTGGGTGCGGTGCGTCGCGCAAGCGGGCCGGAAAGGGCGAACGCAGCGCGCGTGATTTCCTCATAGGTGAGCTTGCGGCCGTCGCCATCGATTACCGCGAGGGTCTTGCCGCCCATGCGGCGAGCGCTTGCAAGGTATGCCTGAAAGATTGATCTGCGCGAGCGCCGCTCGACGCGCTTTGCTGCATCGCCCAAGAAAACGCCTCCTTAGCCCCGCCCCTCTCTCACGGAGGGTTTCGGGAGATTACATGAGGCAAGATGGGAGGCAAAGCCCGGGAATCAAAGGCCAAGGCAGAAAATCGGGCCCGATTCTCGGCCTGTCTTGGCTCAGCAGGCTGAAGAAATCTCAGCCGCGATGCGCCGCGCCGCCTCGGCAGGCTCGCTTACGTCGACAATTGGCCGGCCGACGACGAGATAATCCGCTCCCGCCTGAATGGCCGCCGCTGGCGTCACCACTCGCTTCTGGTCATTGGCGTCGGCCCCGGCAGGCCTGACGCCCGGCGTGACGATGCGAAGCGCGTCGCCGAAGCGCGATTTGATCGCCGCCGCTTCCTTGGCGGACGCGACGACGCCGTCGGCGCCGGCTTCAGCTGCGAATTCCGCCCGCTTCAGCACCAGATCTTCAAGTTTCGTCGTGATCCCTGAACGCGTAAGCGAGTCTTGCGTGAGGCTTGTCAGCACCGTGACGGCGAGAATTTTGAGACGCGGATCGTCGGCGCGGCCTTCGACGGCGCCTGCAAGAACATCGGGTTCGGCGTGTACTGTCAGAAAATCCGCGCCGAGCTTGCACACGCTCCTGACGCCGCGCTCGACCGTCGCGCCGATGTCGTGAAACTTGAAGTCCAGAAAAACCTTCTTGCCGGAGGCCGTGAGCCGCTGCGAGAGATCAAGGCCGCCGATTGGCATTAGCTGGTAGCCGATCTTGTAGAAGGCGCCATCCGCGCCCACGCGATCGATGACTTGTTGCGCCTCTTCGACGGAGGGTTTGTCGAGAGCAATGATCAGCCTGTCGCGCGCGTCGATCACTTCTTCGCGGTTCCTTTCTTTGTGGATTTCTTTTTTGCAGGCTTTGCGGCCTTCTTCGCGCTTGCGGCGCGCAATTTTGGTTTTCCCGCCAGTTTTACGGTGGGCTTCTTCACGGCAGGCTTTGCGGGCTTCTGCTCTCCGGTTTCTTTTTCCGTATAAAGACAGATATCGGCGACGGGGCAGAGCCAGCATTCTGGCTTGCGCGCCTTGCAGACATAGCGCCCGTGCAGAATGAGCCAGTGATGGGCATGCTGCAGATATTCCGCCGGCACGATCTTCTCTAGGCCAAGCTCGACTTCGAGCGGCGTCTTGCCGTGGGCGAGCCCTGTGCGGTTCGCGACACGGAAGATGTGCGTATCGACAGCGATCGTCGGTTCGCCGAAGGCGACATTGAGGACGACATTGGCCGTTTTTCGCCCAACGCCGGGCAATTGTTCCAGCGCCGCCCGCTCTCTCGGGATATCGCCGCCATATTGATCCACGAGGATTTTCGAAAGCGCGATGACGTTCTTCGTCTTGCCGCGCCACAGGCCGATCGTCTTCACATAACCGCCAAGTTTGTCCTCGCCAAGCGCCAGCATTTTCTCCGGCGTGTCGGCGACGGCGAAGAGAGCTTTCGTCGCCTTGTTGACGCCGGCATCCGTCGCCTGCGCGGATAGAACGACCGCCACGAGGAGCGTGAACGGGTTCTTGTATTCAAGTTCCGTCGTCGGATGGGGGCGCGCCTCCGCCAGTCTGGCGAAGAGAGTTTTTGCGTCGGCGCGGGACAATTGCTTCGGCATAGCGCGGGCGAGGCTTAGCGCGGCTCGAGGCGTCGGTAAAGCGGGACGGCGCCTGCGGGTCTTCCCCATCCTCGTGCTCTATAGTCTACTTTGCGCGCCGCCGAGGGATGGCGGCGGCCAATAACGGAGTTCCACCAATGCGGATCGCATCTTTCCTCGCCCTTGCGGCGATCGCCGGGGCCGCGCCGGCCTACGCTCAGGGCGCGGCTTCCGTGGTCGCCATCAAGGCCGGCCGTCTCGTCGACGCGCAGGCGGAGAAAGTGCTGATCAATCAGGTGATCCTGGTTTCTGGAAAGCGCATCACAATGGTCGGCCCGGCTGCGTCGACACCCATCCCCGCTGGCGCTTCCGTGATCGACCTTTCCGATGCGACGGTGGCGCCCGGGTTTGTCGACACGCACACCCACGTCACCGGCGATGCGCAGACGTCTTTTTATGAATCTTACAATGTTTCGGGCCCGCGCGAGGCGATCTTCGGCGTCATGAATGCGCGGAAAACTCTGCTCGCGGGCTTCACGACGATTCGCAATGTCGGCGCGGGAAGCTTCTCTGATGTTGCGCTTCGCGACGGGATCGAGCGCGGCGACGTGATGGGGCCACGCGTCTTCGCGTCCGGCCCTGCGCTCGGCATCACGGGCGGGCATTGCGACGAAAACAATCTCGCGCCCGAATTCGATTATCAGGCCCAGGGCGTCGCAGACGGCGTCGACGAAGTGCGCAAAATGGTTCGGCGCAACATCAAGTATGGTGCGGATCTCATCAAATATTGCGGGACGGGCGGGGTTTTCTCGAAGGGTGACACGCCGGGCGCGCCGCAATATACGTTCGATGAAGCGAAAGCGATCATTGACGAGGCTCATTCGCTCGGGCGCACGGTCGCCGTTCATGCGCATGGCGCTGAAGGCATCAAGATTGCGATCCGCGCGGGTGTCGATTCCATCGAACATGCAAGTCTCGTCGACGATGAAGGCATCCGCATGGCGAAGAAAGCCGGCACGGTGTTCTCGATGGACATCTACAACACCGATTACACGCAGTCCGAGGGCGAGAAGAACGGCGTTCCGGAGGAGTATCTGCAGAAAGACCGCGACATCGCTGACATTCAGCGCGAGAATTTCCGCAAGGCGCTTAAGGCGGGCGTAAAGCTCAGCTACGGAACCGATGCGGGCGTCTATCCCAATGGCGACAACGCCAAGCAATTCGCCATCATGGTTCGCTACGGCATGACCCCGATGCAGGCGATTGTCGCCGCGACTAAGACTGGCGCGGAGCTTCTGGAGCGGGAGGCGGACTTCGGCGCAATCGCGCCGGGCCGTTTCGCCGACATCGTGGCGGTGCGCGCCGATCCGCTCGCCGATGTGACGGCGCTCGAGCATATCGAATTCGTCATGAAAGAGGGCGCTGTTTACCTTGGTCAGCCGGCCGAATGCGCGGCGGCTCCTTCCTCGTGGCCTTGTGAGCCAGCAGCGCTGCGCTAAGGCGCCGCCATTGGCGCGACCGCGCCAAGCGACTATATGAGGGCGCAATGTCGCGTCGAGCACTCTTTGAAGATATGGCGCCCCTGATGAAGGGGCGGGCGGTCGACCTCCCGGCGCCGGCGGCGGCGCATCCGGGCGAGACCGAGTTCGACGCGATCCTCTATCCTAACCGCTCGCTGCCGAACGCTGGCTTCGTCGCCGTGATGGCGGTGGTCATCTTCGTCAATCTGTCGCTGGGCCTTACATTCTTCCTCATCGGCGCCTGGCCTGTGATCGGTTTCTGCGGGCTCGACATCTTTCTGGTCTGGCTCGCTTTCAAGCTGAGCTATCGGCAGGGCCGCCTTCACGAGCGGGTGCGGGTGACGCCTGAAGCGATGTGGGTGTCTCGCGTTCTTCCCTCCGGGCACGAGACGCGCTGGCGGCTCCATCCGTTCTGGACGCGCGTTTCGATCGACAAACCCGTTAGGCATGAGAGCCAGGTGCGCGTCACCTCCAAAGGACGGACGCTCATTCTGGGTTCATTTCTTTCGCCGCGTGAACGGGGCGAGTTCGCCGATGCGCTGAGCGCAGCGCTTCAGCGGGCGAAAGGCGATTGAGGCCCGAATGATCTGGATTGTTGCCGCTCTTCTTGTCATCGCCGGTACGGTTGGCGCGCTCTACTGGCGGTGGCGTCAGCGCGTTGAAGCCGAAATTGCGGAAGGCGCGGAAATCGAGTGGGCGCATCTTCAGGCGTCAGAGCCTGCGCTCGTCGCCAATCTTGATCGCGCAAAGTTCAACGAGATCTATCGCCGCGTACATTTCCCGCGGTTTCCCGGCTATGTCCTCGCTTGCTTAGGAGCGTTTGTCGCGTCGCTGCCGATTTCATTCGGCCTGCTGGCCGCCGGCGTTGCGATCGCCGAGCGATTTCATCTGACGCCAAGCTCCGTTGAGCTCGCAGACAGGTTGCTCGTCGAAGATGGGCGCATGCGCCTTGTCAGGTCGGCGACGCCGGAAGCGGCGGCCTATTATGTAAGCGATCTTGCGGGCTTCTATTATTTCTTCGGCGTTCTCGTCGTCTGGATGCTGATCGTCTATTTCATCATGCGCCGCTATCACGGGCGCAGGCCAGGCTATCTTCGCGACGAAATCCTGCGCTCGCGTTGAGAGGAGATTCTCAAAATGATGCGGTATCTTCACACCATGGTGCGTGTCGCCGACCTCGATCAGGCGCTCGACTTCTATTGCGACAAGCTCGGCCTCGTCGAAGTCAATCGCTATGAAAGCGAGAAAGGGCGCTTCACGCTTGTCTTTCTTGCCGCGCCCGGTGACGAGGCTGCAGCGCGAGAGAACAAGGCGCCGCTCGTCGAACTCACTTATAATTGGGACAAGGAAGAATATTCCGGCGGGCGCAATTTCGGACACCTCGCCTATCTCGTCGACGACATCTACGCGCTTTGCGCGCGGCTGAAGGATAAGGGCGTCGTCATCAATCGTCCGCCGCGCGACGGCCACATGGCGTTCGTTCGATCGCCTGACGGGATCTCGATTGAGCTTTTGCAGAAGGGCGAAGCGCTCGCGCCGGCCGAACCGTGGGCGAGCATGCAGAACACCGGAAGCTGGTAGATTAGCGCAGCGTCTAGCTCGCCGCTTTTTCCGGATTGTAGACGAATTTCCGGTCGCAATAACCGCATTCGGCTTCGCCGTCTTCGAGCGAATACCAGACCTTGGGATGGCCGAGCGCGCCGCCCCCGCCATTGCAGGCGACGCGGCGCTCTTTCACATAAATCACTTCCGGCGGCGGCGGGGCGTCCGGGTTCGTGGCCTTGGATGCTGCGATGTCGGTCATGGATGCGTCGCCAGAAGGTTGGTTTCACACAGAATTGATGCCTGATTGGCCTCCTGCGGGGGCCTACGTCAAGAGGGCGGGGGCGATCCGGTTGACGCAAGGCGGCGGGACCATGATATGCCAGACCCAAGCCGCGCTGGTTCCGCATCCCACATGAATCTTCAATCGATCATCCCTGAGAATGAGAAGGCGACGCCGCTCGCCCCGCCCGCGATCTCCGCGCGGGGGCTCAAGAAGACCTATGCGGGAAGCAAGAAGATGGCGCCGAAGGAGGCGCTGAAGGGAATCGACCTCGATATTCCGCAGGGCTCGATCTTCGGTCTCCTGGGGCCGAACGGCGCCGGCAAGTCGACCTTCATCAATATTCTCGCCGGGCTCGTCACCAAATCGTCCGGCTCGGTGAGTGTCTGGGGCTTCGATATCGACCGCAATCCGCGCCAGGCGCGTGCGGCGATCGGGGTCGTGCCGCAGGAAATCTCGATGGACGTTTTCTTCACGCCAAAGGAGGCGCTGGAGATTCAGGCTGGCCTTTATGGCGTTCCGAAATCAGAACGCCAGACGGATGAAATCCTCGCCGCGCTCGGTCTCGCCGATAAAGCGAACGCTTATGTGCGCCAGCTTTCGGGCGGCATGAAACGCCGTCTTCTCGTCGCAAAAGCGATGGTGCATCGCCCGCCAATTCTAATTCTTGATGAGCCGACCGCGGGCGTTGACATCGAACTCAGGAAGCAGCTCTGGGAGCATGTGCTGAAGCTGCATAAGGCTGGCGTCACCGTCGTCCTCACGACACACTATCTCGAAGAAGCCGAAGAGCTCTGCGATCGCATCGCGATCATCCACAATGGCGAAGTCGTCGCTTGCGAGCCGACCGAAAAACTGGTCGCTTCGCTCGATAACAAGACGCTCGTCGTCACGCCGCTCGAGCCTTTGGCGGCGGCGCCCGACCTTGCTCCTTATACGGCGGAACTGAAATCCGACGGACGGCTTTTCATCCCGTATCATCCCAGTAAAGCGCAAGTCGGCGACATCCTCGAGCGGCTCGGGGCCGCGTCGATCAAGGTGCGCGACCTGACGACGGTGGAATCCGATCTCGAGGACGTGTTCCTTGAGCTCACCTATCGGTCCGGCCGCTAGAATTCTGCACTTCCGTTCATTTTATTCTTTTGCGAACCGCGTCTATGGTGGCGCGCATTCGCCAATCGCCGCTGACGGGGGAGACCGCCATGGCCGCGCCGAAATTGAGCCGCCTTTTCATCGCCTTAGCATCCGCTTTCGCTGTTCTGACGGGAATCGCGCGCGCAGAAGATGACGCAATTCTCGTGCTCGACGCCTCTGGCTCCATGTGGGGTCAGGTCAATGGCGAAGCTAAAATCACAATCGCCAAGCGCGTTCTTGGAAAAGCGATCGCCGACTTCCCGGCGGAAAGACAGCTCGGCCTCATCGCTTACGGGCATCGCCGCGAGGGCGATTGCACGGATATCGAAGAGCTTGCGCCGCTTGGCGCCGATCGCGCGGCCATCAGCGCCGCCGTCGCCAAGCTCAATCCGAAGGGAAAGACGCCGATGTCCGACGCGGTGAAGCTCGCGGCGGAAAAGCTTCAATATACGCAGAACAAGGCGACCGTCATTCTGATCAGCGACGGTATCGAAACTTGTGAGCCCGACCCGTGCGGCGTCGCTGCCGCGCTTGAAAAAGCTGGCGCCGATCTGACGGTGCATGTCATCGGGTTTGACATTTCGGAAGAAAACGAGAAGGCGCAATTGCGCTGTATCGCCGAGAATACAGGCGGCGTCTTCGTTCCCGCGTCGAATGCGGATGAGCTGACCAAGGCTCTGCAAACAACTGTCATTGAAACGAAAGCTGCGCCGGCGACCAATCTTTATCTGCGTGCGACGGAGCTCGAGGGCGGGCCCGTCATCGATGAAGGGCTGGTCTGGACGGTGCGCCCCGCCGCTGGCGGCGAGCCGGTTCTCTCGCAGGACAATGCAGGCCGTGTCGACGCGACTGTTTCGCCGGGAACCTATGACGTTGAAGTCACGCGCCCCTCGGATGGCCTAAAAGGCGAAGCCAAAGGCGTGGTGCTGGCGGCGAACGCACAGAAGACGGTGACGATCGCCCTTGAGTTTCCGGTCTCTGCGACAATTGCGGCGGAGCCTGCGGCGTCTGGCGTCGCGGGGGCGATGATCAAGGTTCGCTGGACTGGCCCCAATCGCCGCGGCGACTTTATTTCGATCGCAGCGAAAGGCTCTCAGGACAGCGCGTATGATGGATACGCCTATACGCGCGTCGGCAACCCCGCCGAGTTGCGTCTGCCGGTGACGGCGGGTCAGTATGAAGTGCGCTATGTGTTGGGTCAGCCCTATAAAGTGCTCGCGCGTATCGACTATCTCGTCACGCCGGCGGTCGCGACGATGTCGGCGCCTGAAACGGCGGTCGCTGGTTCCGAGGTGGCGATCGAATTCACAGGCCCGCCTGCCGGCTCCGGCGATTACATCACTATCGCGAAGCCGGATGATCAGGACACGGCATATCTCAGCTACGCCTATACGCGCCTCGGCAGCCCCGCGAAGTTGCGGGCGCCGCTTGAGCCGGGCGAGTATGAATTCCGGTTCGTGCAGAACAATACGAAAGTTCTCGCTCGTCAGAAGGTGACGGTTACGGCGGCTGAAGCAGCCGTCTCAGCGCCAAGTGAAGCGGGCGCGGGCGATACGGTGAAAGTCGAGTTTTCGGGTCCGCCTGCAGGATCCGGCGACTACATCACGGTGACGAAGCCGGATGCGCCTGCTGAAAAATACAATGACTATGCCTATACGCGGAATGGCAGCCCGGCGGAGCTCAGAATGCCGCTGGAGCCGGGCGATTATGAGATCCGCTTCATTCAGGGCGGCTCAAAAATCCTCGCGCGTCAGTCGATCAAGGTGAATGCGGCGGCGGCGAGCGTCTCCGCGAAGACGAGTGCTGTAGCAGGTGAAACGGTGTCGGTCACGTTCACCGGTCCTGCTGGCGGCTCCGGCGACTTCATCACGATCACCGAGCCTGATGCGCCCGACAACAAGTATATGTCTTACGCCTACACGCGGAACGGAAGCCCGGCGAAGATCCGCATGCCGCTTGATCCGGGGACGTACGAAATCCGCTTCGTGCAGGCGAATGAGAAAGTGCTTGCGCGTCAGGCGATCACGGTGACGGCCGCGACAGCGACCTTGTCCGCTCCGGCGCAGGCCGCCGCGGGCTCAACAATCTCGGTGACCTTCACAGGGCCGCCGTCAGGCTCGGGCGATTACATCGCCATCGCAGAGATGGGCTCTGATGATCTGCGCTATATCAATTACGCCTATACGTCGAATGGCAGCCCGGCATCCCTGCGCATGCCGACGACGCCGGGCGATTACGAACTGCGTTTCATTCAGGGCAATGAAAAGCTGCTGGCGCGCCGCGCCATTAAGGTCGTCGCGCAGTAGGCGGACTATTCAATCAGGCCGGCGTGCGCCATGGCGCGCCGGCGGGAACATCCTCGGCGGCGTGGCGGCGCAGCGCTTCGGCGGCGGCTGCGGGGTCGGCAGGCAAATCGTCTGGGCTCACGGCCGGGCCGAACTGGATGTTGAAACGTTGCCCGCGCTTGTTCAGCAGCTCGTTGAAGAGCGTGATGTCGCGCAGCTCCGTGTTCACTTTCCAGAACCAGTAATAGAGCCAAGAGTTGCGCGCAGTCACATGCGCCGGCACGATCGGGCAATCATATTTGCGTGCAAAGATAGCGACGGAGGCGAGCCAGGGCTGCTCCGTCAATCTGTTTTCGGCGTTCCTGTAGGCGATGCGACCTGACGGAAAGAGGACGATGCAGCGCTCGCCGGTGAACGCCTGCACTGTGCTCGTCAACGTTTCGCGCGAGCGTTCGCGCGTACGCTTTGCGGCGACCCATTCAACCGGAATAAGCATTTCGGAAAGACGCGGCGCAACTCTGATGGCGTCGCGGTTCGCGAAGAAGGAAAGGTCGCGCCGCACTGGGCCTAGCGCGTCATACATGGCGATGCCGTCGGCGATCCCGGTCGGGTGCGTCGCCGCGATGATGACGCGGCCTTCGCCGGGCACATGCTCAAGGCCGGAAACAGCCGTGTTGATGTCGAGCAGCGCGCTCATATAGTCGAAGATGTCCTTGCCCGGCAGATGCGCGATGTCGTCGGCCATGCGCACGGCGTCGGGCTGGCGCAGCAGCGGATAAAGGACCGATTTGTAGAGCGGCCAGAGCTTTGACTGGCGCAGTTTCTTCGCGCGTTCTTCAATCAGCTCTTCAACGATATGCTTTTGCACTGCAGCGTTTGGCGCCGCAACATTGGCTGTCTCGAAAATGCTTCCGGCATCGGACATTTGGGCCTCTTAGACCAAGCAGCGGGCAGTGCGATCCGCCGCGCTCGCCATGTATACTTCTTTACTCCGCGGGCTTCAAAACAGCTTTCAATATAGCTTTCAAAAAAGGCGCCGCCCGCGTTTCCGCGGGCGGCGCTCTTTAACCAATAGAGTGTTCAGCGTGCGTCAGGCCGGTTGCGGAACGGCGTTTCCTCCAATGTCGTCGCCGTCATCCGCTCGCGCGAGCGCCCGCAGCGCTTCAAGGCGCGTGTCGAAGTGAACGTCCGAAGGCAGGCGATGGTCGGCTTCGAGCCCGGAGAGGATCGCGCGCACCGCATCGTTCATTCCGGTGATGTAGACGGCGCGGCCGGCGTCCGCAGCGTCATTCGCAATCGTTTCAACCGCACGCGCAGCCGATAGATCAATGAAGGGCACCCGCGAGAAGTCGAGGATGAGCGCTTCGGAATTCTTTTTCACGCGCTCGCGCACATGATGGCCGAGGTCGGCGGCGGCGCCGAAGCTCAAAGGGCCGCCAAAGTCGAAGATCGTCACCTTGCCTTTGAGACTGTCGAGCAGCGCCTGTTCTTCCGGATTATCGAGAACGCGCGGCGTGATCGAACGGATCGAGTCGATCTGCAGATCGGCGACCTGCTTCACGAAGGCGAGAGAAGCAAGGACGACGCCGGCCGCCACTGCAGTGATGAGGTCGACGAAGACGGTTAGGCCAAGAACAAGCGCCATCAATGCGAGATCCCAGCGGGGGCCGCGATGAGCGCGTTTGAGATAGCCCCAGTCGATGATGTCGTAGCCGACTTTGACGAGGATGCCGGCGAGGACAGCGTGCGGAATTTTCTCAGCCAGCGGCGCGAGGCTTACGACGACCAGCAGGAGCAACACCGCGTGCGTCATGCCCGAAATTCGCGTTTCGCCGCCGGAGCGAATGTTGACGACGGTGCGCATCGTGGCGCCAGCGCCCGGAATAGCGCCGAAAAGGCCGGCGATCGAGTTGCCGATGCCTTGGCCCATCAGCTCGCGGTTCGAATCGTGGCGCCCGCGCGTCATGTTGTCGGCCACCAGAGAGGTCAAGAGGCTGTCGATCGAGCCAAGCAAGGCCAGGATGACAGCAGCTTCGATGATGAGCGGCGCTGCTTCGCGCGAGAATTGCGGCATCTGCAATTCCGGCAAGCCAGTCGGGATTTCGCCGAGCACGGGCGCGCCAGGCAGTACAAGACTCGTCAGTGTTCCGATGACGAGCGCGGCGAGCGCCCCCGGTATGTATTTCCCCCAAGCTTTCGGCCAACGGAACACGATCGCGAGCGAGATGACGCCGACGATAAGCGCCGACCAAACCGGCGCGATAACTGCGCCTGGAATGGCAGAAAGGGCCGGAATCGTGCCGCCCCCTTCTGGTTCATGACCGAACAGTCGAGAGACCTGCAATGCGATGATGATGACGCCGATACCGCTCATGAAGCCGGAAACGACCGGATACGGAACAAGGCGTATGTATTGGCCGAGTTTCAGGACGCCCATCAGGATTTGAAGGGCGCCGGCAAGCATCACCGCCGTGAAGACGAGCGCCGGATTGTCGGCGAGAGTTGCGTAGATGCCGGCGAACACGACGACCATCGGACCGGTTGGTCCGGAGACCTGGGCGCCCGTGCCGCCGAAAAGCGCGGCGAAGAAGCCGACGAATATCGCGCCCCACAGGCCCGCAATTGGGCCTGCGCCAGAGGCCTCGCCGAATGCGAGGGCGAGCGGCAGGGCGACGACGCCGGCGGTCACGCCGCCCATAATGTCGCCGCGCAAGTTTCCGAATATGGCTTTCCTGTCGAGCGCGAGTTGCATTGCGTCTTCCTTTGGTGCTTGTCGGTGAGTGTCAGTTAGTCGGCGATCAGTTCGCCGTAGTGTTCCGCGACCGGAATGAAATCGCGCGCGGCCTCGTCATAGGCGAGGACTTCGCCTGTCGCGATGTCATAAACCCAGCCGTGGATTTCGGTCTTGCCCGTCGCGACATGCGCAGCAACATAAGGGTGCGTGCGCAGATGCTGCATCTGCAGAATAACGTTCTCGCGAACGAGCGCATTAAGCTGTTCTTCTTTCGAGAGATGCTGGTGGCGCTCCTTCACGACGAGGCACGCTGCGCGCGCATAGTTCAGCCATTCGCGAACATGCGGAAACTCGCCGAGGCCTTCCGGGTTGAGCGCGCCCGTCATGGCGCCGCATCCTGTATGACCGCAGACGATGATGTGCGGGACTTTGAGGGCGCCGACCGCATATTCGATCGAAGCCGTCATCGCGCCCGTATGATAGGTGTGCGGAGGAACGATGTTGCCTGCATTGCGGCAGATGAAAAGATCACCCGGATCAGTGTGCGTGATGAGGTTCGGGTCGATACGGCTGTCCGAACAGGTGATGAACAAAGCCTCCGGCGATTGCCCGTCCGCAAGCTCGGTGAAGAGCTTCTTCTTCTGCGGATAGGTTTCATTTTGAAATGCCACGACGCCGGCGGCGATCTTATTCATCGGACTCCCTTTCCTGGACCAAAACCAAATTTGCGCTTCGCTGCTTCAGCAGGTTGCACGTTCAATGATGCGGGTGCGTCCAAAGACGGCGCACGGTTTCGACTGCGCTGCCTGTCTTCGGGTCGCTGATGAGCAACTTTTTGAGGACGTCCAGCCCGTCGACGATCCAGTCGGCGATCTCGGGCTGCGTGAGATGGTAGAAAACGTGCCTTCCCTCGCGGCGCTCTTCGACGATGCGGTGAGCTCTCAACAGCGCCAGATGCTGGGAAACACGCGTCGCCGGCAGGTCGAGGCGCTCATGCAACGTATTCACGTCGCACTCGCCATCGGCGAGTTCCTCGATGAGCCGGATGCGATCCGGGTGGGAGACGAGCTTGAAGATCTCCGCAAGCTCTTTCGCGACAACGCGTCTGTCGGGCATGGGCTATTCCGCCTCTGGGATGATGTCTTCTCGTCTGCATATCTGCAGATGTTTGCAGACATGGAGGCGGCGGGCGGCGTTTCAAGAGGCGGCGCTGCGAAAATCGGCATTGGGCGTACGATTTTCGCGCTGAAGGGCCCTTCAACGCGAAATGCTGTCCGTAGACGGGCGAGGAATGTTGGCTTGAACCTAGGCGAAAACTGCGCGCTGCAGCCCTGCGAGGGTCTCGCAGCCGTTCTTGGCGAGGGCGAGGAGGGCGTGGAACTGCTCTTCGCTGAAGGGGGCGCCTTCCGCCGTGCCCTGCACTTCGACAAGCCCGCCCTTGCCGGTGATGACGAAGTTGGCGTCTGTCTGCGCCGTCGAGTCCTCGGCGTAGTCGAGGTCGAGTGACGGCGCGCCGCCGACAATCCCGCAGGAAATGGCGGCGACGGAGTCGGTCAGCGGGTGCTTGGTGATGACGCCGTCGCGCACCGCCCAGCGGCAGCACTGCTCAAGCGCGATCCAGGCGCCCGTGATCGCGGCGGTCCTTGTGCCGCCATCCGCCTGAATGACATCGCAATCGACGAGGATCTGGCGTTCCCCCAGCGCCTTGAGATCGACGACGGCGCGCAGGGAGCGCCCGATCAAGCGCTGGATTTCATGCGTCCGGCCCGACTGGCCGCCTTTGGCCTCACGCTTCATGCGTTCATTGGTCGAGCGCGGCAGCATGCCGTATTCAGCCGTCACCCATCCCCGGCCCTGGCCGCGGAGCCAGCCCGGCGTCGTCTCGTCCCAGGTCGCCGTGCACAGCACGTGGGTGTCGCCAAACTTCACGTAGCAGGAGCCTTCCGCATGCTTGGCGCAGCCGACCTCGAAACTGATCGGGCGCAACTCGTTGAAAGACCGGCCTGAGGGACGCATGGGGATAACTCCGAATAATTACAGCGGACGGCGCCGTTAACCTGGTTCCGGCCTCGTAAAATCGCTGATCGGGGCCTTCCGCCCAGACACTATGCGACGAACCGGGCGGCGGATGCGCCAATGAGCATGAACAGCGCGGGCTGTAGCCGCGGCGGGCGCGAAAGTCGAGGGAGTCGGGGAAAAGATTGGGCGGCCCGCTTCTTGCGACGTTTCACCTCGCGGAGTTTTTGGGGTTAGACTGGGCCTGCCGTCGGGGTTTGGTGTTCGGGTCCTTGGGGGGGCATAGCGAAGATGTCCATTCGTACGATCATCGCCGTCATTATCGCCATTGCGGTGCTGGCGGCTGGCGTGTTCTTCACGTTCCAGACGAAGAGCGTGGGCGTTGAGGACGCGCTCGCCATTTTGATGCGCACGGACCCCGAAGCGAGCCTCCTGTGCGCCATCGCCGGCTGGGGCGCGGTCGCCGCCGCTGTGCTCGGCGTTCTCGCCACGATCGCCGCATTCTTCGCCGAAGAAGATGACGACGGCTATCGCCGCCGCGGCTTTCCGAAGATCGTTCCCGTCGCGCTCATTCTGGTGAGCCTTGTTCTCTTCTGGACGATGTTCGATTGCGCGCGCCTCACGGCTGCCGCTGAGCCGCAGCCGGTGGTCGCGCCAGTAACGCCCCAGCCTGCACCGCCGGCCGAAGAGCCGCAGCTTGCAGGCGCCGAAGAGGAAACGCCGCCTGCCGCGCCGCAGATCGCCGTCGATCCTTCAATCTATGAGTGGCCTTACATGATCCCGTTGATCCGTGATGGCGGATATGAAGATTCAGGCGAATTGCGGCGCGCGCTGAACGCCGTCTTTCCGGCAAACGATCCGGACGGGCGCATTCGCGGCGCGCTTTGCGGGGCTGGGTGGGTCGCGGTCGCGGGCGCGGCCTCGGAAGAAGGGCCGGCCGAGCGTAACGCTGCGCGCTCTCGAATTCGGGCGGAGCTTGCTGCGGGCGCGGCGAAGCGCTGGCTCGATGCGCATGCGGATGATTGCGCTCGTCCGATCATCCTCGGCCTTGATCTTGGGCAGCATTCGCCGACGCCGAGCGCGGCAGGCGACGGGTCAGATACGGCGTTCCAGCGTTCCGTCATCATCGTTTCGGGAATGCGGAGAAGCGCTGACGAGTCTGTTTCCTTCAGCGACGCGATGCGGGAGGCGCAGGATGCGCTCGACGACCCCGCGACGCTCCGCGAGGTGATGAAGGGCCGGCGCTACGAGCGCGCGCCCACGCTCTTTATCCCGGACCCCAGTTCCTGATGGAATTGACGCGCGCCCTTCCGCAACTATCTATAAGGCGTTGGATTCGGAAGGCGATTTCGGCAGTTTCATGAGCATTCTGAACGATCTCGATGCGCGCTCGCGCGAAATCTTCAAGCACCTCGTCGAAACCTATCTTCGGACCGGCGAGCCTGTCGGCTCGCGCACGCTGAGCCATGACCGCAGCATCGCGGTGTCTGCAGCCACAATCCGCAATGTCATGGCCGACCTCACGGATACCGGTCTTCTCTACGCCCCGCATGTGTCGGCGGGACGCATGCCGACCGAACTCGGTCTTCGGCTCTTTGTCGACAGCCTTCTTCAGATCGGAGATATCTCGGAAGAAGAGCGCCGCGCGATTGATGACGCGAGCGCGCGAACGGGCGCGGAGACGGTGCTCGAGGAGGCGGCCTTGCGCCTCTCCGGCCTCACCAACAGCGCGAGCCTCGTCGTCACCCAGACGCGCGAGGCGCCGCTGCGCCATATCGACTTCGTCGCGACGGGACCGGGCGAGTCGCTTGTGGTTCTCGTCTTCGAAGACGGCCGCATTGAGAACCGCGTCATCAAGACGCCGCCGGGATTACCGGCCGGTTCGCTCATTTCGGCGGGGAACTATCTTTCGTCACGCGTGCGCGGGCGCACGCTCGCCGAAGCGATCGAGCGCATTCGCCTGGAGATTGAATCTCGCCAGGCGCAACTCGACGAGCTGACGACCAAGCTCGTCGAAGAAGGCGTCGCCGTTTTCTCGGGCGCGGGCGAGCCGACGCTTATCGTGCGCGGTCAGGGCCGCCTCCTTGACGAGGCGACCGATCAGGACCTCGAGCGGGTGCGGATGCTTTTCGACGATCTCGAGCGCAAGAAGGAGGTGATCGACCTCCTCGGCGCTGCAAAGGGCGGGGAAGGCGTGAAAATCTTCATCGGCTCCGAGAACCGGCTATTTTCGCTCTCCGGCTCCTCGGTGATTGTCGCGCCCTATCGGGATAAAAGCCGGAAAATCGTCGGCGTTCTGGGCGTGATCGGGCCGACCCGCGTTAACTACGCCAAGGTCATCCCCATCGTCGACTACACGGCGGAAGCTGTCTCCCGGATGTTGAAATAGGCCTCGCGCCCACGTACATCCCCGACGAGCGTTATAAAGACCCAAGGGAAGCGAATGAACGACCAGACCTCTTCGCCGAAAAAGGATGAAGCGCGCCCCGAAGGGGAGGCGGCCGTGAATCTGACGAAGGACGATATCGCACCCGCGCCGGGTGTTGAGGAAGCGCTGCGCGCGGAGGTCGCCGAACTTAATGATCGCATCCTGCGACTGGCCGCTGAGGTTGAAAACACGCGTCGCCGCGGCGAGCGTGAAAAGGCCGACGCCGGGCGCTATGCGATTTCGAACTTCGCTCGCGACCTCCTGACTGTCGCCGATACGTTTGAGCGCGCCCTTGCGGCGGCGCCCGGCGAAGGCGAGCACGCGACGGCCGAAACCATCACGTCGCTTCTGACTGGCCTCAAGCTGACGGAACGCGAGCTATTGTCTGTGCTCGAACGAAACGGCGTGCGCCGCGTCTATCCAAAGGGCGAGAAGTTCGACCCCAATCTTCATCAGGCGGTCGCGCAGGCGCCGGGTTCGGCTCCCGCCGGCTATGTCGAGGAAGTCGCCCAGCCCGGTTTCACGATCGGCGATCGCGTTCTTCGCGCCGCGATGGTGATCGTATCGACGGGGCCAGGTTCTGGCTCGTCCGAGGCGGGTGTGGGGCTCGATACGCGCGCCTGATATTTTGAGCGCAAATCGCGCATTGGCGGGGGAGACGGCGATGGCGATCAGCAAGCGGAACGTTCTGAAACTGGCGGCGGGCGCAGCGCTCGCTGCACCCGTCGGGGCGGCTATGGCTGCAAGCGGAAAACTTTCAAAGATGACGTCCGGCGCCGTTCCGATCGGCGTCGAAGAGCGCCGGGCGCGGGTCGAGAAGGCGCAGCGACTGATGCGCGCTAACGACATTGACGCGCTGGTGATCGAGCCGGGTTCCGCGATGGTTTATTTCGCCGGGATCAGGTGGTGGCGGTCGGAGCGTTTCACCGGCGTCATCATTCCGCGCGAAGGCGAAATTGCGGTCGTGACGCCGTATTTTGAAGAACCTTCCGTGCGCGAGAGCATGACGTTCGGCGACGACGTGCGCACGTGGAACGAACATGAGAATCCGTTCGAGCGCGTTGCGGGAATTCTCAAGGATCGCGGGCTTTCTTCGGGTCGCATCGGCGTTGAAGAAACGGTGCGTTATTTCATTGTCGACGGCCTCAAGGAAGCAGCGCCGAAATTCAAGGCGGTGAATGCGGCCCCGGTCACGCGCGGTTGCCGCATGGTGAAATCGCCGGCGGAACTCGCGCTGATGCAGCTTGCGAATGACGTCACCATGGCCGGCTACGCTTCCGTTCATGCGCGGATCGAACAGGGCATGACGCCCTCTGACATCAGTACAATGATGGATGAAGCGACGGTCGCGCTCGGCGGCGCGCCGGAATTCTCCATGGCTCTGCTAGGCGAGGCGAGCGCTTACCCGCATGGGTCTGGCAAGCCGCAGGAAGTGCGTGAAGGCGAAATCATCCTGATGGACTGCGGCTGCGCCGTTGAGGATTACCAATCCGATATTTCACGCACCTTCGTTTTCGGCGAGCCGACCGCGCGTCAGCGCGAGGTGTGGAACACCGTCAAGCGCGGGCAGGAGATCGCGCTGGAGACAGCGCAGGTCGGAACGCCGGCCGGCGCTGTCGATGATGCGGTTCGCGCTTACTATGAGAGCCTCGGCTATGGCCCCGGCTACAAGACGCCCGGACTGCCGCATCGCACGGGGCACGGCATCGGCATGGACGGGCATGAGCCGGTCAATTTCGTGCATGGCGAGGAAACGAAGCTCGCGCCTGGCATGTGTTTTTCAAACGAGCCGGGCCTTTACGCTTTTGGCGAGTTCGGCGTGCGCCTTGAAGACTGCCTCTATATCACTGAAGAAGGGCCGAAGCTCTTCTCCGGGCTTTCTCCGTCGATCGACAAGCCGTTCGGGTAAGCCGTCAGCAATGCGCGAGGCTCGGGGCTGGCGCTCTTTCTCCATTGGAGCGCGACCAGAGATGCTCGTGGATGTTGTAGAAGAACGTCTGCACGAAGGGTTCGAGCACGCCGACGCTGAGCGCGGCGACCCAGCTCCGCGTGACAAGGAACGCAACGATCACCGCGACGGTGAAGTGCATCGCACCGTAAGTTGCAGTCTTGGCGATTGCGCGTGGCATGTGGCGAACTCCATTTTTACAGTCGGTCCGGGAACCGAGCCCGGAGGTCATGCGACCATCCTTGGAATATATTGATAATAATTCTCAATTGCAATAAGTGAGCGAGATTTTTGGGCTGGGCATGAAAAAAACCGCCGGGCGGGGCCCGGCGGCTTCCAGAAGCGTTTCGAATTGAGACAACGCGCCGTTAGAGCTTCGGTGCCGCCGCCTTGATCTCATCAGAGACGTGTCCTTCGAACTTCGCGAAGTTCTCGACAAACATGCGGGCCAGCTTGTCAGCCTGCGCGTCATAGTCAGCCGGCTTCGCCCAGGTGCCGCGCGGATTCAGAATCGCGCCATCGACGCCATTCACCTTGGTCGGAACTTCGAAGCCGAAGATCGGATCCGTGCGCATCGGCGCGCGCGCGAGCGAGCCGTCGAGGGCCGCGGAGAGAAGCGCGCGCGTCACCTTGATCGGCATGCGCTCGCCAACGCCCGAAGGCCCGCCCGTCCAGCCGGTCGAGACGAGCCAACAAGCGACATTGTGTTCGTCGATGAGCTTGCCGAGAAGTTCTCCGTAAACGGAAGGGTGGCGCGGCATGAAGGGCGCGCCGAAGCAGGTTGAGAACGTCGCCTGCGGGTCCTTGCCAAGGCCTTTCTCGGTGCCGGCGACTTTCGCCGTATAGCCGGAGAGGAACATGTACATCGCCTGCGCCGGCGTCAGCTTGGCGATCGG
The DNA here is from genome assembly GCA_020638525.1 of Caulobacterales bacterium. Taxonomy (GTDB): domain Bacteria; phylum Pseudomonadota; class Alphaproteobacteria; order Caulobacterales; family Parvularculaceae; genus Amphiplicatus. Next base: position 4,203 of record JACKIL010000014.1, on the reverse strand, counting down.
CGGCATCACGCCGAATGCGTCGCAGGTCAGCATCACGATGTTCTTCGGCTGCACCGTGCGGCCGGTCAGGCTGGCGTTCGGAATGTAGTGGATCGGGTAAGCGCCGCGCGAATTCTCGGCGAGGCTCGCATCGTCGAGGTTGAGACGGCGATGTTCCGGGTCCATCACGACGTTTTCGAGCACGGTGCCGAAACGGCGCGTCGTTGCATAAATTTCCGGTTCAGCCGACGGCGAAAGACGGATCATCTTCGCGTAGCAGCCGCCTTCGAAATTGAAGAGGCCGTTTGGTCCCCAGCCATGCTCGTCGTCGCCGATAAGCGTGCGGTTGGGGTCGGCCGAAAGCGTCGTCTTGCCCGTGCCTGAAAGGCCGAAGAAGATCGCCGGATCTTCCTTCGCGCCGACATTGACCGAGCAATGCATCGGCATCACGTTTTGCGCAGGCAGTAGATAATTGAGGATCGTGAAGACTGACTTCTTCATCTCGCCTGCATAAGAAGTGCCCGCGATGAGCACCACGCGGCGCACGAAGTCGACCGCGATCACGGTCTTCGAGCGGCAGCCATGGCGCGACGGATCAGCTTCAAAGTTCGGCAGGTCGACAATCGTGAAGTCCGGTTCGCTGTCGAGGCGCTCCTCCGCAGTCGGACGAATGAGCAGGTGCTGAATGAAGAGGCTGTGCCAGGCGTATTCGGTGAGCGCGCGCACGCGGATGCGATATTCCGGGTCAGCGCCGCCGAAGAGATCCTGCCGATAGAGCTCGCGCGTCGACGCAAAAGCGAGCATGTCGTCATAGAGGCGCTCGAACGCGTCAGGCGCCATCGGCTTGTTGTTGTCCCACCAGATATCGTTCTCGATTTCCGCGTGGCGAACGGTGAACTTGTCCTGTGCAGAGCGGCCAGTGTGTTCGCCCGTCTTCACGACGAGGGGGCCTTCGGCCGCGATCGCGCCTTCCCCGCGCCGCACTGCATGCTCATAGAGCGAGGCTGGCGAAAGGTTGTGCAGACGCTTTGGGCTGGCCTCTTCGAAACGCGAAATGGCGGCTGGCGCCGCCTGAACGGATACGCTCATCAAACTCCTCCCGATGCGCTCCCGACCTTCAAGAGCGAAAGCCGCCGGCGGGCCCGGCGGCGGTTCCCTCGGGCTATTTAATGCAAGAACGGGCCCAGGGCGAGCCGCTATGGCCGGTTCGGCTGATCAAGTCGAGTCCTGCGCTTGATTCGACATGCTTTCGCATGCGAAACCGCGGAAATCATGGTGAATCGGAGAAATCGATGACGAACTGGCTGAAAGCGGGCGCAGCAGCGTCGCTCTTCGCACTCGTGGCGGCATGCAGTGGCGGGCAAACCGAAAAGGCCCCTGCGGCCCCGGCGGCGGGCGAAAGCGGCCCAGCCGCAACGGTCCCCGAGGGTGAGACCGCCATTACGGCGGAAGGGCTGCGTCGCCATATTGCGATGCTCGCCTCGGATGAGTTCGAGGGCCGCGCCCCCGGGACGCCTGGCGGCGAAAAAACCCGCGACTATATCGCTGGCGAATATAAGCGCCTCGGGCTCAAACCCATCAATGGCAGCTATTTCCAGGACGTGCCGCTGGTTGAAGCAACGCTCGATCCGCAGACATCCTATCTGCGCTTCAACAGCCCTTCGGGCGAAGCCGATCTCGAATATCGCAAGGACGTCGTCTACTGGACGAAGCGCGTCGAAGAGAACGTCTCGTTCGACGACAGCGACGTCGTTTTCGTCGGCTATGGCGTCGTCGCGCCGGAATATCAGTGGGATGACTATGCGGGCCTCGATGTGAAGGGGAAGACCGTCATTATCCTCGTCAACGACCCCGGCTTTGCGACGGAGGACCCCGAACTCTTCAAGGGCCGCTCGATGACTTATTACGGGCGCTGGACCTACAAATATGAAGAGGCGGCGCGCCAGGGCGCGGCGGCCGCGCTTATCATTCATGACGAAGCGCCGGCGGCTTATGGCTGGGGCGTTGTCGAGGGCTCCTGGTCCGGCCCGCAGCTCGACCTGCAGCGGGCTGACGGCGGCGCCTCGCGCGTCGCGGCGGAAGGCTGGCTCTCAAACAGCGCGGCGCGAGCGCTTCTCGCCTCAGGCGGGCTCGATCTCGATACGCTGATGGCGGCAGCCAAAACGCGCGGCTTCAAGGCGGTTCCGCTTCCGGGCGTGACGGCCTCAGCGAAGCTCGAGAGCGCCATCCGCCTCAGCGTCGACGCGAATGTCGTCGGCGTCCTCGAAGGTTCGGAGAAGCCCGAAGAATATGCCCTTTATATGGGGCACTGGGACCATCTCGGCGCGGAGCAGACGGAAGACGGTAAGGACGGCATCTATAACGGCGCCGTCGATAACGCGACGGGCATTGCCGCAATTCTCGAAATCGCCGAGCAATTTGCGACGAATGCAGAGCGCCCGAAGCGCTCCATTCTTTTCGCTGCGGTGACGGGCGAAGAGTCGGGTCTTCTCGGTTCCGCCTATATGGCGGAATCGCCTCCCGTGCCGCTGAAAGATATTGTCGGCGGCATCAATATCGATGCGCTTTTGCCGACGCCGAAAACCAAAGACATGATCGTCGTCGGCTCCGGCGCCTCTGAGCTTGAAGACATCCTGAAGGAGAAGGCTGCGGCGCACGGGCGTTACCTGCGCCCCGACGCCGAACCTGAAAAAGGCTATTTCTATCGCTCCGACCATATCAGCCTCGCCAAGAAAGGCGTGCCGATGCTCTATGCCGATCAAGGCATCGATCTTGTCGATGGCGGCGAAGAGGCCGGCAAGGCGCTGGCGGAGGACTACACCGTCCACCGCTATCATTCGCCTGCGGATGAGCTTGACGACAGCTGGAATTTCGACGGCATGATCGACACGGTCGACATTCTTTACGAGACCGGCGCCGAGCTCGCTTACTCCGGCAAATGGCCGAACTGGTATGAAGGCAATGAATTCCGGGCGCTTCGCGACGCGCAGCGCGCCGGGGAATGATTTGATTATCGAAAGGGCCGGCGCAGGGCCGGCCCTTTCGCGTCAACTCGGTAAAGTAATACCGACCATTAACCATCAGGCCTAAAGCTTGCTTAATCATCGCGCTCCAAAATAAGCCCTTGGAGGGCTCGATGGAGTCGATGTTCGATCTTTTGGCGGCGGCGCTATTCACCGCGACCGTGGGAATGTTCTTCCTGCGGCTTCGCCATGAGGACCCGCCTCTTTCGCCCTACATCCTTATCCTCCTTGCAAGCGTCGCCAGCAATTGGCTTGGCGAACATCACTGGCCTGCTTTCGCCATCGGCATGCTGATCGCCGGCGCATTTCTCCTGCTTCACATCGCGAGCCTTCCTTATCCTGAGGAAAGCGATGACGCCGCGCGGCGTCAGCGCTAGGCGCTTGATTGCGCTGCATCCCATTAAATTCGTATAATGACGATCAATATGAGGGCCTCCGGCGCGCTTTGTCTTCGCTCCGGATCGTGCTATTTCTGCGCCGCCTTGTCGGAATTTCTCTGCTAAAATTCCGTTTTTCGGGAACCCAAATCGCGGATGCTTCAAGACCCTGCGCAAACGCCCCCAGCTCAACCCGGAGACAGTTCCGCGCTTGATGAGCTTCTCGGCACGGAAGAGCTTAGGCAAAGCGGATCGCAATTCATTGTCTGGGCGCGCGAGCATCTCCTCACGATTGATGTCGGCGTTCAGGCGATCATTCTTGTCGCCGCGCTCGTTCCGGCGGCGCTTTTCGGCCCCCAGCTCAAAAAGCTGATCACTTCCCAGATTGCGCCGCGCGCGCCGTACGGAGTGTTGCGGCGCGCGGCGCACGCTTTTGCGCATATTGCGACGCCGATCGCCCTCCTCGCCACCCTTCAGGCCGCGGCTATCACGCTTTCATCGCTTGGAAAGCCCAACGCGATTGTCGGAGCGGGCGTCAGCCTCCTTGCCGCGTGGATCGTCATTCGTCTCGTGACGCTCGTCATCCGCTCGCCGTTCTGGTCACAGGTCGCCTTCTATGTCGCCTGGCCTATCGCGGCGCTCGATGCGTTCGGGCTTTTGGGACGCTTCCTGTATCAGCTCGATGCGATCGCCATTCCGCTTGGAACGGACTCGGCGGGCGCGGCGATTTCCTACTCTGCGCTCGATTTCACGCGCACGCTCATCACCATTGCGGCGTTGTTCTGGCTTGCAAGCATTCTCAATCGCTTTCTCAAGAAGCGCAT
>JACKIL010000013.1 GCA_020638525.1 Caulobacterales bacterium | reverse complement strand
CGTCCTCGGCGTCTTCATCGGTTTGCAGGTTCAGGACTGGAACACCGCGCGCAACGCGCGGGCGGCCGCTCATGAGTATCGCGAGCGCCTCGTCACCGACATGCAATTGTCCGTTTCCCGAAATCGGAAACAGATCGACTATAGCCTGCTCCAGATAAGCCAGCTCGACCTAGTGCTGACGGCGTTGACCTCTTGTCATCTGGACGCTGGCGAGGCGAGCGCGTTTGCCGCCGGCTTGTACAATATAGGCAGGTTTGACCTACCCACGATGGTGATGGGCACAATCGACGAACTGAACGCAACCGGCGACTTCAAGCTGATCGGCGGTCCCGATTTGCGGCGGTCCATTTCGGATACGGTGCGCGTATATCGAACTGAGTTTGCGATTGAACCGCAATTGACGGGGCGGATCGTGCCGCACGTGAACTATGTGCGTTCCCGCGTTCGTTTCATTCTGGATGGTAACCTCGACTATGCGCCGGCAGTCGATCCGGACAAGGTTTTCTATGATTTTGATGCGCTGTGCTCCGATGAGAAATTCATCAACGCCGTCGCGGCCGTCCGGGAAATGATGCAGGCCACCGTCAGTTTGAATCAGGAAGTTCTCGATCGCCAAAGCAACTTGCTGACCGCATTGGGAGCGGCGCAATGATCCTCCGCCGCGTCATCGAGCATGTGAGGAAGCAGCACTGGACGGCGGTGTTCCTCGACTTCGTTATCGTTGTCGTGGGCGTTTTTATCGGCATCCAGGTGTCGAACTGGAATGCGGCGCAAATGGATGCGCGACGCGGAGAGGAATATGCTGAGCGACTGGCGACGGATTTGAAGTACGACCTGGAGGGGCGACGTTCGCTCGTCGCTTATTTCGACGAAGTGAATAAGAGTCTGGAAAATTCAATCGTGCTTCTGGCCGACCCCAATTCCGACCCCAGGGAACTCGTCGTCAATGTTTATCGTTCGACTGAATTCGCCCATAATCCGCAAACACGGGCGACTTGGGATGAAATTGTCTCCGCAGGCGAGCTTGGCCTTATGCCACGCGATGCAGTTGAAGGCGGCATATCATTTTATTTCGGCAGCGACATTTCCGAGCAAACAGCCAGCGACGTCACAAGCTCGCCGCTTCGCAGGCGCGTTCGGAGCATTCTTTCTCATAATGTCCAGAAAGCCATCCGAGCCGGCTGCAGCGACATAAGGGACGGACGAAACGCAGTTGTAAGTTTTGTCGATGAATGCCGGATCGACGCTCCCGATGCAGATATCTTCGCCGCGGCGGAAGAGCTTCGAAGAGACCCGGAGCTCGTTCGGGACCTGCAACTGCATGCTTCAGCGATGAACACTGCGCGCGCCAACCTGCGCGGAGAAGTTATTGTCCTTGAAGCGGGAATCGCATCGCTGGAGGACTCCGGCAAGAAGGCGCGCAAATAGCGCATAGCCGCTCTGCTGACTCGCATGCCGATTGAGTTACGTCTATTCAGCGAGCAATTCGCCTTTCCGCTTCAACGCCACAGCGATTTCGGGAACTGCTTCCGCGTTCTTCAGATAATGCGGCTCAGCGCGCAATTTTGATTGCTGCTCGAACGCGTATCCGTAAGAAAGAACCGCAACGTCTTCATTCGCCGACGCAATGAAGGAAAGCCCGATTGGCGCGGCGTTGATCGTTCCCATCGGCACGGTGAGATGCGGATAGCCGGCGATCGCCGCCATATAGTCGAGGCCAACCCATTCGGGCCACACATCGCCATTGACCTGGTCGATGCGCGGCGACGGCGTTCCCGAAGGCGCGACGATGACCTTCACGTCATTGTCTGCGAGAAGCTTGTCGATTCCTTCCGCACGCATCAGACGTAGCGCCGTCTCGCGCGCATTGAGATAAGCGGGGTCATCGAGCCCGCCCGCCGCGGCAGCATCCTCCGCCCTGTCCTGCCCGAAAAGCGTCATCTCGACATCGGCGTGCTCTCTGTTGAAAGAGATGAGCGCATCGAGGCTGCGCACCTCAGCTGCAGGGGCGGCGTCCGAAAGATAGGCGTCCATCCCCGCCTTGAACTCGTGGCTCATCACCAGCAGCTCGGCGTCTCTCAGCGCACGTTCGTCAATGTCTGGGGGCGTGAGCTCGACGAGAATCGCGCCAGCCGCTTCCAACTCGTGGAGCGCCGCATCGAAACGCGCAATCGTGGCGGGATTGTTTCCTTGCGCGAAACGAGCAACGCCGACTCGCGTTCCCTTCAGGGACTGTGCGTCGAGCGCCGCCGCGTAGTCTGTTTTTGCTTCGCCTGTCGCCATGGCAGAGAGCATCATCGCCGCGCCCTTCACCGACTTCGTCATCGGCCCGGCCGTGTCCTGCGTCGCTGAAATCGGAACGATATATTGCTGCGAGACGAGACCGACCGTCGGTTTGAACCCGACAATCCCGTTGACGTTCGACGGACAGATGATGGAGCCGTTCGTTTCCGTGCCGACGGCGCCCGCAGCGAGCGAGGCGGCGACGCCCGCGCCTGAGCCCGAGCTCGATCCGCACGGGTTCCGGTCAAGCATGTGCGGGTTGCGCGTTTGCCCGCCAAGCGCCGACCAGCCGCTCATTGAATAGTCGGAACGAAAGTTCGCCCATTCGCTGAGATTGGTCTTGCCGAGGATGATCGCGCCTTGCGCGCGCAGTCCGGCGACGAGCGGCGAGTCCCTTCCCGTCACATTGTCTTTGAGCGCGAGCGAGCCGGCCGTCGTCGGCATCTGGTCCGCAGACTCGATATTGTCCTTGAGGAGGATCGGCGCGCCGTCGAGCGCGCCCAGCGCTTCGCCGGAAGCGCGCCGCGCATCCGACGCACGCGCATCGGCGAGCGCATTCGGATTAATGGTGAGAACCGCCTGCAATGTCGGCCCCGCGCGATCGACCTGTTTGATCCGCTCAAGATATTCGCTGACGAGCGCTTCCGACGTCGTTTCCCCAGCGGCCAGAGCCTCCGCGATCTCAGGCAGGGTTCCGGCGATCAATCCTGACGCCGCGTAATCCGCCGCTTTTGTTTCCGGTTCGCTGTTATGGCTTTCGGATAACGGCGCGCAGGCGGCGAGCGCCAGCGCTGAAACGGCGGAAATGAAAATAGCTCTCATGGAGGTCCCCTTCGCCCTGAATGCGATCCGGTGAATCGCGCGTCAGGATGAAGGGGGAAACCTTGCTGTGTCAAAGGCGAATGAATGACGGCGCGCTAGAGCTGATAACCCGGCGTTGAAGCGGAAAGCGCCTTCTCATTCTCGTCCATATCCGCCTCGATCGAGCCGAAAAGCGGCGTCGACAGATAGCGCTCGCCCGTATCCGGCAGCATGCAGAGGATGGTCGCGCCCTTCTGCGCTTTTCTGGCGACTTCAAGCGCCGTTGCGAAAGTCGCCCCGCTCGAAATGCCGACGAAGACGCCTTCCTTCTGGGCGAGATCCTTCGAGCACTTCATGGCGTCGGCGCCGGTGACCTTGAGCACTTCATCGATCATGCCCTTGTCGATCGCTTCCTGTGCGACAAGCGGGATGAAGTCAGGAACCCACCCCTGGATGGGATGCGGCGTCCATGCTGGATGACTTTTCGCCGGGCTCCCGTCGGGAAGGCGCTCCTGTCCCGAACCGCTCGTCACCAGCGCGGCGACATCGGGCTCGCTGACGACGATTTTCGTTTCGGGCCGCTCTTTACGCAACACGCGCGCAACGCCCGCGAGCGTTCCGCCGGTGCCGTATCCCGTCACCCAGTAGTCGAGGCGCTCACCCTTGAAGTCTTCGATGATTTCGCGCGCGGTCGTGCGTTCATGCGTGTCCGGGTTCGCTTCGTTCTCGAACTGGCGCGTCGTAAACCAGCCGTTTTTCTCCGCGAGTTCTTTCGCCTTGTTGACCATGCCTGTGCCGCGATCTTTCGCAGGCGTAAGGATGACCTTCGCGCCGAGGAAACGCATCAGCTTGCGGCGCTCGACAGAAAAACTCTCCGCCATGGTGATCACCAGCGGATATCCCTTCTGTGCACAGACCATCGCAAGGCCGATGCCGGTGTTGCCGCTCGTCGCCTCGACGATGGTCTGGCCCGGCTTCAACGCGCCGGATTTTTCCGCCGCTTCGATCACGCCAAGGGCGAGCCTGTCCTTCACGGAACCGAGCGGATTGAAGGCTTCCATTTTCACATAGAGGTTGACGCCTTCGGGCGCGAGCTTGTTGATCCTCACAACCGGCGTTCGCCCGATGGTTTCCAGAATATTGCGGTATTTCGTCATGCTTCAGTCTCCCTGACCTTGCATCGTTTTGGGCGCCCGCTTTTGGGCCGTCAAGTACAGTCAAAATGAGCTTATGCAGCCCGCGGCCTTGCCTCATCGGTCCTGCGGCGCCATCAGAATGCTGCGCCGCACCTTTCCCACAGGCGCCGGAGGCCCGCGATGACTGACGCAGAAATTACGATCCGCACTTCCCTGCAGCCCGGCGATCTCGGCCGGCTCGTCGCCTTTCACGGCTCCGCCTATCAGCATGAAGACCCGCATTTCGGGCTGACCTTCGAAGCCTATGTCGCGAAGACAGTGGCGGAATTCATTCTGGAGAACGAAGGCCGCGGCCAGGTGTTTCTCGCCGAGAAAAACGGCGAACTTGTCGCCAGCGCGGCGATGCTGGAACGGCGCGACGGCGCGCGAACGCATGGTCAATTGCGCTGGGTGCTGACGCACCCTTCAGTCCGCGGACTCGGTCTCGGCGGCAAACTGGTGAGGCTCGCGATCGATCACGCCATCAAACACGGATGGGATTCCGTCTTTCTGGAGACGACGCCCGGCCTTGATGTTTCCATGGGCCTCTACAAGCGCCTCGGCTTTGAAGTCGAGAGCGTCAAACAGGGCGGCGCGTGGGAAGGCGACCTCGACGTCATCATGATGCGCCTCCCCTTAAAGTGATCTCAAAGGGCGCCGCGCCCGCGCGATACGAAAACCGTTGATAGATCGAACGAGCCGACCCAAAATCGGGCGCATGACCCATTCGACCCACGCTTACGCCCCCGATCCGCGCAACGACAACATCCTGATTGACGTCAATGGCGCGCTCTTTCCACGCCATGAGGCGAAAGTCTCCGTGTTCGATTCCGGCTTCGTGCTGGGCGACGGCGTGTGGGAAGGCTTGCGCGTTCATCCGGGGCCGGACGGAAAAGGCGTCATCGCTTTTCTCGACCGGCATCTGAAACGCCTGTGGGAAGGTGCGAAAACGCTCGACTTCGATATGGGCCTGTCAAAGGAAGCGCTATCAAAGCGGCTTTATGATTGTCTCGACGCGAACGACGCGCATGACGGCGTTCACATTCGCCTGATGGTCTCGCGCGGCGTGAAAGCGACGCCCTATCAGGACCCGCGCGCGACAATTTCCGGCCCCACCATCGTCATCATCCCCGAGTTCAAACGGCCGGTCGCCGAAGCGGCGAGCGCCGGCAAAAGGCTCTTCACGGTGCATGTGCGCCGAGGCTATCCCGACGGACAGGACCAGAAGCTCAACTCCCACTCCAAGCTGAACTGCATCATGGCGTGCATTCAGGCGGCGAAGGCCGGCGCCGATGAAGCCCTGATGCTCGACCCGCACGGCTTCGTCGCGACGTGCAATTCAACGCATTTCTTTATCGTCAAGGACGGCGAGATCTGGACCTCGTCCGGCGATTATTGCCTCGGCGGCATTACGCGCGGGATCATCATCGAACTTGCGCGCGCCGATGGCGTCATCGTTCGGGAGAAAAACTTCTCCGTGCACGATGTCTACAACGCCGAAGAAGCGTTTCTCACAGGCACCTTCGCGGGCGTCACTCCTGTCAGCGAGGTCGATGGCCGGAAGATTTGCGAAGCGCGTGGGCCGATGGTCGAGCGCCTTCAGAGCCTCTACAAAAGACACGTTGCTGCGGAAGCGGCGAAGGGGCGCTGAGCCATGCCCGCGAAGAAGGCCGCGAAACGCAAGAAGCCCGTCACCTATGACACGTTGCGCGATCTTGCGCTGTCGCTCGACCTTCCAGGCGTTTCGGAGGCCGTCTCCTGGGGCCAGCCCTGCCTGAAAGCGCATGGCAAGTTGTGGTTTTTCTGGAGCCCATCCGAAAATGCGCCGGTCTTCAAGGTTCCGTTCGAGGAGCGCGACATGCTCGTTGAGGCGGACCCGGACACTTTCTTCTTCACGCCGCATTATCGGGCCCATCAACTGGTTCTCGCGCGGCCAGAGCGCGTCGACCTCGACTGGGTGCAGGCGAACTTTCTCCGCGTCTGGCGCGCGCAAGCGCCCAAACGCCTGCTCAAAGCCTATGAGGCCGAACACGGAACGCCTGCCGAATGAGCGACACTGACATGATCCGCATCGCCATGTGGTCCGGCCCGCGCAACATCTCGACGACGATGATGCGCTCTTTCGAGAACAGGCCGGACACAGTCGTCATCGACGAGCCTTTCTACGGCTGCTATCTCGCCGAGACTGGCGCCGATCATCCTTATCGGGAGGAAACACTCGCCGCGCGCGCATCGCGCTGGGAAGACGTCATTGAGAGCTTCAAGGCGCCGCTTCCACCCGGCAGATCGATCCTCTTCGAAAAACACATCGCCTATCATTATCCGGATAAAGAGCCGCTCGACTGGCTCCTGGACCACCGGACATTCCTGCTGATCCGCGATCCGAAGCGGATGCTCGCCTCCTTCTCGAAGAAGTATGAAGACGTCGCGCCGGTCATCGACAGCTACAGGGTCGAACGCCGCATTCACGAATTCTTGAAAGCGCATGGCAGGCCCTGCCCGGTTGTCGATGCAGCCGATGTTCTGGCGAATCCAAAAGGCGCGCTCGGCGCGCTATGCGAAGCGCTGAAAATTCCCTTCACGGAGAAGATGCTGTCCTGGCCGGCGGGCGCGCGCGAGACGGACGGGCCCTGGGCGCCGCACTGGTATGACGCCGTACGCGCCTCCACCGGTTTCCGCGCGCCGCCCGAAACCGCGCCGGCTCTCGACCGCGACCTTGCCCGCTCGGCTGAAGCCTGCATGCCTGACTATGAATTCCTTCATTCCCTTCGCCTAAAAGCCAACTGAAAGCCGGCAGACAGGCTGGCGGCGGAAAAGGATATGATCCGGCGGATCGTCACATCTCTCGTCGGCTTCGTGCTGATCGTCTACGGGGTCATCGCCGCGATCTCCCCCCTGCCGGCGGGCGTGCCGCTTGTCGTTCTGGGCATCATCATGATTGCGCTCGCCAACCCGGCGGCCCGTCCGCTCGTTCGGCGAATGCGCCGCAAATGGCGCTGGTTCGACAAGCTTGTCAGGTTCGCCGGCAAGCGGGGCCCGAAGAACATCCGGGTGGTTGTCGAGGAAACGACGCCGACGAGCGAGACGGCGCAAAATGACGCTGGACCGCAGTCGCCAACAGGCGGATAACTCGCCCGAAAGAGTTCTTACCTCACTCGGCGCGCCGCTGATTCGGGAAAGCCTGCGCGCGCCTTCCTCTCCAATGCGTATGCCCGCCTGTCCCGTCGGAGCCGCGTCAAGGTTAATGGTCTGGTCAGTCTGCATTTTCGCCCACAATGAAGAGCGGCTCCTGCCCCAGTGCCTGAAGGCCCTCGATGCAGCAGCGGCGGGCGGCGAATACGTCGTACACATCATGGAGAACGGGTCGAGCGATCAGACCGCGAGCGTCGCGAGGACCTTCGCGGCCGCAGACCCGCGCATCAACGCCCACCATCTCTCTCTTGGCGACAAATCGAACGCATGGAATGAGTATGTGCACCGCGTCGCCGGCGACGCCGAGATGCACGTCTTCATCGACGGCGACGTTCGTCCCTCCGCGAATTCGTTCAAAGCGCTGAACGAAGCGTTTAAAGCGGCGCCGCAGTCCTACGCGGCGGCGGCGCTGCCCGCCACGGGACGCAGCCGCAAGTCCTGGGCGGCGCGCCTCTTTCTCAACAGCTATCTCAGCGGCAACCTTTACGCCGTGCGCGGAACAGCTGCGCGCCTCATTCGTGAGCGGAACATTCGCTTGCCCATCGGATCGGTCGGTGAGGATGGCATTCTCAGCTATCTGATGCTTACCGACCTCAAAGGCGGGCGCGACGACAGCCACAAGGAGCGCATCGCAGTCGCGACCGACGCCTTCTTCGAGTTCGACTCGCTGCAGATAAACGCACGCGACCTGCAGATTTATCGCCGCCGTCTTCGCCGTTATTCACGTCGCTATTTCCAGACGCAGATTCTCTACGCGATGCTCAAGGAAGGCGGCGTCGGCGCAATGCCGGAAAAGATCGAGTCCATCTACACGCCGCAATCGCTCGCCGGCCTTCGCCCGCGCCTTGATCCCGTCAATTATTTCGTGGATCGCGAGATGCTCAAGCGCCTGCGCGCAGAGGCAGCGAGCCGCGCCGGCGCGCGATAATCATCGGCTTCAATCGTTGACCGCCTTCTGCAAAGCGTCCTCGAAGCGTTTGGCGAAAGCGCGCTGCGAGAGCCGGCCCGTCATCTCTGCGCGCGCATTGCGGCGCAGACGTTCCGCATAGGCCGCATCGTTCAGCACCAGCTCTATGCCTGCCCTGAGAGCGGCCGGATTGCCCGCCGGCACGACATGCGCGGTCTCGCCATGCCGAACGAAGCTTTGAATGCCGGGCGATTCGCTCACGACAACCGCCGAGCCGCAGGCCATCGCCTCGGTCACCGTTGAAACGCCGCCCGGATGCAGCGCCGGCTTGAGCGGCACCGCCACCACGTCCGCGCTCCGGTAGTGATCGCGAAACGCCGGAAACGGAACGTAGTCGGCGACAATCTCCACATTGGCCGGCGTCGGACCCGCGATGATCTGCGAGACGACGACGACCTCAGCGTCCATACCATCGACCGCACTGAAGAACGTCTCGAAATCCCGTCCCACATCGTTCCCGACAGCGAGGACACGCCGCGGGCGGCGCATTTCGGGCGCGGGCGAATAGAACTCTTCGTCGACATGCGCGCCGATAACCTCGATCCGCCGCGGGGGCTTGTCGAGCTTTTCGAGATATTCCTTCTGCGTCTCGTCGAGCACCATGACGAGGTCGAGTTTGGGCGTGATGAAATGCTGGATGCGCGTTCGCACCGCCCAGTCCGGGTCCGGATTGAACTCCCAAAGGGCGATCTTCGGTTTGAAAAAAGCGAGATGGCGAAGCGCCAGCAGCCCCACGGCGCCGGCCTCGAATGTCGAAACGACGATGTCGGCGTCGCGGGCGGCGCCGGCGACCGCCTTCACCGCCCTCAGCGGGTCGAGCCCGCGCAGGAAGCTCTGATTTGGGTATGGATTGAGCCAGCCTTCGGTGGGCTCGATCACCTTGATCTCATGCCCGTCGGCTTCGAGCCAGCGCATCATCCGGCGCGGGAAGTCGCCAGGCGGCGTCGCCTCCTTCTCTGCCTGCGCGTCGATCTTTGACCACCACAGGCTTGGCAGGATGACGATCTTCATGAACCTCGTTTCCAGCGCGGCAGACTCACCGGCTGGTCATCTTACAGCAACATCGCCGCCGGTTCTTCGACAAACTGCTTGAACGCCACAAGGTATTCCGCCCCGACCGCGCCGTCGACGACGCGGTGGTCGCAGGTGAGCGTCACCGTCATCATCGTGCGGATGACGATCTGGCCATCACGGACGACCGCCCGCTCTTCCCCCGCCCCGACCGACATGATCGCGCCTTGCGGCTGGTTGACGATCGAGGAGAAGGACGTGATGCCGAACATGCCGAGATTCGAGACCGAGAAGGTGCCGCCCTGGTACTCTTCAGGCTTCAGTTTCCGGGTGCGGGCGCGCGCGGCGAGGTCCTTCACCTCAGCCGATATCTGCTTCAGGCCCTTCGTCTCCGCCTTCCAGATGATCGGCGTGATGAGCCCGCCTTCGATCGCGACGGCGACGCCAATGTCGGCGTGCTTGTGGAGAAGGATCGCTTCATCCGTATAGGTCGCGTTAGCGTTCGGGACCTTCTTCAATGCGAGCGCAGCGGCCTTGATGACGAAATCGTTGACCGAAAGCTTGAAGGCGCCCTCGCCGTCTTTCGGCGAGGTCGCGTTGAGGCTTGCGCGCGCGGCGAGCAGCTTCGTCAGCTCGATGTCGACGTTGAGCGGGAAGTGCGGCACTTCACCGTTGAAAGACTGCGTCAGGCGCCGTGCGATCGTCTTGCGCATGCCATCGAGTTTGACCGCCGTGTAGCTCTCCGGCGGATAAACGCGCGGATCGATGGAAGCGGGCGCCGGAACGAAAGCCGCCTGCGGCGCGGCTGCCGCTTTCGGCGCGCCGCCGCTCGCGATCGCCTTTTCGATATCGCGTTTGACGACGCGGCCATGCGGGCCGGAGCCCTTCAGCGCGGCGAGATCGACGCCTTCCAGCTTCGCGATGCGCTTTGCAAGCGGCGAGGCGAAGACGCGGGCGCCTCCACTCTTTTCCTCCCCCGCTCGCGGGGGAGGTGTCGGTGCAGCCGACGGAGGGGGCGCAGCCGATACAGAGGCCCCCTCAGTCCGCTTCGCGGACAGCTCCCCCGCACGCGGGGGAGCAAAAGAACCATTCTTCTTTGGCTCCTCGGGCTTGGCTCCGCCATTCTTCGGCGCCTCAGCCTTGAGATCGCCGGCGCTCTCGCCGTCCTCAAGAAGGATCGCGATCGTCTCGTTGACCTTCACGCCTTCCGTGCCGGCCGGAACCACGATCTTGCCGACGACGCCTTCATCGACGGCTTCGACTTCCATGGTCGCCTTGTCGGTCTCGATCTCCGCGATGACGTCGCCGGAAGAAACCTTGTCGCCTTCCTTGATGTTCCACTTGGCGAGGGTTCCCTCTTCCATCGTGGGCGACAAGGCGGGCATGAGAATTGGCGTGGGCATAGGGCGCTCAGTCTCTGTACATGACGGCTTTAACCGCCTTCACGATTTTATCCGCATTCGGAAGGCTCATCGCTTCGAGGTTCGCCGCGTATGGCAGCGGCGTTTCTTCCTGCGTTACGCGCGCTGGCGGCGCGTCGAGATAGTCGAAGGCGTGCTGCGTGACGAGCCAGCCGATTTCGGCGCCGACGCCGGCATGGGCCCAGCCTTCTTCGACGGTGACGATGCGGTTCGTCTTTTTCACCGAATTGATGACCGCCTCGGTATCGAGCGGGCGCAGCGTTCTGAGATCGATCACCTCAGCGGAGATTCCTTCCGCCTCCAGCATCGCGGCGGCTTCGAGCGAAAACTTCACGCCGCGCGAATAGGAAACGATGGTGACGTCCGTTCCCTCGCGCTGGACCTTCGCCTTGCCGATCGGGAGCACCCAGTCATCAACTTTCGGGACGTCCATCGTGTCGCCGTAGAGAAGCTCGTGCTCAAGGAAGACGACCGGATTGGGATCGCGAATCGCGGCCTTGAGGAGCCCTTTCGCGTCCGCCGCCGAGTATGGCGAAATGACAATGAGGCCCGGAATGTTCATGTACCAGTTCGCATAGTCCTGGCTGTGCTGCGCGGCGACGCGGCTCGCGGCGGCGTTCGGCCCGCGGAACACAATCGAACAGCTCATCTGCCCGCCGGACATATAGCGCGTCTTCGCGGCGGAATTGATGATGTGATCGATCGCCTGCATGGCGAAGTTCCACGTCATGAATTCGACAATGGGTTTGAGCCCCGCAAACGCCGCGCCGACGCCAAGGCCCGCAAAGCCATATTCCGTAATCGGCGTATCGATGACGCGCTTCGGGCCGAACTCTTCGAGCAGCCCGCGCGAGACTTTGTAGGCGCCCTGATATTGTGCGACTTCCTCGCCCATCAGAAAAACGTCCGGGTCGCGGCGCATTTCTTCGGCGATCGCATCGCGCAGCGCATCGCGAATTGCGGTTGAAACCATTTCGGTTCCAGCAGGCAATTCCGGGTCCGCCGCTGCGGCGACGAAGACCGGCGCTGCAACGGGCGGCGCATCCTTCGAGGCTCGCTCCGCTCGCACCTCAGGATGAGGCTGAGTTTTCTTCGCACCGCCCTCATCCTTCGGGGCGGCGCCATTCTTTTTCTGAGCAGGCGCCGCGCTCTCGCCATCGTCGAGGAGCTCGGCGATCGGCGCGTTGACCTTCACGCCTTCCGTGCCGGCGGGAACGAGGATCTTGCCGATGACGCCTTCATCGACGGCTTCGACCTCCATCGTCGCCTTGTCGGTCTCGATTTCAGCGATGACGTCGCCGGAGGAGACTTTGTCGCCTTCCTTGACGTTCCATTTGGCGAGGGTGCCCTCTTCCATGGTCGGCGAAAGGGCAGGCATCAGGATCGGCGTCGGCATTGATTATGCTCGGAAATTGGTTGCTCGGGGTCGGGCCCTTCCTAGCGCGTTTTCCGCGTCAGGGGAAACCTGATCGGGGCATGAATTCGCGCCGTGGCGGAAATGGCTGAAGCCGCGTTGCGCTTACCCGAAAACCTTCCCGGATTCGCCCGGCGCGAGGCGGATGAGGCGGGAGTCCTCAACCGCGGCCTGCCGGTGAACGACTATCGCCTGATAGCCGGGATTCCTGACCATTTCTGCGAACGCCGCCGAGTTCGGGTATTCCGCGACGAAGACGAGATCCCATTTTTCATCCGAAGGGCCGATGAGCACGAGTTGCGGGGTGCTCGACCAGATGATGCGCCCGCCCACGCCGGAGAAGAACGGCGCGCTCTCCTTCGCATACGCGGCATAGGCCTCGCGCCCGGTCGCCTTGCGCCCGTCCGGATAGGCGGCCTGCGCCCGCAGCCGGATCTGGTTGAGCATCCAGATCGGTCCCTTGCTTTCGATTTTCAGGAAGGCCGCGAATTGTTCTTTAGTCGGATCAATATTGCCGGTCACGTTTCCTCGCTTTTTTATTGGCGCGCGGTTCAGAAAAGCTTCTTCACGCCGGTCGCGTTCAAAAGAAGCCGGTCGAAAATCGCCGAAGGCAACAGATTGCGCATCATGAGAATGCCGAGATAACGCGCCGGCGCCGTGTAGCGCGAATGCGGGCGATCCGACGTCAGCGCGTCATGAATTTTCTCGGCGACCTCAAACGGCGAAGCGCCGTTGGGGTGGCCTTTGGCGTGCCACGCCTTGAAGGCGGCGACAGCGTCCGCATAGGGCCTTCCCGCCTCCATAAAGGGTTCGAGGCCGTGCTGTTCCTGCTCGCCGAACGTCGTGTTGATGAAACCGGGGCGGATGAGGCTCACCTTCACGCCGACGAGGCTGAACTCGCGCCGCATAGCGTCGCTGATTGCTTCAACGGCGTGCTTGGAGGCGGCGTATGCTCCCATGAAGGGCGCAACGACCCGGCCCGAGAGCGAGCCGACATTGACGATGCGGCCCGCGCCCGCCGCCCGCATTTGCGGCATGACGGCTTTCGTCACCGCGAGGAGGCCGAAGACATTCGTTTCGAATTCGCGCCGCCATTCGTCGAGCGCTACTTCTTCAACCGGCCCCGTCACCGCGACGCCGGCATTGTTGACGAGCCCGTAAAGCGGCGCGCCGTCTTCGGCGATCCGCTCAAGGGCGCGCGCGATCGAACGCTCATCGGTCACGTCGAGTTCGACCGCGGTGATCGCCTCCTGCCCTAACCCCTCAAGGAGCTTGAGCTTTTCGAGGCGGCGGGCGCCCGCATAAACGCGAAACCCCTTATGGGCGAGGTGGACCGCCGTCGCTTCGCCAATGCCGCTCGAAGCGCCGGTGATGAGGACAGGCTTGAGCAATGAAGTCTCCCGCAGCGGCTCTAGAGTGCGGAGAAACTAATCCCGCCCGCCTCAGGAAGCAAAACCACCAGGCCGTCATCGGCCATCTTCACGTTATCCCGCCTGATTTTCGATACGCCGCGCATGAACATGCGCTTGGCGATCGGGTTATCCGGTGGCGGCGTGAAATGAGTGAGGATAAGCCAGTCGGCGCCGGCTTCATTGGCGGCGCGCGCGGCCTCTTCCGGCGTCGTGTGATAGGTCATGATGTCGGAGAGAACCTTGGCGAGGTTGCCGATGTTCGCCGCCTGCGCCGCATCGCGCATTTTGCCGACCATGAGATTTGATTGCGCCTCGTGAATAAGCACGTCGACGCCTTTCGAATTCTCGATCAGGCTCTCGGAATACGCCGTGTCGCCGGAAATCGAGACGCTCCGTCCTTTATAATCGAAACGATAACCGACCGCCGGCTTCACCGGGTCGTGCTTCACCGGAAACGCGGTGACTTTCAGTCCGTCTTTCTCGAAGACGACATGCGGCGCCGAGCCATCGAACGAGAAAGCCGTCATGCCCGCCGTCTGTGGCGGCATCACCTGTTCGCCGTGATGGGCGATGCGGTAGAGCGTATCGAGCGCAAGCGCCTCGTTCTCGCCCTCGACGACGCGCTCGACGCCTTCCGGTCCGTAGACGGACAATGGCGCAGTCCGTCCGCCGAACCAGGTGTTGAGATTGACCTCGCTCAGATCGCCAATGTGATCGGAATGAAAGTGCGTGAGGAAGACACCGCCGATCTTCCCGCCCGGCATGCCGCCCGCCTGCAAGACTTCCCAACTCCCCGTGCCGGCGTCGACAAGATAGAACTGATCGCCCGCGACAATCGCGGTGCAGGTTTGCTCGCGCTTGAGAGACGGAACCGGTGAGCTCGTTCCGCAGAAGATGACTTTGAGACCATCGCCATCGAAAAGCGCGGTCTGTCTAGGCTGCAGGGCTTTGCCGGCCACGCGCTCAAACATCGCATCTTGCACCGCCGGAATGCGCGTGGCGATCGCCATGCCGAAAATGAACAAGAGCACCGCTCCCGCGGCCCAGGATAGAAGTCTCATCGAATCGCCCCTTGGTTCTCTGCGCGCGTCGCCGCCCGCCCCCGTTTCCTCGGCGGCGATCTTCGGCCACTCGTCCGCCCCCGGCAAGCCTCGTCGGCGCCTGTTCCGACCTCATTTGAGGCGAAATGCGGCCATGCTAAGGATCGCAAGGGCTTAGATTCGAAATCCTCAGCCAGCGGATAAGGTGATGCGCAGGATTGCGGTCTCTACGGGAAAAATCCTCCTCTTTCTCGCGATCTGGGCGGCGCTGCTGGCCGCGGTGACGGTGACAGCCGTCAAGGGCGGCGGTGAAGCCTGGTACGACAAGATCGGCTGGCGCTATTTCGCCGAGGTCGGCGGCGCCGGCGCCGTCGTGTGCGCTTTCCTTGTCATGGCGTTCGTCGTCGACAAACGCGGACCGTCAACGCTTGGCTTTCCATTGGCGGCCGGACCTTCAGACTTGGTTTTCGGAACCATGATCGGCGGGCTGATCTTCCTCGTTCCGCTCGGCGTGCTCCTTGCGATGGGCGCGGCGAAAGTCGATGTCGACCTATCGCAGTTCGACGGGACTGCGCTTCTCGCCGGGCTCGGCTTCACGCTCTTCAACGTCGTCCACCAAGAGCTTCTCGTGCGCAGCTACATGTTTCAGGAGCTTTGGACGAAATACGGCGCGATCGTCGCGACAGTCGTGACGACGGTTATCTTCGTCGCGATGCATACGGGCGCGATCGTCAGCGGACCGCAAGGCCCGATCGCCGGATTGAACATTCTCTTCGCAAGCATTCTTCTCAGCCTTGCTTATGTGCGCAGCGGCGCGTTGTGGCTGCCGATCGGCATTCACTTCGGCTGGAACGGCCTGCAGGGCCCCGCTCTCCAGATCAACGTGACAGGAACGGACATCGCGCTTGGCGACTGGCGCTTCCTTTCCTTCAACGGACCGGATCTGTGGACGGGTGGAACGCTCGGCGTCGAAGGCGGCCTTGCGGGGCTCGCCGGGCCCATCGCCGGCATTCTCATCGTCGTTTTCTTCATAAGAAAACGGCGCCGGCTCGATTGAACCGGCGCCGTCAGGCGTTTCTTTCCCAATTCTTATTTAGGCGTGCATCGCTGCGATAAGCTCGTTCAGCGCAACTTCGAGATCGTCAAGGTCTTCACGAAGGCCGTCGATGGCGCCTTGCGTTTCTACGCGCTCTTCGTCGCTGACATCGGCCGTCGCGAGCCGGCGCTCGGCGTCGTCGATCGCTTCGCGCGCTTCTTCCATCGCTTCCTTGACTGCTTCCGACGTCGCCGCGCGCGCCGCCGTGAAGGCGATCCGCACGATCCAGCGGCCGCCCGGAACCGACTTCACTTCTTCACGCGCTTCTTCGACGTCTTTGATTGCTTCTTCAATGTCAGCGCGCGCCTCGGCGATATCGGCGCGCATATGCGCGATGCCTTCCTCGTCGAGAGCGATCAGCTTTTCCAGAAGGTCTTCGTCGTCGCCGATCGTGAGGGTATGTCCGTGGTCGGAATGCTCATGGTCGTGCGCCATGGCTGGCGCAGCGAAAAGGAAACCGGCCGCCGCCGCTGCAAGCACGAACCCGCCGACGCGCGTGCGCGCCGCGCTGATCTCTTTGGAAATCTCGTTGTTTTTCATTGTCCTCGTCCCTTGGCTGTTTCTTTGGCCTCGCCATTCTTACGCGAACAAACGGACGCCCCCGGCTGGCCATCGGAGAAAGAGAATCGCCGCCCGCATGATCAGTGTGGTCACGGCGCCGTGAGGGTGCAATCGGCTTGCGCCGAGCCGTGCCGCAGACGCGATGGGCGATGGCTTAGACGAGGCGCGAGCGCTCCACCGCCGCCTTGATAAAGGAGGCGAAAAGCGGATGCGGATCGAAGGGACGCGATTTCAGCTCGGGGTGGTACTGCACGCCGATGAACCAGGGATGCTCCGGAATCTCCATGATTTCCGGGAGCTCCCCGTCAGGCGAGACACCTGAAAAGACGACGCCGACCTTTTCGAGCTTGGCGGCCCAGGCCATGTCGACTTCGTAGCGGTGGCGGTGACGCTCGGAGATTTCCGTCGCGCCGTAAATGTCCGCCACGCGGCTCCCGGGCTTCAGGACAGCGGTATAGGCGCCGAGACGCATGGTGCCGCCGAGATCGCCGCCAGCATTGCGTTTCTCTTTTTCGTTGCCGCGCACCCATTCCGTCATCAGGCCGACAATCGGCTTTGCGCACGGGCCGAATTCGGTCGAACTCGCATCTTTCTCGCCGAGAAGGCTGCGCGCGGCTTCGATCACCGCCATCTGCATGCCGAAGCAAATGCCGAAATAGGGAACCTGCCGCTCGCGCGCGAAATGCGCCGCGCGAATCTTTCCTTCCGCGCCGCGCTCGCCGAAACCGCCCGGCACAAGAATGCCATGCACGCCCTCAAGCGCGGAGATCGCCTGCTCTTCCTCTTCGAAGATCGAGGAGTCGATCCATTTGATCTCGACACGGACATTGTTGGCGATGCCGCCATGGGCGATCGCTTCAATGAGCGATTTGTAAGCGTCTTTAAGAACCGTATATTTACCGACGACCGCGATCGTCACTTCGCCATCCGGGCGCATGATACGCTCAACGACTTTGGCCCACCGCGTCAGGTCAAGTTCCGGCGCATCCGAAATGCCGAAGGCGGCGAGCACTTCCTCGTCGAACTTTTCTTCGTGATAGACGAGCGGCACTTCATAGATCGTGCTCGCATCGAGCGCCTGCACCACCGCCGACGGGCGCACATTACAGAAGAGCGCGATCTTCTTCTTTTCGGCCGCCGGAATTGGCCGGTCCGCGCGCACGAGGAGCACGTCGGGCTGAATGCCGATCGAGCGGAGCTCTTTGACCGAGTGCTGGGTCGGCTTGGTCTTCAACTCGCCCGCCGACGGAATGTAAGGCATCAGGGTGAGATGGACGTAGACCGCCTGTCCGCGAGGCAACTCGTTGCCGAGCTGGCGAATAGCCTCGAAGAAAGGCAGGCCTTCAATGTCGCCGACTGTGCCGCCGATCTCGCAGATGACGAAGTCGGCGCCGCCGGCGTCGGTCAGCACGAACTCCTTGATGGCGTCCGTGACGTGCGGAATGACCTGCACGGTCGCGCCGAGATAATCGCCGCGCCGTTCGCGTTCGATGATCGTCGAATAGATGCGCCCTGTCGTGACGTTGTCAGCCTTCGACGCCGACACGCCGGTGAAGCGCTCATAGTGGCCGAGATCGAGGTCGGTCTCCGCCCCGTCGTCGGTCACGAAGACTTCGCCGTGCTGATAGGGGCTCATCGTCCCCGGATCGACATTGAGATAGGGGTCGAGTTTGCGCAGGCGGACTTTATATCCGCGCGCCTGAAGAAGGGCCGCCAGAGCGGCCGCTGCAACGCCTTTTCCGAGAGAGGAAACCACGCCGCCGGTGATGAAAATATACCGCGCCATGGAAGGCCGTGATAACGCGGATTCTTGGCTGCGCAAATGAAATTCCCGCTCTTAAAAAAATAACATTCCAGCCGGGCGCATCTGCGCCCGGATCGCAGCCCCGAAAGGCGCGAAACTCCTAGTTTTGGGGCTCTTCCGCCGGGGTCTCCGGCGAAGCATCGGCCGGCGCCTCAGACGGCGCTTCAGCCTCGTTCGCGGCTGCGGCGCCGGTATCGGGCGCAGCCTGCTGCTCCGGAGCTGATTCTTCTGCCGCAGGCGATTCGTCAGTCACGGTCTCAGGCGCGGGCGCGCTCTCTTCTGCCGGCGCAGGCGCTGTCGCGTCGTCAACGCCAAGGGATTTCAGGAGGTCGTCCGTCGATGCGTCCGGCGTCGGACCCGTTTCGACGGCGGGCGCGCTGGAGCCGCTGGTCAGCTCCTTGATGACGGAGGCTTCGCTTTCCCCGCGTTTTCCGACCAGGGCGAGCGCCATCGACGTCGAGAAGAAGAGCGCAGCAAGCACCGAAGTGGTGCGCGTCAGCGCGTTCGCCGCGCCGCGGCCCGTCATGAACCCGCCGCCTCCACCGCCGCCGCCCATGCCGAGCGCGCCGCCTTCTGAACGCTGAAGCAGCACAACCCCGATCAATCCGAGGACGATAAGCACGTGGACGGTCAATAGAACGGCGATCATTCGTAGAGTCTCTGGTTGCGGCAGGGGCTATGTGGGATGCGCGCGCCGGAAGTGGAAGGGGCGGTGTCTACGCCGTCCGCCTGCCCTCGTCAAACAGCGGTTTGCCCGGCGGCGATGCGCCGGATGGCTGCCGCAACA
This sequence comes from Caulobacterales bacterium, assembly GCA_020638525.1. Lineage (GTDB taxonomy): Bacteria > Pseudomonadota > Alphaproteobacteria > Caulobacterales > Parvularculaceae > Amphiplicatus. The sequence goes on along the minus strand of JACKIL010000013.1, from coordinate 47,649 downwards.
CGGGGCGTTTCGGCATGGTGAAGGGCGTGCCCCGTCTCGGGCAGGAGATCGAGCGAGGCCCCCGGAATGTCGCTCGCGAGCCTTTCAGAATGCCGCTTGTGGGAGACTGTGCGGTCGCTTGTTCCGCTCAGAATGGCAGTCGGAATCGTGATTTCGCCATAGCGCCGGCTCATCTCGATGATCTGCGGCTTCAACCTCGCCAGATCCTCTGCGTTCGCCCTGAAGTCGTCCGGGCGGAAGAGCAGCGACAGACCCGAGCTTTCATAGTAGTCCGCAGGCGCGTCATTCGGCGCGAAGGAGCCTTTTACGCCCGCCTTGGCCGCGAGAGGCCCGTAGAACGGGATCAGAAGCCAGCGAAAGACGGTTCCGATCACTGGCGCGCCGGAAACCGCATTGTACCAGGCGACCCCGCCCGGCCAGTCGTGGCTGACGGGCGCAAGGAGAACGAGGCCCGTCATCTCCGTCTGGAATTTGAGGGCGTAAGCGAGCGCGACCGCCCCGCCAAGGCTTTGGCCCACAATGACCGGCTTTTCGACCCCGAGCGCGCCCAGCGCCTCGTGGATGATTTCCGCCTGCCGGTCGAGACGCCAGCCGTCGCTTGGCCGGGAAGAATACCCTCGCCCGGGCCGGTCGAAGATGATGACGCGGTGGGTCTTGGCGAGTTCCTCACCCAGAGCGAGCTTCATGTCGCGCAGGTTCACGCTCGCGCCGTGGATGAGAACAATCGGCGGGCCTTTGGAGTCGGCGTTCAGATCCAGAACGTGCAGGCGGTGGGAGCCGAACTCGACGAAGCGCCCGATCGGTGGCGCCTTGCGCTCATGTCGCAAGGTCACAAGCCCCGAAAGAGCGAGCGCGCCGAGAACGACCAGCAAAATCGTCACGCTCATAAAGGCGCCTCTCCAAGCCGTCTCAGGCGAATGATCGCGTCAGGCGGCGCTGATGATGGCGTAGAAATCGTCAGCTTTAAGGCTCGCCCCGCCGACAAGCGCGCCATTCACATCCTCGACGGCGAGGATCTCCGCTGCGTTCGACGGCTTGACGGAGCCGCCATAGAGAATCCGGACGCCCGCCCCCGCTTTCTGGCGGATAAAGCGGTGCATCGCCGCGATATCCTCGATCGTCGGCGTCAGGCCCGTCCCGATCGCCCAGACCGGTTCATAGGCGATGACGAGCGGGCCGGCGCCGTCCGGCAGGGACCCTGCGAGCTGTTCGCCGACGACCGCTTCCTGCTTGCCGGCGCGGCGCTCGGCTTCCGTCTCGCCGACGCAGACGATCGGCGTCAGCCCCGCCCGGCGCGCGGCTTCCGCCTTGGCTTTGACCACTGCGCTGCTTTCGCCGTGGTCAGCCCGGCGTTCCGAGTGACCGACAATGACGTAACTCGCCCCTGCGTCCTTCAGCATCTCGGCGGCGATATCGCCGGTATGGGCGCCGCTCGCCTTCGGATGGCAGTCCTGCCCGCCGACCTCGGCGCCGATTGCGCGCGCCGCGGGCGCCATAGCCGCGATCAGGGTCGCCGGCGGGCAGATCAGCACTTCCGCGCTCGCGCCGCCTTTCAAAAGCCCGCCGAGGCGCTCGATCTCGGCGAGCGAGGCCATGAGCCCGTTCATTTTCCAGTTGCCGGCGATGAGCGATTTCATGGGCTCCCCTCTTCTTTTTCAGCGTTCTTGGCCTTAGGTCGTTGCGAAACTTTCCGCCTAGGCAATGGCGCGGGGCTTGTCCAGCCAAAGCCCCAATAAATGCAAGGCCGTAGCAGCCTTGTTCTCTCCGGCGGGCGCGACTACGATCCGCGCAAAATTTGGGCGGGGCCAGCACATCGCGAGATGCGGGCCCCCGAAAACCGGGATTGCGTTCATGTTGAAACAAGTGCGCGGCGCGCTCCATCGCGTGATGGCGTTATTTCTTGCTGTTCCTCTCGTGCTGGCGTTCGCCCTCTGGGGCGTGCCGGAACTCAGGAGCATGACCCAGCGCGCGCCGCTGCGCGTCGGCGATGTCGGTTTCTCGAACAAGACGCTGACCGACGAATACAATCGGCAGATGACGGCGCGCCGCAATCAGAACAACGGCGTCTACACCCGCGAACAGGCGATGGCCGACGGCCTGCCCGATTATGTGATTTCGTCGATCGCCACACGATCGGTGCTCAAACAGGAAGCCGGCAAGATGGGTCTCATCATGCCGCGCAAGCTGGTCAGCGATTACCTTCAGAAAGACGAGCGCTTCGTCAATCCGGTGACCGGCAAGCTCGATGAAACCGAACTCACCGGCATTCTTCAGGCGAACGGGCTCACCGTCACGCAGTTCGAAGAGATCATCAAAGACGACCTCCTTCGCGACCAGTTGATCAACTCGGTTGCCGCGGCGGGCCCTGCGCCGGCCGAAATGGCGAAGCTGATGCTCCTGCGCGAAGTGGAGCGGCGCCGCGTCGGCTATCTGACCATTACGGACGAAATGGCGGGCATCCCCGCAGAGCCGACGCCTGACGCGCTCAATGCGTACTATGAAGAAAACAAGCAGGAATTCTTTGCGCCGGAATATCGTTCATTCACCACCGTGCTCCTGCGCTATGACGACTTCAAGGAAGGCCTTGAAGCGCCCGAAGAAGACCTGCGCAGGCTCTACGAGGCGAACAAGGCGCGCCTCTATGAATCTCCGGAAAAACGCACGCTCTATCAGATCACTTACGACACCGAAGGCGAAGCTGACGCCGCGGTTGCAGCGCTTCAGCAGGGCAAGCCCTTCGAAGAGCTGGCGACGGAAAAAGGCCTGACGCTCGCCGCCGTCACTTTCACCGACATCGACAAGGGCGACGTGCTCGACCCGAAAGTCGCGGAAGCTGCGTTCTCGGCTGAATTGAAAGAAGGCGAAGTCACGAAACCGGTGAAAGGCCTCTTCGGCTGGACGATCGTACAACTCGCCGGCGTGAAGGCGCCCGAAACGCAGTCTTTCGAAGACGTGCGCGACGAGCTCGCCTCGCAATATCTCGAACAGGATACGCGCAAGCGCGTTCTCGACATGATCGACAAGCTGGAGGAAGCGCGCGACACGGGCGCTTCGCTCGTCGCCGCCGCCGAAGAAGCGGGCGTGCGCCCGCAGCATTTCGGCCCGATTGATTCCTTCAGCATGGCGCCTGGCGGCGCTATCGTGAACGGCATTCCAGGCGAAGTCATTTCTGAAGCCTTCAAGCTCGAAGAAGGCGAAGAATCGAACGCGACCGATCTTTCTGACGGCGGATATTTCTTCGTGCAGGTCGATGAAGTAACGCCCCCGGCGGCGCGCCCGTTCGACGACGTCGTCGACGAGGTCACCTCACGCTGGCGCGCAGCGGACCGCCGCAAGCGCATCTCCGACGCCGTCAAGCAGGTGACGGACGCGATCGAGGCGGGCAAGACGTTCGAGGAAGCGGCGGCGCCCTTCAACCGCGCCGTTCTTGAGCGCGTTCTCGATCGCCGGAGCGCGGACGAAGTCGTCTCGCAAGCCCTTCTTGGAAAAGCTTTCACGGCGGATCAGGGCGCAGTCGTAACGGGTCCGGCCGGGTCAGGCGATGCGCAGACAATCGTGGAGATCCGTCAGATCGGTTATGCGCGCAGCCAGATCGGCCCCGGCGAACAGACCGCCTATCAGCAATATCTGAGCTATCAGCTGAACCAGGAATATCTTGAGGCCTATGTCGACGCGCTGCGCGACGAATACGGCATCAAGACGGATCAGAACGCCATCGCCCAGATATTCAACGAGGGTCAATGACGCTCTCACCCGCCTTCGCTGAGTTCGAGGCGAAGTATGATGACGGCGCGCCGCAGATCGTCTGGCGGCGGATCGTCAGCGACCTCGAAACGCCTGTCTCGGCCTATCTGAAGCTCGGCGCGCGCCGCAAGAACTCCTTCCTGCTGGAGTCTGTCGAAGGCGGCGAGCAGCTCGGACGCTATTCGATCATCGGCCTGAAGCCCGACGTCATCTGGCGCGCGCGCGGCGACATCGCGGAGATCAATCGCGATGCGGCCGCCGACAGCCATGTGTATGTGAAAGAAGACCTGCCGCCGCTGGCGAGCCTGAAGCGCTTCCTCGACGCGTCGCGCATCGATATTCCGCAAGGCGCGCCGCCCATGGCTGCGGGCGTCTTCGGTTATTTCGGCTATGACATGGCGCGCCAGATGGAGCGCCTGCCGGCGCGGCCTCCCGCGGCGATCGACATTCCGGATGCGATCTTCATTCGCCCGACCGTCGTCGCCGTGTTCGACAACATCCGTCAGGAAATCATGCTCGTCGCGCCGGTCCGGCCCGAGCCCGGCGTCTCGGCGCGCGCAGCCTATTCTCGCGCCGGCGAACGCCTCGCGGACGCCGTTGCTGACCTTGCTGCGCCGATTGCGCTTCCCTCTTCCGATGCGAACGCCAGCGAGAGCGACATTGACGTGCGCTCGAATACGCCGGAAGCGGATTATCTATCGATGGTCGCGCGCGCGCGCGACTACATCGCTGCAGGCGACATCTTTCAGGTCGTTCTCAGCCAGCGTTTCGAGACAAAATTCGCGGCGGCGCCTTTCGAGCTTTACCGCTCGCTCCGCCGCACCAACCCTTCGCCCTTCCTGTTCTTCCTCAATTTCGAAACCCACGCGCTCGTGGGCTCGAGCCCTGAAATTCTCGTGCGCGTGCGCAATGGCGAAGTGACGATCCGCCCGATCGCGGGCACGCGCCCGCGCGGCGCGACGCCGGAAGAAGACGCGGCCTACGAGAAGGACTTGCTCGCCGATCCGAAGGAGCGCGCCGAGCATTTGATGCTGCTCGATCTCGGCCGGAACGATGTTGGGCGCGCCGCCGCGATCGGCACCGTGCGCGTCACCGACAGTTTCGTCATCGAACGCTACAGCCATGTGATGCACATCGTCTCGAACGTCATCGGGCGCCTCGCGCCGGGCGTTCACCCAGTCGACGCCGTCGCTGCCGGCTTCCCGGCGGGGACTGTCACGGGCGCGCCGAAGATTCGCGCGATGGAGATTATCGACGAGCTCGAACGCGATGCGCGCGGCGCTTATGGCGGCGCCATCGGCTATTTCTCCGCAGACGGAAATGTAGACACCTGCATCGCCCTGCGGACCGCTGTCGTCAAAGACGGCGTTATGCACGTTCAGGCCGGCGCCGGCATCGTCGCAGATTCCAATCCGAAAGCCGAACAGCAGGAATGCATCAACAAGGCGAAAGCGCTTTTCGCAGCCGCGAAGGCCGCGCTCGCCCGCAGCGGCAACTGAACGCTCCCGCTCCGTCCATCAGCCCATTTTTGCGATGAAGCGCCCCAATCTCGCGGCGAAGGTGCGATACGCGGGCCCTGATAGCGGCTAAGACCCTTGGAAATTGCGCCTTTTTTGGCTGATGCAAGCCCGCAAATAGGGGAACCAACATGAAAACCACGCTCAAAGCCATCCTTGCGGCGACGACCGCGCTCGCCGCTATCGCCATCGTCGCGCCCGCGACTTACGCCGCCGAGCCCGCGCCCGCTGACACTGAACAAGCGCAAACCGAAGATGCGCGCCTGTCCGCCTTCTTCGAAGAGGTCTTCCAGCGCAACCTGAAAGACAGCCCGCTGTTCCAGTCGCAGCTCGGCATGAAAGGGCCGGACTATGGCAAGTGGGACGACTTCTCCGACGCCGAAGCCGTACGCCAGAATGAAGAGACCAAAGGCGATCTCGCGCGCCTTCGCGCCGACTTCGATTACGACAAGCTCAGCGAGCCGATGCAGGTCAGCTATCGCATCTTCGAATTCCTGCAGGAACGCTCGATCCGCAACTTCCCGTGGCGCTTCCACGGCTATGCTTTCTCGACACAGAGCAATCCTGTCGCTTTCCCGGTGACCTTCCTGCAGAACGTTCATCGCGTCGATGACGTCTCTGACGCCGAAGCCTATATCTCGCGCATCAACGGCCTTGAGACCGCCATGAACCAGTTCATGGAAGGCATCGACATTGCAGCCGGCAAAGGCATCGTGCCCACTTCCTTCTCCTTCGATCCGGTGATCACCGACGCGCGCAACATCATCAAGGGCGCGCCGTTCGACGATAGCGGCGAAGACGCCGCGCTCTACGCCGACTTCAAGAAGAAGGTCGAAGCGCTCGACATCAGCGCAGCCGAAAAGCAGCGCCTCATCGGCGAAGCGACCGACGCGCTCAACGGCCCCTTCAAATCATCCGTCGAGAAGTTCATCGCCAAGGTCGAGAGCCTGCGCTCGAAATCAATCGGCGAGAAAGGCGTGTGGGCGCTTCCTGGCGGGAAGGACTTCTACAAGACGCAAATCGACTTCTGGACCTCGGACGCCTCGCTGACGGCTGACCAGATCCACAAGACCGGCCTCGCCGAGGTGAAGCGCATTCGCGGCGAGATGGAAAAGATCATGAAGAAGGTCGACTTCAAGGGCGATCTTCCGGCGTTCTTCGAATATCTCAGAACCGATCCGAGCAACTTCTTTCCGAACACGGAAGAAGGCCGCCAGGCCTATCTCGACCAGTCGAAGGCTTATATCGACGCGGTCTACGCCGATGTGAATGAAAGCTTCAACATCCTCCCGAAAGCGCCGCTCGAAGTGCGGGCTGTCGAGAAATGGCGCGAAGAAACGGCGCCCATCGCCTTCTACAACCGGCCGACGCCGGACGGTTCGCGCCCCGGCATCTACTACGTCAACCTGAAGGACATGACGACGAAGCAGAAGCACGAAATGCAGACCGTCGCCTATCATGAAGGCGCGCCTGGCCACCACTTCCAGATCGCCATCCAGCAGGAGCTGCAGGGCGTTCCGACCTTCCAGAAGTTCGCCTTCTTCGGCGCCTATACGGAAGGCTGGGGCCTTTATGCGGAGCGCCTCGCCTATGAGCAGGGTCGCTTCACCGACCCGATGCAGGATTTCGGCCGCCTGCAGAACGAAATGCTGCGCGCCTGCCGCCTCGTCGTCGACACGGGCAGCCATTCGAAGAAATGGACCCGCCAGCAGATGATCGACTACATGATGGCGAACAACCCGATGACGCTGGAAGACGCGACGAAGGAAGTCGAACGCTATATCGACAACCCCGGTCAGGCGCTTTCCTACAAGGTCGGCATGATGAAGATCCTCGACCTGCGTGAGAAAGCGAAAACGGAGCTTGGCGACAAGTTCGACATTCGCGACTTCCACGATGTCGTCCTCAAGAACGGCGCCGTGCCGCTGCCGATTCTCGAAGAACTCGTCGATGGCTATATCGCGAAGAAGAAGGCGTCCTAGTCAGGCCCGCCTGCTCGGGCCGTCACGCTGATGGTCCGAGCGCTTCGAACCATTTGTCCGCCGCAGCGAAGGCGCGCTCAAGGCGCGCTTCACGCGCGGCGGCTTCTGCGTCCATGCCCCAGCGCTCGGCCTGAAAGTGCTCGTCTACGCGCGATGCGCGAAAAAGATCTCCCGCCCGAAAGGCGCGCCGGGCGAGCGCAAGTCCAATCACGGCGGAGCCCGAAATTTGCGTCGCGCTGACGGCGCCCATCAGCGTCCAGTCGTCCATCGCTTCGAGCGCGCGCAAGGCGGCCTCAAACGCTTCGGCCGGTTGCTCGACGGCGACGATTCCGGCCGTCACTTTGAGGGTCACGCCGAGAGTTTCTTCCGCCCAGTGAAGGAGCGGGTCCCATGCCGCAGCCTGCCGCTCCACCAACGACGCCGACTCATCCGCCCTGTAACAGAGAAGGTCGGAGCGCAGATAGTTCAGCACTTCATCCGTCCACTGAGCGCGATCATTCGCGGCGAGATCGATGACGCTCGCAGCGAGACGGGTTAGCGCCATTGCCGGCAGATCAACTTCCTCGCCCTGCTCGCGCCATTCTGAAGCGATCGCCTCTGCGAGCCGCCGCTCCGGCGCGGCGAGCAAGGAGCGGCCGGGAGTCTTCGCCGGCCGGCCATCCAGATGAACCGCGAAGCCTTGCGGCGTCGCTTCGACAGCAACTTGCTTGTAGAATTTCTTGATGCGGCCCTGCGCGCCGCTCCCGAGCTGCGCCATCATCAGCCCCTAATCGATATCCGGCCAATCGCATGTCGCATTGGCGTTGAAACCGAAGAATTTCCACGTATCGCGCATATGGCCCGTCAGCGGCGCAGTGACTGTGATGCGCTGGCCGGTCTTCGGGTGTTCAAAGCTCATCGACCGGCAGAACAAATGCATCTTCGGCGCGACGCCTTCGAGGCGCGCGGCGGGCCCGCCATATTTGCCGTCGCCGACGATCGGCGTTCCAAGCGCGGCGCAGTGAACGCGAAGCTGGTGCGTGCGCCCCGTGCGCGGGCGAAGCGCCAGAAATGCGGCGGCGGGCGCTGCATCGTCGATCACCTGAAAATCCGTGATCGCCTTCTTCGCATCTTCGCCTTCGGCTGGAACAACGCGCTCGCGCGCGCCTTCCGGCGCGCTCACCATGCGCTTGGCGATCGGCAAGTCGATCGTGCCCTGACGCGGATGCGGCATGCCGGCGACGAGCGCCCAGTAAACCTTGTCGACATCGCGCCGCTGCAAGGCCGCGCCGAGCTTGGCTGCGACGGCGCGCGTCTTTGCGAGAATGAGAACGCCGCCCGTGTCGCGGTCGAGCCGGTGAACGAGGCGCGGGCGCTCTCCGTCTTTCTCAAGCGAAGCGAGCATGCCGTCGACATGGCGCGTCGTCTTCGCCCCGCCCTGCACGGCAAGGCCAAACGGCTTGTTGATCGCGAGAATCGACTTGTCCTCGAAGATGATCAGCTTGCGGAGATATTCCGCGTCATCCCGGTTCGGGCGGGAATTTGACTCGGGCTTTTCCGCCGCCTCGCCGAGCGGGGGCACGCGCACGCTCTCGCCCGCTTCAAGGCGCCGGTTCGCTTTCACGCGACCGCCATCGACGCGGACTTGTCCGGTGCGCAAGAGCTTTTCGAGCTGGCCGTGGCGCAGCGCCGGATAATGCGCCTTGAACCAGCGGTCGAGGCGCATCCCGTCTTCGCCTTCCTTGACGGCGATTGTCGCAACATTGCTCATAGAAAGGTCCGTCCGGCGAAGAGACCCGCCGCAAGTCCGCCGATCGACAGGAGAAGCGAGGCGCCAAGATAGGCCGCCGCGATCATGATCGCCTTCTCGCGATATAGGGTCACCGTGTCGAGCGCGAAAGTGGAAAAGGTGGTGAACGCCCCAAGGACGCCCACGGAAAGAAAGGCGCGCAGTTCGATGGGGTTCGGCTCGTGGCGCGAGAGCCAGATCACGACAAGCCCCATGCAGAAGGAACCAAGGGCGTTGGCCGTGAGCGTGCCCCACGGGAAATTGGGCCCCAGCAGGCGAAAAGCGAGAATGTTGACGCCATGCCGCAGCATCGCGCCGAGCGCGCCGCCACCCGCTACGGCGACCCAGATATGCCATCCCGTCATCGCATCCGCTCCGTGAACGGCGACAGCACTAACCGCAAAAGCGGGCGATCTCCAAGCCCTTCGACACCGATCTTCATCTCCGGCGTGCGCGCCGTGGCGCTCCGTGTGCCGAAGAGCCGGTCCCAGACGCTGAAGACGCCGGAATAGTTGGAGTTCGTATCCCTCCAGACCGCATGGTGATGCACCCAATGGATCGAGGGCGTGACGATGACGGCGGAGAGAGCGCGCTCAAGGCGCGGCGGAAGGCGAAGGTTGGAGTGATGGAAGATCGTCGCGGCGAGCAGCAACGTCTCGAAGACGACGACATGAGCAAACGGCATGGCGAGCACGACGATCGGCGCCATGCGGAAACACGCCGACAGAACGACTTCCAGAAAATGGAAACGAAACGCCGATGTTGAATCGAGATGCTCGTCAAAATGATGCGGCGCATGGAACCGCCAGAGTATGGGAACCGTGTGGTAGGCGCGGTGAACGCAATAGGTCCACAGATCGAGCGCCAATATATCGAGCACGACGCCAGCCGGGCCGTTCAGAAATTGAGGCCACGTCCATAGGGCGTGGTCGGCAGCAAAGGCCGTCAGCGGCAGGACGATCAGCGGCGAGACGAGAAGAACGATCAGCCAGAGCGCGCCATTCGTAAGAAGGCGTCCGCTAAAAGCGGGTGCGGGAACCGCTGACGCCATGCGCTCGGCGATGAAGATCGCCGCAAACCAACCGGCGACGATCCACGCCTTGAAGAGAACGACAGCCTCAAGCGCCATCGCTCTATTTCACCCAGCCGCTCATTCGGCGTCCCTTGGCCGGCGGCGCTTCGCCCAATATTCGAGACGCTTCTGGATTTCCTTCTCGAAGCCGTAGGGCGACGGCGAATAAAGCATCTGGCGCTTCATGTCGGGCGGAAAGTAGTCGAGCCCGGCAAAGCCGCCTTCCGCATCGTGATCGTATTCATAGCCCTTCGAATAGCCGAGTTCCTTCATCAACTTGGTCGGGGCGTTCATGGCGTAGGCTGGCGGCGGCAAGGAGCCCGTTTCCTTCGCCGCGCGGGTCGCCGCGCCGAAGGCCTTGTAGGCGGCGTTGGACTTCGGCGCGGTCGCGAGATGGATGACCGCCTGCGCGATCGCGAGTTCGCCTTCGGGCGAGCCGAGAAAATCGTAAGTTTCCTTCGCAGCGAGGCAGGCGAGAAGCGCCGTCGGGTCCGCCATGCCGATGTCTTCAGACGCCGCGCGCACAAGCCGACGGCAGATGAAGAGCGGGTCTTCGCCGCCCGCGAACATGCGCGCGAGCCAGTAGAGCGCCGCATCGACATCCGATCCGCGGATGGATTTATGCAGCGCGCTGATGAGATTGTAATGCGCCTCCTGCCCCTTGTCGTAGACGGGCGCGCGGCGCTGAACGATTTTCACGAGTTCTTCAGGCGTGATCGCCTTGCGGCCTTCCGGCTCGAGGAAGATTTCTTCCGCGAGATTTAGCGCGAAACGCCCGTCGCCATCCGCCATGGCGATAAGGCTCTCGCGCGCTTCATCGGTCAGCGGCAGTTTGCGCGCTTCGGCCTCCTCCGCGCGCATCATCAGCTTGTCGAGCGCTTCGGCGTCGAGCCGATTGAGAACGAGAACCTGCGCGCGGGAAAGAAGCGCCGGGTTCAGTTCGAAGGATGGGTTCTCCGTCGTCGCGCCGACGAGCGTGATGACGCCCGATTCCATATTCGGCAGAAAGCCGTCCTGCTGGGCGCGATTGAAACGATGAATCTCGTCGACGAAGAGGAGCGTTCCCTTCCCCGTGCGCCGGCGTTGTTCCGCGCGCTCGAAGACTTTACGCAAATCAGCGACGCCGGAGAAGACCGCCGATATCTGCTCGAACTCGAGATTGGTTTCGTGCGCGAGAAGCCGCGCAATCGTCGTCTTGCCGACGCCGGGCGGGCCCCAGAGGATGATCGACGAAAGCCGCTTCGCCTTCAACATGCGCCGAAGCGGCGCGCCTTCCGCCAGAATTTGATCCTGCCCAACGACCTCGTCGAGCGTCTTCGGCCTCAACCGGTCGGCGAGCGGACGCGGCGCGTCTTTCTCCATGCCTGCCGACTGGAAGAGATCGCTCACGCTTTATCGACCCACCCGCCAGGTCGCGACGCGATTGCCGGTGTCGATTTCTATGACCCAGCGCGTGCCCGCGGCCTTGATCTCACGCTCAAGTTCCGCGGCGGTTGAGACTTTCTTTCCGTTGACGGAGAGAATGCGATAGCCGCGGCGAAGCCCGCTGCGCGCGGCATAAGCGCCGCGGTCGATCTCGGTCACGACGACGCCGGTGCGGAAAGGGTCGAGCCCGACCTGCTCGTTGAAGCGCGGCGAGAGATTGTCGACCGTCACGCCGTCGAGCGGATTGTTGCCCTCAATCTTGCGCGGATCGCGGCCCGGTTCGTCCGGCGGCAGTTTGAGTTTCACCGTCGCTTTGTGCGGTTTGCCGTCGCGAACATAGACAAGCTCTGTCGTCTCATCTTCCCCTTTGATGCCGACGCGGTAACGCAGGGTCGCCGCATCGTAGACCGGCTCGCCGTCGATCTCGGTGATGACGTCGCCATCCTTGATGCCGGCGGCCGCGGCCGGTCCGCCCGGCCAGATTTCGGAAACAATGGCGCCCGCCGGCCGATCGAGCTTCAAGACGCGCGCGACGTCCGCGCTCACGGAGTCCGTCGAAGCGCCGATCCACGGGCGCTTCAGCTCGCCGCCATTCATCGCGCTGCGGATGACCTGCTGAACGAGCCGCGCCGGGATCGCAAAGCCGATGCCGTTCGAGCCGCCCGAGCGAGAATAGATCGCCGTATTGATGCCGATGAGGTTGCCATTGATGTCGACAAGCGCCCCGCCGGAGTTGCCCGGATTGATCGCGGCGTCCGTCTGGATGAAGAACTGATAGTCCGAAATCGAAACCGCCGTGCGCGCGAGCGCCGAAACGATGCCGCTCGTCACGGTCTGACCGACGCCGAAAGGATTGCCGATCGCGAGGACGACGTCGCCGACTTCGAGCGCGTCGGAATTGCCGAATTCGAGGAACGGAAGCGCCTCCCCGGCTTCGATCTTCAGAACCGCAACGTCCGTCTGCGGATCGGTGAACATCTTCTTCGCGGCGAATTCGCGACGGTCTGCGAAGACCACTTTGATTTCCTGCGCGCCGTCGATGACGTGATTGTTCGTGACGATCACCCCGTCGGGGCTGACAATGACGCCCGAGCCGAGAGACTGCTGCTCGCGCGGGCCGACATTGAAGAAGCGGTCGAAGAAGGGGTCGCCCGTCGTGCGGTTGATGGTCGAGCGCGTGAAAACGTTGACGACCGCCGGCGAGGTCTTTTCGACAATCGGCGCAAACGAAAGGTGCACTTCCGCCATCGACTGCGGTGCGACGCGCTGGGCGCCTTCAATCGTCTCGCCCTTCATCTCGCTGGAAACGGGCGGCGCGCTTTCAGCCGGCGCCGAGCAGGCGGCGAGAATTGCGAAGACGGAAAAGAGTCCATGGAGTGAGAAACGCATGGGATGACCTTCTGGCGGGTTACAGCTTTTCGGGTTTCCTCGCGCGGGCGTCTCCCGCGCGAACAGGAATATAGGGGATCAGACGGCTGATTGCAGTGCGTCTGTCGCGATCAGCCCTCTTTCCGTTTCTCCCGGTCCTCAATGATTGGCTTGAATGGCCCAAGCCGATGTTGTTCCAATGAAAAATCGTCGTCATAGGGTGGGAATGGCGCGTCGACCGGCTTGCGCGAACGGTCCGGAAAGTCGCGGTCGAGCCCGCCCTTTTCGGGGCGTGGCTGCGAATTGATGTAGGCGGCGACATCAAATGCCTCTTCCTCGGTGAGCAAGGGAGACTCGAAGGTCGTGCCGAGCGGCATGTTCGCATGGATGAAGCGGGCCGACGTGATCAGCCGGTGCATGCCAGCGCCGTCATTGAAGCTGTCAGGCCCCCACAGCGGCGGATAGAGATAGCCGCCGGCGTCGCCGGCCTTGCCATTGCGCATGCCTTGCCCGTCCGCGCCATGACAGGCGGCGCAATAAAGATCGAAGACTTCGGCGCCTTTCGCAGGGTCCGCCGCTCTGTCCATCAGAGCGAGCTGCGGCGTGCTGCGGCCGTTGACGCCTTCAGGCGCGCCAGCGCTGAGGAAACGGATATAGGCGATCATCGCGTTCATCTCGGCGGACTCATCGGGAAGCGCGCGCCCATTCATGCTGCGCTCCATGCACCCGTTGATGCGCTGGGTCAGCGTGCGCATCTCGTTCTCACGCGCCATGTTCGCAGGATAGGCGTCGTAGACGCCGACATAGGAAAGGCCGAGGCGCTGCCGGCCCCCATCGAGATGGCAGGACCCGCAGGCGAGATTATTGCCTGCATAACGCATCGCCGGGTTTGCGACCTCCGGTCCGATGACCGAATAGGTTCGCCGGATCAGCGTTTCGCCGTAGAGGACCTCATCCTTGCTCGCGCCGTCGGGAAGCGTATGGGGGTCAGGCTTTTTCCAGACTTCCTCAGCGATCGCCGCCGCCGAGAGCAGGGCCGCGATGAGGAAGGCGAGCGTTGCGCCTTTTGGGTTCTTGAAGCGTTTCATTGCGATGGAAGGTAAGCCGACCGCCCCGCCGGAGCAATTCGCCGCCTCGCCGCATGCGAGGGAGTCTCACCCGACGCTCTGACGATACGCCTCCAGCGAGCGGCGCCACCAGTCGCCGGCGCGCTGCTGCGTGACCATGTCGGGAAACCCGTGTCTCGCGACATGCTCTTGCGGGATCGACGTCCAGCCGAAATGGGCGACCGAAACGCGGGTCTCGTCCCCGACTGCCTCAAACCGCACTTCGACGCGCGTTTTCATCTCCGGTGCGAATGTTGCCTGCCGCCAGTCAAAGGCGAGGAACCGCCCCGGCTCCCACGCGGTGACGCGTCCCACCTCGTAGATTTTCCCGTTCGGCAGCTCGGTGATGACACGCCCGCCCTCGCCGCCTTCGAATTTGAGGCGACCATCGCCGCGCGGGGTGATCTCGAAGAGCGGGTCAGGCCGCCACCAGACGCCGATCTCCTGTGTGAAGACGTCGAAGGCGCGGGCCGGGCTCGCCTTGACGCGCAAGGCGACGAGGACGGAGCTTTCGCCCGAGGTCACGCATCATCCTTTTCGATGTGCGCTTTGAATGAAGCAAGCTGGCGGGACCAATGCGCCTCGGCGCGCTCGACCCAGTCCTTGAGCGCCGAAAGCCCGTCCCGTCTCAGCGCATAGACGCGCACGCGGGCGTCAAAGTCCGGATGCTCCTCCTCGACGAGGCCGCTTGCCTTGAGCGCCTTCAGGTGACGGCTCATGGCAGGCGCAGAAAGCCCAAGAGCTTCAGCGAGTTCTCCGGCACGGCGCGGCCGTTCGCTTAAGAGTTCTACGGCGCGCCGGCGCTGGGGCTCGGCAAGGGCGGCCAGCGCCGCATCGAGGCGGGCCTGTTTCATTCGTACATCTTCGTGGAGAAGCCGCTCTCCCTGTCCCACTCTTCGGGGCTCACTTGCTTGACCATCTGGCCGAAGGTCCAGATATGCCCCTCCGGGTCTCGGGCGCGATAGGTGCGGTCACCATAGAATTGCGTTTCCGGCTCCATCAGGATCTCGGCGCCCGCCTTCCGGGCGCGTTCGCAATGGGCGTCGATATCCTCCTCCAGATGCACATGAACGGTCTGGGTGTTCTTGCCCTCGATCGAGGCCGGGCTCTTGTGGTCTTCCGTCCACTCATTCCCGATCATGATCAGGCACTCGCCGAAACGCATCTCTGAGTGGGCGATATCGCCATTGGCGTCGCTGATGATCATGGCCGGCTCAAACCCGTAGGCCTTTTCCAGCCAGTCCAGAGCGGCCTTCGGATTGCGGTAGCAGAGCGCGGAAGTGAGGCTGTTTCGCTTGAACCCGGTCATCGCGATCTCCTTTCGGTTACGAATAATATTTAACCCAAATCGAAATTAAATAGCAAGACGAAGCTCGCAGCGCCTGAGCGCAGGCGGCGCACGCTTCGCCATATCTCGCTTGAAATGCCTTTGACGCTGGTTTTAGCGTCCGACCGCGAAGCCATTTCCACCGGCTCGACAACTCTTTGCGCCATTCCCGGCGAAATTTTCAAGGAAACCAAATGACTCCGGCGTTCGTTCTGTTTGTCGTTCTCGTCGTCGCAATGACGGGCTTCGTCCAGTGGGTGATCATCCATTTCGCATTCACCGGAATGCTCGCCGTCTGCCTGATGTGGACGGTGGGCGTGTCAGCGATGCTTGCGCTCAAACTGACCGGCCGCGACCTTTCCAGTCTTGGATGGAAATGGGGCGCGACGCGCTATCACCTGATCGCGCTGATATTGCCGGTGATCTATGGCGGCGCCGCGTGCCTGGTCGCCAACGCAATGGGCCTCGCCGGATTTCCACGCTTCGAGTTGATGACGAAGATCGCAGAGAGCGAGGGCTTCGGTTCTCTCGCCCCCGCGACTGGGATCGCCGCCCTGCTTTTACTCGCGGCTACGGCGGGCCTCGTCAACAACATGGCGGCGGCGCTTGGCGAAGAGATCGGCTGGCGCGGCTTCTTCACGCCACGTCTTACGGCGATGACCGGCTTCCTCGCCGCTTCGCTCATCACCGGACTCGTCTGGGCGTCATGGCACCTGCCGATCCTGCTCTACAGCGGCTACAACGCCGGCGGCGAAAAGCTCTTCGAGATCTTGTCGTTCTTCGTCGTAATCACCTCGATCAGCGGCGCCTTCGCCTGGCTCAGACTTTCTTCAGGGAGCCTCTGGCCTGCCGTGACGCTCCATGCGTCGCACAATCTCGTGCTGCAGCAGATCTATGATCCGCTGACTACGCGCGGCGACAGTTCGATCACGATGATCGGGGAATTCGGCGTCGTCACGGCTGCCGTGTGCTTGCTCGTCTGCCTGCCCTTCTGGATCGCCGGCGCACGGCGGAACTGGCCGGCAGAAAGTCTGGCGTAAAACCCCCTTGCCCAGAAAGGCTGCGCGAGCAAACGCGCAGCACCCGAGATAAAACAAAAGCGGCGCCCGAGAGCGCCGCCTTTCTTCATCCCGGCGTATTAGCCGAGGTTATTCTTCGTTGTCCTCGTCGACGAGAACCGGGCCCGAATCCTGGCCTTTGGCGCTCTCGTCGCGATCGACGAATTCGATGACCGCGAGCGGCGCATTATCGCCGTAGCGGAAGCCCGCTTTCATGATGCGGATATAGCCGCCATTGCGGTCGGCGTAACGCGGACCGATGGTTTCGAAGAGCTTCTTGGCCTGCGTGTCGTCGCGAAGGCGCGCGGAAGCGAGGCGGCGCAGATGCAGCGTCCTCGACTCGTCGCGGTTCGCCTTTTTCGCGATCGTCACCAGCTTCTCGACGATCGGCCGAAGCTCTTTGGCTTTCGGCAGGGTCGTCGTGATCTGCTCATGCTTGATCAGCGCAGACGCCATGTTCGCGAACATCGCTTTGCGGTGCTCGTGCGTGCGGTTCAGTTTGCGGTGCGCCATCCCGTGTCGCATGGCTTATCCTCCTTGGAGCTGACGCGCCTTGCGTCAGCCGAATGGTCTACTCTTCGTATTTCTTCGCAAGTTCTTCGATATTGTCCGGCGGCCAATCCGGCACATCCATACCGAGATGGAGGCCGAGACCGGCGAGCACTTCCTTGATCTCGTTGAGCGACTTGCGCCCGAAGTTCGGCGTACGGAGCATTTCCGCTTCCGTCTTCTGGATGAGATCGCCGATGTAAACGATGTTGTCGTTCTTGAGGCAGTTCGCCGAGCGAACCGACAGCTCGAGCTCGTCCACCTTGCGCAGGAGCGCCGGGTTGAACGGCAGCTCTTCGTGCATGCCGCCGCCGAGCTCTTTCTTCGGCTCGTCGAAGTTGACGAAGATCTGGAGCTGGTCCTGCAGGATACGCGCGGCGTAGGCGGCGGCGTCATCCGGCGTCAGCGAACCATCGGTTTCGACTTCGAGGATCAGGCGGTCATAGTCGAGCACCTGGCCTTCGCGGGTGTTCTCGACGCGATAGGCGACGCGCTTGCACGGCGAATAGAGGCTGTCGACCGGGATAAGCCCGATCGGCGCGTCTTCCGGACGGTTGCGGTCGGCCGGCACATAGCCTTTGCCCGTCTGCACGACGAGTTCCATGCGCAGCGACGCGCCTTCGTCGAGGTGGCAGATGACCTGGTTCTTGTCGAGAATATCGACCGACGAGGTCGGTTCGATATCGCCAGCCGTCACCGGACCCGGCGTCGACTTCTTGAGAACAAGGCGCTTCGGCGTGTCGGAATGGCAGAGCAGCGAGAGCTGCTTCACATTGAGGACGATGTCCGTGACGTCTTCGCGCACGCCCGGGATCGACGAGAATTCATGCACGACGCCGTCGATCTGGATCGAGGTGACGGCCGTTCCCTGCAGCGACGAGAGCAGAATGCGGCGAAGCGCATTGCCGAGCGTCAGGCCGAAGCCGCGTTCAAGCGGCTGGGCGACGATCGTCGCGCGACGCTTCGGGTCAACGCCAGGCGTGACCTCGAGCTTCGACGGACGGATCAGTTCTTGCCAGTTCTTTTCAATCACGGTGCGTTCAGCTCCATTTGCCGCCGGAGAGCATGGCGGCTTTCACTTTAAGCGGCCCGACATGAGGGGCCAGATTCTCGCCCCCAAAGAAGGGGTAGTCGCCGCGCGCCGATCAGACCCGGCGGCGCTTGCGCGGACGGCAGCCATTGTGCGGGATCGGCGTGCAGTCACGGATCATCTGAACGGTGAGGCCCGCGGCCTGCAGCGCGCGAAGCGCGCTCTCACGGCCCGAGCCCGGTCCGCGAACTTCGACGTTCACGGTGCGAAGGCCATGTTCCATCGCCTTCTTGGCGGCGTCTTCAGCAGCAAGCTGCGCCGCATAAGGCGTCGACTTGCGCGAGCCTTTGAACCCCATCGCGCCGGCGGAAGACCAGGAAACCGAGTTGCCCTGTTCGTCGCTGATGGTGATCATCGTGTTGTTGAAAGACGCATTCACATGAACGACGCCCGACGTAATGTTTTTGCGTTCACGGCGCCGAACGCGCGCGCCACCTGCAGGAGCCTTCGCCATCTCTTATTGTCCTTACTTCTTGCCAGGCATTTTCTTGCCCGCGATCGGCTTCGCCGGGCCTTTGCGCGTGCGCGCGTTCGTATGGGTGCGCTGACCGCGGACCGGAAGGCCGCGGCGGTGGCGCAGGCCCCGGTAGCAGGCCATGTCCATCAGGCGCTTGATGTTGACGGCGACTTCGCGCCGCAGATCGCCCTCGACGACATAGTCGCGGTCGATCGTTTCGCGGATCTGGAGCACTTCCGCATCCGAAAGCTGGTTCACCCGGCGCTCCGCCGGAATGCCGACTTTCTCGCAGATCTCGGCGGCTTTCGCCGGGCCGATACCATGAATGTACCGCAGCGCGATGATGACGCGCTTGTTCGTCGGAATGTTGACGCCTGCAATCCGGGCCACGGAGCTCTTCCTCTTCTCTTCTTTCCCCGCCTCAGGGCGCCGAGCGCCCCAAAACGCCATAAAACAAGGCCCGCGCCGGCATTCCACGAGGAAGCCGGGCGAGCTTTACGCCTTTTGGCGGAGGGGCGTAGATATAGCCACGCTTTGCCCTCCGTCAACTCCCTCCCGCCGGTTTAAGGCGGGCTACTAGCCGATTTTATCGAGGATGGCGTCGATCGCCGCCGCCACCTCGTCAATCGACCCCATTCCATCGACCTTCTTCAGGACGCCCTTACCCTCATAATAGGGAATGAGCGGCGCCGTCTGGTCCCGGTAGACCTGCTGGCGCTTGCGGAAAGTCTCAACATTATCGTCGGCCCGAAGCGGAAGACCGGCCTTCTTGGCCTGCTCGATCCGGGTCTTCAGCCGGTTGACCAGCTCCTCTTCGTCGACTTCGAGGAGGATGACGGCGTCAAGCGAACGACCGAGGCCCGAGAGCACCCGGTCGATCATTTCCGCCTGGACGACCGTGCGGACCGCGCCGTCGAGGATGAACCCCTTCGCGCAGTCCGGCGCCTTGATTCGGTCCGTAATGATTTCTTCGATGATCGCGTCGGAGACGAGATCGCCGCGATCCATGATGTCCTTCACGCGCTTGCCGAGCGGAGAGCCAGAAGAAACGGCCGCGCGAAGCATGTCGCCCGTCGAGAGCTGCGGAATGCCGCGCGTCTTGACGATGCGTTCAGCCTGCGTGCCTTTGCCGGCGCCCGGCGCGCCGAGAAGTATGAGGATCACGTCCGCCCCCCGCGCAGTTTCGACTTCTTGATCAGGCTCTCATATTGCTGCGCGAGCAGATGGCCCTGGATTTGGCCGACGGTGTCGAGCGTCACCGAGACGACGATGAGAAGCGACGTGCCGCCGAGATAGACAGGGATGTTCGGGTACTGAGCGATGATGACCTGCGGCGTCAGGCAGACGACGGCGAGGTAGAGAGCGCCGATGACAGTGAGGCGCGTCAGAACATAGTCGAGATATTCGGCCGTGCGCGCGCCGGGGCGATAGCCCTGAACGAAGCCGCCATATTTCTTCAGATTGTCTGCGACGTCCTGCGTGTTGAAGACCGCCGACGTATAGACGAACGCGAAGGCGAAAATGCCGAGCGCATAGAAGAAGAGATAAAGCGGCCGGTGCGGCGCGAACCAGATCTGGATGTTTTGCAGCCATTCCGGCGCATCCTGCTGGCCGAGCGCGGCGGCGGCCGTCGCTGGCAGCAGCAGCAGCGACTGCGCGAAGATCGGCGGAATGACGCCGGCCGTGTTGAGCTTCAGCGGCAGGTGCGATTTTTCGCCCTGCGTCATGCGCTGGCCAACCTGGCGGCGCGGATATTGAACGAGGATGCGGCGCTGCGAGCGCTCCATGAAGACGACGAACGTCACGAGCGCGAGGGCCATGATAAGCACCAGCACGACGATGCCGCCCGGAAGCGACGCGCCGCCCGCCCCGGCGCCGCGACCGAGCGCGAAGAGGCCCGCCGCAGACCGCGGAAGCTCCGCGACGATCCCGGCGAAGATGATCAGCGAGGTGCCGTTGCCGACGCCGCGCGACGTGATCTGTTCGCCGAGCCACAGGAGGAACATGACGCCGCCGACAAGCGTGACGACAGTCGTCAACAGGAAGAACGGGCCCGGATCGTTGACGACAGGAATGCCGCCGCCGGTATTCGACTGCAGGTTCACTGCGATGAAATAGCCCTGCATGGTCGCAAGGCCGACCGTCAGGTAGCGCGTGTACTGATTGATCTGCCGCCTGCCCTGCTCGCCTTCCTTCTTGATCGCCTCAAGCGAAGGAATGACGGCCGTCATCAGCTGCATGATGATCGACGCCGAGATGTACGGCATGATGTTGAGCGCGAAGATCGCCATCCGCTCGACCGCGCCGCCGGCGAAGATGTTGAGCGTTCCGAGCAGACCGCCGGTCTGCGACTGGAAGGCGTTCGCATAGGCTTCCGGGTTGATGCCGGGGATCGGAATGAAGGTGCCGAGCCGGTAGACGATCAGCGCGCCCAGGGTGAACAGAAGACGCTTCTTCAGCTCCTCCGCTTTGGCGAAAGCGGAGAAGTTGAGGTTGGAGGCGAACTGTTCTGCAGCTGATGTCATAGCGGGTCAGATCACTCGGTCGCATCGGGGGCCGAAAAGCCGACCCAGCGGTTGGAAAACATCCATGTGGCGGCGGTCCCTCGCTTTCGCAACGGCCCGCCCCCGGGAATTATTCCTCGTCGCCGCCCTTCGCCGCTTTCTTGGCTTTCTTCTTGGCGGGCGATTCTTCTTTCACGACCGTCTCGACAAGAGCGCCGCCCGCTTTCTCGACAGCGGCGCGCGCGCCGGCCGAAGCGTGAGCGACTTCGAGATTGACCTTCGCCTTAAGCTCGCCGACGCCAAGAAGGCGCACGCCGTCAAAAGAGCGACGAAGCACGCCCGCGGCGACGAGCGCGGCGGCGTCGATCTTGTTCGCAGCGTCGAGCTTGCCGGCGTCGATAGCGGCCTGCAGCGCGCCAACGTTGATCTCGGCGAATTTCAGCCGGTTCGGCTTCGTGAAGCCGCGCTTCGGCAGGCGCATGTAAAGCGGCATCTGGCCGCCTTCGAACTGGCGGATGCCGGTGACGCCCGAACGCGCCTTCTGACCTTTGACGCCGCGCCCGCCGGTCTTGCCCTTGCCAGAGCCGATGCCGCGGCCAACGCGGATGCGCGACTTGCGCGCGCCCGGATTATCGGAAAGCTCGTTCAGTTTCATGTCGTCTCCTTGGACTTGCGGCGTCGCCTCGGCGCGCCTCGCCCTTTACCAAAATAATCCGGTTATTCCTCGACCACTTCAACCATGTGGGCGACTTTGGCGATCATGCCGCGCACGGAAGGCGTGTCTTCGAGTTCGCGTACGCGGCCGATCTTGTTGAGACCGAGACCGATCAGCGTCGCTTCCTGGTCTTTCGGACGCCGCGCGGGGCTGCGCGTCTGACGGACCTTCAGGGTTTTCTTAGCGGCCATTGCAACCAATCCTCTTCGTCAGCTTAGGCGGCGTCTGCGCCGGTCGCTTCGCCGCCGCCGGTGCGGCGCGCGAGAATGTCGGCGACTTTCTTGCCGCGCTTGTTCGCAATCGAGCGCGGGCTCGACTGGGCCTGCAGCGCGTCGATCGTGGCGCGCACCATGTTGTACGGGTTCGACGAACCCATCGACTTGGCGACGACGTCCTGAACGCCGAGCGTTTCGAAGACGGCGCGCATCGGGCCGCCCGCGATGATGCCGGTGCCCGGAGGCGCCGCGCGGAGAATGACTTTGCCCGCGCCCCAGCGGCCTTGCGCGTCATGGTGCAAGGTGCGGCCTTCGCGCAGCGGCACGCGGACGAGCTGACGCTTGGCTTCCTGAGTCGCCTTGCGGATCGCTTCCGGAACCTCGCGGGCCTTGCCCTTGCCGTAACCGACGCGGCCTTTCTGATCGCCGACGACGACGAGCGCGGCGAAACCGAAGTTCTTGCCGCCCTTCACGACTTTCGCGACGCGGTTGATCGCAACGAGCTTATCGACGAACTCGTCGCGCTCCTCGCGCTCGCGTTCCCGCTCGCGATCACGCTCACGACCGCGACCGCGGCCCCGGCCTTCGCCCCGGCCCTCTCCGCGACCTTCTCCGCGTCCATCTTCGCGCGCCATCAATAATCTCCTTCAGAACCCTAGAAGTTGAGGCCGGCTTCGCGAGCCGCCTCGGCGAGCGCTTTCACGCGCCCATGATAAATGTAGCCGCCGCGATCGAAGACGACCTCGGCGACGCCGGCGCCTTTCGCGCGTTCGGCGAGCGCTTTGCCCACTTGAGCGGCGGCGTCCTTGTTCGAGCCTTTGCCGATCGCCTCACGCAGATCCTTGTCGAGCGACGATGCGGAGACGATCGTCTTGCCGCTCTTGTCGTCGATGATCTGCGCCGCGATGTTCTTGGACGAACGGAACACCGACAGGCGAGGACGCTCGCCAGCGACCTTCGCAAGCTTGGTGCGGGTCCGCTGCGCGCGCTTGTTGTATAGTTTTCTTGCGGTGTCAGCCATGGCTGTCGCTTCCCAATCTCATCCGCCCCGATGGACGGCGTTCCGTTACTTCTTCTTACCTTCCTTGCGGAAGATGTATTCGCCTTCGTACTTCACGCCTTTGCCTTTGTAGGGCTCGGGCGGACGATAGCTGCGGATTTTGGCGGCGGTTTCGCCGACAAGCTGCTTGTCGATGCCGGAGATAATGATCTCGGTCGGCTTCGGCGTTTCGATCTTGATGCCCGCAGGCGTCGGGAAATCGACGTCGTGCGAGAAGCCGAGCGCGAGGCTGAGCGAGTTGCCCTTCATCTGCGCACGATAACCGACGCCGACGAGCTCGAGCTTGCGAGAGAATGCATTGCTCACGCCCTGCATCATGTTCGCGATCATCGTGCGGCTCATGCCCCACTGCGAGCGCGCCGCCTTCGACTTGTCGACCGGCGTCACCGAAACCTGGTCGCTCTCAAGCGCGACCGAGCACAGGTCGTTGACGACGAATTTGAGTTCGCCTTTCGGGCCTTTGGCCGTAACCGTCTGGCCGTTCACCGAAACGGTGACGCCCTTCGGAACTGCGACCGGTTTCTTGCCGATACGGGACATGGGTCTCGTCTCCTCGCAAACGCCTAGTAGACTTGGCAGAGCACTTCGCCGCCAACATTGGCTGCGCGCGCCGCCGCGTCCGACATCACGCCCTTCGGCGTGGACAGAATAGAAATGCCGAGCCCGTTCCTGACCGAGGTCAGTTCCTTGACCGACGAATAAACGCGCCGGCCCGGCTTCGAAACGCGCTGGATCTTCGAGATCACGGGCGCGCCGTCGAAATATTTCAGCTCGACTTCAAACACCGGTTGCTCGCCGTCTTTTTCGACGCGCGAATAACCGCGGATGTAACCTTCGTCCGCCAGCACGTCGAGGACCCAGCCGCGAAGACGCGAAGCCGGAACCGACGTCACTTGGTGGTTGCGCATCTGAGCATTGCGCAAACGGGTGATCAGATCACCGATGGGGTCGTTGATCGCCATCTTGGGATGCCCCTTACCAGCTCGATTTCACCAAACCCGGGATGAGCCCTTCCGAGCCCAGCTGACGCAGCGCGACGCGCGACATCTTCAGCTTCCGGTAGAACCCGCGCGGACGCCCCGACACCAGGCAGCGGTTGCGAACGCGCGTCTTCGAAGCGTTGCGCGGCACTTCGGCGAGTTTAAGCACCGCGTCGAAGCGCTCTTCAGCCGGCTTCGACTGGTCCTTGATAATCGCCTTGAGTCGCTCGCGCTTGGCGTCGAATTGCTTCGACATCCGTTGACGCTTCTTGTTGCGCTCAAGCATTCCTTTTTTGGCCATTTACTGTCTCCTTAAGCCGGTTTCCGGTTCGTCCGGACCTTGCCTATTTCTTCGCGTCTTTGCGGAACGGGAAGTTGAACTCGTCGAGCAGGGCGCGCGCTTCTGCGTCCGTCCGCGCAGTCGTGCAAACGATGATGTCCATGCCGCGAACCTTGTCGACTTTGTCGTAGTCGATTTCCGGGAACACGATGTGTTCCTTGAGGCCGAGAGCGTAATTGCCCCGGCCGTCAAAGCTCTTGCCCGACAGGCCGCGGAAGTCGCGAACGCGCGGCAGCGCGATCGTGACGAGCCGGTCGAGAAACTCATACATGCGGTCGGAGCGAAGGGTGACCTTGCAGCCGATCGCCATGCCTTCGCGAACCTTGAAGCTCGCGATGGATTTCTTGGCTTTCGTGATGACCGCTTTCTGCCCCGCGATTTTCGCGAGATCGACTGCGGCCGCTTCGACGGCCTTGCGGTCGTTGACGGCGTCGCCGACGCCCATGTTGACGACGATCTTGGTGATCCTCGGCGTCATCATCGGGTTCGCGTAGCTGAACTTCTCGATCAGACGCGAGCGGATCTCGTTCTGATAAAGGGTCTTCAGACGCGGCGTATAGCTCTGAGCCTCAGCCATCGATAACCTCTCCGGACTTCTTGGCGACGCGCACTTTGCGCCCGTCGTCCATGATCTTGAATCCAACGCGCGACGGTTTGCCGTCAGCGCTCAGCGCAACGTTCGAGACGTGGATCGGCGCTTCGCGGGAAATGATCCCGCCTTGCTGAGCCGGCGTCTGGCGCTGGTGCTTCTTGATGACATTGACGCCGCGCACGACGACGCGGTCGTCTTGCGGGAGCACCTGGAGCACCTCGCCTTCGACGCCGCGGTACTTGCCCGCAAGCACGACGACTTTATCGCCCTTTTTGATTTTCGCGGCCATCTCGAAATCCTTTCAGAGCACTTCCGGCGCGAGCGACACGATCTTCATGTGGTTGGCGGCGCGAAGCTCGCGCGTCACCGGGCCAAAGATACGAGTGCCGATCGGCTCTTTATTGTTGTTGATCAGAACGGCGGCGTTGCGATCGAAGCGGATGACCGAACCGTCGCGGCGTTTGATGTCTTTCGCCGTGCGAACGACGACCGCTTTCATGACCTGGCCTTTTTTGACCCGGCCGCGCGGAATCGCCTCTTTCACCGACACGACGATGATGTCGCCGACGCCTGCGTAACGGCGCCCGGCCCCGCCCAGCACTTTGATGCACTGAACGCGCTTAGCGCCAGAGTTGTCGGCGACGTCCAAATTCGTTTGCATCTGGATCATATCGACCCTCCCCGAACCCTACGGCCCGGCCTTCCCAATTCGATCTTCAACTAGCCCTTCGAGCCGAGCCCGATGACTTCCCAGCGCTTCAGTTTCGACTTCGGCGCGCATTCCTGGATCTGCACGATATCGCCCACCTTGAACGTGTCGGCGTCATCGTGAGCGTGGTAGCGCTTCGAGCGGCGCACCGTCTTCTGATAGAGCGGGTGCGTGAAAATACGGTCGACGCTGACGACAACCGTCTTCGCGCCTTTGTCGCTGACGACCGTGCCCTGCAGAATTCGTTTCGGCATCTTCTTCGCCTCTTCCTAGTTCGCCGCCGGCGCGGCTTTCTCGCGCAGGATGGTCTTCACGCGCGCGATGTCGCGGCGAACTTCGCCGATCCGCGCCGTGCGCTCCAGCTGGCCCGAGGCCTTCTGGAAGCGGAGGTTGAACTGCTCTTTCTTCAGCTGGAAGAGTTTGTCCTTCAGCTGATCGACAGTCATGCTGCGCACTTCAGACGCTTTCATCTGACTTGCTCCTATTCGCCAATGCGCTTCACGACGCGCGTCTTGATCGGCAGCTTCGCAGCGCCGAGTGCGAGCGCTTCTTGAGCGACTTCTTCTGTGACGCCGTCGATCTCGAAGATGATCCGGCCCGGCTTGATGCGCGCAACCCAGTATTCCGGCGTACCTTTACCGGAACCCATGCGGACTTCGGTCGGCTTCTTCGAAACCGGAACGTCCGGGAACACGCGGATCCAGACGCGGCCGGCGCGCTTCATCGCGCGGGTGATCGCGCGGCGCGAAGCCTCGATCTGACGCGCCGTGATGCGCTCGGGCTCGACCGCTTTCAGGCCATGCGACCCGAAATTGAGGTCCGTGCCGCCTTTAGCGACGCCGTGAATGCGCCCTTTGAACTGTTTGCGGAATTTGGTCCGCTTCGGCTGCAACATCGCCCGTCTCCAATCCCTATCTTACGCGTGCTGTTCGCCGCGCGAGTCTTCACGGCGGGCAACGCCGCCGGTCTGCGCGTCGATCAGACGTTTTTCCTGCGCGAGCGGATCATGTTCCATGATCTCGCCTTTGAAGATCCACACCTTCACGCCGATGGCGCCGTAGGTCGTGCGCGCGGTCGCGACGCCGTAATCGATATCCGCACGCAGCGTGTGCAGCGGAACGCGGCCTTCGCGATACCATTCCGTACGCGCGATCTCCGCGCCGCCAAGGCGGCCGGAAACCGTAACGCGGATGCCGAGAGCGCCCATGCGCTGAGCCGTCTGCATTGCGCGCTTCATAGCGCGGCGGAATGCAACCCGGCGCTCGAGCTGCTGGGCGATGTTCTCGGCGACGAGCGTCGCATCGATCTCCGGCTTGCGGATCTCAACGATGTTGAGAACCGTTTCCGAAGACGACAGCTTCGAAAGCTCAAGACGCAGCTTCTCGATGTCCGCGCCTTTCTTGCCGATCACGACGCCCGGACGGGCCGTATAGATCGTCACGCGGCACTTCTTGTGCGGGCGCTCGATGATGATGCGCGACACGCCGGCCTGCTTCAGGCGCTCCTGAAGATATTTCCGGATCGCCAGGTCTTCGTGAAGAAGATCGGCATAAGGACCTTTGTTCGCGAACCAGCGCGAATCCCAGGTCCGGTTGATCCCGAGACGCAGACCGATGGGGTTGACCTTCTGGCCCATTAAGCGGCCTCCTCAACTTCTTTGACGACGATCGTAATCTCGGCGAACGGCTTCATGATCTTGCCGACGCGGCCGCGGCCACGGGGGCTCCAGCGCTTCATCACCAGGTTCTTGCCGACAAAAGCCTGGCTCACGACGAGCGCGTCAATGTCGAGATCATGGTTGTTCTCGGCGTTGGCGATCGCGCTTTCGAGCACGCTCTTGACCTGCTTGGCGACGCGCTTGCGCGAGAACTGGAGTTCGGCGAGCGCCTTCTCCACTTTCTTGCCGCGGATCGTCTGCGCCACCAGGTTAAGCTTCTGGGGCGAGGTCTTGATCATCTTGCCTTTGGCCATCGCCGCATTCTCGGCGACACGGCGCGCGTTTTTCTTCTGACCCATGGCTTAGCCTCTCTTCGCCTTCTTGTCGGCGCCATGGCCGGTGTAGGTCCGCGTCGGCGCGAACTCGCCGAGCTTGTGACCGACCATGTCCTCGGTGACGTGCACCGGGATGAATTTGTGGCCGTTGTAAACGTTGAACGTGAGGCCCACGAAGTGCGGCAGCACGGTCGAACGACGCGACCAGGTTTTGATGCCGCCCTTATGCGCGCCGCCCTGCGCCTGCTCGGCTTTCGCGAGCAGGTAGCGGTCGATGAAAGGGCCTTTCCAGACGGAACGTGACATGATCTTTCTCCGGCGTCCTAGCTCGACTTCTTGCGTGCGTGACGCGAGCGAATGATGAGCTTGTCAGTGCGCTTGTTCTTGCGCGTCTTGCGGCCCTTGGTGGGTTTGCCCCACGGCGTGACCGGGTGACGGCCGCCCGAGGTGCGGCCTTCGCCGCCGCCATGCGGGTGGTCGATCGGGTTCATGGCGACGCCGCGAACAGCCGGGCGGCGACCTTTAAGACGAGCCCGGCCGGCTTTGCCGACGGTCTCGTTGAGGTGGTCAGGGTTCGACACCGCGCCGATCGTGGCGAGGCACTCGCCCGGCACGAGGCGAACTTCACCCGATTGCAGGCGGATCTGCGCCATGCCGCCATCGCGGCCGACGAGCTGGGCGTAGGCGCCGGCCGAACGCGCGAGCTGACCGCCCTTGCCCGGCTTCATCTCCACATTGTGGATGATGGTGCCGATCGGCATCGACTTCAGGCGCATCGCATTGCCCGGCTTCACGTCAACGCGGTCGCCCGAGATGATCTTGTCGCCGACTTTGAGGCGCTGCGGCGCGAGTACGTAAGCAAGGTCGCCATCGAGATATTTCACGAGCGCGATGAACGCCGTGCGGTTCGGATCGTATTCAAGGCGCTCGACCTTGGCTTCGATGTCGAACTTGTTCCGCTTGAAGTCGATTTTGCGATAGAGCTTCTTGGCTCCGCCGCCGCGACGACGAACGGTGATGCGCCCGCGATTGTTGCGGCCGCCGCTCGAATGAAGACCTTCGGTGAGCGACTTTTCCGGGCCGCCCTTCCAAAGCTCGCTCCGGTCCACCAGCACGAGCTGGCGGCGCGAAGGCGAAGTCGGATTGAATTTTCTCAGCGCCATTGTTCAATATCCGTCCGCTTAGAGGCCCGTCGTCACGTCGATCGAGTGACCTTCTTCGAGCGTCACGATGGCCTTCTTCACTGTGGAGCGCGTGTAAGGCACGCCCTTGAAGACCTTGTTCTTGCCTTTGTTGCGCAAGGTGTTGACGGCTTTCACCTTCACCTTGAAGAGCGCTTCGACAGCGTCCTTGATCTCCGGCTTCGTCGCCGTCAGCGGCACGCGGAAGACAACCTGGTTGTTTTCCGACGCCATGGTCGACTTCTCCGTGATCACCGGAGAGATCAGCGTGTCGAAGTGCTTTTCGGCCGGAGCCGCTTTCTTCGGAGCTTTACTCATTTCAGGCGAGCCTCCAGGCCGGCGACAGCCGCTTTCGTGAGAACGAGTTTCTCACGGCGCAGGATGTCGTAGACGTTTGCGCCGGCGAGCGGCAGCACGTCGATATTCGGAATGTTGCGGGCGGCGAGACCGAACTTCTCGTCAACCGTGGCGTCGACGATCAGCGCGTTCGCAAAGCCGAGCTTGGCGAAAGCCTCGCGCAGCGCTTTGGTCTTCGAAGCGGCCGACGTCGCGTCTTCAATGATGAAGAGCTCGTTGGCGGCGACCTTGGCCGACAGCGCGTGGCGCATGGCGAGACGACGCACCTTCTTCGGCAGGTCGATCGCATGGCTGCGCGGACGAGGTCCGTGCGCCGTGCCGCCGCCGCGGAATTGCGGGGCCGCCTTGTTGCCGTGACGCGCCGTGCCGCCGCCTTTTTGACGGCCGAACTTCTTCGACGTCGCTTTCACTTCCCAGCGCGGCTTCGACTTGTGCGTGCCTTGCTGACGCTTGGCGAGCTGATAGGTCACCATGCGATGAAGAATGTCTTTGCGCGGCTCAAGGCCGAAGACCGTCTCGTCGAGATCGATCGAGCCCGCCTTGCCGCTTTCGAGGTTGAGAACGTCGAGCTTCATTATTCGGCGCCTTTATCTTCAGAGACTTCCGCAGGAGCGGCTTCGGCTTTGCCGCGCAGCGCGCCCGGCTTCGGCGCTTCGGCCGGAAGTTCGCGCTTGATCGCGTCTCGGATCAGCACCCAGCCGCCTTTCGGGCCCGGAATGGCGCCTTTCAGGAGAACCAGGTTGCGGCCCGCATCGATGCGAACGACTTCGATGTTCTGCGTCGTGCGTTGCTTGGCGCCCATGTGGCCGGCCATTTTCTTGCCTTTGAAGACCCGGCCCGGATCCTGGCGTTGACCGGTCGAACCGTGCGAGCGGTGCGAGACCGAGACGCCGTGCGTGGCGCGAAGACCGCCGAAGTTGTGACGCTTCATGGCGCCGGCGAAACCTTTACCGATCGTCTCGCCCGTCACGTCGACTTTCTGGCCCGGCACGAAGTGCTCCGCCGAAAGTTCGGCGCCGATGTCGATCATGTTGTCTTCCGAAACGCGGAACTCGGCGACTTTCGCCTTCGGCGCAACGTTGACGGCGGCGAACTGGCCACGCTCAGCGCGATTGACGCGCTTGGCTTTCTTCTCGCCAGCGCCGAGTTGCAGCGCCGTATAGCCGCTCGTTTCAGCCGTACGCTGACCAAGCACCTGGCAGTTGTCGATTTGCATGACCGTGACAGGCACATGCGTGCCGTCTTCGCGGTAGATCCGCGTCATGCCGAGTTTCTTGGCGATGAGCCCTGTGCGCATCGTGATCGCTCCTCTGGCTCTCTAACTTACGCGCCCAAACGGATTTCGACGTCGACGCCGGCCGAAAGGTCGAGCTTCATCAGCGCGTCAACCGTTTGCGGGGTCGGATCGACAATATCGAGAACGCGTTTGTGCGTACGCATTTCAAATTGCTCGCGGCTCTTCTTGTCGATGTGCGGCGAACGGTTGACCGTGAAACGCTCAATGCGCGTCGGCAGCGGGATCGGCCCGCGAACCTGAGCGCCCGTGCGCTTGGCGGTGTTGACGATTTCTTTCGTCGAAGCGTCGAGCACGCGGTGATCAAACGCTTTAAGTCGGATGCGGATGTTCTGTTGCATGGTTCCGGTGACGCTTCGCTGTTTCTGGTTCTACTACTTGAGACGAAAAGCGCGGACTGGTTTGAAGGCCAGTCCGCGCCTTATGACCCTGAATGACTACTCGATGATCTTGGCGACGATGCCGGCGCCGACCGTACGACCGCCTTCACGGATAGCGAAGCGGAGCTTCTCTTCCATGGCGATCGGCACGATGAGCTCGACGTTCACTTCGACGTTGTCGCCCGGCATGACCATTTCCGTGCCTTCCTTGAGCGTGACGATGCCCGTCACGTCCGTGGTGCGGAAGTAGAACTGCGGACGGTAGTTCGTGAAGAACGGGGTGTGACGGCCGCCTTCCTCTTTCGTGAGGATGTAGGCTTCAGCCACGAACTTCTTGTGCGGCGTAACCGAGCCCGGCTTGCAGAGAACCTGGCCGCGCTCGACTTTGTCGCGATCGATGCCGCGGAGGAGAACGCCAACGTTGTCGCCAGCCTCACCGCGATCGAGCAGTTTGCGGAACATTTCAACGCCCGTGCAGGTCGTTTTCTGCGTGTCTTTGATGCCGACGATTTCGAGTTCGTCGCCGACATTGACGACGCCGCGCTCAACGCGGCCGGTCACGACGGTGCCGCGGCCCGAGATCGAGAACACGTCTTCGATCGGCAGGAGGAACGGCTGGTCGACCGGGCGGGCCGGCGTCGGGATGTAGCTGTCGACAGCTTCCATCAGCGCGCGGATCGAATTTTCGCCGATTTCCGGATCGCGGCCTTCGAGGGCGGCGAGCGCCGAGCCTTTGATGATCGGAATATCGTCGCCCGGGAATTCGTAGGACGACAGGAGTTCACGGACTTCCATTTCGACGAGGTCGAGGAGTTCCGGATCGTCAACCTGGTCGACTTTGTTGAGGTAGACGACGATCGCCGGCACGCCGACCTGACGGGCGAGAAGAATGTGCTCGCGCGTTTGCGGCATGGGACCGTCAGCAGCGTTAACGACGAGGATCGCGCCGTCCATCTGCGCAGCGCCCGTGATCATGTTTTTCACGTAGTCGGCGTGGCCGGGGCAGTCGACGTGCGCGTAGTGGCGGTTCGGCGTTTCATATTCGACGTGAGCCGTCGAGATCGTGATGCCGCGGGCTTTTTCTTCCGGCGCGGCGTCGATCTGGTCATAAGCCTTGAATTCACCGAAATATTTGGTGATCGCGGCCGTCAGGGTCGTTTTGCCGTGGTCGACGTGACCGATCGTGCCAACGTTCGCATGCGGCTTGTTGCGTTCAAACTTTGCTTTAGCCATTTTACTTCTCTCCGTCTCCTGACGACTTTCCTAGTTTTCCTTACCGATCGCCTCGGCGCGTTTGAGGAGGAGGCTCCCTCCCGCCCGAACCGTTACCCCGCGAGTTTCGCGCGGACTTCATCCGCGACCGCTTGCGGCACTTTCTCGTAGTGATCGAACTGCATCGTGTAGTTTGCGCGGCCCTGCGTCATCGACCGAAGGTTGTTGACGTAGCCGAACATGTTGGCGAGCGGCACCATGGCGTGAACGACGTTGGCGTTCCCGCGCATTTCCTGATCCTGGATCTGGCCGCGGCGAGAGTTGAGGTCGCCGATGACCGAACCGGTATATTCTTCCGGCGTCACAACCTCGACCTTCATCACCGGCTCGAGCAGCGCCAGGCCAAGCTTGTCCTTGTTCTCACGAAGCGCGGCGCGCGAGGCGATCTCGAAGGCGAGAACCGACGAGTCGACGTCGTGGAAGGCGCCGTCATAGAGCTCGATTTTGAAATCGAGAACCGGGAAGCCGAGCATGAGGCCCGCTTCACGCACCGAGTTGATGCCTTTTTCAACGCCCGGAATGTATTCTCTCGGGATCGAACCGCCGACGATCTGGTTTTCGAAGATGTAGCCTGCGCCCGGCTCCTGCGGAACGACGCGGAACTTCACGCGCGCAAACTGGCCGGTGCCGCCCGTCTGCTTCTTGTGCGTGTAGTCGATGTCTGCAGCGCGCGTGATGGTTTCGCGGTAAGCAACCTGCGGCGCGCCGACATTCGCTTCGACTTTGAACTCGCGGCGCATGCGGTCGACGAGAATGTCGAGGTGAAGTTCGCCCATGCCTTTGATGATCGTCTGGCCGGACTCTTCATCGGAAGAGACGCGGAACGACGGGTCTTCAGCGGCGAGACGCTGCAGCGCGATGCCCATTTTCTCCTGGTCGGCCTTGGTTTTCGGCTCGACCGCGAGTTCGATAACCGGCTCCGGGAATTCCATGCGCTCGAGCACGACCGGCTTTACGGTGTCGCAAAGCGTATCGCCCGTCGTCGTGTCCTTCAGGCCGACGATGGCGATGATGTCGCCAGCATAGGCTTCCTTGATTTCTTCGCGGCTGTTCGCATGCATCTGAAGCATACGGCCGATGCGCTCGCGCTTGTTCTTCACCGTGTTGAGCAGCGAAATGCCCGACTCGAGCTTGCCCGAATAGACGCGGCAGAAGGTGAGCGAGCCGGTGAACGGGTCGTTCATGATCTTGAAGGCGAGCATCGACAGAGGCTCGTCGTCCGAAGACTTGCGAACCGTTTCTTCATCGCTGTCCGGAATATGGCCTTTGATCGGCGGAACATCGACCGGGCTAGGAAGATAGTCGACAACCGCGTCGAGAAGCGGCTGAACGCCTTTGTTCTTGAACGCCGTGCCGCAGAGAACCGGGAACCAGGCGAGCGTGCGCACCGCCTTGCGGATAAGGCTCTTCAGCGTTTCGATGTCAGGTTCGTTGCCTTCGAGATAGGCCGTCATGACGTCGTCATCGAGCTCGACGGCGGCTTCGATCATCGCCGCGCGATACTCTTCCGCCTTATCCTTCATGTCCGCCGGAATTTCTTCGTAGCGGAACGTCGCGCCGAGCGAGTCGTCATCCCAGATGATCGCGCGCATTTCGAGCAGATCGACGACGCCGAGGAAGTCGCTCTCAATACCGATCGGCAGTTGCAGCGGAACCGCTTTCACGGCGAGGCGCTGCTTGATGGTGTCGAGGCAGAAATAGAAATCCGCGCCGATCTTGTCCATTTTGTTGGCGAAGATGATGCGCGGAACTTTGTATTTGTCGCCTTGGCGCCAGACCGTTTCCGTCTGCGGCTCTACGCCCTGGTTGCCGTCGAGAAGGCATACGGCGCCATCGAGAACGCGAAGCGAACGCTCGACTTCAATCGTGAAGTCGACGTGGCCTGGCGTGTCGATAATGTTGAGGCGCTTGTCTTTCCAGAAGCAGGTCGTCGCGGCCGAGGTGATCGTGATCCCCCGCTCCTGCTCCTGCTCCATCCAGTCCATCGTCGCGGCGCCGTCATGGACTTCGCCGATCTTGTGGCTCTTGCCCGTGTAATAGAGGACGCGCTCGGTCGTGGTCGTCTTGCCGGCATCAATGTGGGCCATGATGCCGAAGTTCCGATAGTCCTCGATCTTGTGCGTGCGGGCCATGACTGGCGATCCCTAACTCTAAATTCCGACTACCAACGATAATGCGAGAAGGCGCGGTTCGCTTCCGCCATGCGGTGCGTGTCTTCGCGCTTCTTGACGGCGGCGCCGCGGTTCTGCGCAGCGTCCATCAGTTCGTTCGAAAGACGATCGACCATCGTCGTTTCGTTGCGCGCGCGGGCGGCCGAAATCAGCCAGCGCATGGCGAGCGCGATCTTGCGGTCCGGGCGGACTTCCACCGGAACCTGATAGGTGGCGCCGCCGACCCGGCGCGAGCGCACTTCGATCGAAGGCGTCACGTTGTCGAGCGCTTCCTTGAACAGGTCGACCGGCGGACGGCGAAGCTTGTTCTCGATGCGGTCGAAAGCGCCGTACACGATCTTCTCGGCGGCCGGCTTTTTGCCGTCGACCATGATGTAGTTCATGAACTTCGAAACCATCGTATCGCCAAACTTGGCGTCCGGATGGACTTCGCGTTTCTCTGCTTTGCGGCGACGTGACATGTGCGCTTCCTATTTCGGCCGTTTGGCGCCGTAGAGCGAGCGGCGCTGCTTGCGGTCCTTGACGCCTTGCGTGTCGAGGACGCCGCGGATGATGTGGTAGCGAACACCCGGAAGGTCCTTCACGCGGCCGCCGCGGATCAGCACCACGGAGTGCTCCTGCAGGTTGTGGCCTTCGCCCGGGATATAGCCGATCACCTCATGGCCGTTCGTCAGGCGGATCTTCGCAACCTTACGAAGCGCCGAGTTCGGCTTTTTCGGCGTCGTCGTATAAACGCGCGTGCACACGCCGCGCTTCTGCGGGCATGCCTGCATCGCCGGCACCTTGTTGATCTTGCGCCGCGGCTTGCGCGGTTTGCGGATCAGCTGTTGGACTGTAGGCATTCGTTCTCCAAATCCTCGGCAAAGAGAGGTCGAAACCTTGGGCCTTCCTCGCGCCGACGGCTAATTCCGCAACGACGCAAATGAGCGGGGCCCGGCAGGCGGAACACCGCTCAACGAAACTTTTCTCAACATTAGTCGGCAGGGCTAGCCGCGTTTCACAGACGCTTTAAGAAAAACGCCTATGACTGCCGGCCTTCCAGCGGCGCGATCCATACTAGCGCGAATCGCCTGGGTCAATACGCGCCAATGGATTTTCGGCCCCAGCAAGCGAGATTCTTTCAATGTGTCGCGGGCGCCGACCTCGCCATCGGGAATATGGCGCTCCGGAAGCGGCGAACAAGGCTCGCGCCTGAGATTTTGGGCCGAAAAGCCGCCTCCGGAAACCCGTCCTAACCGCTCCTCGACGAGACTGATTCTCTTTTCCACAGACGAAAACGGCGGCCCGTTTTTCGGGCCGCCGTTCTGATTTCTGACCGAGGGCGCTTTCGCGCCCCCGGCGTGGCTATCCTTCGGACGGTTACTCCGCCGCCGGGGCCGCTTCTTCTTCGACGACCGGCTCGACCGTCGGCGCTGCGGAAGCCGGCGGCAGAGCCGCGGCAGCCCGCTTTTCGCGTTCGGCGATGAGCGCATTGTCCCGCTGCTCGGCCTCGAGCTGGTGACGCGACATCTGACCGCCCGTGCCGGCCGGGATCAGGCGGCCGACGATGACGTTCTCCTTGAGGCCCTCGAGATTGTCGACCTTGCCGTTGACGGCGGCGTCGGTGAGGACGCGGGTCGTCTCCTGGAACGAGGCCGCCGAGATGAACGACCGGGTCTGGAGCGAGGCCTTGGTGATGCCGAGGAGGACCGGCGCGCCTTTGGCGGGCGTTTTGCCCTCGTCGACGAGGCGCGCATTGGCCTCTTCGAACTCGAGCTTGTCGATCTGCTCCTCCTTGAGGAACATCGACTCGCCCGGATCGCTGACTTCGATCTTCTGCAGCATCTGGCGGACGATCACTTCGATATGCTTGTCGTTGATCGGCACGCCCTGCAAGCGATAGACCTCCTGGATCTCGTTGATGAGATAGTTCGCCAGCGCCTCGATCCCCATGATCTGGAGGATGTCGTGCGGCGCCGGGTTGCCGTCCATGAGGTATTCGCCCTTGGCGATGAAGTCGCCCTCCTGGACCGTGATGTGGCGGCCCTTCGGAACGAGGTAATCAACCGGATCAAGGCTCTCGTCCGTCGGGACGATGCGGATGCGCCGCTTGTTCTTGTAGTCGCGACCGAATTCGACCTTGCCATCGGCTTCCGCGATAATCGCGTGATCTTTCGGACGGCGCGCCTCGAAGAGTTCGGCGACCCGCGGCAGACCGCCGGTGATGTCGCGCGTCTTCGCGCCTTCCGTCGGGATACGCGCGAGCGCGTCGCCGACGCTGACCTCGTCCCCATCCTCGACCGAGAGAATGGCGCTGACCGGGAGCGTATAACGCGCTTCCCCGCCTGAGGTCGGCGACTTCAGCGGCTTGCCCTTGGCGTCGACGATGACGATTGACGGCTTCAGGTCCGCAGCGCGCGGATTGGCGCGCCAATCCGTGACGACGCGGCTTGCGATACCCGTCGCTTCGTCGGCGACGACCTGCATCGAGAAGCCTTCGCTGAGGTCCTCATACTTAATCTTGCCCTCGACTTCGGTGAGGATCGGGATCGTATAGGGGTCCCAGTCCGCGAGGCGCTGGCCGCGTGTAACCTTGTCGCCGTCATCGATGCGAAGCTTCGCGCCGTAGGAGACCTTGTAAGAGGCGTGCTCCTTGCCGTTGTCGTCGATGATTTTGACGAGCGTGTTGCGGTTCATGACCATGAGGTCGCCGCTCGAGTTCTTAACCACGTTGCGGTTTTCGAGCTGGATGACGCCTTCATGGCTCGCTTCGATGAACGAGGTGTCGCCGACCTGCGCCGTACCGCCGATGTGGAACGTACGCATGGTGAGCTGCGTGCCCGGTTCGCCGATCGACTGCGCCGCGATGACGCCGACCGCTTCGCCGATATTGACGTGGCTGCCGCGCGCAAGGTCGCGCCCGTAGCACTTGGCGCAAACGCCGACTTTCGCGTCGCAGGTCAGGACCGAACGGACGCGGACATGAAGAATGCCCGAGCCTTCGATTTCCTCAGCCTGCGGTTCGTCGATCTCGTCGCCGGCTTTCGCGTAAATGAAGCCCGTCGTCGGATGCACGACATCTTCGAGCGCGGTGCGGCCGAGAATGCGCTGCGAGAGCGGAACGACAGTCTCACCGCCCTGCACGACCGCTTCGATCGTGATGCCGTTGACCGTGCCGCAATCGGGCTCGCGAATGATGCAATCCTGCGCGACGTCGACTAGACGGCGGGTGAGGTAGCCCGAGTTCGCCGTCTTGAGCGCGGTGTCGGCAAGGCCCTTACGAGCGCCGTGGGTCGAGTTGAAGTATTCGAGAACGGTGAGGCCTTCCTTGAAGTTCGAGATGATCGGCGTTTCGATGATCTCGCCCGACGGCTTGGCCATCAGGCCGCGCATGCCGGCGAGCTGTTTCATCTGCGCGGGGCTTCCGCGCGCGCCGGAGTGGGACATCATGTAGACGGAGTTGATCTCCATCTCCCTGCCCGTCTCCTTGTCGACCTTCTTGTTGGAGATCTCCTTCATCATCTCGTCGGCGATTTTGTCGGTGCACTTCGCCCAGGCGTCGACGACCTTGTTGTATTTTTCGCCGCGCGTGATGAAGCCGTCCGCATATTGCTGTTCATAGTCGCGAACGAGCGTGCGGGTTTCTTCGACGAGTTTCGCCTTCGCCGCCGGGATGACCATGTCGTCCTTGCCGAAGGAGATGCCCGCTTTGCAGGCTTCCTTGAAGCCGAGATCCATCACGCGGTCAGCGAAGATGACCGTCTGCTTCTGGCCGCAATGGCGGTAGACGATATCGATAAGGCCCTGGATCGCCTTCTTGGTCAGGTGCGTGTTGATGACCTGGAACGGCACGTTGCCGTCTTTCGGCAGCACCTGCGCGACCTTCATCCGGCCCGGCGTCGTTTCGACGATCTCGCGGATCGGATTGCCGTCCCGGTCGACCGACTCCCAGCGCGCCTTGATTTTCGAGTGCAGCGTGATGACGCGGGCTTCG
Organism: Caulobacterales bacterium; assembly: GCA_020638525.1. Taxonomy (GTDB): domain Bacteria; phylum Pseudomonadota; class Alphaproteobacteria; order Caulobacterales; family Parvularculaceae; genus Amphiplicatus. Next base: position 9,451 of record JACKIL010000013.1, on the reverse strand, counting down.
AGCGCGTGCTCGATTTCCGACATCGTGCCGAAGGTCATGCCCTCGCCCGGCTCGTTCGCCTTTTCGAGCGTCATGTAATAGAGGCCGAGAACGATGTCCTGCGACGGCACGATGATCGGCTTGCCGTTCGCCGGCGACAGGATGTTGTTCGTCGACATCATCAGGACGCGCGCTTCGAGCTGGGCTTCGAGCGACAGCGGCACGTGCACGGCCATCTGGTCGCCGTCGAAGTCAGCGTTGAACGCCGTGCAGACGAGCGGGTGAAGCTGGATGGCCTTGCCTTCGATCAGCTTCGGCTCGAACGCCTGAATGCCGAGACGGTGAAGCGTCGGCGCGCGGTTCAGGAGAACCGGGTGCTCGCGAATGACTTCATCGAGAATGTCCCAGACTTCGGGGCGTTCTTTTTCGACGAGCTTCTTCGCCTGCTTGACGGTCGCGGAGAGCCCTTTCGCGTCGAGGCGCGAATAGATGAACGGCTTGAAGAGCTCGAGCGCCATCTTCTTCGGCAGGCCGCACTCATGAAGTTTGAGTTCGGGGCCGACGACGATGACCGAACGGCCGGAATAGTCGACGCGCTTGCCGAGCAGGTTCTGACGGAAGCGGCCCTGCTTGCCTTTCAGCATGTCGGAGAGCGACTTCAGCGGGCGCTTGTTGGTGCCCGTGATGACGCGACCGCGGCGGCCGTTATCGAACAGCGCATCGACGGCTTCCTGCAGCATCCGCTTTTCGTTGCGCACGATGATGTCGGGCGCGCGAAGCTCGATCAGGCGCTTCAGGCGGTTGTTGCGGTTGATGACGCGGCGATAGAGATCATTGAGGTCCGACGTCGCGAAACGGCCGCCATCGAGCGGCACGAGTGGGCGCAGTTCCGGCGGGATGACCGGAATGACCGTCATGATCATCCATTCCGGCTTGTTGCCGGATTCAAGGAAGGCGTTGATGAGCTTGAGGCGTTTGGCGAGCTTCTTCGGTTTCAGCTCCGAGGTCGACTCGGCGATTTCGACGCGCAGCCTGTCGGCTTCCGCCTCGAGATCGAGCGAGGCGAGAATTTCGCGGATCGCTTCCGCGCCGATGCCGGCGGTGAACGAGTCTTCGCCGTATTCTTCCTGAGCCTGAAGATATTCTTCTTCCGACAGCAGCTGGTTCGGCTGCATCGGCGTCAGGCCCGGCTCGATGACGATGAAGTGTTCGAAGTAGAGAACGCGTTCGACATCTTTCAGCGTCATGTCGAGCATCAGCGAGATGCGCGAGGGAAGCGACTTCAGGAACCAGATGTGCGCGACGGGCGCCGCGAGCTCGATATGGCCCATGCGGTCGCGGCGCACCTTGGTGAGCGTCACTTCAACGCCGCACTTTTCGCAGGTGATGCCTTTGTACTTCATGCGCTTGTACTTGCCGCACAAGCACTCATAGTCCTTCACCGGGCCGAAGATCCGCGCGCAGAAGAGACCGTCCCGCTCCGGCTTGAACGTGCGGTAGTTGATCGTCTCGGGCTTCTTGATCTCGCCATAGGACCAGGAATGGATCTTCTCTGGCGAAGCCAGCGAGATCCGGATCTGGTTGAACGTCTGCTGAGTGGCCGCAGGATTGAAGACGTTGAGTAGTTCCTGGCTCATTCAAACCTCTCGGGGTCGGGTGCGGATTCGATCCGCTTGAAAACTTTACTTCGGTCTCGCTCCGCCTCTGCGAGGAGGAGCAAGCGAGGGCTAAACGCCCTCGCCCTTATCCGTTCTGCAGCTCGACGTTGAGGCCGAGCGAGCGCATTTCCTTCACGAGCACGTTGAAGCTTTCCGGGATGCCCGCCTCGAAGGTGTCATCGCCGCGAACGATCGCTTCATAGACTTTCGTCCGGCCCGCGACGTCGTCCGACTTCACGGTCAGCATTTCCTGCAGCGTGTAGGCCGCGCCGTAAGCTTCGAGCGCCCACACTTCCATCTCGCCGAAGCGCTGGCCGCCGAACTGGGCCTTGCCGCCGAGAGGCTGCTGCGTGACGAGCGAGTACGGACCGATCGAACGCGCGTGAATCTTGTCGTCGACAAGGTGGTGCAGCTTCAGCAGGTACTTGTAGCCCACCGTGACCGGACGAATGAATTTCTCGCCCGTGCGCCCGTCGAAGAGATCGACCTGACCCGTTTCGCGTAGACCCGCCCCTTTGAGCATCTCAACGATTTCCGCTTCGCGCGCGCCGTCAAAGACCGGCGTTGCGATCGGCGCGCCGCGCGACAGGTTGCCGGCGAGCTCCTTGAGTTCCTCGTTCGAACGCGGCAGCACCTGCTCTTCGCCGTAGACCGAACGGATTTCGTTCGCGACGTCGTCGCGGCTCGCCTGGTTGGCGTTCCACTTTTCGAGCATTTCGCCGATCTGGTGGCCAAGACCGCGGCACGCCCAGCCCAAGTGCGTTTCGAGGATCTGGCCGACGTTCATCCGCGACGGCACGCCGAGCGGGTTGAGAACGATGTCGACCGCCGTACCGTCATCGAGGAACGGCATGTCTTCAATCGGCGAGATCTTGGAGATGACGCCCTTGTTGCCGTGACGGCCGGCCATCTTGTCGCCCGGCTGAAGCTTGCGCTTCACCGCGACGAACACTTTGACCATCTTCATCACGCCCGGCGGCAGCTCGTCGCCGCGCTTCAGCTTGTCGACCTTATCGTCGAAGCGGGCTTCAAGGCGCGCTTTCGACTCATCGAACTGCTTCTTGAGCGCTTCGACTTCGGCCATAGCGGCTTCGTCGGCGAGGCCGATCTTCCACCACTGGCCGCGCGAGAGATCGCCCAGCATCGCTTCGGTGACATTGCCTTTCTCGAAGCCTTTCGGACCCGAGACGGCGTCTTTGCCGAGGAGAAGCGCGCTGAGACGCGCATAGATGTTGCGCTCGAGGATCGCGAGTTCGTCGTCGCGGTCTTTCGCAAGGCGTTCGATCTCGGCGCGCTCGATGGCGATCGCGCGTTCGTCCTTGTCGACGCCGTGACGGTTGAAGACGCGCACTTCGACGATCGTGCCCGACGCGCCCGGCGGCAGACGCAGCGAGGTGTCGCGAACGTCAGAGGCTTTTTCACCGAAGATGGCGCGCAGAAGTTTTTCTTCCGGCGTCATCGGCGATTCGCCCTTCGGCGTGATCTTGCCGACGAGGATGTCGCCCGGGTTCACTTCGGCTCCGATGGCGACGATGCCCGCTTCGTCGAGATTGCGAAGCGCTTCTTCCGACACGTTCGGAATGTCGCGCGTGATCTCTTCCGGCCCGAGCTTGGTGTCGCGCGCCATCACTTCGAATTCCTCGATGTGGATGGACGTGAACACGTCATCGCGCACGATGCGTTCGGAGATGAGGATCGAGTCCTCGAAGTTGTAGCCATTCCACGGCATGAACGCGACGAGCACGTTCTTGCCGAGCGCGAGTTCGCCAAGGTCCGTCGACGGGCCGTCGGCGATGATGTCGCCTTCGCGCACGATGTCGCCAATCTTCACCAGCGGACGCTGGTTGATGCAGGTCGACTGGTTCGAGCGCTGGAACTTGCGCAGGTTGAAGATGTCGACGCCCGGCTTGGTCGGGTCGGTCTCTTCGGTCGCGCGAATAACGATGCGCTGCGCGTCGACCTGTTCGATGACGCCCGAACGGCGAGCGACGACGACGGCGCCCGAGTCGCGCGCGACGACTGCTTCCATGCCCGTGCCGACGAACGGCGCTTCAGCCTGGAGAAGCGGCACGGCCTGACGCTGCATGTTCGAGCCCATGAGCGCGCGGTTCGCGTCGTCGTTCTCAAGGAACGGGATGAGCGCGGCGGCGACCGAAACGAGCTGCTTCGGCGAAACGTCGATATATTTCACTTCGTCGCGCGGAACGAGCGTCGCCTCGCCGCCGACGCGGCAGTTGACGAATTCGTTCTTGAGGCGGCCTTCGTCGTCGATCTCGGCGTTCGCCTGCGCGATCGCGTAACGCTGCTCTTCCATCGCCGACAGATAAACGACGTCGTCCGTCACCTTGCCGTCGTTGACCTTGCGGTACGGGCTTTCGATGAAGCCGTATTTGTTGACCTGCGCGTGCGTCGCGAGGCTGTTGATGAGACCGATGTTCGGGCCTTCCGGCGTTTCGATCGGGCAGATGCGGCCATAGTGCGTCGGGTGAACGTCGCGCACTTCGAAGCCGGCGCGTTCGCGGGTGAGACCGCCCGGCCCAAGCGCCGAAAGGCGGCGCTTGTGGGTGATCTCGGAGAGCGGGTTCGTCTGGTCCATGAACTGCGAAAGCTGCGAGGACCCGAAGAACTCGCGAACCGCCGCCGCGACCGGCTTGGCGTTGATGAGGTCGTGCGGCATCAGGGTTTCGAGATCGGCCGACGACATGCGTTCCTTGATCGCCCGCTCCATGCGCAAGAGACCGATGCGGTACTGGTTCTCCATGAGCTCGCCGACCGAGCGAACCCGGCGGTTGCCGAGGTTGTCGATGTCGTCGATCTCGCCGCGGCCGTCACGAAGGCCGACCAGCATTTTGAGAACCGCGAGGAGATCTTCCTTGCGGAGCGTGCGAACGGAGTCGTCAGCAGGGAAGCCGAGGCGCATGTTCATCTTCACGCGTCCGACCGCCGAGAGATCATAACGCTCGGAGTCGAAGAAGAGGCCGTAGAAGAGGCCTTCCGCCGTTTCAAGCATGGGCGGTTCGCCCGGGCGCATGACGCGATAGATGTCGATCAGCGCCATTTCGCGGTTGGAGTTTTTGTCGGCGTGCAGCGTGTTGCGCATGTAAGCGCCGATATTGATGTGGTCGACGTCGATCGTATCGAACTCTTCGATGCCGATCTCCTCGAAGGTGTCGAGGATCTTCGCAGTGATCTCGTCGCCGGCTTCGGCGAAAATCTCGCCCGTCTCGAAGTTCACGAGGTCCGATGCGAAGTAACGGCCGATCATCTCCTCCTTGCTGAGGAGGACTTCCTTGAGGCCTTCTTCGGCGAGCTTCTTGGCGGCGCGCGCCGAAAGCTTCGTGCCCGCCTCCATCGCGACTTCGCCGTTCTTGGCGTTGATCATGTCGCGCTCGAGCTTCATGCCTTTCATCCGTTCCGGATTGAAAGGCATCGCCCAGCCTTCTTTCAGCTTCTTGTGCGGGACGCGGTCGAAGAACTCGTCGAGGATCTCTTCCTGATCCATGCCGAGCGCGTAGAGAAGCGTCGTCGCTGGCAGCTTGCGGCGGCGGTCGATGCGGACGTTGACGATATCTTTCGCGTCGAACTCGAAATCGAGCCATGAGCCGCGATAGGGAATGATCCGCGCGGCGAAGAGCAGCTTACCCGAAGAATGGGTCTTGCCGCGGTCATGGTCGAAGAAGACGCCCGGCGAACGGTGCATCTGCGAGACGATGACGCGCTCGGTCCCGTTGATGATGAAGGTGCCGTTGTCCGTCATGAGCGGAATGTCGCCCATGTAGACTTCCTGCTCTTTCACATCGCGGATCGACTTCGCGCCGGTCTCTTCGTCAACTTCGAAGACGGCGAGGCGCAGGGTGACTTTCAGCGGCGCCGCGAAGGTCATGTCGCGCTGCTGACACTCTTCCACGTCATATTTCGGCTCCTCGAACTCATAGGAGACGTATTCGAGGACGGCGGTCTCGGTGAAATCCTTGATCGGGAAGACGGAACGGAAGACGGCCTCAATGCCTTCATTGAGTCGGTCAGCCGCAGGCGTCAGGCGCTGCAGGAACTGCTCGTAGGAGTCTTTTTGAACCTGGATCAGGTTCGGCATGGGAGCGGCGTCGCCGATCTTGCCGAAGTTCTTGCGGATGCGTTTTTTCTCGACGAAGGATTGCGCCATCTTTTTCCTCTTAAAAGCACAGGGCTTTCGCACCGCAGCGTAAATTCGCGCGTGCACGAAAACGCCCGCAGGGTCGCCACAAAGCAACCGCGGGTTTCAGAACCTCAATTTTTGATCTCGATTGACCGAAGCACGTCGCCGCAAAGCCTTGCGCCGCCGACGGTAACCCGCCGACGGCGAACGTCGTTAATAGGCGCGCCATGCCGCCCCCGCAACCCCCTAAGGGGAAAAAAGCGCTGGCGACCTCGCCTCCGGACCCGCCCTCTCGCCCTTTTGAGGCCCTGATGGCGGCTCCGGAGTTAACCACTTGGCCCCGGCCCCTGATTTTCCACAGGGAACCGGGAAGAACAAAACTACTTGAGTTCGACTTTCGCGCCGGCCGCTTCGAGTTTCTTCTTGATGTCTTCGGCTTCGGCTTTCGAGACGCCTTCCTTGACCGCTTTGCCGCCGGCCTCGACGAGGTCTTTGGCTTCTTTCAGGCCAAGGCTGGTGATCGCGCGAACTTCTTTGATCACGTTGATCTTGGTCGCGCCCGCGTCGACGAGGATAACGTCGAACTCGGTTTTCTCTTCAGCAGCTTCCGCCGCGCCACCGCCGGCGCCCGGCATGGCGACCGCAACGGCGCCAGCGGCCGGCTCGATGCCGTACTCGTCTTTCAGGATTTTCTTGAGCTCAGCCGCTTCGAGGAGCGTGAGGCCAACGAGCTCTTCTGCAAGTTTCTTAAGATCAGCCATTTTCTTGGTTCCCAGTTAGAATTTGATCCAGTTGCGACGCGCAAGCGCCGCCGAGTCGCTCGCCTTAGGCGGCTTCCCGCTTCTCCAGAGTTTCGAGGATCGCAGCGATCTGCGAGCCCGGAGCCGAGATGGCTCCGGCCAGTTCGGCCGCCGGCGACATGATGGTTTGGACGATGGAGCCGAGCAGCTCTTCGCGGGACGGCATTGAGGCCAGAGCCTTCACGCCCGTCGCGTCGAAGATTTCCTCTCCCATCGCACCGCCAAGAATGGTGAGCTTTTCATTCTTTTTGGCGTACTTCTCGACAGCCTTGGCCGCTGCGACCGGGTCTTCCGAGAAAGCGATCGCGGTCGGCCCCTTGAAGAGGTGGGCGATCTTTTCGCTCGGCTTGCCAGTCATGGCGATCTTGGCGAGACGGTTCTTGACCACTTTCATGCTCGCGCCGGCCTGGCGAAGTTCGCCGCGCAGCTCGGACATTTCAGCGACGGTCAGGCCGCCATTTCCGACGACGACAACGGTGTTGGCGTCGAATACGCCGCCAAGCCACTCAACCGTTTCCGTCTTCTGGGCTTTGTCCATTGGACGATTCCCTTCAACAAGCGGGTCCGGACCATCCGGCCCCGCGGCTTCGATTGCGCTGGAGAGTTGCGGAAACCAAAAAGGCTCCGCGCGTTTCCGGCGCAAGAGCCTGTCCCAGAAAGGATCGGCCCAGAAAGGCCGACGGAGCGGGCCGCCGCGGTGAAGCGGGACCAAATCCTTTGTCCTTCCCGTCTATTGCAGGAGATTAAGCCCGCCATTACGGCTGATGGGCGCCTGCAGTCTCGGACAGGGCGTAGCCAGTGCGGAACGAGCCCGACCGGCGACGCGGGCGTAGATACAGAAAAATCAGGCGAATGCAAGCCGCGCTGGCGATGCTGGGCGAGCATGTCGGGAAAAATCGACATTGTCCCTCGTCCGACTCCTGCTAATGGAAACTCGGTCGCGCCCCTCGCCGCGACCAATCCTGTAAATCCAGTTCGCCAGTAACGCGTTGTTTTTCTGAAGAAAAGCGCGCCCTTGCGGCAATCGCTCGCTTGAGTGACCGCCATCACAGTGAGGCGCGCGAAGCGGCGTTAACTATCAGACGTCACGAGGACGGGGCGCTGGGGGCCCTGATTGAGAGAGAGGATAGCGCCATGCTGATCGTACTAACGACGATGCTGACCGGCATCATTGTCATCAGCGGCGGTATTGGCCTTTCCAGCCTGTTCGTCCTGGGCCGATAGCCAACCGCACACCCTTCCAAAAACTTTCACGGCCGGCGGAACTTCTGTCCCCGGCCGTTTTCTTTTGAAAGAAATCAAAGGCTTCAGGCGGCGACAAGCACGCCCTTGTCTTGCAGGAAGCCGCGCAGTTCGCCGGTTTCGAACATCTCGCGGATGATGTCGCAGCCGCCGACGAATTCGCCCTTCACATAGAGCTGAGGGATGGTCGGCCAGTCGGAAAACGCCTTGATCCCCTGCCGGAGATCGTCAGAGGCGAGCACGTTCGCCGAGCCATATTCGACGCCCAGATAATCGAGAATCTGACAAACCGCCGAAGAAAACCCGCATTGCGGAAATTGCGGCGTGCCCTTCATGAAGAGCATGACCGGATTCTCATCGATCTTGGCCTGAATTTCCCGGAAAATGGCGTCGTCGCTCATCTGCCCCGACCTCTTGTTCAACGCTGACTGTGCATTGCAGTAGCTAGGCAGCGCCCTCTGGGGCGTCAAGAGAAAGCGCTTCCAGCGCGCGCAGAAGTGACGCGGGGGGCGTCCGGCCCGCCGCGTCGATCGACTCCGAAAGGCGACCGATATTGGTGCTGGTCGTGACTGCGACATCGATCGCCGGATTCGCATGCACGAACGCAAGCGCCGCCTGCGCCGGCGTCCACCCGGGAAATGACGCCAACACGTCCCGCGCGGCCCGCGCCTGCGACAGTTCCGGGCGGTTATTGATCAACGCGCGCGCTATGCGCCAGACGTCAGCTGGCCCGCGAACTTCGAAGAAGTTCTTTCGGAAAAGCCCCTGTGCGAGGGGTGCGATGGCGACTACGCCGACGCCCTTCGCCTTTGCGGCTTTAAAGACCTCTGCATGCTCTCGCCGGAGAATATTGTAGACGCCCATGATGACGTCGACGCCCTCAGCCGCAACGGCCCGGTCCAGCCCCCGCCCGCCTCCGCAAATCCCAGCAAGGCGCACCTTGCCCTCGTCCTTCAGCGCCGCAAGCGTTTCGAGCCCGCTCCTCTGCCCCTCCGGGGACGGCCCATGCAGATAGACGAGATCAAGCGTGTCGCGCCCAAGCCGAACAAGGCTCGTTTCGACATCGCGGCGAATGGCGGCTGGCGAAAAATCCTTCACTGCGCCGCTGGCCGTATAGCGCGTTCCGGTCTTGGTGCTGATGAACACCGGGTCGCGCCAGTTCGCCGCAACAGCGCCGAGTCTGCGCTCCGCTTCGCCCCCGGAGTAAAAACTCGCCGTATCGAAACAACGAACGCCGCCGTCATAAGCATTTTGAAGCAAGCGCGCGGCGCGGCGTGGCGAGAACCACTTGCTCGCCAACGCGCCGGAGCACCCGAAACCAAGGCGAAGCGGGACAGAGAAAATATCGCAGCTCGACATGGCGCTCTCATACGCGCAGCCGCGCGCGGCTCCTAGCCGGCTACGCCATAATTGCGCCTATGCTTGAGCAGGCCTCAGTAGGAAGCGTTCGAGGGGCGAACGGCGCCGCCCGAGGCTTCAGGCAGGTTCGTGCGATAGGAAGCGAGCGCTTCATCCGCGCGTTGTTTCTCGGCGACGAGAGTTGATAGCGAACGCTCGACGCGCACACGCTCTTCAACGAGCGCCCTTCGCTCGGCGAGCAAGTCTGCTCGCTCATCGCTCGATATGTCGAAGGCGGA
>JACKIL010000012.1 GCA_020638525.1 Caulobacterales bacterium | reverse complement strand
TGCGCGTCATTGACGGCGCAGGCAAAACGCTCCTCCCCGGACTGATCGATGCGCATGTTCACGTTTGGGACGAAGCGGAACTCGCCGGCTATCTCGCCCATGGCGTTACGGGCGTTCGCAATATGTCCGGCATGCCCTTCCACCTGCCGCTCATCAAGCGCATCGAAGAGGGTCGCATTCTCGGCCCGGATCTCGTGACGACCGGCCCCATTCTCAATAGTCCGGGCGCCAATGCGCAGGACAACCACATCATGGTCACGACCGCCGATGAGGCGCGCGCGGCTGTGCAGCGGCAATACAAAGAGGGATACCGCACGATTAAAGTCTACTCGAACCTCTATCGCGAACCGTTCGATGCGATCGTCGATGAGGCGGGAAAACTCGGCATGACGATCGTCGGCCATACGCCGGAGGGCGTGCGTGAGGAAGGCGTTCCCTATGACAAGGCGTTCGATATTCCGTTCGACTATGTGCTCGCGCAGGGCTTCAGCACGATCGAGCACACTGAGTCGATCGTCTGGCACGGGCTGCGCGACGACCTCGACGAAGAAAAGATGCGCGTGCTTGCGCAGAGCATCGCTGAATCAGGCGCGGTCGTCGACGCCACGCTCATTGCGCATGACAATCTCGTGCGCGTCGCGCAAAGCAAAGGCGACTATCTGAAACGCCCGGGAACGGAAACGCTGAACCCCGTCATCGGCATGTTCGAAGCGGGCGTTTATGAATTCTGGAGCGCGCGCGACCCTTCAGCTTATGAAGTTCCGCATGCTGCGTTTCATCTGAAAGCGACGAAGATGATGCGCGATGCAGGCGCGCCGATCATCGTCGGGACCGATGCAGGCATCTTCACGAACCTTCCCGGTTCGTCGCTGACGCGCGAACTTGAGCTTTTCGTCAAAGCCGGCTTCACGCCCTATGAGGCGCTTGCGGCGGCGACGTCGGTCTCCGGTCCGGCCATTGGCTTGCCGGACAGAGGGCAGATCGCGCCGGGCTACCGCGCCAATCTGATCCTTGTCGACGGCGACCCGCTTTCAAATGTCAGCGTCGTCGAAAATCCCGCTGGCGTCATGGTTGGCGGCGTCTGGCTCGACGAGAAGAAGCTTGGCGAGCTTCGCGCCGCCGCAGGCAAGACATCGATCCCGCGCTCGGCAAGGCGCGTCATCGCCGCGCTGATGAGCAAGTAAGGAGGCGAGACGACACTGACCGGGAATCACCCGCCGCGTCGGGTCTGCGATGGCGCAAAAGGCCATACGGTCACGCGCATTGTTTGTCTCCGCTCTATTAAACTCGCAGAAATTCAATGGGTTGGCGCCCCAAAAGAACAGCTGCTCCCGCGGGGTGGCCAGCCTTGGGAACTTGTGTAGGCTCCACCCTTCGACCTCGAACCCAGGAGCCCTGTTGATGCGATCTTTCGCCTTCGCCGCCACCCTCGCCGCGCTGCCGCTGACCGCTTTCGCCGAAGAGAGCGCGCCGATGTCGATCCCGCCGGAGGATGCGGCGATGATGTCGCGCGTCGATGCGGGCTATGACGAAACGGCGCGCGTAGCGCGGCAGATCTGGGAATGGGCGGAAGTCGGCTACAAGGAAGAAAAATCCTCCAAACTGCTGCAGGATAGTCTTGAGGCGGAAGGTTTCAAGATCGAGGCGGGCGTCGCCGAAATCCCGACAGCGTTCATCGCTAGCTGGGGTAAAGGCGGGCCGGTCATCGCGATCCTCGCCGAGTTCGACGCCCTGCCCGGCATCAATCAGGATTCAACGTCGGAACGCGCGCCTATCGACGGCAAGGGTGCGGGCCATGCCTGCGGGCATAATCTCTTCGGCGCGGGCTCGCTCGGCGCCGCCATTGCGGTGAAGCGCTGGCTTGAGGAAACCGGAACTCCCGGCACGATCCGCCTTTATGGCACGCCTGCAGAAGAAGGCGGCAGCGGCAAGGTTTACATGGTGCGCGCCGGGCTCTTCAAAGATGTCGATTTTGCGCTTCACTGGCACGCCGGCGACAGGAACGCCGCCGAAGCGCAGACGAGCCTTGCGAACCGGTCAGCGAAGTTCCGCTTCACGGGTATCTCGGCGCACGCCGCAGGCGCGCCGGAACGCGGCCGCTCCGCCCTTGACGGCGTCGAAGCGATGAACGTGATGGCGAACATGATGCACGAACACATGCCGCAGGATGCGCGCATGCACTATGTCATCACGAAGGGCGGCAATGCGCCGAATGTCGTCCCGGACTTTGCTGAATCTTTCTATTATGTCCGCCATCCGCAGGCGGAAGGCGTCAAGGAAATCTGGGCGCGGCTTGAGGATGCGGCGCGCGGCGCCGCGCTCGGCACCGGAACGAAAGTCGAGTGGGAGATCATTCACGGAAACAACCCGCTTCTCATCAACGACGCGCTGGGCAAGGTGATGGACGCAAAGCTGCGCGAAATCGGCGGCGTTCAGTATACGAAAGAAGAAGAAGCGTTCGCCAAGAAGATCTATGCAAGCTTCAACAAGCCGGAACTTGCCCTAGAGAGCCACAACGAAATCCAGCCTTATGAGAATTCTCTCGGCTACGGATCGACCGATGTCGGCGACGTTTCCTACGCTGTGCCGACGGTCGGCCTCAACACAGCGACATGGGTGCCCGGAACATCCGCTCATTCATGGCAGGCGACAGCGGCGAGCGGCATGTCGATCGGCTTCAAGGGCGCGCAGGTCGCCGCGAAGGCGCTCGCCCTCATCGCTATGGAGCTCTACCAGAACGAGGAGCTGCGCGAAGCGGCGCGCAAGGAATTCAATGAGGACCGCGGGCCCAATTACAAATACCAATCACTCCTCGGCGACCGCAAACCGCCGCTCGATTATCGCGACTAGGCGCCCGCCTTCATCCCCGGAACGAGAACGGCCGCGCGGCCCGATCCACCCGCTGCGCGCCGCCGTTGCGTTTTCAAAGGGCGCCCCCTAGCCTTCCCGCCATCCACCAGAGAGGAGCGCCGCGACCCATGCCGACCTTCGCCGAAATCAAGAAATCAATGCGCATTCCCGTCATCGGCGCGCCGCTTTTCATCGTCTCCAATCCGAAGCTCGTCAGCGCGCAGTGCTGCGCGGGCGTCATCGGCTCTTTCCCGGCGCTCAATGCGCGCCCGCAGGAAAAGCTCGATGAGTGGATCGTCGAGATCAAGGAGAACATCGCGCGCCACAATGACGCGAACCCGGACCGCCCGGCGGCGCCCTTCGCGGTCAACCAGATCGTTCACCGTTCCAATGACCGGCTGATGAAGGACATTGAGTCCTGCGTGAAGCATAAAGTGCCGGTCGTCATCTGCTCGCTCGGCGCGCGCGAAGATGTCTACGAAGCGATCCATTCCTATGGCGGCGTCGTGCTGCACGATGTCATCAACAACACCTTCGCGAAGAAGGCGATCTCGAAAGGCGCTGACGGGCTCATCCTCGTTGCAGCCGGCGCTGGCGGGCACGCCGGCGTCATCTCGCCTTTCGCGCTCGTTCAGGAAGTGCGCGAATGGTTTGACGGGCCGATCGCTCTTTCAGGCTCCATCGCGACAGGCGGCGCCGTGCTCGCCGCCGAAGCGATGGGCGCTGACTTCGGTTATATCGGTTCGCCCTTCATCGCGACGACGGAAGCGAATGCGGACGCCGCCTATAAACAGGCGATCGTCGACTACGGCGCGGACGATATTGTGTACACGAACCTTTTCACGGGCGTGCACGGCAACTACCTGAAGCCCTCCATCGTCGCGGCAGGGCTCGACCCCGACAACCTGCCTGTGAGCGATCCCTCCAAGATGGATTTCGGCTCGGGCGGCAACCAAGCTAAGAAAGCCTGGAAAGACATCTGGGGCTGCGGCCAGGGCATCGGCGCCATCAAGGCCGTCACGCCCGCCGGCGAATTCGTCGCCAAGCTTGAGCGCGAATACAAAGCAGCAAAACAAAGAGTTTGCGGCTGAATCGAAAAAGAAAACGGGGCGGCCACCCTATTACCGCCCCGTCACCCGCATAGACGCGCAGACCAGAAGACGTAAGGAGAGAGACGCCTTCCCGCGCTGTCGGAGCGAAAACCTTACTCGACCGAATCCAGCTCCTTCATTGTTTCCTGCTCTATTTCTGCAGGAGAGATTTCAATGGGCGCTTCCTCTTGAGAGACAGTGGCCCGCATGATGTTTTCGCGAGCCTTCGCGATTTTCTCCTCGGCTTTCCGTTTGTTCTTTTCAGCTTTCGCAAGATCGCTGCGAGCGTCCTTGGCGATTTTCGTTCCTTTACGGAGCAGCGCCTCCGACGCCTCCCACGGCTTGACGATCGAGGTCAGCGAGTCAGCCTCAATCTTCGCTTCTTTTGCGGATGTGGCGGCGCCCGTACGCGAGGAAAACTTCTTATAGGCGGACCTTTGAGCTTCGACGCCGGCTGAACCTTCAGCAATCATTCGCTCGCCTTCAAGAACTCGCGCGCGTTCCTCGGCGACAGCAGCATCGGCTTTCGCCAACGCCTTGAGGCCTTTGGCTTCGTCCTGCTGGCCGTCTCGCCAGACCTCTTCATAGCCAGGCACGATTTTCTGGACGGTGGCGGCGCTTTCCAGCACCGGATCTGCGGCGCACGCCGGAAGGGCCGTGGCGAGAACGAGAGCTGCGACAGAAACAGCGAAACGGGTCATTTGACGTCTCCATTCATATGCGGCGGTCGCCGCTGGAGGGAACTTGGAGGCGCCATTGACATTTGACAAACGAATACTTTTGGCTTTTAATATCGAAAAATCTGCATCATATGGATATATCCGCCGCCCGAACCTTCATCGCTATCGTTGAGAGCGGAAATTTTGTTTCCGCCTCGCGGCGTCTGCACGTCACGCAATCCACAGTCAGCGCTCGGATTAAGACGCTGGAGGATGCGCTGGGCCGCGAGCTTTTCATCCGCAACAAAGCTGGCTGCGAATTGACCCCCGCCGGGCGGCAGTTCGAGCGCTACGCCCGAGCTATGGTGAGAGCATGGGAAGAAGGCCGCCACCAAGTGGCGGTGCCTGCAGAGTTCGACCACATTCTATCAGTTGGCGGACAATTCAGTCTCTGGAACGGCCTGCTAATGCGATGGCTGTCTGAATTCCATAAGATTTCGCCGAGAACTGCTCTGCGGGCGGAAGTCGGCGCGCCACAGCGGCTAATGCGCGAAATGAGCGAAGGCGTTCTCGATATAGCCGTTATATATCGACCAGAGCACCGACCTGGCCTGAAGATCGAGGAACTGATCGAGGATGACCTCATTCTGGTGACTGCGGCGCCAGAAAAGCCCCTTGAAGAATGCTATGTATTCTTCGACTGGGGAGAGGATTTTCGAGAATGGCATGCAGCCGTGCTTCCCTCAATACGAAGCCCGGGGCTCACTCTCGATCTCGGAGCCCTAGGGGTCGACTATCTCATGAGCGTCGGCGCCGCAGGCTTTGCTCCCGAGCGGATCGCCGCCCCCTTTCTGGCGACGGGCGCCCTGCGCCTTGTGCCGAATTCTCCGGACTTTCCTTATCCTGCCTATGTCGTCTTCCAGGAACGATATGAAGCTCCCAATATCATGGAAAGCGCTCTCGATTGCCTGCGCCGAATTGCAAACAGCGCGCCGCGCGCTTCCCGAGTATGACCGATGCTATGGCATGGCTGACATTATCTGGATCTAATTGTGGAATAGTCATATCGGATTACGAGGAGACTACCTCTCATGCGCAAGCGCTTCTGTAAGATCGTGGCGACAATCGGCCCGGCGAGTTCTGCGCCTTCCATGGTGCGGCTGCTTGTGCAGGCGGGCGTCGACGTCTTCCGCCTCAATTTCAGCCATGAGAGTCATGCGAAAGCCGCCGCCGTGATGCGCGCGATCCGCGAGACGGAGAAAGAACAAGGCGCGCCGATTGCTGTGCTCGCGGACCTTCAGGGACCGAAGATCCGCACTGGCTCGCTCAAGGGCGACGCGCTCTCCTTGCGCTACGGGGCTGACTACAGGCTGATCCTCGCGGCTGAGTCGAATGATGGCGACGTTATTCCCATTCCGCATCCGGAAGTCATCGACGTTCTCGAACCCGGCGACATTCTGAAGCTCGATGACGGCAAGCTGCAGCTCACCGTACGCGAGCGCACGAAGAGCGCCATCATCGCGCGCGCCGACACGCCGGGCGTTCTTTCAAGCCGCAAGGGCGTGAACCTGCCCGGCCGCGCGCTGCCAATCTCTGCGTTGACCGACAAGGACAAGAATGATCTCGCCTGCGCGCTCGACATCGGCGCCGATTACATCGCCCTCTCCTTCGTGCAGCGCGCCGAAGACGTCGCGGAAGCTCGCACGCTCATCGGCGATCATGCGGGCATCATCTCCAAGATAGAAAAGCCCCATGCTGTCGAAGCGCTCGATTCCATCATCGCACTTTCCGACGCCATCATGGTCGCGCGCGGCGACCTAGGCGTCGAGCTGCCGCCAGAACAGGTGCCGACGATCCAGCGGCGTATCGTGCGCGCCTGCCGCGCAGCGGGAAAGCCCGTGATCGTCGCAACGCATATGCTGGAATCGATGATCGAGTCGATCGCGCCGACGCGCGCGGAAGCTTCAGACGTTTCAACCGCCGTCTTTCAGGGTGCGGACGCGGTGATGCTTTCCGCTGAGACCGCCGTCGGGCGCCATCCGCCGACAGCCGTCGCCATCATGGACCGCATCATCGCCGCAACGGAAGCGGACCCCGAATCAGCAGCGTTCAAATCCGCGCTCGCTCCCGATACGGAGTATACCACCGCGGATGCAATTACGCTTTCGGCGCGGCGCATCGCAGAAGTCCTCGAATGCCGGTTCGCCGTCGCCTACACAAAAACCGGTTCGACTGCGCGGCGCCTTTCCCGCGACCGGCCGCGCGCGACGATCATCGCCGCAACGCCGGCGTCGTCCGTCGCACGACAGCTCGCGCTGCATTGGGGCGTCGCGCCAGTCATCACCGACGATATTTCGCATTTCCACGAAATGATCGAAAAAGCAGCGAAGATCGCCGAAGCTCACGGCGCCGCCATGGGCGAACGCATCATCATTCTCGCCGGCTACCCTTTTGGACGCGCGGGCAAAACCAATACGCTCAAGATCAGCCGCATCGGCGCGAACGGCGAATAGTCACGGATTTCAGGGTTGGCGGCGTCTCGCGATCGGCTATGATCCGCCGCGATTGAACAGACAAGGACAAGGGAGAGCGGCATGGCGGTCAAAACGCGCGCAGTCGAATATCAGCACGAAGGAAAAACGCTGGAAGGCATGCTCGCCTTTGACGACGCGCAGAAGGGCGCACGCCCGGCCGTCATCATCTCGCATGCCTGGGCCGGACGCAGCGATTTCGAAATCGAAGTCGCCAAGCGCCTCGCAGGCTATGGTTATGCCGGCTTCGCGCTCGACCTTTACGGCAAGGGCGTCCTCGGCAACTCCGTCGAAGAGAACCAGAAACTGATGACGCCTTTCGTCGAGAACCGGAAGCTGCTTCGCTCGCGGCTTCTCCACATCGTCGACGTCGTCAAAGGCCTGCCGGAAGTCGACAAGTCGCGCGTCGCCGCTATCGGCTATTGCTTCGGCGGGCTGTGCGTTCTCGACATTGCGCGCGCGGGCGCCGACATTCAGGGCGTCGCTTCCTTCCACGGGCTGTTCACGCCGCCGGGCGACACCAAGGGAAACAAGATCAAAGCGAAAGTCGTGGCCTATCATGGCTGGGACGACCCGATGGTTCCGCCGGAAGACGTCGTTGCGCTCGGCAAGGAGCTGACGGAAGGCGGATCGGACTGGCAGATCCACGCTTATGGCGGCGTCTTGCACGCCTTCACCAATCCGCAGGCGAACAATCCCGCGCTCGGCGCGAAATACGACAAGAAGGCCGCTGACCGCTCGTGGACCTCGCTGATCGAATTCCTCGCCGAATGCTTCGCCTAAACGCTATGTCGCACGTTCGAGGGCGTCGACATCGGCGCCCTTGATCGCCCCAAGATTGCGCGTGATTTTTTCTGTCGGCCAATTCCACCAAGCGATCGCGAGCAGGCGCTCGACGGTCGCATCATCGAACCGCGTCTTGACGATACGCGCGGGGTTCCCCGCGACAATCGCATAGGGCGGCACGTCCTTCGCGACGACCGAGAGCGAGCCGATCACCGCGCCATCGCCGATCTTGACGCCGGGCATGATCGTCGCGTCCATGCCGATCCACACATCATTGCCGATGACGGTGTCGCCGCGCGCGCCCTTGCGCCAATCCTGCGACGGGTCTTCCCATCCGCTTGCAAAAATCGAAAAGGGATAGGTGGAAATTCCGTCGAGCGCATGATTGGCGCCGCTCATCACGAAGCGCGCGCCCGTAGCGATCGCGCAAAAACGGCCGATGATGAGCCGCTCTTGCATATGCGGATAATGATAGAGCACGGCGCGCTCGGCGAAATGCTCCGGCCCCGCCGGGTCGTCATAGTAGGTGTATTCGCCGATCTCGATCATTGGATCGTTTACGACGGGTTTCAGGAAGGCGACGCGATCGACGCCCGCCATCGGGCGCGCATTCATCGGATCAGGGCCAAGTTGAGCTGGATTAGCTTCAGGCATATCAGACTCCGGAAATGAAGGAAAATGGGCGAAATTAGGATCCGCTTCCGGCGCGATGCGCCTTCCCTTCGGATCTGACGTTAGTTGTTCACTGCCTGAACGCTCCTCTTTTGATGGGGGACGCGTATCGCACGCCTCCCCCCATGTCCACCCCTTCGCAGCGAGAAAAATCGCCTACATGAAACGCGAATAATCGACGGGCTTGGTGCGGTCGACGAAGTTCGTCACTTCCGGCATCGGGTATTTGAGGCCCGTCGCGCAGTTGAAGAGAACTACGCGGTCACTTTTCGAAACGCGTCCGTCAGCGAGGGATTGTCTGTAAGCGGCGTAAGTCGCGGCGCCCTCAGGACAAAGCAACAGCCCCTCCTCCTTCGCCATTTCGACTTGCGCGTCGGCGATCGCTTCATCCTCGACGGCGATCGCAAAGCCGTTCGATTCATTCACGGCACGGATAATCAGGAAGTCGCCGACCGCGACAGGCACGCGAATGCCGGAAGCGATGGTGTGCGCATTCTCCCAAAGCGGCGCATGTTCCTCACCTTTCTCCCAAGCACGCACGATGGGCGCGCAGCCCGTCGCCTGCACGGCGACCATACGCGGACGTTCAGAACCGATCCAGCCGATCGCTTCGAGCTCATCGAACGCCTTCCACATGCCGATGAGGCCGGTGCCGCCGCCGGTCGGATAGAAGATGACGTCTGGCAGCTCCCAGTTCAGTTGTTCGGCGAGTTCGAGCCCCATCGTCTTCTTGCCTTCGATTCGATAGGGCTCCTTCAGGGTCGAAACGTCGAACCAGCCGACTTTCTCTTTCCCCTCGCCGACGATCTTCCCGCAATCATTGATGAGGCCGTTGACGAGATAGACGTCGCCACCCTGCAGCGCGATCTCCTCGACATTGACGCCGGGCGTATCGTCCGGACAGAAGATCGTCGTCTTCATCCCGGCGCGCGAAGCATAGGCGGCCATCGCCGCGCCCGCATTGCCATTGGTCGGCATGGCGAGATGCTTCAGGCCGAATTCCTTCGCCATCGACACGGCGAGCGCGAGGCCCCGCGCCTTGAAAGAGCCGGTCGGCAGCCGCCCTTCATCCTTCACCAGAATTTCGCCGCCGCCGAGCTTGGCCTCGATGCGCGGCGTACGGATCAACGGCGTCACCACCTCGCCAAGCGAAACGCGGTTCTCCACCTTCGCGACAGGCAGAAATTCATGGTAGCGCCAGAACCCTTCAGTGCGCCGCAGAAGATCGCGCTTGGAAACAGCCTTGCCGAGCGCCTCAAGGTCGTAACGCACCAACAAAGGCTTTCCGGCTTCCGAAAGACCGTGCACCTTGCCAGCCTCATAAGTCTTGCCGGTCAGCGAGCACTCAAGATGCGTAACAAAACTCGCTTCGCTCATTCTCAGCCGGTCCCCAGTCTTGCGAGCTTCTCCTGCGCTGCGGAGAACTCAGGATTGATCTCAAGCGCTTTCATATAAGCCGCGCGCGCTTTTTCAGTGTCCTTCATCGCTTCGTGCGCAAGACCGATATTGTACCAGGCCGCCCACGGCTTGTTCACTTCGTAGGCGATAGCCGTTTCGTAATCGCTGAGCGCCTCGCCATAGCGCCCGCTCAAATAATGGCTGTTCCCTCTATTGAGGTATGCCTCAGCGATCGTCCCATCGATTGCGAGCGCCGCATTGAAATCGTCCATCGCCGACGCTATGTCGCCAGTGCGGTTCTTGATGATTCCGCGATTGACGAGCGTTTTATAGCGATCGGCCGGCGAGGTCCCGCCCTGGGAAAGCGCCGCATCGCAAGGGGATATGTCGCGGCTGAAATCATCAGCGGCGTTCTGGTAGCAGAGCGACGCATCCGTCGCTCCAAAAGTTGTGATCGCCATCTGGGCGTGCGCCCCGGCCGCAAGGCCAAAGCCCGTCATCAAAATCGCACTGGCAAGCGTTACGCGGAAATACATGGGCCGCCTCGCTTTCTCTTGAGTGGATGGGGGGCACTCTACATCCCGCCGCGGCCATGCGCCACCGACCGCTCCCGGCCTTTGCCGCATTGCGGCGCCCGGCGCCCGCGCCTATGTTCGCCCCGCGATCGCCCCCCTTCCGAAAGGAGTTTCCCCATGTCCAACCGCCTCAACGCCATCGTGACCGGATCAACCAGCGGCATCGGCCTCGGCGTCGCCACCGCCTTCGCCGCTGAAGGCATGAACGTCATGCTCAACGGTTTCGGCGACAAGGATGAAATCGAAACCATCCGTGCGGGCCTCGAAGACAAATATGGCGTCAAAGTCGGCTATCACGGCGCCGATATGACGAAGCCGGAGGAAATCCGCGACATGGTCAGCAAGGCGGAAGCCGCCTTCGGTCAGGTCGACGTGCTCGTGAACAATGCGGGCATTCAATTCGTGTCAGAAGTCGAGAACTTTCCGGAAGAAAAGTGGAACGCCATCATCGCGATCAACCTTTCTTCCTCCTTCCATGCGACGAAAGCAGTGTTCAAGGGAATGAAAGACCGAAAGTTCGGACGCATCATCAACATCGCTTCCGCGCACGGCCTTGTCGCTTCGCCCTTCAAGTCGGCCTATGTCGCGGCCAAGCATGGCGTCGTCGGCTTCACCAAAACGATCGCGCTTGAAGGCGCCGAATTCGGCGTCACCTGCAACGCGATCTGCCCCGGTTATGTAAAGACGCCGCTCGTCGAAAAGCAGATCCCCGATCAGGCGAAGACGCGCCACATGACGGAGGAAGAAGTTGTTCAGAAAGTCATCCTCGAAGCGCAACCGACGAAGCAGTTCGTTACGGTCGAGCAGATCGGCTCGCTTGCTGTTTATCTCACCACGAAAGCCGCTTCGCAGATTACCGGCGCGGCGTTGCAGATCGACGGCGGCTGGGTCGCGAAATAGCGGCGATGGCGCGCTCGAACGCAAAGCGCATCAACCTCGCCCTGCAGGGCGGCGGCGCCCACGGCGCCGTCACCTGGGGCGTAATCGACCGCCTGTTGCAGGACGAGCGGCTTGAATTCGACTCGATCTCCGGCACCAGCGCGGGCGCGGTCAACGCTGTCTCCCTCGCCTATGGCCTTCATCTCGACGGGCGCGACGGCGCGCGTAAGAAACTCGAAGAAGTCTGGCGCGCAGTCGCGAATGCGGGAAGCCTCTATAGCCCGATCCCGCGCATGCCGTGGAGCCTGACGAACAATCTTGCGGAAATCGGAAACTCCGTATCGCAACTGATGTTCGACACGTTCACGCGCGCGCTTTCGCCTTACCAGTTCAATCCGTTCGACATCAATCCGTTGAAAGACATTCTGAAGCGCTGCATCGACTTCGATGAATTGCGCGAGTGCAAGCGCGCCAAGCTTTATATCTCCGCGACGAATGTGCGTTCCGGAAAAGTGCATGTCTTCCGCACGGCGGACGTTTCGATCGACGCGGTGCTCGCTTCCGCCTGCCTGCCCTTTCTGTTTCAGGCGGTCGAAGTCGACGGCGAGCACTATTGGGATGGCGGCTATATGGGCAATCCCGTCCTCTTCCCTTTCTTCTATGAATCGGAATCGCAGGACATCGTCATCGTTCACGTCAATCCGTTGACGCGGGAGAAACTGCCCGAGTCGGCGTCGGACATTATGGACCGCGTCAATGAAATCAGCTTCAACGCAGCGCTCCTCGGCGAACTGCGCGCGATCGGATTCGTGCATAAACTTCTCGGTCATGGCTGGCTGAAGGACGAATATCGCGACCGGCTGAAGAACATTCGCATCCACTCAGTCCGCAGCGATGAAGCGCTGCAGGAAATGTCGGCGGCCAGCAAATTCAATGTCGACTGGAGTTTCCTTACCGATTTGAAAGAGCGCGGGGCGAAAATCGCTGAAGCGTGGATCGCTGCGAATTACGAAGCGCTCGGCAACAATTCTTCCGTGAATATTCGCGAGCTTTACGACGGGAACGAATAGCGGGCTGCAACCGGCGCGCGCCCCAGCGGATTCCGTCGCTCATGACCGATTTGTCATGACCAAGGCTTAACTACCAATGAAGAACGACGCTCAGCATGGTCACGCCGTTGGCGCGGATCGTCCGTGGGCGGCGCGCAAGACCCAAATTCTCAACGCAGACTCTCGAATCAGGATCAGGAGAATCAGAAATGATCGTAAGGATTCTTTCCGCTGTTTCCGTGGCGGCGATTGCTGGCGGCATTGCGATTGCGCAGGACGACATGACCCCGCAAACGACCGCGCCGAGCGCGGAAGAAATGACCGTTCCGCCGCAGAACGTTCTTGACGCTCTGGCGGTGACGACGAAAGACGACGCGCGCGAATACGGCCAGAAGGAGTTCACGCTCGCCGACGCCGATGCGGACGGAAAAATCAGCCAGGACGAATTCGTCGCCTTCGCCGCGGCCCAGCTCGAATATCAATCCGCTGAAGACGCAGCGACTTTGGCCTCCGCCGAGACGCCGGTGGAAGGTGCGACTGTCGCGTCTGACGTCGCGGAGACCGTCGTTGCAGAAGCCGAACAGGCTGAGGAAGCGGCGACCGACGAACCGACGCCGGAAGAATTCTTCGTCGCGCTGAGCGACGGCAAAGACACGATCAACGAGAAGACGCTCATTAAAGCCCGACTTGCGAGCTTCGATGAAGCCGACGCGAACGACGACAACGCGCTCGACGACGCCGAGAAAGCGCAATTCGCCGCGCTCGTCTGGGGCAAGGCCTCTTCCTAACCCCGCGCTTCCGTCAGAAAGTAAAATGCGCCTGCCTTCCCCGAAGGCAGGCGTTTTTCATGCGGGCGCGGATGCGCAAACGGTGCAGGCGCCGAATACTTCGATGAAGACATCGTCGACCGGCATATCCTCCGCGCCAAGCATGGAGATGAACGCGTGGCGTTCGATCGGCCGCGCGTCCGTGCGCCCGCAACGCCGGCATATGAGATAGGCGTCAATGCGGTCGCCATCTTCCTCCGTCACCGCAACGAAGGCGTTTAGTCGCGCGATCTTCTTCGCGAGGCCCAGCGCAATGAGGCCACGCAACGCGCGATAGACCGTCATCGGCGCGGTGAAACCATCCGGGCGCGCGAGCTCCAACATCTCATACGCCTTGAGCGGTCTATCGGCCTCTCTCAACTTACTGAGAATGATCTTCTCATTGCGCGAGAGGCCGCGCTTCTTCCTGCCGCTTTTGTCCTGACCGTCAGACCCTTCGCCGCCGGATCCTTGGCCGCCCGCTTGTTTCTTGCGAGGCATCGCCTGTCCTCCGTCTCACGCCCGGTCCGGGCGCGCCGCTTTTCCTGCATGCACGAACTCAGAAAGCGGCAGGCGGTCCGCGTACGGATTTCGGCCCCGATGCTGCGCAGCTTCGGCAGGCGGCTTGAGGCTCCAGGAGGAGGAGCATTTCGATGATGATGAGTGCAACAAGAACGAGCACGGACGGCGAAGGAGCGATGGCAGGCCCCGCCTCTCGCGACGCGACGCATACGGGGCATGTCGCTTCATCATGCCCGGCAAGGCCGCCTGCCGACGCGACATGAATGGCGGTCAGCGCCATCGCCAGCAAGGCGATGCACGCGGCCATCATGGCGCCGATGAATTTGACCCTGTCGCTCATCGCCCGTCCCCGACGCCCGAACGGCGTCAGCTCTCCCGGAAAAATGGACGATATCACATAACATAGTTGAGTAAATACACCGGTGGGTTGTGTTGGTGCTGCTCGGCTGTCTGGTCACGCGAATGGCGTCGCGATCCCCCCGACTGCCCGATTCGCCGCAAAGCCGCTCGCTCTGGGGCGCTCAGTAACGAACTTCGAATGTGAAGTAATTGACTTGGTTGAGCATGCACTCCGGCCGCGTATCCATTGGCAGGACATGCCGCCATTCCTGCATGGATTTCAAAACTGCCGCGGCAAACTTCCCGCTCGGAACTTCCGCGAGGACTCTTGCGTCCCTTACGCGGCCATCTTCGGTCAGGTGATATCCTATGAAGACGGACCCAAGAGAGCCACGCCTCAAGGCCTCTCTGGGATATTTCGGCGGTTTGCGTTCTTCCCACAAATGCGCGCATTGCTTCTCCCACGTCGAATTCTCCAGTATCGGCGGAAGATTGGAGAACGTGTGCGGAAGCACGTCTCCTGGCGTCAACGATTCATCGTATCTCAAGTTTACGTAGGCGACGTGCGCTGCGTAATCCCAGGCGATAATTTTGGCGAAAACAGAATCGAACGTATCGATATCCTTCTGTGTAGGGAACAATCTCCACGCCCGTAGAAAATCTGCATGCGCCGCCTTTATCGTCAAACTACTGCGCGGCTCGGGAATTAGCTTCGACATTCCCTGCACCATGATCGCAAGGCCTCTCTGGCGATAGGCCTGCGGCGCCGTTTCGGCGAACATCCTCTCGGCGCGCGCGGCGCCGCTGATCGCTTCGGAAAGCTTACTCCTTCCTACGTCGTTCAGCGAAAGCTCCAGCCAAATGCGCGCAATCTCATAGGCCGGCGGAATCCCCGCGCTATCCCGCGCCGCCAGCGCTGCACGCAACGCTTCAGCGTCGGACTTTCTTCCTCCGCCTGTCACCATGACCGCATAGGCGAGATAGACATCGAGATCTTCAACCGGCAGCGCCGCAACGCCTGAATCCAGCAATTCCTTCGCACGCTGCAGCGCCGGAAGCGCTTCGGACGGCGCCTCGAAAAGAACTTGCTGACCGTAATTATAAGCGAGGATCGCTGTGGTTCTATGATCACCCAACGCCGCTTCGGCGCCCTTCCAAGCGGCGAGCGCGTGAACCGTCGCCGCATCCTGATCGCCCACGGCGAGCGCCTCGTTATATTGGCGGTATTCCTCCGCATAATCGGCTGCGGCGGCGACCGGCAGGGCGAATGAGAACGCCAGCAGCGCCGCGCCAATCGGCAAGATTATTCGTTTTTTACTTGAACGCCCCAGCATAACCGCCCCCTCTACTCCAGAGGAGACTAAGGTCGCGCCAATGATCACGCAAGTTGAAGGGCTTTACTCGCCCTCACCGCCATCGTCGATATCGCCGTCATCCTCGACGGCGGGAATAGCGTAGCTGCCCGAAAGCCAGCGATGGAGATCGATATCGGCGCAGCGCTTCGAGCAGAACGGCGCATAGTCAGGCGCGGCCGGCTTGCCGCAGATGGGGCACTCTGCGGCTTTGGCGCCCGGTTGCGGCGCCGGCTTATCGGATTTCGGAGACATCGAAGCTGCGCTCCTCCAAGTCTGCGTCGTCGACAATATCAAACCGCGCGCCGAAACGCGCGGCGAGCCGCTCGCGCCATTGCGGGCGTTCGCCAAGATAAGCGCCAAGCGCCGCCCCGCAG
Source organism: Caulobacterales bacterium (assembly GCA_020638525.1). Lineage (GTDB taxonomy): Bacteria > Pseudomonadota > Alphaproteobacteria > Caulobacterales > Parvularculaceae > Amphiplicatus. The sequence goes on along the minus strand of JACKIL010000012.1, from coordinate 53,114 downwards.
AGAAGGCGGAGCCTTGCAGAAGGTCGCGTCGCGAGAGCGTTCTCAAGCGCTCGGATCGCCGCCTTCGCGAGCCAGTCCGTCGACAGGCGCCTGCCCTCGCGGATCCACCCTTTTCGGGTCACAGTCTCGCTTGCACGCTCAAGCAGAGTCGGCGCCTCACGCGGCGCATTAAAATCGAATACGCCGTCTACGGAGAGTTTTCCTGCGCGCCCCGGGAAAGCGCCCTTGGCGGCGCTCGCGAGGAAATCGAAGAGCGATGCGCGCGCCTTGGCGCCCGAAGGCGGCAGGAAGTCAACGAGAATGCGCCCGCCCGCCCCGCGCCTCGAAAGCTCCGGAAAGAGCGCCCTCGCCGCCGCAAGGTTGATCCTGTCATTGGCGTTCGACGCGCCAGCGCTGTCGATATCGACGACCGTCATTGCTTCGGTCTCATCGAAAGTGAGGCGCGCGCCGCCGTCGAGCGAGACGAAACGCTCTAGCGCGACTTCAATCGCCTCGTCGACGCCGAGATCGCGGAAGGATACCGGCGCGGTGACAAGCTTCGGCGCCTTGGCGCCCGCGGCAGCGAGAAAGGTCCGCAGCGCGCCCGCCGCTTCGACGGAGTCGATGACGATCTCATCAACCGCCGCCGGCTTGATGGAGCGAAATGCGGCGAGCGTTGCATCCTCGCCGCCGGCGAGACGCGCCGGCGCCGCGAGCGAATCCGCCCGTGCGGCGAGTTCTTCTTCTGCGCTGGGCGATCCGCTTGGCGTTCTGAGCGTAAGGAGCGCGCCTTTTGCGCCAAGCGCAGGCCGCTTCACCGAAACGACGACGCGCGCGCCTTCCACTGGCGCTTTTTCGCCCTTCTTCAGTTGCAGAAAGGCGTCATCCGCCTCACCGATGTCGACATAAGCCGCATTCAGTGATTTCGAAATCGTCCGCACGCGGCCGAGATAAACGTCGCCGGCTTCTGCGGGGCGCGGCAGCGTTTCATCGCCGCGCGCCGGCGCGAACCACAGGCGCATCACGACATCATCAATGATGAACGCGCTTCGCGTCTCGGCCGCACCGCATTCAATGTAGAGAACGCGCGTCACGACGCCCGCCAGCCGGCGCCCTCGAGCAGACACGCCGTTTCATAAAGCGGCAGGCCGACAATGTTCGAATAGGAGCCAATGATCTTGATCACATGGGCTTCGAACGCGCCCTGGATTCCATAGCCGCCGGCCTTGCCGTTCCACTCGCCGCTCGCGACATAACGATCGATGTCGGAGGGCGTGAGGCGCTTCACCTTCACGCGCGTCTCGACAACGCGAAGGCGGCGCTCATCGCCCGGGCCGGCAAGCGCGACGCCCGTATAGACCCGGTGCGCGCGGCCAGAGAGAAGGTCGAGACAGGCGCGCGCCGTCGCTTCATCTTCCGCTTTCGGCAGAATGCGCCGCCCGACGCCAACGACTGTGTCAGCGGCGAGCACGAGCGCGCCCGGATTTTCCGCAGCGACGGAGGCCGCCTTCTCAGAAGCAAGACGCCCCGCGACATCCGCAGCGAGCTCGCCCGGATATTCGGCTTCATCAACGCCTGAAGTGACGATGCGATCCGGCGTCACGCCGATCTGCGCGAGAAGCGCCCGCCGTCTCGGGCTGGCGCTGGCGAGGATGAGCGGCGGCTTCATCGCCGACCGGATTATTTGAATCGGTAGGTGACGCGCCCCTTCGTCAGATCGTAGGGCGACATTTCAATGAGGACCTTATCCCCGGCGAGCACGCGGATGCGGTTTTTGCGCATCTTGCCCGCCGTATGGGCGATGATCTCGTGGCCATTTTCGAGTCGAACCCGAAAGGTCGCGTTGGGAAGCAGTTCTTCCACGACGCCTTCGAATTCCAATAGTTCTTCTTTCGCCATTCGCTCCTCAGATCAGGCGATCCTCTTCCCTTTCAGGCAAGCCTGCTGGCCCCCGGATCGGCGTTGCGGGAAAATGGTCGCGCCGCCCAATAAAATCAAGGCTTTTGATAAATCTCGGGAAATCGGGCCTTAAGCCGGGCCTCAAGGTCCTCACGGACGCCCCGATAGGCCGCCATCAGCTGATCGCGCCCCCCGCGAATGTCAGACGGATTCTCGATATCCCAGAATTCGACGCGCTCCCGCGGCAGGAAACGGCGCGCTTCGGCGGCCGCTTCCGGCGTCAACGCGATGGCGAGGTCGAATTTCGAAAGATCGAGCGCATTCATCGCCTTCGGCTCGTGCTCAGCCAATGAGACGCCGATTTCCCCAAGCACAGCCTCAATGAACGGGTCGAGCCCGCCTTCATAGACGCCCGCCGAATCGACCCTGAGCGTCTCGCCCGCCCTGGCGCGCAGAATCGCGGCGGCCATCGGCGAGCGCACGGAGTTGAGATTGCAGGCGAAGAGAACTGACTTGACCATGAACGGGCCTAACGAAGGTGGAAACTGCAGATGAGCGTGAAAAGGCGGCGCGCCGTGTTTTCATCGAGGTGGATCTTGTCCTGCAGGCGCTCGCGCAGAATGTCGGACCCTTCATTGTGCATGGAGCGGCGCGCCATATCGACAGTCTCGATCTGCGCCGGCGCGGCGTTGCGGATCGCGTCGTAATAGCTCTCGCACAGCATGAAGTAGTCTTTGATGATCTTGCGGAAGGGCGTCATCGACAGATGCACCTGCCCCACCGGCTCGCCGCCTTCGCGCCGCACTTCGAAAACGAGCCGGCGCTCGACGATCGACAGGCGCAGCTCGAACGGGCCCTCGCCCGCGCCGACCGGCTCAAAGCAATTCTCCTCGAGCAGATCGTACACGGCGACTTTTCGTTCGTGCTCGATATCGGCGGTCGCGCGCGCAAGGCTGCGCTCGTCAAGCTCGATCTTGACGATTCGCATCGGGTTTGCGCTCTCGGTCTCGCCGGTCATGGGGCCCCTGATCGATCGGGACCGGTTCTAGCCGCGTCAGGCCCCGCCGTCACGCCCGCCGTCACACTCCGTGGCCAGCTATCCGGCGCCCCGGTTCCGGGATACCCTGGGGCCTTCGGTTCGGGGGAGCTGTCATGAAGCCACTGAAGATTGCGGCCATCACGGCCGCCGCGCTGGGCGGGCTCGCTCTGGCGAGCTATGCGGCGGTCTGGCTGCTGGGCGAGCGAATCATCGCGCGGAAATACTCGGTCCCCGCGATCTCGATCACTCATTCGACAGACGCAGCGGTCATCGATCACGGGCGAAGGATGAGCGAAGTCGCTGGCTGCCGCGGATGTCATAGCGCGGACCTCAACGGCAAGCTCTTCGGCGAGGCGCGCTTCGTCTATCGCATGACGACCGCGAATCTCCCTCGCCTGGCGGCGACGTATAGCGATGAAGACTTCGCTCGCTCCATCCGGCATGGCGTCAAGCCGAACGGACGCAGCGTCATCGGCATGCCGTCGCCGGCCTTCTACGACATGCGCCACGAAGACCTGTCGGCCATCATCTCTTACATCCGTACAATGCCCGATAAGGGGGAGCGCCTGCCCCGATCGGAAACATGGATTTTGGGCCGGATAGAATTCCTTCAGGGACTGTACCCGCCTGAAGCCTCGACAATCGATCACAATGCGCCGCAGCGCATCTATGATTTTTCAAACCAGCTCGAGCTCGGCGAATATCTCGCCCGCATCGCCTGCAGCGAATGCCATGGCATTAACTTCGAAGGCGCTCCCGAAGGACCGGGCCCCGGGCTTCCGCCCGATCTGACAATCGCCGCCGCCTATCCGTCAGACGCTTTCGCACATCTTTTGCGTACGGGCGAACCGCTCGGCGGGCGTGATCTGGAACTCATGGACGACGTCGCGCGCGACAGGTTTGTTCATTTCACGGACGAAGAAGTCGAAGCAATACACGCCTTCCTCGTCGACCGCGCCATGAAGGCCGCGCAATGATTTCACTGTAAATGCGCGTTCTTCCTGATGCTACGGAAGATGCTTATTCGCTGCCGAGCCGCAGGCGAATAGACGCCGCATGGTTAGGCAGGCCTTCGGCGTCTGCGAGTTTCGCCGCAGCCGGACCGATCGCCGCGAGCGCTTTTTCATCGCAGCCGATGATCGAGGTGCGCTTCATGAAGTGCAGCACGGAAAGGCCTGAAGCGTGGCGCGCCGCGCGCGCGGTCGGCAACACGTGGTCGGGCCCGGCGACATAATCGCCGATCGCTTCCGGTGCAAAACGCCCTAGGAAGATCGCTCCGGCATGGCGCACCTTTGCAGCGAGCGCTTGCGGATTCTCGACAGCGAGTTCGAGATGCTCCGGCGCGATCTGATCGACAAGACCGGGCGCGGCGTCGAGCGAAGCGACGACGATGATCGCCGAATTGTCTTCCCAAGCCGCCGCCGCAATCTTCTTGCGCGGCGAAACGTCGATCTGGTCTTCCACCGCCTGCTCGACTGCATCCGCGAACGCCGCGTCATCCGTGATGAGCACGGCTTGCGAAGACGGATCGTGCTCGGCCTGGCTCAAGAGATCGGCGGCGATCCACGCCGGATCATTGTGTTTGTCGGCGACGACAAGAATTTCCGAAGGCCCGGCGATCGCATCGATGCCGACTTGTCCGAACACCTGCCGTTTCGCCTCCGCGACATAGGCGTTGCCCGGACCCACGATGACGTCGACAGGCTCGATCGGCCCTGCGCCATAGGCCATCGCTGCAATCGCCTGCGCGCCGCCGATGCGATAGATCTCGTCGACGCCTGAAATGCGCGCTGCGGCGAGCACGAGCGGATTCGCGTGACCGCCCGGCGTCGGCACGCAGAGGCAAAGCCGCTTGACGCCCGCAACCTTCGCCGGAATGGCGTTCATCAGAACGCTCGACGGATAGGCCGCAAGCCCGCCCGGCGCATAGAGCCCCGCCGCCTCGACCGGCGTCCACCGCCAGCCGAGTGTCACGCCAGCATCATCCGTATAGAGAATGTCTTCCGGGCGCTGCTTTTCGTGATAGGCGCGAATGCGCTCCGCTGCGAAGGCGAGCGCCTTCAGCGCTTCCGGATCGCACGCCGCTTCAGCCGCCGCGCACTCCTCTTCGGAGATCGCGATATTTTCATCCGTCAGATGAAACTTGTCGAATTCCTTCGTGTAGTGCTGGAGGGCGGCCTCGCCCCGCTCGCGCACGGCGGCGATGATATCGGCGACAGTGGCGCCGACTTCGCTCGCGCCTTCGCGCGGGGCGTTGGCGAATTCCTTGAACTTCGCCGCGAAATCCGGATCGGAACTGTTGAGGCGCTGGGCCATGATGGTCTCGCTAAAAGAACCGGCCGCTAGTCGGCGTGCGTTGGTTTGGACTGCGTCCGCCACGGTTCGGAGATATCATGCAATTCCGCGTTGATCGCGTCTACGTCGAGACGGATCGCGCCGCCCCCGGCGAAGTCCAGGATGACCGCGCCCGCTCCGTCCTCGCCGGGCTCAAAACGGATCGACAGGAGCTCGACCACCGCATCCTTCGGCTCTGTGCGCAGGTTGAGGCGTTTGACCGAGCGTACATCGTCGAAATGGGCGCCGGCCCGCGCGCGCCAGAAAGGCCCCGCCCGCTTGTCGCCGCCCGCTTCCCACAGAAACCGGTTCGCAACGAAAGCGAAACGCCGCGCGCCAGGCAGGTAGGCGAAATCGCCGACCTTGGCGACAGCATCCTGCAGGCAGGCAGAGATGACTTTCAGGTCATCCGCATCCGCCGCCATCAGCCGCAGGGGCTTATAATTTCTGAGGTCCGTCACGAGGGCCTATTCCTTGATGCGCTCGATGAGCGCGCCGCACTGGATCAGTTTTTCTTCCAGCCGTTCAAAGCCGCGGTCAAGATGATAGACACGGTTGACGATGGTCTGCCCTTCCGCGCCGAGGCCGGCGAGGACAAGGCCCATCGACGCGCGAAGATCCGTCGCCATCACTTGCGCGCCCTTGAGGCGCTTGACGCCGCGCACGGTCGCCGTCTGTCCGTCCACGGATATATTGGCGCCCATGCGCGCGAATTCCGGCGCGTGCATGAAACGCCCTTCGAAGATCGTCTCTTTAATCGCGGAAACGCCGTCGGCCGTCGCCATCAGCGCCATGAACTGCGCCTGAAGGTCCGTCGGAAATCCCGGAAATGGCTGGGTCAGGACGTTCACCGCGCGGCAACGGTCCCCCTCGCGGCGAACGCGAATCCCGCCCTCCTGCTGCTCAAGGCGAATCCCGGCTTCCTCAAGCGCGCCCACCGCCGCGCCGAGAAGATCGAGCCGCGCGTGCCTGAGAAACAGCTCGCCGCCTGCAACGCCGGGCGCCATCGCGTACGAACCAGTCTCGATCCGGTCCGGCAGCACGGAATGCTCGCCGCCATGAAGCGCGCCGACGCCCTGAATATGAATCGTCGACTCGCCCGCTCCTTCGATCTTCGCGCCCATCGCCGTGAGACAGTCCGCGAGATCTGCGATCTCCGGTTCGCGCGCGGCGTTGTGGATGACGGTCTCGCCTTTCGCGAGCGTCGCCGCGAGCATCGTATGTTCGGTCGCGCCGACGGAAACGAACGGAAAATCGATCTTCGCGCCGTGAAGCCCGTTGGGCGCAGCGGCGATCACATAACCTTCGTCGAGTTCAATCTCCGCGCCCATCGCAGTCAGCGCTTTCAAGTGCAGATCGACAGGGCGCGCGCCAATGGCGCAACCGCCGGGCAGCGAGACCTTCGCCTTGCCTTCGCGCGCAAGGAGCGGCCCAAGAACGTTGAATGAAGCGCGCATCTTGCGGACGAGATCGTATGGCGCCTCGGTCGAGACGATGTCCTTGGCGTGAAGCGTCAGCACCGAGCCTTCGAACTTCGCATCCGCGCCATGCTGCATCAGAAGGCGAAGCATCATGTCGACGTCAGCGAGGCGCGGCATGTTGCTGATCGTCAGCACGCCGTCGGTCAGCAGCGTCGCCGCCATGACTTTGAGGGCGGAGTTCTTCGCGCCGCTGATGGCGATTTCGCCGAAAAGCGGGCGCCCGCCAATGATAGCCAGTTTATCCATCTAGGCCTTTTCTTTCCTGTCCGCCTTCCGGCGGCGCAAATTAGCGCGCAGCGCATCCGCGAGCCGTGCTTCGCGGTCGGCGCGTTTTTCCGCTTTGTCGCGGGCGTTGGTCGATTTTGCGGCGGACCCGGGGCCGCGCGGCGCCGACTGTCCGTTACCGCGATCCTCGTCGGTTTCAGCCATGGCGGCGGAACTTAAGGGACCCGCCGCCCCCGTCAACTGCGAAAGCTCGGCGACGGGCGCCCCCGCCCTTTGCTAGGAAGGGCCATGGCTAAAGCCCCTCAAATCGGCGGAAATCTTGTCGGCGCGTCCTCCTTCGAGACGGCGGCGCTGCAAACGCGGGTCGCCCTGCCCTCCGAGATCGACGAGCTTGGCCATGTGAATAACGCCGTTTACCTCGTCTGGGCGCAGGAAGTCGCCGTCGCCCACTGGCGCGCCATGACGAGCGAGACGATGCGGGGCGACCTCATCTGGGTCGTCCTGCGCCACGAGATCGACTATCGCGACCCGGTCCTTCCCGGCGAAACGGTCGAAGTGCGCACCTGGCTCGGCCGCGCCTCCGGGCCCCGTTTCGAGCGCCATATCGACATCAGGAAGCCGGGCGCGGCCCGGCCCTGCGCCAAGGTTCTCACCGACTGGTGCCTCCTCGACGCCCGCACCCGAAAGCCGAAGCGCGTCGGCGAAGAAATTCTCACCCTTTTCGGCGTTTCGGGTTGAACTCCGGCGATTTCCGGCCCCGCATCCGCTTTTCATCCCCGCCAGCCCACGCTATACCCCCGCCTCTCCCTTGAGGAGACTTCGCTTCGGGGAAGAAAAGCTGCGGTAGCTCAGTGGTAGAGCACTCCCTTGGTAAGGGAGAGGTCGAGAGTTCAATCCTCTCTCGCAGCACCAGTTTTCAAGCCGTTCCAGTCATTTTGGGAAAGCGCCCTTTTCTCCAAAGGGCCGGTTCGCGCTTAGCGGCCCGAACCGTCCAGCTCGCGCAGGCGCCGGCGCATGACCTTGCCGGAACTCGTCTTCGGCAGGTCGGCGACAAACTGGAATAGCCGCGGGCGCTTGTAGGCGGCGAGATGGGCCCGGCAATGAGCGTCGATCTCTTCAGCATTCGCTGATGCGCCAGCCTTGAGAACGATATAAGCCTTGGCGAGTTCGCCCTTGGCCTCATCGGGAACGCCCGCGACAGCGACGATTGCGACAGCCGGGTGTTCGCTGATCACGCGTTCAATCTCAGCCGGATAGATGTTGAAGCCGGCCGTGAGGATCATATCCTTCTTCCGGTCGACAATCTGGAAGAACCCGTCTTCATCGCGCTTGGCGAGGTCGCCGGTCTTCAGCCAGCCGTCAGGCTCCAGAACTTCCGCTGTCGCCTCTTCCTTGCCGAGATAGCCCATCATCACGGTCGGCCCGCGCACGACAAGCTCGCCGATTTCGCCGCGCGGCGCTTCCAGAGAAGGATTATCGAGCGAGCGCACCGCCATCTCGGTGAACGGCAATGGCGCGCCAATCGAACCGAGGCGCGGCGGCGCCAGCATCGGATGCGTGCTGCCAAGCCCCGCAATCTCCGTCATCCCCCAGAGTTCAAGCAGCCGGCATCCAAGCTTCTCCTGGACTTCTTCCATCTTGTTGACGGGCATGCCCTGCCCGCCGACCGTGCAGCGCCGGAGCGAAGACGTATCCGTCCGTTCAATCGCCGGGTCGGCCAGAAGATAGTGATACATCGTCGGCACACCCTCGAGCATGGTCGCGCGCTTTACGGCGATATCCTCGAGAATAGCGGCGGTGTCGAAACGGCGATGAAGCGACAGCGCGCCGCCCGACAGAAACGTCGAATGCATGACGATGTTTCCGTAGACATGCGAGAGCGGCAATGCGCTCACGGTCACATCGTCTTTCGTGCGCCCATGCGTGAGCGCGGTCATCGCCGCATTCATGAGGACAGCGCGGTGCGAGAGCATCGCGCCCTTCGGATGGCCCGTCGTTCCCGACGTGTAACAGACCGTTGAGAGATCGTGGGGAGAGCGGCCAGCGCTTTCCAACGCGACGTCACCGGCCGCTTCTTTCGCCGCGCCAGCCACCTTAACATCGAGGATCAACGGCGCGGCGTCGGAGAAGTTCTCGCGTAGACGCGCCGCCTTCTCTCCACCCGTGATAACCGCCTGCGCCGCGCAGTCGCGCGCGACATAGTCGATCTCTTCCGCCGTTAGCATGAGGTTGACCGGCGCGATGACAGCGCCAAGCCGAAGCACGGAGAAATAGGAAACGATCCAGTCGGGTGAATTCTCCGCACAGAGAACGACGCACTTTCCGGGTCTCACCCGAGCCCCGCAAGGCGCAGAGCGCCGAGCCTGACGCGCAAATCGAGATCAGCGTAAGATGTCGATTGGCCTTCGAAATGCAGCGCAGGCTTCGCCCCCCAGACGCGCGCCGTCTGGGGCAGATAGTCGAGCGTTTCCGGAAAGACGGTGTTCCTTCCCGCGACCATGGTCAGGCCCGCGCAGTCCTATTCATGCGCCGCGTCGAGAAGCATCGTGTCGAGATAGCAGCGCCACTCAAGGATCTTCCCGGCGCGCAGGCGATAAACGAAGGCGTACTCGTTATTGTATTCGACGCCGCTCGTCGTCACTTCATGACCGCGGCTCTCAGTCACCACAATGTCGCCTTCGCCGACGACCGTGATGATCTCTTCGGAAAACCCGCCCTCGCCGATCTGATCGGTGAGAGGCTTCAAAAGCTTCGTCCAGAACGTTTCTTTCCCGGCGAAGAGCCCTGAATATTTCGTCGTGCCGATGACGTAGAACTGAATATCGTCATCACAATAGCTGAGCATGCGCGGATAATCCGCATCAGCCAGCGCTTTCAAAGTCGCAAGAACGACTTCCTTGTTCGCAGAAATCTGATCGCTCATCTCGGGCCTCACGCGTAATGCGATTTTTGCGACATATAGGCGTGCGCGAAATTATCGAGATTGAGCCCCTTCTCATCAAAATTTGTGAAGAGTTTCCGCCCGAGTAACTGTGCGAATTCCGGCGGGTTGCGGTTGATGATCTCCTCGTCGATCCGATGCGTGACCGACGGCGTGAAATATTGCCGGCTATAGGCCTGAACAAGCGTGACGCGCAGCCCGCTGTTCGACTTTGGAAAGGCGCCGTGCCAGGTGTTGCCAGGGATGACGATGACGGAGCCGGCCGGACATTCGATCGGTTTCATGGCGGCGTAAAGCCGTTCTTCCGCCGCGCTCGGGTGACGGCGCAGGCGATGGCTGCCCGGCACGATGCCAATGCATCCGCCTTCAAGCGTATAATCCGTCAGGGCGATCGTGAAATTGACGAGGTGCAGATATTCCGGGAGCGGATCCGGCACCATGAGCGAGTCGGAATGGACCGCGAGATATTTGTCCGTCTTCGCTTTCACATAGCCCAGACTATTATTAAGGATCATCCGTGAGCCGAGGAGATAACGACCGAGAGCGAGAATTGTCGGGTTGAGAAGCCAGCGCTCGAACACTCGCCCTTGCTTGACGAGGTGATAAAGCTCGAAGGAGAGCCCTTCTTCGTAGGTCGTGAAGTCCGTCGATTCCGCGCCGGCCGCTTTGGCGAGCGCGATCAATTCGTCGCGTGCGATCGTCACGTCTTCGCCGCCGGCGACCTGCTCCGGCGTGACGACCGTATAACCGAGGACGGCGAGTTCGGCGATATTGCGCTCAAGCCCGCGGCGCTGCAGATCGCGCCAGCAAAGTTCAGCGTCCTCCGCCAGAGATTGAACGGCGAAACGAACTTCGGACATGATAGGCTCCTCTGAATTTACTTTCTGATTTGTTTGATTCACTTGCCGCCTGTCAGCGATCCCGGACGAGCGAAACGGCGAACGACGTTCTCTAGAATTCTGGAAACATTGTTGTCGTAGTTGTTGTAGGAAAGCCCAGTGCAGAAGCTCACAGCGCCGACATTGAAGACCGCTCCGTCATTCGGCGTCTCGAAGAACACCATGTCGGCGCGAATGTTCGGATTGAACATGCCGCTCTGATAGGGAACGAACGGAAACACATCTTCCATCGGCGCCTGATAGCGGTCGCTATAGCCGCCAGCCGAAGCGACGACGAGCGCATGCGCAGGCGTTCCTTTTAAACAATCCGCCCGATCGATCTCAAAGCTTGCAACGCCGTGATTCATCATCAGCACCGGAAAATCGCCGATCAGTTCATCGCCGACGCCATCGAAGATGAATGAGCAGCGCGGATCGTTCGATGCCGGCGTTCGCTTGTAAGGACGGCCCCGATCGAATCCGACGCCGGTCGTCTTGGTGCCGATCGTCCGCGCCGTCTGCTGGCCGCGCCCATCCCACGTTCCGCCAAGCTCGCCGCCGAACGCCATGTATCCGTCCCCGGGTTCGGGTTGCCAGGTGCTGGTCCCGGTGACGCGGCGCAGTTCGCAAACCGTCTGTGTTTCAGCGTCGAGCTCCATCAACCAATAAAGGCCATTGCCAGACAGCCAGATGAGGCGCCCGCCGTCGGCGAGATACCCATCAAGCGCATCGCGCATCGCCATGCTCCAATATTCTGCATGGGTGCCGCTTAGAATCGCCGAGTAAGGCTTGAGGATGTCGACGCCCTCACGATGAAGCTCGTGATCGGTGATTACGTCGTAGGAGACGCCCTTCTCCTCAAGCCAGTCGATCAGATGAAGATCCGCCGAGAACTGATGTGGCGCATCGAAACTGCGGCAGCGATGATAAGGCCGGAAGGACGTCAGCACCGGACGCAGCATCGACACATGCGCCATGCCGCTTCCATCATTGTGCCGATCATAGGTGCTCCGCAGGCTGTATTTTTTGAGATAGGAATATTCATCCGCGTGGAGTTGCGGATCCTGAAGCGGCGTCATACAGCTCAATTGCTCAAGGCCTGCAATCGATTCGTTTCCATAGGCGATATAGCTGAGCGTCGGCAGAAGCACCGCTATCTGCGCCGTCGCTTTTCCTTTTGGCGGACAAACGACGAAGGGAAGATAGTCCCTCGCCCCATCCTCTCCCGTCAGCTTGAACGCATAGACGCCGCTCTTGAGGTCACTCGGCGCGGTGAAAGCGAAATCTTCCTCCCAGCGGGCGTCTTCAAGATCGTCATCATGGAAGTGAATGGCTTCGTACTGTTCCGGCGCTTCAAAATAACGATGGACATGACCCGTCCACTTCGGACCATTGACCGCACGGAGCGGCCGATTGATGACACGCCCCTCAAATCCGCGCCCTGCGCGGTTCGGAATCTTCTTGCCCGCCGGTTCGAACGAAAAGTCCCAATCGGCGACCAGCTCCGCCTTCGGCATGCCGCCTTTGAAAAGAGCATCGATTTCATCGCCGGAAAGCGCGCCAGCGAAAAGCTTCGGCTCGCCAATTTTGCCGTTGAAGCAGTCGAGCGCGCCCTCTCGGGACGGATCGTCGACAAGTCTTCCCGCCCCGATCAGCATGACGCCGCCGCTGGCTTTCGATACGCCCGCACGGACGGCGCCTTTGGCGGCGCTTTCTTCCTCAACGCATGGCGAAAACTTCGTCAGCCGATGAGTGAGTTTCGCTTCGCCCTTCTTCGCATCGACGACAAGGCAGATGAATTGCCACTGATCAGTGCGAATGCGCTCGGGAAGCTCGATCTTCGATTGCGCGCCCTCACCCGTTGAGAATTCGAGCCCCAGTGTTTCGTTGATTGCGAGCGAATATCCCTCGCCGCCCGCGTGCTGAGAAAAGATAGCCTGACGGCCAAGCTGCGGCGCTGTCGGTTTGATCCAGGCGGCGAAGGTGAACGCCCCGCCCGCATCAAGCCTCGCCGTATCATCAATACGAATATAAGAGCCCGGATAAATCTCCTGCACGCGGCCGCGATACTCACCCGAAACGGGCGATTCTATCACCGTCTCTTTGACGCCCGGTCCCTTGGGATTCGCATCGCCGTGAATGAGCTTGACGAGTTGAACCCGATAAGCGGGCAGTTCGCTGCTCACATAGCAGCGAATCCGCTCGCCCGGCCTGACGCTCCATCTGTCGGTGTACCCGGTCAGCTTCATGCTTATTCGCTCCGGCTTCTGACTATATGCGCGCCCTATCCTTCGCGCCTTTTGCGCAAGATCAAGCTCGTGAAAACCGCAAACTTGACAGAATAGTTCACCTGACCTAGCGTTAGGTCACGTGAACTAGATTGTCAAGTCGAGGTCACTGCCCGCCCCTGCGACGAATGCTTCAGGAAGCAGCAGTCATTCGATTTGTAGACAGACGGATTCATCTCTTCTTGCAGAGTAATGCGAGTAGAGATTCACCATTTGAGGGATATAATGCCGCGAAGAACCGCGCTCGCCCAACCAAAAACAACTGCAACAACCATGAGCGCCAGGGCCAAGCGCCCCGCCCCCGTCATTGCGGGCTCGGCGACGGGGCAGCTTCGCGTCGAACAGATACTCGAAACAGCGCGCACCATTCTCGTGCGTGACGGTCACGCAGGCCTCAGCATGCGGAAGGTCGCGCAGGAATCGGGAATCGCCCTCGGACATCTTCAACATTTCTTTGCGACTCGGGAGGCGCTGCTCAATGGCTTGTTCAGATACGCATCCGACACTTACGATGCGAATTACGAGCGCGTGATGGTCGATCTTCCGGAGGACCCGCGCCGCCGTTTCGAAGCGGTGCTCGACTTTCTCCTCGAAGACGGTACGCGCTGGGAAAGCCGAGCTTTCTTCTTTGAATTCTGGGTTCTGTCGCTGCGCAATCCAGCGGCGAAAGCGGAAATCGAATCGATGCACGCGCACCATCGCGAAGCGATGGAGCAGCACATCGCCGCTCTCAATCCGTCAATGTCGGCCGCGAAACGCCGCGATCGCGCGATGCAGATCGCGGCGATCATCGATGGCCTGATGGTTCATCTGAGAACGGATGACAAGAACAGCGCCGCCTATCGCGCGCGGATCGCTGACGTAAGGCGCACCATCCTGCGCCTTGCGGAAGAAGCATGAACAACAAGTGTGCAAACGGAGGGGTAGTAGGGCTATGAAAAAGGAAAGACTGATTTACGGCTTCGCGGGAAGCCTGGCGGCGGCGCTCGTCGCAGACTATAGCGCGCCTGTGTTCGCGCAGGAGCAAGGCCTTGACCAGCTGGTCGTCACGGCTCGCCGGCGTGAGGAAACTCTTGAGGCGACGCCAATTTCGATCACCGCCTTCACGGCGGAAGCGCTTGAACGGCGCGCTATCAACGACCTTTCGGAGATTGCGTCGTTTGCGCCGAACCTCAACTTCGATACGAACGTTCCCTTCTCGGGCAGCAACGTAAACGCCGCCGTCTTCATTCGCGGCATCGGGCAAAACGATATTCAGTTGGCGGTCGATCCCGGCGTCGGCGTTTATGTAGACGGCGTCTATCTCAGCCGCTCTGTCGGGCAGACGCTTGAACTCATCGATATCGAGCGCGTCGAGGTGCTGCGCGGACCGCAAGGGACGCTGTTCGGGCGGAACACCGTCGGCGGCGCGCTCAACATCACGACACGGCGCCCGAGCGATCACTTCGAAGGCCGCGTCAGCGCCGAATCCGGCTCGAACTGGGATACGCGCGTTCGCGCGAGCGTCAGCGGCCCCTTGAGCGAGAGCATTCGCGCCGGGCTTTCGGCCATGTACCGCTATCGCGACAACACGGTCGAAGGCGTTGGGCCGGACGCGCCGGACCTTGGCGAGCGGAAAGCCTTCAGCACGAGAGCGCAAATCGACGCCGACCTCACGAGCAATCTCACCTTGTCTCTTACGGGCGATGCGACGATCGACCGTTCGCCGTCGGGTTCGAACGTTCTCATCGGCTACTTCCCCGGTTCGGCCTTCGGCGAAGCGCATAATTTCTTCTTCTCCGGCGCGCCGGCGATTTGCGGCGACCCGACTAACGCCGCCTATCTCACAGACACGCGCTGCTTCAACCAGCAATGGGTGCTCGGCAAGTTCAAGTCAGGCTCGACTTTCCAGACGCCGGATTCGCATCAGGCGATCATCGAAGCTGTTCAGGGCCGTCCGTTCGAGCCGCAGTCAGAGCTGACGCTCTGGGGCGCGTCAGCGACATTCGATTGGAACCCTGCGGAAAATATCGAGGTCAAGTCGATCACCGCCGTTCGCTCGGTCGACGCCAACAGCGCGACGGATGCGGACCACTCCCCGCACCTCATCGTCCATACGATCGATAACTTCAACACGCTGCAGGTGACGCAGGAATTGCAGGTTCTGGGCGAGAGCTTCAATAACCGTCTCAACTGGATCATCGGCGGCTATTACTATTACGAAGACGGCGAGAACCTTCAGGTCAACGACACCAACCTGACCATGTTCCGCAGCGGATCGATCATCGATACGAAGAGCTATTCCGCTTTCGCGCAGGCGACGTTCGACCTGACGGACCGTCTCTCGGTGACTGGCGGCCTTCGCTGGACCGACGAAACGAAGACGTTCAACGCAGGCGACGAGTTCCGCATTCTCGCCGATTTCGGTCTCGGCCTTCCGGCAGGAACGCCCCTCGTGCCGGTCGGGTCGACCGCGGAGACGCACTACTCAAAAGTCACGCCAATGGGCAGCATCAGCTATCAGGCGAGCGATGAGCTGTTGCTTTACGCCACTTATTCGCAGGGCCTTAAAGGCGGCGGCTTCACACAGAACATCTTCCCGCCTCTTCCCGCGATTCCGACCTTCGATCCCGAGCAGCTCGACAACTATGAAGCCGGGTTCAAGTTCTTCGGCTTCAACAATCGTCTGCGTGTCAACGGCGCGGGCTTCTATGGCGACTACAAGGACGTTCAGGTCGTTGTCATTGAAGGCGTCGCGCCAACCGTTCGCAACGCGGCCGGCGGCGAGATCAAAGGCTTCGAGCTGGAGATGGAAGCCGCTGTCACCGACGCGCTCCGCGTCGAGGCCGGCGTCGGCTATCTCGATGCGAAGTATACGGAAGTGAGCGGCGCGGCCGCCGCGATCGGCCTGACGGTGAACAACCGCTTCGTCAATGCGCCGGAGTGGACGACCAATGTCGGCGTCTCCTATCGCTTCGAGACTGAGTTCGGCTCGATCACGCCGCGCGTCGACTGGTCTTATCGCTCGCTCGTCTACAACGACGCGCTCAATTCTGCTCTGATCGCGCAGCCCGGCTATCACATTGTGAACCTGCTGCTCAATTACGACTCGCCGGACGGCAATTGGGGAATCACCGGCGGCGTTCGGAACCTTACGGACGAGACCTACATCATCACGGGCTATGTCGATCCCGTCGGCATCGGCATGTCCGAAGGCGTCTACGATCTCGGACGCAGATATTTCGTCTCGACACGGTTCAAGTTCTAGGAACCGCCGTTACATCTGAGCGCGCCGACTATGCGCCATATCCTGAAGCCGCGCGGCGGACGCCCTTTCGCCGCGCGGCGCCGACAATAAGAGACACAAGCGTGCAAGCGCAGACAAGGGAGATACGCCATGATCGAGTTTGACCGTGATTTCGTGATGACCATTAACGGTCGGTCCGTCGCGTCGAATAACGCCTTCCCCGTTTACAACCCGGCGAACAGGCGCGCGTTCGCAAACGCGCCAGACGCTTCTCGCGAACAGCTCGACGATGCTGTCTCGGGCGCCGCCGCCGCTTTCGAGAGCTGGCGCAAAGAACCCTACGCAGTGAGGGAAAAAGCGCTGAATGCGATGGCCGATCTTATGGAAGCGAACGCGGCAGAGTTCATGGCCTTGCTGACGCGCGAACAGGGAAAGCCGAAGGCTGGCGCCGAGTGGGAAGTTTTCGGCTCCATTCACTGGTGCCGCGAGATCGCCAAGCAACGCCTTGCAGACGAAATCCTCGAAGACACAGACGCGCGCCGCGTCGTCACGCGATTCGCGCCGCTCGGCGTCGTCGGTGGAATCACCCCGTGGAACTTCCCTATCCTCCTCGCGATCTGGAAAATCGCGCCCGCCCTCATCTCCGGCAACACCATGGTGCTGAAGCCCTCCCCCTTCACGCCGCTCTGCACCCTGAAACTCGGAGAACTGATGCGTGACGAACTGCCGGCCGGCGTTTTCAACGTCGTCAGCGGCGGCGACGACCTTGGCAAGTGGATGACCGCGCACCCCGGAATTTCGAAGATCGCCTTCACCGGCCATACGGAGACCGGCAAGCGCGTCATGCAATCATCGGCTGGCACGCTCAAACGCCTGACGCTCGAACTCGGCGGGAACGACCCGGCGATCGTTCTGCCGGATGTCGATGCGAAAGCGGTCGCACCTGAATTGTTCTGGGCGGCCTTCCAGAACAATGCGCAATTCTGCAACGCGACGAAGCGGCTCTACGTTCACGAAGACATCTATGACGATGTTCTGAAAGAACTCGTTGAGTACGCGAAGACCGTAAAGGTTAGCGACGGCGCCGAAGACGGCGCGCAACTCGGCCCTATTCAGAACGCGCCGCAATACGAAAAGGTGATGGACTATTTCGAGGACTGCAAGAAGAACGGCTATCGTTTCGCGGTCGGCGGCGATATCGACAATTCAGCGCAAGGATGGTTCATCCCCGTCACCCTTGTCGACAATCCGCCTGAGGATTCCAGAATCGTACAGGAAGAGCCGTTCGGCCCTATCCTCCCCGTTTTAAAATGGCGCGATGACGCCGACGTCGTCAGGCGCGCAAATGACACGCCCTATGGACTCGGCGCCTCAGTTTGGGGAAAGGACCTTGAGCGCGTGGCGCGTATCGGCGAGCAGATCGACGCCGGCACGGTGTGGCTCAACGAAATCCACATGTACTCCCCCGGCCAGACCTTCGGCGGCGCCAAGGAATCCGGCATTGGCTACGAGAACGGCGTGGCGGGCCTTAAAGGTTACGCACAAGCGAAAACGATCACGATCAACAAGCAACCGAAGTTTTGAGACGCGCACCATCGCACGCGCGTTCAGAATCCTCTCCAAAAAAGAAATCGCCCCGCGCAAGGAAGCCTTGCACGGGGCGTTGAACGCAACTGAAGAAACCATTCCCTAGAGCGGGCCGTTCGTCCACGGGCCGCGGATCGCGAAGGTGATCCCCGGCGTCTGGATGTTCACGTAGAGCGTGTCGCCCGACGAATTGAAGTTCGCCCCGCACCACTCCATGCCGCGATAATCGTTCGGCGCGATGAACTTCGCGTTCTTGCCGGCGCGCGCGATGTCGGCCGCTTCGAGAACGATGTTGTTCTTCGCGAGGATGTAAGGCGCGCCGTTCGGCGAAAGGCCGAGCATGCGCTCGCCGAAACCAAACTCGTCCTCAACGCCGCCGCCGTCTTCGCAGAGAACGATGCCGCCGCGCGGCGAGACGGTGATGTTGTCGGGGTTGTTGCCGGCGACGGATTCCGTCGACGTGTAGATGCAGGTGAGCAGATTGCGCACCGGATCGAACGCCCAGACAGAACCGTGGCCGCGGCCCGGACGGCCCGAACCATCGACGCCGCCCGCCGTGTCGACGAAGTAGAAATAGCCGTCGCGGCGCGAATACCAGATGCCTTCGCCGCGGCCCATGCGGATGCCGCCCTGGGCGCGCGCCTGCAGGAACGGACCGCTCGCCGTATCGTTAACGATGGCGTCAGTGTAGTTCGCCGGATCCGCATCCGGATTTTCGATCAGCACCCACTCGAGCGTGTAGCTGTCGCCGATGGACGGCGCGTTGAGATCGGCGTTGTCCTGGCCGACGACTTTCGCGCCATAAAGCTTGCCGCCCTTTTCAAGAGCGCCGAAGCGGGCCTGCGGGAAGTTCGGAACGTATTTGTAGAAACCCGACACGTTGCGGCGGTCTTCGGTGAGATAGACGTCGCCCGTATAAGGATCGACTGCGACGGCCTCGTGCGCCATGCGGCCCATGCCGACGATCGGCTTGGCCGCAAGCGGGTGGCCGTTCCACTCGACTTCGAAGACATAGCCGTGCTTCTTGCCGCCGAGTTCGCGAAGGTCCGTCGTCGTTTCTTCGCAGGTGAGCCACGTGCCCCACGGCGTCGGGCCGCCGGCGCAGTTGACGATCGTGCCGCCGATGCTCGGCAGCGTCTTGTAGAGTTCGCCATTGCGCAGAACGAGCGTCGTCGTACCGCCCGTCAGGCCGTTCGGCGCGAGGTCGCCGCGAACATCGTCATAAACGCCGCGCGCATCGATGACGGAGAGCGGCTCACCCGTGAGGTCGCGCGCATTCGAGCTCTCATGATTGCGGATGAGCATGGTCAGTGGCCCGCGCTCTTCGACGACAGACATGCCGTCATGGCTGTAAGGCGTCGGCTGACCGTTATTCATCATGTCGCCGCTCCAGCCGAACGAGCGATAGGAAAAGCCCGGCGGAAGCTGAAGAAGCGGAAGACCGGTGTTGAGATCGTTGACCGGCGAAAGCGGGCCATAGGGGCTCGCAATCGGCGCGTCAAAACCGGTGACTGACTGAAGCTGTGCGAAAGCCCGGAACGGCGCAGCCAGGGAAGCGACGCCGGCGAACGCAGCGCCGCTCCTCAAGATGCTCCGGCGGCTCATCGTAAGCGAAGTGTTAGACATGAATCCCCTTTCCCGCGCGAGATGCGCGAAGACCTGACGCCGTACGTCGCCGTACAGCGTTATTCCGTGAACTGAAGACGTGCGTATTCGCGCGCCATCTTCACTGACGCAGCGCGGTTTCGGTTTTGTGACAAGAAGCGCAAGGCGTGCGTACGCGTGACGCGGAGCGAAGCGCACGCGTTACGCCTTACTGTAAGCTTCGCCGCATATTTACTGTGTTATCGCGATGGCGCCCTTGAACGCGAAAAAACGCATTCGGGGAAAATTATTTCTTCTGCGTCGCATTCGCGATGCGCAAGTGCTGCGCATCGCGAGCGCTCTTCCGCGAATCAAAACCCGTGCAAGCGGCGTCAGGCCATCATCTTTTCGATCGGCAGAACGAGGATCGCGCTCGCGCCGAGGCTCTTGAGCTGTTCGAGAGTGGTCCAGAAGACGCTCTCCCGGCAGACCGCATGAATGGCGACCTTGTCCCTGGCGCCGGCGAGCTCGAGCACCGTCGGCGCCTCTGCGCCGGGCAGCACTTTCGTGATCGCCTCAAGCGCCGAGCGCGGCGCGTTCATCATCACATATTTCGCTTCGCGCGACGCGATGACGCCCTCTATGCGCTTCAGGAGCGCATCGAAGACTTGCTGCTTTTCGCCTGAGAAAGTCGCGACATTGCGGATCAGCACAGCCTCGGATTCGAGCACGGTCGCGACCGGTTTGAGGCCGTTCGCATCGAGGGTCGCGCCGGTTGAAACGATATCGCAGACGGCGTCAGCGATCCGCAGGCGCGGCGCGATTTCGACCGAGCCGTTCATCATCACCGTCGTCGCCTTGACGCCCGCCAATTCGAGAAAGCGCGAGGTGAGCCCCGGATAGCTCGTCGCGATGCGCTTGCCTTCAAGCAGCGACGGACCGTCCCACGCCCATTCCTTTGGCGCGGCCAGCATCAGCTTGCACCGGGAGAAGCCAAGCTTCATGACGACGACCGCCGGCTCTTCGCGTTTCGCCGCGAGCCGGTCTTCCTCCGCGACATTCTCTCCGACGATGCCGATGTCGCACGCGCCGTCCGCGACGAACTCCGGAATGTCGTCATCGCGCACGAGCAGCACGTCAATCGGCAATTCCTGCACGCGGCCATAGAGATTGTCGCGGCCGCGCGAAATGGACAGCCCGCAGCTTTTCAGAAGCTCGAAGCTGCCATCGGAAAGGCGCCCCGACTTCTGGATTGCAATGCGCAGGCGTTTCTCACTCATCTCAAACAACTTCCTTCTTCGGCGCCAGCTCAGCGAGGCGCTCAATCATCATGCGATAGCCCTTGTGGGGCTCTTCTTTCAGAAAACGCGCGACGCGAGCGATCGTCGTCGTCGAGGCGCCCGTCTCCGCGGCGATGTCGCGGTACGACTGCTCGCCTTCATTGAGAAGCCGCGCGATGCGCCACCTCTCAGCGAAGGCCTGCAGTTCGCCCGGCGTTGCAAGGTCGCGCATGAAGCGCGCGGCCTCTTCGGCGTCGCGCAGGGCGGCGATCGCCGCAAAGAGCTCCTGCGCATCCTTCTCCCGCCGTTCCGTCATAGTCTCGTCCGTCGTCTTTCCCGGTCCGCGCATTTGCCGATCCGCTCCATTCCAGTCGCCCTTTTGAGGCCAGCCGCCCTTTTTCCGGGCCCAACGGGGTTGACTGTATTAATACGCTGATACATTCTCACCCCTGTCACCGCAAGCAGGTATTGTGTTCTAGACCTCCAGTCGAACTCCCCCAGCACCGGCGACACTACATAATCGCGGCGGCAGCCGGGCGCTTCAAGCGGCCGGCCGCCGTCGCGAGCGCGGCTTTCTAACGCTCCTGCAAAATTTTGATAGATAGCTGCGCCCCGTTCGGCTTAAGAGACGGAAATGACCAAGACAGCGCAACAAACTCGCGAATTCGACCTCGTCCCCGGCCTCACCGCGGGAACGTTCGACGCGATTATTGGGCGCAAGGACCCAGCCTGGGCGAATGTCGCCGCCACCCCGTTCATGCATTCGGGGAAGCTTTCGGCGCTGACGGGCTGCGAGCTCTGGGTCAAGTTCGAAAACCTTCAGTTCACCGGCGCCTTCAAGGAGCGCGGGGCGCTCGCCAAACTTCTGAGCCTGAGCGCCGCCGAACGCGCCCGCGGCGTCGTCGCCGCCTCCGCAGGCAATCACGCGCAGGGCCTTGCTCGCCATTCGACGCTTCTCGGCGTCAGCGCGACGATCGTCATGCCGGAGATGACGCCTTACGTGAAAGTCGAGCAGACCGAGAAGCTCGGCGCCCACGTCATCCTTCACGGCGAAGACTTTGACGAAGCGAACGCACATGCGCAGGAAATCTGCGCGCGCGACGGCAAGGTCTATGTCCATCCCTTCGACGATCCTCATGTTCTCGCCGGACAGGGAACGCTTGCGGCCGAGATGCTGCGCGAGCAGCCGGACATCGACATCATCGTCGCGCCGATCGGCGGCGGCGGACTTCTTTCCGGCATTGCGGCGGCCGCGCGGCGCATGGGCTCTTCCTGCGAGATCATCGGCGTGCAGGCGCAGCTCTATCCGTCGATGTTCAACGCGATCAAACACGAGCACAATGCAGTAGGCGGCGTGACGCTCGCCGAGGGCATCGCCGTGCGCGAACCGGGCAAGCTGACGCAGCGCATCGTCGCCGATCTCGTCAGCGACATTCTGCTTGTCGATGAACGCGCGCTCGAACGCGCCCTCAGCCTTTATCTCAACGTGCAGAAAGTGCTGTCGGAAGGCGCCGGCGCTGCGGGCCTCGCCGCGATCCTTGAATATCCGGAGCGCTTCCGTGGCAAGAAAGTCGCGACTGTCATCTGCGGCGGCAATATCGACACGCGCCTGCTTTCTTCGATCCTGATGCGCGATCTCGTGCGTCAGGGCCGCATCGCGCGCTTGCGGATCGAACTTCTCGACGTACCCGGACAATTGACGAAAATCTCCGACATCATCGCGACGGAACAGGCGAACGTCATCGAGGTCGCGTATCACAAGATCTTCTCCGACCTGCCAGCGAAGAAGACCTATATCGACATCTCCGTGGAGACGTTCGACAGGCAACATCTCGACCGCGTCATCGCCGCGCTGCGCCAGCGCGGACTGAACGTCGAAATGGCCGCCTATTGATCCCCGCCCTGCCCTGCGCCAATCTTGTCGAGGCTGGCGGGCTGCGATCGGGGAGAATGCCATGAGACTATCGCTATGCGCGCTCGCAATTGCGGCCGCTTCGTCGCCCGCCCTTGCCGGTGAAGTCGGCGCGGATTGCTCATTCAAAGGCTTCGAACTTCACGGCAAGGTTCAGGTCGTCGACAGCTTTCCGGACATCAAAGTGCAGATCGTTACGAGCTTTCCGGACCTGAAAGTGAAAGCCGTCACCTCATTCCCCGACAAATGCGGTGAATGGCAGTTCGTCGACAGCTTTCCGGATTTCAAAATCCAGTATGTCGAGAGCTTTCCCGACATAAAGATCGAGATGGTCACGAGCTTTCCGGGCGTTCCCTGATCTACTGCGCAGTGATGCCGCCGTCGATCTTGAACTCCGCAGCCGTCACGAAACGGCTTTCATCCGACGCGAGATAAAGCACGGCGTAGCCGACATCTTCGGGCTCGCCGAGGCGCTTCAGCGGAATCTGCCGAACGAGTTTCGCTTCGCCCTGCTCCCCGCCGCCGCCCATCGCGACCAGCGGATCGATGATCGGCGTGCGGGTGAAAACGGGGTGTACGGAATTGCAGCGAATGTCATAGCCCGCCGAGGCGCAATGAAGCGCGATCGATTTCGACATCATCCACACGGCCGACTTCGCCGTGTTGTAAGCGAGCATGTTCCCGCTCGCGATGAGGCCCGCGACAGAAGAGATATTGATGATGGAGCCCGGCTGCGATTTCTTGAGATAAGGCATGGCGAGCTGCGTGCCGGTGAAGATCGCATCGACATCGATATTCATCGTCCACCGCCAGCCTTCGAGGGTTTCGGTTTCGATCGATCCCCAGCCGCCGACGCCTGCATTGTTGATGAGAACGCTGATGCCGCCCATCGCCTTGTCCGCAGCGGCGAGCGCGGCTTCCCAGTCATCCTTGTTCGTCACATCGTGCTTGGCGGAGAACGCCTTGCCGGGATGCTTCTTTGCAATTTC
Organism: Caulobacterales bacterium; assembly: GCA_020638525.1. Classification (GTDB taxonomy): domain Bacteria; phylum Pseudomonadota; class Alphaproteobacteria; order Caulobacterales; family Parvularculaceae; genus Amphiplicatus. The sequence continues at coordinate 29,472 of JACKIL010000012.1, read as the reverse complement.
CGCAGCGGTCTTCTCCGCGCCTTCCGCGTTGACGTCAGTAAGGAAGACGGTCGCCCCCTCATCGGCCAGCATGCGTCCGAAGCACGCGCCAAGCCCTTGCGCGCCGCCGGTGATGAAAACTTTTTTGCCGTTCACGCGTCCCATATGATCGATCCTCCCTGATCGGAAGGATGTCGCATAAGGAAAAGGGCCATGCCAGCTTGCGGCGCAGTCGGCGGACTATTCCGCGGGCGCGAGAACGAGGCGAAGCCCCAGCGCGGCGAAAGCCGTCGCTGCGACAGTGTTGAGCCTCACGCGCAACGTCTCGGAGCGCGCGAGACGCTCGCGAAGCGATCCCGCCGCGAAAGCAACGCCTGCGAGAACGAGGGAGCCGGTGAAACTGAACACGACGCCAAGCGTCAGGATCTGCAGCCAGACCGGCCCGATCTCGGCGTTCGTGAAGCTCGGCAGGAAGGCGAGATAAAAGAGCCCGACCTTCGGATTGAAAAGATTGGTGAGCGCGCCTGAACGGAACGCCGCGCCAAGGCTCGCCGCGCCCTTTCCTTCCTTGAGCTCGCGCCGCGCGGCGAAGGTGCGCCAGGCGAGGTAGAGGAGATAGGCGCCGCCGACGAACTTGATGACCGTCATCGCCTGCGCCGAAGCCGCGAGAAGCGCCGCAAGGCCAGCCGCCGTAAAAACCGCCCAGCCAACGCAGCCCGCGCCGACGCCTGCCGCGGCGGCGAGGCCCGTCTTCACGCCGCCCCGCGTCGCGGAAGCGAGCGTAAACGCCATGTCAGGCCCCGGCGTGATGTTGAGGATCAGGGCGCCAGCCAGAAAGAGCCAGAAAAGCGAGGGATCGACCATCTGCGCGCCCGAGAGGCGGCCTGACGTCAGCCGATTTCCTTCAGCTGCCGCACAGCTTCGGAGAAAAACTCATCCATGTGGCGGCGGATCTGGTGATCGGACTGGTCGACGCCAGCGGCGTCGAAATCGCCGCGAATCTTGCGGAAGACGTCTTCGTCGCCCTTCTCCTGGAGGTCGGCGGCGATCACCGAGCGCACATACTCCTCGGCCTTGGCGTCCTTGAGGCCAAGCAGTTCCGCGGCCCACAGTCCAAGGAGCTTGTTGCGGCGCGCCTCGGCCTTGAAGCGAAGTTCTTCATCGTGAGCGAACTTTTTCTCAAATTTGTCTTCCCGCTCGTCGAACCCGGTCATCGCGCTTTTCTCCTTAACGCCTTGAAATATCCGCCCAAATGATCAGCTATTTCTATCTAGTGCGCGGCGCGCCCGCGCGCAACGCGGGGCGGAAAAATCGTCGCCCCGGGGTTTCCTCGGGAGCCGGCGCGCCGTATGACCCCCGCTTCTCCCGATCCGGGCCGTATGCTAGCGATGATGAGGAGCGGCCCGAGCGAGTCGCGCGGAGGCTCTTTCCGCCGTCTGTTCGAGCCAGCGGCGTCGGAATATTATTAAGTAAGGAACCCCTTGAGATGGCGCGCCGCAAGCAAATCTACGAAGGCAAGGCCAAGATCCTGTTCGAAGGGCCGGAACCCGGCACCCTCATCCAATATTTCAAGGACGACGCAACCGCGTTCAACAACCAGAAGCGCGCCGTTCTCGAGGGCAAGGGCGTCCTCAATAACCGCATTTCCGAATTTGTGATGCTCGGGCTCGAGCGCATTGGCGTGCCGACGCATTTCATCCGCCGCCTCAACATGCGCGAGCAGCTTATCCGCCATGTCGAGATCATTCCGCTCGAAGTGGTCGTGCGCAATGTCGCCGCCGGTTCCATCGTCAAGCGCCTCGGCCTTGAAGACGGCGCGGCCCTGCCCCGTTCGGTGATCGAGTTTTATTACAAGAATGACGCGCTCGGCGATCCGCTCGTCGCGGAAGAACACATCACCGCCTTCAACTGGGCGACGCCGCAGGAGATCGACGACATGATGTCGCTCGCGCTGCGCGTGAACGATTTCCTCGCCGGTCTCTTCACCGGCGTCGGCATCAAGCTCGTCGACTTCAAGATCGAGTTCGGCCGCCAGTATGAAGGCGACCTGATGCGCATTGTCGTCGCCGACGAGATCAGCCCTGATTCCTGTCGCCTCTGGGACATGGAGTCCGGCGACATCATGGACAAGGACCGTTTCCGCAAGGATATGGGCGGCGTCACGGAAGCCTATCGCGAAGTCGCGCGCCGTCTCGGCGTATTGCGCGATGTCGAAGGCGCCGGCGCCCGCGGTCCCGTCCTCGTCAGCGACAACGAAAAGTAAGACTGCGCGCCAGCGAGCGCTCGCGCAGTCTCGCTCTAGCGCCATGCTGTCGGGACTCAACAGACATTGGACTTCTTGTGCGATCGGCCTCGCCGCCGCGCTGGGCTTTCTTGCGCCTGCTTGCGCACAGAACACCGCCGGCATTGCAAATCCCGATGTGAAGGCTGGCGCGCGCTCCTTTGAATATCGCGCCGCTTACGAAACCAGAGATGATGGCAGGCCGGGCGCGTTCGCGCACCGGCTTCATTACCAGCAATCGTTCGATGAAAGCTGGCAAGGACGGGTCGTCCTCCTGCAAAGCGAACGCGGCGGCGGAGCGTTGGAATTTCGCTCGATATCGCTCGAGGTCATGCGCCAATTTGTCGAAAGCGAAACGTCAGGCGGCTGGGAGAGCGCCTTCCGCGTCGATGGCCTCATCCCGCTAGCCGATGGCCAGCCGGGGCGCATCCGTGCGGCGTGGCTGAACAGTTACGAGTTCGACGATGACTGGAAGCTGCGCGCGGCGCTCTATTTCGGACGAGAGATTGGCGATCTTGCAAGAAGCGGCGTCTCGATTGAAACCCGCGAGGAAATCTCCCGCAGGGTCGCTGGCGATTTTCGCATCGGTGTTCAGGCGTTCAACAATTTCAACACGACAGCGCAATTCGGCGTTTTCAACGAGCAGCGCCACCAGCTCGGGCCGATGCTCAAAGGCGCGATCACGAACCGCCTCTCTTATACGGCGAGCGCGCTCTTCGGCGTATCGCGTGACGCCGCCGATGCGGACTTCCGGCTCTTCATCACTTACTCGCCTTGAGACGTCGCCTCAGAAGGCCCTATTTTGTAAGCGACTACGAAAAATTGCGCGCTCGCCCTGACGCCATCACTCGGACGCGGCGGGCTTGCCAGCGAGTTCCTTGATGATCAACGACCAATGGTCGAGGCCGCCATTGAAAGCGTCGACGCGCAAATTCTCGTTCATGCCGTGGTAATTCGGCTCGTCGCCTTCGCGCAGAAACAGCGAACCGATTGCGAAGGTCGGAATCCCCGCGCGGCGGAAATGCAGCCCGTCGGTGCCGCCCGCCTCCATATAGGGGACCGCGACGATGTTCGGATAGCGCGTCTTCAAAGCGTTGAGGACCGCCGCCTCGATCTCCGGCGTCAGGGTCGAGGCCGGGCTTTCGACCGGATCATCGAGCGTGACAAATTCGATCGCGTCGTTTTCGACGACCCGCGCGAGTTCCGCCTGAACGTCGGCGACAGAAACGCCCGGAAATATCCGGCAATTGACCGTCGCCGTCGCCGTTTGCGGCAAGGCGTTTTCAGCATGACCCGCCTTCAGCATGGTCGCGACGCAAGTCGTGCGAAGCACGGAGTTCAGCCCCGTTTGCTTCTCAAGCGTCTTGAGCGCTTTCTTGTCGCCTGGCTTTTCCACGAACCGGCGGAGCGCCACAGCGGTTTCATCGTCCGCAGTCTCGGCGTCGACAGCGAAACTGCGCAGCGTGATGTCGTTCCACATCACCGGGAAACGGAATTGCTGGATCTTCTTCAGCGCATCGCCGAGTTCATAGATGGCGTTGTCCTCGCGAGGCTGGGAGGAATGGCCGCCGGAATTCTTCACGGTCACTTCAAAAGTGGCGTAAGTCTTTTCCGCCGCCTGAATGTAATAGACAGAGGTTTTACCCTCGCCCGCGTCGAAGCCGCCGCCGGCGTCGCTGTTCAACGCATAGGCGGCGCCTTTGAGCTTTTCGACAAGCGCGCGCGTCGTCTCCATGCCCGTTTCTTCATCGCCGGAGAACGCGATGATGAGATCGCGCGCCGGAACGAAGCCTGACTTTTTCAGGCGGATGAATGTCTGCGTCAGGTCGACGACGCCATATTTGTTGTCGACAACGCCGCGTCCGTGCAGCAGGCCGTCCTTTTCCGTCAGCGTGAACGGATCATAGGTCCAGTCTTTCGGATCCGCCTCGACCACATCCATGTGCCCGAGGAAGAGAATGGGCGCTGCGCCGGAGGAGCCGTCGCCGCGATAGCGCACAGTGAGCCCGACCGATTTTCCGGCCGGCACGATTTCAAGATCAGCGGCGGCGAAACCGGCCTTGCGGAACTCCCCGGCGAGAAACTCCGCAAGCTTGCGCGTTTCGCCATGCTCTTCGGTCGATTTGTAGGAGATCGCCTTTTCCATGAGGAAACGAGCGTAAGCTTCTTCTTCGGCGGTCGCGGCAAAAGCCGATGACGAAAAGGCGGCGAGCGCCGCCGCAAACGCGATGCGCGATATCATTATATCCCCCTTAAAACCATGTCAGCGCGAACCTTAAAAGGCGCCGCCTCCTATCGCAATGTCAGCGCTCAGCAGGCTGACAAAGGCTCCCGGCGCCAATCGCCTCGCCCTCGTCAGCGACTGCGAGAATTTGAGGTTCCCGGCAAAAAGCGCCCCAAAATGCAAAGCCCGACGCAGTGAAATGCACTGCGCCGGGCTTTTGCCGCGCGTACGCAACTCGGCGCGGCCTCTCCCCCAGGATCCCTTCCCGACAGCTGCGCGGCGCTACTCCCCCAGGCTGTCGTTGTCCCGGCAAGGCCGCGCGGCTGCGATCCTGCTGCTGTAGAGGCGCCCTCGGGTGGCGTCTTGACCATTGAGGCCAGCATGATTGACAAAATCGGCCAATTATACCTCAATACCGGCCATGGTTGTGGCGAAAACCCCGTTTCGCACTTAAGACGCGCGAGCGCCTCCTCAGGATCTGACAAAACACCATGGGCGATGTTTCGTGCCGGTATCTGAAGAGTTATTTCGACACCTGCATTGCGCAGGGCTGTCCGCCAGAGCCTCTGATCGAGCTCCTGAACGCCGGCCCGGCGCCGTTTGAAAATCCGGCGCGCCGCTTCGACAATTCGCTCGTCATCGACATGCTGCATCTTGCCGAAAGGCTTACCGGCGAGACGACGATGGGCCTTTTCGCCGGGCGCGGTTTCCGGCCCGCGACTTTCCTCGATATCGGCCTCGCCCTCGTCTCATCGGCGACCTTGCGCCAGGCGCTCGAGATCAATGAGCGCTACCAGGACCTGACGCAGCAGCTCGGCAAAACCCATCTCGTCGTCAAATCGGACAAGGCGCTCATCACCTGGCGTTCCTATATTGACGACCCGGAACGCATGCGGCCCGTGACGGAGGCCGTCTTCGCCGGATACGCCGTGTTCGGACGATGGCTGACCTGGCTCTACGATCAGGAAGTCGCAGCGATGCGCTTCCGCCACTCTCGCCCGCCCCACGCCGCCGAATGCGACGAGCTCTTCGGCTGTAAAGTCACCTATCACGCCCGCGTCAATGAAATGGAGCTCGACCCGACGCTTGTCGATATGCCGCTTCCAAACGCCAATCCGGAACTGCTGCAAGTCCTCTGCGCGCGCCTCGATCGCGAACTCGCCGCGCTTCGCAAGCCGTTGACGGCGGAAGCGGAGACCTTTCACTGCGTGCAGGCGATGCTGGGCGACGGCGCGCCGAGCCTTGAGCGCGTTGCGCGCGCGCTCGACACCTCAGAGCGCACTTTACGGCGGCGACTGGCCGAAGAAGGCGCTTCATTCCGCGGGGTCGTCGAGAGCGCCCGGAAAGAAGCTTGCGAAGTCTATATCCGTGAACGGAGGAAATCGATCGCCGAAATCGCGCACGCCCTCGGCTATAGCGAACAGAGCGCGTTCACGCGCGCCTTCCGAAACTGGTTCGGCGCCTCGCCTTCCGAATATATAAGAGCGCTTTGAGCGTCTCAGCCTTTGGAGCGCCGACGCTTTGACGGACTCGCCGCCCCCGCAAGCTTTTCGAACGGCTTGCCGAAAAGCCCGTGACTGTGGATGCGCTCGTCCGTCGCGCCGAGCGAAGCGTAGAACCGGCGCGCAGCGAAATTCGCCGGCATCGAGCCCCACCACAGATGCGTCGCCCCGCGCGCCTTGGCGCGCGCCGCAAGCACGCTCATGAGCTTTCTGCCCACTCCGGCGCGCCGCCACGCCGGCTCCACATAAAGATCGACGATATAGAGGCCGCGCTCGCCGTAATCGGTCGTGAACGCATCATGGCTGAGCGCATAGCCCGCAGGCGCGAATTCGGCGCCGTCATCCTCCGCATCCATCGCTTCGGCGATATCGGCGAAAACGAAAGCGTTCTTACCGAAGAGCGCGGAGCGGAATTCTTTTGGATCAAGGCGGCCCGTCGGCACGCCTGAATGCGCATTCAGGGCGTCGCACATGGCGAGCAGCACTTTGAGATCACGCGGCGCGCCCGGCCGTACAATGGTTTCTATACTCATGCGCGACCGCTATCTCCCTCTTGGCTGGCGCCGACTATCAGCAACCGGACACAATTTTGGCTGACATAAATCGGGCTCCGCCGAAGCAGAGCCCGAACACGCAGCTAATAGCTGATCGTGAAATTCGTCAACGCGCCTTTCGACGCGGGATAATTACGGAGAGGCAGTCGCCGGATCGCCCATCGGCGACGCATGAGGGACCGTCGTCGGATCGGCCTTGTGCGGAGCGTGCGGATGCCAGCCCATGACATAAAGCAACGCGAAGAAGCCGGCGACATAGCCGAGCACGACCCACCATCCGTGGAGGAGCCATTTCACCGCCGATCTCGCTTCCGGATACTGGTTCGAAAGGGCCACGCCCGCCGACGAGCCGAACCAGATCATCGATCCGCCATAACCGACGCAATACGCAAGCATGCCCCAGTCATAGCCGCCCTGATTGAGCGCGAGCGCCGTGAGCGGAATATTGTCGAAGACGGATGAGACGAAGCCAAGGCCGAGGGCGACCTGCCAGCTCGCTTCCGGAAGCCGTTCGACCGGCATCAGCGAAGCGCAGGTGACAAGCGACAGCAGGAAGAGAGCGCCCTTGAGCTGGCCCGGAATCACCTTGAAAAGCGGCTTTCGAACGACCGCCGTCACTATGATCGCCGCCCACACGCCGATGCCGATGACCGGATACTGATCGAGCAATTCCGGCGCGAAAAGATTGGCGCAGACATTCGCGGAAATCGCCGTGAGAAGGATGATTCCGACGACGCTGACGCGCGTCCAGTCGATCTTGAATTCGCCTTCGCGGTGTTTCTGGATCGGCTGATGGAACTGCTGGACGATCGAGATCGGGATCGAGAAGACGAGGAAAGCGACCGCAGAGCCAACATAGGCGTGCACCACGTTGAGCGGCGATACGCCGTCGATCCACATCATCGTCGTCGTCGTATCGCCGACGACAGAGCCTGCCCCGCCCGCATTCGACGCGGCGACGATGCCCGCGAGATAAGCGATGTGCACCTTGCCGTGATAAACGTGGCGCGCAACGACGCCACCGATCAGCGCCGCGGCGATATTGTCGAGGAAGCTCGACAGGACGAGCACCATGGCGAGGAGAGCAAGACCGCCCATCCAGTTGTCAGGCAGGAGCGCCGGCATCGCGTCCGGCGCTTTCGAATCTTCAAACTGACGCGAGAGAACGGCGAAACCGATCAGCAGGAGAAAGAGATTCGAGAGCGTGACCCGCTCGTGCCACATATGGGCCTGAAGCCCCTCAAGGCCCGCCCCTTCGGCGAAGCCGGTTACGAAGAATTTGTAGGCGATGATCGCCGACAGACCCGTCACAGCGACCAGGAAGGTGCGGTGATGGAAGAGCCCGACGCCGATGAGCGTCAGTGCGAACAGAATGAATTCGTAGGGAATTCCGAATATTTGCGGTCCGGCGCCGCTGGATGTGGCGGTCATAGACGCCGCCGCCGGAAATGCAGACAGGGCGACAAGCCCGAACGCCGCCACCGCGGGCGTAGCCCGCCGCGTACTCCACATGTCGAGATCTCCTCTGAGCCCCCCACTGAAGGAGGCGGACGCTATATCCGAATTTTGGCTTCTGCAATCGCGCCCGCCCGGTTGCTCTCCGGGGCGGCTGAGAGTAAGGCCATGGGCCTGAAGAGCCCCAGCCTGACGAGGCCCCAATGAAAGCCAAGATCCATATCACGCTGAAACCCGGCGTCCTTGACCCGCAAGGCAAGGCGATCGAGGGCGCGTTGAAAGGCCTTGGTTTTGATGGGCTTTCGAATGTCCGCCAGGGCAAGGAAATCGAAATCACGCTGGCGGAGACGGATGAAGCCGCCGCCCGCGCGAAAGTCGAAGAGATGTGCAAGAAACTCCTCGCCAATCCGGTGATGGAGAACTACGCCATCGAACTCCTTGCCTGAGGAGGCCGGCGGCGCGGAGCGTTAAGGATGCGCGCATGACGGTCACTCGCCAGTTCGGTCCGAGCGGATGGACGCCGGACCGCGTGCCCGACTTGAAGGGCAAGACTTTCCTCATCACCGGCGGCAATAGCGGCATCGGACGCGAAGCCGCGCGTATTCTCGGCGCGTGCGGGGCGCGCGTCATCATCTTGTGCCGCAGCAAGGGAAAGGCGAGCGTCGCCCTCGCCGAGCTCGCCGCGGTCGCGCCGCGCGGGACTTTCGAATCGATCGCGCTCGACCTCGCAGACCTTTCGTCCGTACGCCTCGCCGCCAAGCAGGCGCGCGAGCGCGTCTCCGGGATTGACGGCCTCATCAACAACGCCGGCATCATGATGGTGCCGAAGCGGGAACTCACCGCCGACGGTTTCGAAATGCAGTTCGGCGTCAACCATCTCGGCCATTTCGCCTTCGCAGGTCTCCTGTGCGATCTCGTCGAGAAGGCGGGCGGCAGGTTCGTCGCGGTGTCGAGCCTCATGCACCGTTATGCGCCGCGCATCAGGGTCGACGATCTCAATTACGAGCATGGCTACACGCCGACGGCCGCCTATGCGCACAGCAAGCTCGCCAATCTCGTCTATGCGCTTGAGCTCAACCGCCGGCTCGCCGCTTCGGGCTGCAAGGCGCGCAGTTTTGCGTGCCATCCCGGCTATTCGAACACGAACCTTCAGTCTACGGGCCCCTCGCAAATCATGGCGCTCGCGATGAAGCCTTTGACCGCCCTCCTCTCCCAGAGCGCCGCGAAGGGCGCCATTCCGACTGTCCTCTGCGCCTCCTCACCGGAAGCTGATGCGGGCGGCTATTACGGCCCGACCGGATTCCGCGATATGAAAGGCCCGGTCGACCGCTCGGAGATCGGACCGCAAGCCCTTGATGGAACAGCCGCCAGAAAGCTCTGGGAAGCGTCCGAAAAGCTGACCGGCGTCACCTGGTCCATCCTGACAAGGAATTAGGTTATGAAACCCTCCGTCATTGTTTTTCCTGCTTCCAACTGCGATCGCGATGCGGCCGTCGCGCTGGAACAGGCGACCGGCAAGGCGCCGAAAATGGTCTGGCATGGCGAGAGCGATCTTCCGGATACGGACTTCATCGTCCTGCCGGGCGGCTTTTCCTATGGCGACTATCTGCGCTCCGGCGCGATGGCGGCGCGCTCGCCGATCATGCGCGCCATCGTCGAGAAGGCGAAAGCGGGAACGCCCGTCATCGGCATTTGCAACGGCTTCCAGATTCTCACCGAGACTGGCCTTCTTCCGGGCGCGCTCCTTCGCAACGCCGGCCTCGACTTCGTGTGCCGCACGGTGGCGCTGCGCGTCGAAAACAGCCAATCGATGTTCACCAGCGGCTTTTCGCAAGGCCAGTATGTCGACTTCCCCGTCGCGCATCATGACGGCAATTATTTCGCTGACGCAGAAACCCTCGATCGTCTCGAGGGCGAAGGCCGCGTCGCGTTCCGCTATGTCGACAACCCGAACGGCTCCGCGCGCGACATTGCGGGCGTCCTCAATGAGACGGGCAATGTTCTCGGCATGATGCCTCACCCGGAGCGCGTGATCTCGCCGCTTCTCGGCGGCGTCGACGGCGCGGCGTTCTTCAAGGGACTTGTCGAAGCGGCGGCGTAGTCGCGGAAAACATTCGTCTCAATTCAGAGTCATGCCCGGGCTTGTCCCGGGCATCCATGAATCTCTCAGCAAATTTCAGCGCCCATGGATCGCCGGGACAAGCCCGGCGATGACAGCGGGAGAGTGTTTGGGAGAAATACAGTTGCTGGCCAGCACCGCCGCAATCTGCAATGATGCGCCTTCCGCAAGATCGGAGGGGGCTCCGCTATGGCGATCCTGCGTATGTTCGGCGATCTGCCGCCGGACTTTGAGGTGGAACTCTACAGGGAAACGAGCGGCGAGCAGGTGAACTGGTCCGGCCGCTCCTCCGGCGTCATTGAAAAACTGCAAGGCTGGGCGGTCGTCGGGGCGGGCGCGATCTTTGCGCTTGTGAATATTGGCGGGCCCGCCGCCGCGCTCGGCGTGCTCGTCGACCTCATCGAGCGGGGCCGAACGGCGGATATCGGCGCCCTCGCCGCGACAGCAGGCGGGCTCTTGCTGTTCGCAGGCGGCGTCGCCATCGCCGCCATAGGATGGCGCCTCGTTCAATCGTCGGAGCGCGTCGTCTGGGCGATCACCAACAAGCGCCTCATCCGCCTTGTCATCGGTCCGACGCCGCAGACACGGTCATGGACCAAGAGCGAAATCGTGAAAGTCGAGCGGATCAACTGGACCGATCCCGCCACACAGGCGCTGACGGTTACAGTGCGCGCGCGCCGGAACGACACGGCCACCTTCATCATCGTCGGCCCCGCCGACCTTGAGGCCGCCGAAGCCGCCTTCGCCGCGATGGAAGATTGATCGCCCCTCCCCAAGCCGCAATGACTACTCATTGCGGCTTGGCGAGCGCGACCGCGCGCCCGCAGCGAAGCGAGGACCTTTTCCCTGCATGGCTTCTTCGCCATGCAGGGCGAAAAAGTCTTTCTGCGCCTCGCGCTTTTTCCCTCGCTCGCAATCGCCTATTCTTCGGAAAAGGGATGAGAGGGAGGAAACAATAATGATGTCATTCCGCATGAGCGCTGCAACGCTCTCGCTGCTAGCGCTCGCCGCTTGCGCAAAGGAAACGCAAAAGGCGGAGGAACCCGCCGACGCCTCTTATCAGGACCAGTTGCAAACCGCGCTGCTCGATGCAAAGCCCGGCGACGTCATCGAAATTCCCGAGGGGCGCTTCTCTTTCGATCGCTCGCTGAGCCTCACCGTCAACGGCGTGACCATTAAGGGCGCCGGCATGGACAAGACCGTACTCTCCTTCAAGGGACAGGTCGCGGGCGCGGAAGGCCTTCTCGTCACCGCGAATGATTTCACTGTCGAAGACCTCGCCATCGAAGACACGAAAGGTGACGGCATTAAAGTCAACGAAGGCGAGAACATCGTCTTCCGCCGCGTGCGCGTCGAATGGACGGGCGGACCGAAGACCGAAAACGGAGCCTACGGACTTTACCCCGTGCAGACAAAGAACGTGCTCATCGAAGAATCGCATGTGATCGGCGCCGCCGACGCCGGCATTTATGTCGGCCAGTCGCAGAATGTCGTCGTCCGCAACAATAAAGCCGAGCGCAATGTCGCCGGCATCGAGATCGAGAACACGTTCGACGCCGATGTCTATGACAATGTCGCGACCGAGAACACTGGCGGCATTCTCGTCTTCAACATGCCGAACCTGAAACAGCCGGGCGCGCGCACGCGCGTCTTCAAGAACAAGGTCTACGACAACAACACGAAGAATTTCGGCCTGCCCGGCACCGCCGTTTCGAACATTCCGGCGGGCTCCGGCGTCGTCATCAATTCGAATGACTATGTCGAGATCTTCGACAACGACATCACCGGCAACAAGACGGCGAACGTCATCATCGCCTCCGTCTTTTCTTCCGGCCTGTCGCAGGAAGGCATGACGGGCGATTTCGATCCTTACCCGGAAGCGATCTATGTGCACGACAACCGCATGTCGGACGGCGGCAAGAACCCGGACGGTCTCGACTTCCAGGCGCTGAAAGTCGCGATGTTCGGCCCGCTCGGCGCGCTGCCTGACGTCATCGTCGACGGCTATGTCGACCCTGCAAAGCTCGTCGACGGCGCCGTGCCCGAAGAGCTGCGCATCTGCGTGCAAAATGGCGAGGCCGAAGTGCTCGACGTCGACGGGCCCAACGACAATGCAAAGCCGCGCCTTGCGACGGCGGAGCATGATTGCGCTCTCGCGCCGCTGGCGCCGGTCGTTCTGGCGAACGGGCTCGGCGAATAATGAAAACTCTCTTCCGGCATACGGCGAAAATCAGCCTTGCGCTCGCAGCACTACTGCTCGCCGCGTGCTCGGAAGAAACGGGCCCTGTCTTTCAGGCGGAGGGCTTTCCTGAACATCTGAGCGACTGGCGCGTTCTTTCCACGCATGACGGCGTGCTCGAGCTCAACAAGGGCGTCGTTCCTTACGATCTCGCAACGCCGCTCTTTTCCGACTACGCGCTGAAACTGCGCACGGTTTACCTGCCGAAGGGCGAACCGGCGATCTATAATGCAGAGGATGCTTTCGACTTTCCGGTCGGAACCATCATTACAAAGACGTTCTTCTTCCCGCAGACGAGCGCGGAATGGGACGGTAATGTCTCCTATGGCGAAGAGCGCACCGTGCATGACGGCGTAATGCCGCTTCAGGGCGTGCGCCTCATCGAGACGCGCGTTCTCGCGCGCCGTGAAGACGGGTGGATCGCCCTCCCCTATGTCTGGAACGAAGACCAGACCGACGCCGTTCTGAAGCGCGCCGGCGAAGTCGTTCCGATGACGCTCCACCGGCCAGACGGACGCGCGGAAGCGTTCCCCTATCTCGTGCCGAACGCCAATCAGTGCGCAGGCTGCCATGCGACGAACAACACCACGCGCGCTATCCACCCCATCGGCCCAAAGGCGCGCAATCTCAACAAGCCTTCGACCTTCGCCGCCGGCATGAACCAGCTCGATGAGTGGCGCCTTCTCGGCATTCTCGCCGGCGATTTCACAAACGCCGCCGCCGCGCCGAAAAATGCTGTCTGGGGCGATGAAACCGCAAGCGTCGATGCGCGGGCGCGCGCCTATCTCGACGCCAATTGCTCGCATTGCCATTCCGATGTCGGGCCCGCCGACACGTCCGGCCTCGACCTTCGCCCCTCCGTCGCGCTCGGGCCGAAACTCGGTTTCTGCAAGACCCCGATCGCAGCCGGGTCGGGTTCGGGCGGCAGGCGCTTCGATATCGTTCCCGGCGAACCCGATGAATCCATTACGCTCTTCCGTATAGAAACGACCGCGCCCGGCGCCATGATGCCCGAACTTGGCCGCGCCGTGTCGCATGAGGAAGGCGTAGAGCTTATTCGTCAGTGGATCGACGAGATGACAGGCTCTTGCGCCTAGCCGAATTGCGGCCCAAAACAATTCGCGTATGTAGCGTGCCGACTGTTCCCGCCTTGCGTATTCAAGGCGGAACGCAATGAACATTGCAAAAAGGCAATCTGCATGAACGCGCTCAACCCCGCTCGCATCTTTGAAGTCGGCATGGCCTGCTGGCCCTCCCGCGTGCTGCAAACCGCCGTCAAGCTCGGCCTCTTCACCGCGCTCGGCGACAAATCGATGACCGGCCGCGAGCTGCAGAAAGCGCTCGACCTGCATGACCGCGCGAACCCCGACTTTTTCGACACGCTCGTCGCGCTGAAATTTCTAGATCGCGACGGTGACGGCCCCGAAGGGCGTTACCGGAATACGCAAGAGACCGCGACGTTCCTTGTAAAGACGAGCCCCGCTTATATCGGCGGCTTCCTCGAAATGGCGCATGACCGGCTTTATCGCTTCTGGGGCGACCTCGACATCGCGCTCAAGACGGGCGAGCCGCAAAACGAAATCAAGATCAGCGGCAAATCGATGTTCGCCGAGCTCTATGCAAAGCCCGAACGGCTTGAGCAGTTCATGGACGCGATGACCGGCGCCTCGCTCGGCAATTTCATCGCCCTCGCCGACAAGTTCGACTTCTCGAAATACAAGACGCTCACCGACATTGGCGGCGCCGCAGGCGTTCTCTCGATGATGGTCGCACGCGCGCATCCGAACCTCGACATCCGCACGGCGGACCTGCCGGAAGTCACGAAGATCGCGCAGCGCAAGATCGATGCAGCCGGGCTCTCAGATCGCATCAAGGCCGTCAATGTCGACTTCTTCGAGGATGCGTTCCCGAAATCGGACGTCATCACCATGGGCATGATCCTGCATGACTGGGACCTCCCGACAAAGATGATGCTCATCCGCAAGGCTTATGACGCCCTGCCCGAAGGCGGCGCCTTCATCGTCATCGAAGCGCTCATCGACGATGCGCGCCGCGAAAACGCCTTCGGCATGATGATGTCGCTCAACATGCTCGTCGAGTTCGGCGTCGCCTTCGACTACACAGGCGCAGATTTCACGCGCTGGTGCAAGGAAGCCGGCTTCAAACGCACGGAAGTCATTCCGTTAGCGGGGCAATCGAGCGCGGCTGTGGCGTATAAGTAGAGCCCTTGTCATCCCGGGGCCGGCATAGCCGGAACCCGGGATCCATATTGCTGACTCCGAAATCTGGATTCCGGGTTCGACGTTACACGTCGCCCCGGAATGACAATCAACCAGCAACATTCTCCCTGAGCGGCATCAGAACCTCAAACACCTCAACACGCGGCTCGCCTTCTACCTTGTACGCCGCGGCGATGCTCGCGCGGAGCGCTGACTTTCTGTAGTCGTCGAGCGTTTCTTTCGACTCCCAGAGATAGAGCCCGGCGATTTCGCCTGTCGCCGCGTCCTGCAGGTAATATTTCTGCTGAAGCCCTTCGAGCTTGCGGAATTCCGGCGAGCGCGCTTCCGCCACTTCCCTCACCTCTTCGATTGAGAGCGGCGATTTGAACTTCACGAGGAGCACGACTTGCGGGTTGATCATCTGGGCGTCTCCTTTTCTAGGATTTGCGAGGACTAACTCGCGAGCCATTTCCTAGCGCGGCCCATCGCCATGAGCGGGAAATAGTGGCGATAGAGATTGTAGTTGATCATGAAAGCGCGGGAGAGTTCGGGGCCCTGCTTCAAACGTTCCGTAAGCAGAGGATCGCCGAGCTTGATCGTCGCGCCAACGCCGTAACCGGGAAAGCCCGTGCCGGTATATTCCGGCTCTTCCCACGTTCCTTCCTTCTGGCGTTCGACAAGGAAGGCGAGCCCGCGCTGCACGGCGTCGCGGTCTTTGTCGCGCTTTGCGGCGACAAGGCCCATCAGCGCCCAGGCGGTTTGCGAGGCGGTCGCCTTGCCGCGGCCCGACATTGCGGGGTCCATGTAAGACGCGCAGGATTCGCCCCAGCCGCCATTTTCCTGCTGGCGCGAGAGAAGCCAGTCGCAGGCGCGCGAGACATAAGCCTGCGACATGTCTTCGCCGATCGCTTCGAGCGCCGGCAACACAGCGCCCGTACCATAGATGTAATTGACGCCCCAGCGGCCAAACCATGAGCCGTCGATTTCCTGTTCGCGCTTCATCCAGTCAAGCGCGCGCACCATGGCGGGGTGCGACTTGCCGAGGCCGAGCTTGCCGAACGCCTCGATGATATGCGCCGTCACATCGACCGATGGCGGATCGAGCGCCTCGCCGAAATCGCAGAACGGAATCTTCGTCAGAATCGCCTTGTTGTTGTCCTTGTCGAACGCGCCCCAGCCGCCGGATTCGGACTGCATGCCGACGAGCCAGTCGACGCCAAGCGAGATCGCGCGCTCAACGCCCTTCGCCTGCCATTTCGGGTCATAGCGGAAAGCCGCGAGCGCGATGAGCGCAACGGCGGTATCGTCCGTATCAGGATAGAAATAGTTCTTGTACTCGAACGCCCAGCCGCCGGGGGCGAGCTTGGGGCATTTCACCTTCCAGTCGCCGTCGCGCAGAACCTGCTGATCGAGCACCCAGTCGAGCGCCTTTTCGACTTCCGCCGGATAGTCGTCATGAACATGCGCGTCATCATAAGCGAGCAAGGTCAGGATCGTATCCCAGACAGGGCTTGTGGACGCCTGAATCCACGTCGCCTCGCCCGCATCGACGCGCCAGCGCGGATCGTCGAGCGCCGAAAGGCCTTTCGCCATGACGGGGTGGTCATGCGCATAGCCTTCGACATAGAGCGCCATCAACGAATAGATCCACGGCGGCTGAATGCCGCCCCACACGCCGTCTGCATCCTGATGCTGGATGATCCACTCAAGCACGCGCTTGACGGCGCTGTTGCGGAAGAGCGCGATTTTCGTCTGCACGCCGATATCGTGGAGCGCGTGCAGCACCTTGTCGGCGCCGCGGAAGAAACCGTCCCAGAAATCAGCGTTCGGCTTTTTCGGCAGCTCGTAGTCGAACGCGCCGCGACCGCCGGGGAAGAGTTCGTCCATCCGCTTTTCAGGCGGAAAGGCGCGCACCGGGCGGCGCGCTGACAGCACCGCGATCGGCATCAGGGTCGCGCGCGCCCATTGCGCGAAATTGTAAATCGAGAACGGAAACCAGTTCGGGAAGTAGATGACTTCCGGCGGCAGGTTCGGCGTTTTCTCCCACGGCCATTCGCCGATAAGCGCGAGCCAATAGCGCGTGAAGACGCGGATGTTCCGAAGGCCGCCTTTGGAGAGAATCCACTCGCGGGCGCGTTTCATATGCGGCGCGTTCGGATCATCCCCCTCGCAGCGCAGGGCCGCATAGGCCTCGACCGTCGTGTTGATGTCGCCCGCGGGCGCGTCGTGATAGATCTCCCAGGAACCGTCCGCGCGCTGGCTCTGGCGCAGGCTCTCCGCAAGGCGCGAGCACAGGTGATGATCCTCAAGGTCCATGAACCAAAGCGCGAGGCGCCATTGGGCCTCCATGCAGGCGTTCGATTCGAGCCGGCCGACCCAGTAGCCCTCGGGCTTCTGCTGCTCAGCGAGCCAGCGCGCCGCCCCGTTGATCGCCTGATCGAGCGCCGCCGAGAAATTGTCCCGCGCCCCAGCTACTTCCTCAAACATCGCCGTCCCGCTCGCTTCTGGTCCCAGACTCCTCGCCGACCTTTCATCCCGAAGGGCGGCGGCGGCGTCAAGATCGGCGGCGGGATCTGGGTTCCGGAAGGCGGATTTCGGACGAGGCCGGCGGTTGCCCGCTCAAGCGCCGCCCCCTATTCCTAGCGTCGAAACCTGAACCTCCGACCCCAAGTCCCTCGCGATGAACTTTTTCGAACTCCTCAAATCCCGCTTCCCGGCCAAGGGCCCCTGCCTCACCGTCCCCGGCGGGCGCTCCTGGCGCTATGACGAGATCGAGACGCTTTCGGCGCAGATCGCCGGCGCGCTGATCGAGGCGGGCGCCGAGCCCGGCCAGCGGATCGCCGTGCAGGTCGACAAGAGCGCGGAGAATGTCGCGCTCTATCTCGCGGCGATGCGGGCGGGCCTCGCCTATGTTCCGCTCAACACAGCGTATACGGAGAATGAGGTCGCCTATTTCCTCGGCGACGCCGCGCCGACAATCTTCGTCTGCCGCCCCGAAAGCGAAGCGGGGCTCACGCCCGTCGCAGATAAAGCGAACGTCAAATCCGTACTGACACTTGGGGCGAACGGCGAAGGCACGCTCATCGAGCGCGCGGAAGATGCGATACCCTACAACGAGATTACGCCGCGCGGCCTCGATGATCTCGCCGCCATTCTCTACACGTCGGGAACGACCGGCCGCTCGAAAGGCGCGATGCTCAGCCACGACAATCTCGCCTCGAACGCGCTCGCCCTGCATCACATCTGGGGCTTTCGCCCGGGCGACATTCTTCTTCACGCCCTGCCGATCTTCCATATTCACGGGCTTTTCGTCGCGCTTCACACGGCGATGCTGAACGGTTCGGAGATGATCTTCCTTCCGGGTTTCGACGTGAAGAAAGTACGCGAAGGCCTGACGCGCGCGACGATTTTGATGGGCGTTCCGACGTTTTACACGCGCCTTCTCGCCGAGCCTGACTTCGGCAAGGAAGACTGCGCCAGCGTTCGCCTCTTCATTTCCGGGTCGGCGCCGCTGACTGTCGAGACATTCAACGCGTTTGAAGAACGCACCGGGCAACGCATTCTCGAACGCTATGGCATGTCAGAAGCGGGCATGATCGCCTCCAACCCGCTCGACGGCGAGCGCGTCGCCGGCACTGTCGGCTTTGCACTGCCGGGCGTCAGCATTCGCATCACGGATGATGACGGCAAGGAGCTTCCCGCAGGCTCGCCCGGTAATGTCGAAGTCAAGGGCCCGAATATCTTCGCGGGCTATTGGGGCATGCCGGAGAAGACGAAGTCAGAGTTCCGTGACGGCTGGTTCATCACCGGCGATATCGGCGTGCTCGACGACAAGCAGCGCCTCTCGCTTGTCGGGCGCGGCAAGGATCTCATCATCGCCGGCGGCTACAACATCTATCCGATCGAAATCGAACAGGTGCTCGACGCCGTGCCGGGCGTTTCCGAATCCGCCGTCATCGCCGCGCCGCACCCCGATATGGGCGAAGGCGTCGTCGCCGTTCTGGTGCGCGACCAATCGCAAGCCGCGCCCGACGAGGCGGCGCTGCAGCAGGCCCTCGAAGGCCTCGCAAAGTTCAAGCGCCCGCGCCGTTTCTTCTGGGTCGACGCCCTGCCCCGCAATACGATGGGCAAAGTGCAAAAGCAGGTGTTGCGCGAACAATTCAAGGACGCGTTCGGGTCGGCGCGTTAGTCACCTTGAATGAAAGCCTTCACCGGCCCCGTCCAGTCGGTATTCATCTCCCCCGTATCGAGATCGATAAAGTCGTGATTCGCGCGCGGCAGAACGATGATCGTCAAAGGCTTCCCGATTGCCTTCATGGCTTCGAGCGCTTCGACATCAAGCGCCGTCGGATTGCTGTCATCTTCGTCCCCAAAAACGAAGAGCCCCGGTTGCTCCATCGCTTTCAGGTCGGCCTGAGGATCGTATCCGGAGGGGCCATCATAGCGGCGCGCAGCGGCGATTGCTTCTGCAATGGTCAGACCTTCATCGGTTAATCGATCGAACTCGTCCGAAACGCCTACAGAGCTGGCGCCGCCAGAAAAACAAACGACAAAATCGATCGCACGTGTTTTGGCGGCGGCGGCGACATTAATCCACCCACCCATGCTGGTTCCAACGAGCCCCACCCGCTCATAGCCGTGGCGCTTTAGGTGCGCTGCGATCGCGGCAACATCATCGGCGAAGCGCGGGATCTGCCAGGCAGTGTTCAATGTGTCAGGAATGGCGTATTTCCCAGTGGAATCGCCATTTCCTCTCCTGTCATAGATAACCACGGCCGTATTCTGGTCGCGAAAGAAAGGCACAGCGGCTTCAGTATCCCCCCGCACCCGCGCGCCTGATCCGCCGACGATTATTACTGCGATCTTGGGCGTCGTCCCGGGCGCCCGCGCAATCTCCCCGGCGATGACGAGCCCCTTCGACCTCAGGCGAAAGGCTTCGGCGTCACCTGCTTCAGGCGGCGAAGCGGCCGGCGGGGTGGCGCAAGCTCCCAGAAGAAAGAAGAGGCAGATGAAGGTCGAAAAAGTCGGATACAGGTTGCGCATGTTTCTCCCACTGTGGCTGAGAGTGGGCATCTGCGCGCCTGTCTCGGGCAAGGTCGCCTCAGATTGCAATCTGAGACGCGCTACGCGCCCGAAATTCCGATGGCGTCATACCTGTTTCAGTCTTGAAGGCGCGGTTGAATGAAGCCTTGCTGTTAAAGCCTGCGGCAAGGCCGATATCGAGCACGGGCGTTTTTGGTTCAGCGAGCAAGGCCGCTTGCGCGGCTTCAATCCGCATTGAGTTGAGCCATGCCTGAACATTACGTCCCGCACCCCGGTTTATGACAAAAGAAAGATAATGTGAGGGAAGGCCCAATCTCTCCGCGAGAGCGTCAATTTTCAGCGACGGCTCGCGATATAGACCAGCTTCGAGGACGCGCGCTCTCATGTCTTCATATATCCGGAGCGCTGTCGCCTCATCTAACAGCTTCTCAGCCTCGGCGGCGCCCGCCAAAGTCGCTGGCTTCGTTCCCGTACTGGCCGGAGCGAGCGAAAAAGCAAAGTCGCGCCACTGCGTCATAGCGATAGCGGATGCGGAATAGAAAAAGACCGCAGCACCGATCGCAGCGAGAGTATCGGAAGACACCGGAAGTTCACCGAGGATGTGCTCAGAGCCGAAAACAAGGAGGAGCAGGAGGAGGAACGCGAGAAAAAGGGAAACGGCTCTGCGGAACTGACCGGTCAACCGGTCTCCACGGGCTACGAAACCCTTTCCAAGAACAATCCGCACAGCGAGGAGATAACCAATCATCGACGCCGCCTTGGCGACACCCAGAACACTCGATTCGATGGGAATAGAGTTCGTTCCGTCTACAAACGCGATTTTCGCTTCCCCTGATTGCAGGTAAAAGGGGATGAAGAAGGCAAGGGCCGCTGCAGCCGGCGCGTAGTGAACGAGGTCGATTGCTCTCATGCCCGGTCTATCGAGACTACGAACAAACAGCCAGGCGGTCGGGCCGATCAAAAAAGGCGCCCAACTTGTCGCCCGGATGATATGCGGAAAATTCCGCCAGGCGTCCGTGAAGACAAACCATTGTTCGGCGATGATCGCCGTAACGGCGCACACGCCCAGAAGCAGGTTGAAATATCCGAAGGGATTTCTTGCGCGCAACTGAAAGAGCTGGAAACCGAGCAGCAAGCCCTGCGCCACCCCGAGAACCATCAGCCCACTCAATATGTTCTGCAATGTCGCAACCATTCGCCGCTGCCTACGAAAATCCCCTTCTACGGCAGACTTTCGCGGCCCGCGAGGGCTCTTCCGCACGCACCTTGCCGGTCCGTCTGTTTCACCCTAGTTTCTTGGCTTTCGCACCACACACAAGGCGCTGAAGTTATCATGAATTTTCGCCTCTCCGCTGCCGCCAGCGCGGCTGTCATCGTTATATCCGCTGCGGCCTGCTCACGCGAGGATGCAAGCACGCCGACGCTCGCGTCATCACCGGAAATCGCGGCGACCGCCGCCGTAACGAACGCGCCGGCTGACCAAACCTCCGCAACGCAACAGGAGCTTCGCCGCGACAAGTTCAGCTACGCCAATTACGACGAAGTTCGCGTGACGCATGTTAGCCTCGATCTCGATGTTCTCTTCGATGAAAAGGTTCTCGACGGAACGGCGACGCTCGACCTTGAATATGTGAAGCCGGATGCAAAGAGCCTCATTCTCGATACCAACGACCTGACGATCAGGTCCGTCGATGCGCGCGTCGGCGAAGAATGGGTGGCGGCGACGATCAATCTCGGCGCGGACGATCCGGTGATGGGCTCGCGACTTGAGATCGCCCTGCCCGAAGGCGCGGCGCAAGTGCGCATCGCCTATCGGACGAGCCCCGGCGCGCTCGGCCTGCAATGGCTCGCGCCTGAACAAACCGCCGGCAAGGCGCACCCTTTCATGTACAGCCAGAACCAGGCGATCAACGCCCGCTCCATGGTTCCCATTCAGGATACGCCTGCGATCCGCATCACCTATGATGCGACGCTCCGTACGCAGAAGGACCTGTTCGCCGTAATGAGCGCCGCGCAGGACCCGGACGGCGTCCGCGACGGCGACTACTACTTCTCGATGCCGCAGCCGATTCCGCCATATCTCATCGCCGTCGCTGTCGGCGACATCGAGTTCCGGCCGATCAGCGACCACATCGGCGTTTATGCGGAAGACTATATTGTCGACCGCGCGGCCAAGGAGTTCGAGGATACGCCGAAGATGGAAGCGGCGGACGCCGCGCTCTATGGCCCCTACCGCTGGGACCGGTATGACATGCTCGTCCTGCCGCCGAGCTTTCCGATCGGCGGCATGGAGAACCCGCGCCTCACCTTCCTGACGCCGACCATCATCGCGGGCGACAAGAGCCTGACCAATGTCGTCGCGCATGAGCTTGCGCATTCATGGTCTGGCAATCTCGTCACCAATGCGACCTGGCGCGACGCATGGCTCAATGAGGGCGTCACCTCCTATGTCGAGAACCGCGTCATGGAAGCGCTCTACGGCCCCGAGCGCGCAGAGATGGAGCGCACGCTCGATCTCGATGAATTGAAGCGCGTCGTGGGCGAAGCGAAGCGCCCTGAGCTGACGCAGCTGAAAATGCCCGCCGATATTGAAGACCCTGATGACGCTTTCTCGCAGGTCTCCTACATCAAGGGCGCCTTCTTCCTGAAGTTTCTCGAAACGCGTTTCGGACGCGATGTGTTCGATCCGTTCCTCAAGGGCTATTTCGACCACTTTGCGTTCAAGACGGTGATTACGGAAGATTTCGTCGAATACCTCAAAGACAATCTCCTCACCGCCCATCCGGGCGTCGTGAGCGAGGAAGAAGTGCATGAATGGCTCTATGAGCCGGGCCTTTCGGCGACCATGATCATTCCGCATTCGGACGCTTTCGCGAAGATCGTCGAGATGCAGGCCGCGTGGCTCGCCGGCGACATGACGCCCGCCGATTTCGGGGCTGATGGCTGGACAACGCATGAATGGCTGTCCTTCATCAATTCGCTCCCCGACCACACGACGCTCGACCAGTTCGCCGCGCTCGACATTACGTTTGACCTAACGCACAGCACGAATGATGAAATCGCTTTCGCGTGGTTCATGAAATCGATCGATGCAGGCTATGAGCCGGCCTTCCCGGAAATTCGCAAATTCCTTCTTCGCGTCGGGCGCGGAAAATTCATCTTCCGCCTCTATAGCGAACTTGTGAATGAAGGCCGCAAGGTGTGGGCGCAGGAAGTTTATGCAGAGGCTCGGCCCGGCTATCACCCGGTCACGCAGCAACGGCTTGATGAAACGCTGAAGTAAGGCGCGGCGCTATTGCGCCGCACCTTTCTCAAGTTCGTCGATCCATTCTTCGACATGCTCGCGCAGCGCGCCTAGCGGCACGGCGCCGTTCTCAAGCACGCGCTGATGGAACTCGCGAATATCGAACCTGTCGCCTAGGCGCTCTTCCGCTTCCCGGCGCAGTTCCCTGATTTCCAGCCCGCCCGTATCATAGGCGGTCAGCTGGCCGGGGATCGTCGCAATGCGATCGAGCGCCGAGCGCGCCGTCTCATCATCGAATCGGCCTGATTCTTTCAGGAACTCGATCGCATCCTCATTCGTCCAGCCGAAGACGTGGATACCCGGATCGACGACCATGCCGCGCGCCGGCCACATGCGCCGCGATATCTCGCCATATCCATTCCGATAAAGGCCAGCTTCTTCTGCAAGGCCTTCCGCATAGCGCGCCCAGCCTTCGATATAGGCGATCGAGACGGCGACGCGCGTAATCGGATGCAGCCCTTCAATCCCGAGCGCCGTCGCGATCTGCATGTGATGACCCGGCCACCCCTCATGAACGGCGACGATATCCGCTTCGCCGCGCGTTTGCGTCATCCAATGATCCGTATCGATATTATATGTCGCAGGTTTCGATGCGTCGGCGTTCGCTTCATAGCTCGAAGGTTGGCCTGTGCCGCGCAAATACTCCGGATATTGCTCGACGACGAGATCCTGCGTGGGCATCGCCTTGAAGAATGGAGCCGTCTTCTCCTTCGCGAGCGGCACAAGTTCGCGCGTATAATCGATAAGCTCCTGTTCGCTTGAGAAGCGGTTCTGCGGATCGGCTTTAACGCGCTCCTGTATGGCGTCGAGGTCGGATTCGCCGAGCAGCGCTTCCGCGCGTGCGATCGCGCCCGCGCGGTTTGCGTCGACTTCATCGCGTCCGCGTTCATATGTTCGCTCAGCGCCGATTTTAGCCGTATGATAGCCGCGCAGCATCGCCTCATAGCACGCTGCACCATTTGGCAGCACGCTGATCGAAAGCTCTTCGCGCGCTGCGGGCATGTAAACGTCTCGCAAGAAATCGCGATATGCAGCAATCGCCGGCATCACCTCATTTTCAAAGAGCGTGCGCGTTTCGGCCTGAAACTCCGGCTCTCCTTCCGCGCGCATTGCAAAGTCGAAGAAGGGGTTCTGGTCGAGCGGGGCGGCGACGAGACCGTCAAGCTGCGCAACGACGCGCGCGACGACGCTTTTCGGCGCCGAATAGCCCTCGCTCAAACCCTTTTCCAGATTGGCGCGGTCCTGCGCGATGAAAGCGGGAAGCTTGCCCCAACGGACAAGCGCAGCTGCGCGTTCTTCGGGCGTAGAAACAGGCTGAATGGAAGCGATGTCGCCAAACCCGTTCTGCCAGCCGATCATATGGCTGACCGACCACCAATCCTGATGGCACTGCCTCAAATCGACATCGGCCTCCATCGCTTCCTTCATTGACTGATAGGCGACCCAGTCGGCGCGCGATGTGAGCTTCGCCGGATCGATTTTAAGAAGCTGGGCGAGGAGCACATCTTCCTGCGAGGCGAAGCTCGTGCGCGCTTCAGGCGAAATATCCGGCATTGCGGCGTGATCGGGCGTCATCACATCGGTCAGCGTGAAATAGACGGAAAACGGATCGCGTTTCGTCACCGCTTCGAGATATTCGTCGGCGATGCTTTTCAGCGAAGCCGCCGGATCGGCGTCCGATGACTTGGTGCCGGTCTCAGCGCTGCAAGCGGCGATGGCGAGCGCGCCGCAACCGGCGAGCAACAGATTGCGCATGAAGTAACCCCTCGTCTTTTGGCCCTTGGCGGGCCGTTTCTTTGCGTACTTCCTGAAACTCAACAGCCGAAGCGCCCTGCCCTGGCAAGTCTCAAGCGGCGGGTTGTTCTAAAATCAGGGTGGGCGATCCCTTATAGGTCGTCTCGACGACCTTCCTGAAGCCGCACTTCTCAGCGACGCGTAAGGACGGCGCATTGGCCGAATCGATAATGCAGGAATAGGTCGTTGCAGAAAGCGCCTCGCGCGCCCATTCAAGGCCGGCTTTGATCGCCTCGGTCGCATAGCCTTTTCCCTGCGCCGACGGCATGAGGCTCCAACCGAATTCGGGCTTGCCCTCAAGCGACGGCTCAAGATCGCGCTTGAAATCGGCTGCGCCTGCATCGCCGACAAAGGCGCCGCTCGCTTTTTCTTCGAGCGCCCAAAATCCATACCCCTTAAGCGCCCAGAAGCCAGCTTGCCGGGTGAACTTCACCCAGGCTTCTTCCTGCGTCAGCGGCTTGCCGCCAATGTAGCGCACGACCTCGGGGTGCGCCCACATCGCAGCATAGGCCGGGAAGTCTTCCAGGCGCCGCCCCCGGAGAATAAGCCGCTCAGTCTCGATGACGGGAATCTCGAAAGACATCACTCGGCCTTCTTTGCAGCGATATAGGCGTCGACCTGTTCGGCGAGCACATCGAGCGGCAGGCCGCCCTGGTCGAGCACCGCATCATGGAATTCGCGAATGTCGAACTTGTCGCCAAGCGCCTTCTCCGCCTTGTGGCGCAGCTCCCAGATCGTCAGTTCACCCATTTTATAGGCGAGCGCCTGCCCCGGCCAGGCGATGTAGCGATCGACTTCCGTCTGAACGTTCTTGAGCGACAGTGCGGTGTTCGAAGCGAGATAGTCCATCGCCTGCTGACGCGTCCAACCTTTCGAGTGAATGCCGGTGTCGATGACGAGCCGGCAGGCGCGCCACATCTCCATCGAAAGGCGGCCGAACTGGTCGTAGGGCGTTTGATAAACGCCCATCTCAACGCCGAGCTTTTCGGAATAGAGCCCCCACCCTTCGCCGAAGGCGTGCGGATAGAACTGCTCGCGGAATTCCGGCGCATCCTCGATTTCAAGCGAGAGCGCATTTTGCAAGTGATGGCCGGGCACCGCTTCATGCAGGGTGAGCGCCGTCATCTCATAAAGCGGGCGCTTGTCGAGATGCGTCGTGTTCACCCAATATTGCCCGCCATGAAGGCTGCCCTTCGCTGCGCCCGAATAGCGCGCGCTCGTATAGTTCTCTGCGATCTCCGCCGGAACGGGTTCGACGGAATAAGGCTGGCGCGGCAGTTTGCCGAAATATCCGGGAAGCCGTCCGTCAATGTCTTTCGCAAGCCACGCCGCATAGCGCAGCAGCTCCTCCGCCGTCTTCGGATAGAATTGCGGGCCTGTGCGCAGGAATTCGATGAATTCTTCGAGCGTGCCCTTGTAGCCCGTCTCGCGCATCACCTTGACCATTTCATTGCGAATGCGAGCGACTTCCTTGAGCCCCAGCTCATGGATCGCTTCCGGCGTCGCATCATCGCGCGTCGTGTAATAACGAACGAGCGCGCGGTAATATTCATCGCCATTGGGGAGCGCGTTCGCGCCGAGCGTATCGCGCGCATTCGGCATGTACTCGTCTTTCATGAAGGCGAGCACGCGCGCGAACGCCGGGATGACCTCTTCCGCAAGCACCTTCTCCCCTTCGCGCTGCAACGCCTGCCGCTTGCGCGATGAAATCGAGGAAGGAATATTTTCGAACGGCGTATACAGCGGATGCGCCTTCGGATCGTCCTTCACCTGCGCTTCAAAGGACGGGATGATCAGCGGAAGAATCTCCTTCGGCTGCGTAAAGCCGTCTGCGATCCCCTGGCGCATATTGGCGATGTTCTGATCGAGGAAAGTCGGAAAAGCCTTCAGCCGCTTGATGTAGTCTTCATAATCCTTCTGCGTGCGGAAGGGCGTCGCGCTCATCACGAAACCCATGGTCATCTGGAATCCGCTGTCAGCAAGAAACGGAATCCGCCAACGGTCGAACGCCGACAGCGCGATATCGTGCTTCAGGATGAATTTCAGGAGCTCAGCCGACAGCCTGTCGTTCTCAGAGACCTGAGAAAGATCGATCGCTTCCAGCCGGGCCATAAAGGCTTCAAGCTGCGCCGTGCGCCTTGCATAATCTTCCGGCGCCACTGACGTCACTTTGTCATTCGCATCGGTGCGCCCGTTATAGGTCGCGCCGAACGGATCCTCCGCAAGTTCGCTTTCCCAGTAGTCGTTGAAAAGCATCTTGAGATCTTCGGAAGGCGCAGCGAGCGCTGCTCCGGCGAAAAGCATGAAAGCGCCGAATGCAGCGGCGAGAACTCGGATCATGGCTGTCCCCAATTATTCGCGTGGCCGCCAGATTAGGCGGAATCGGCCGGCCCGCAACCGCGATATGCCGCAGCGCGAAAGGCCTTAATCGGCGGATGCCTCCGCAGGCGCGCCGCCAGACGTGATTCGACGTGAGCGCGGCCTTCGCGCTACGCGATCAGCACACGTTTTATCGCCGCCAATCCGGGGAACCCGACATGCACTCGCGCCGCTTCGCCGCCTTCGCTGCTTTGCTCCTCTCGCTCGCTGGCCTCACCTTCGGATTCGCCGGCGATGCGAGAGCGGCCAAGCCGGAAACTTACACGCCGCGCTTCTCAAGCCTCGCCGTCGAAGGCTACGACGCCGTAGCCTATTTTGAAGAAGGCGCGCCCGTGAAAGGCGACGCCGCATTCGAAACTTCCTGGCGCGGCGCGACATGGCGCTTTTCCACGGCCGAGCACCTCGCGCTCTTTCAGGCCAATCCTGAATCCTATGCGCCGCAATATGGCGGCTATTGCGCCTGGGCGGTCGCGCATGGCTATACCGCGCGTGGAAACCCGAAAAACTGGACGATCTTCGACGGCAAGCTCTACCTCAATTACAATGACAAGGTGCAGGCAGACTGGATGAAAGACGTGCCCGGTTATGTCGCGAAGGGCGACGCCAACTGGCCACAGGTATTGGAGAAATAGGCCGGTCGCTTTCGGCGCGCCTCAATCTTCGCCGAGGATCGTACGAAGGCGCGCCAACAAAGCCGCCCTGTGCTTGGCGGATAGCTTTTGGTTCAAAACTTTTACTTGAGTTTGTACTGTAGCAATACTTGACCCTCGTGCTTCCGCGATCTGGCGCGTGGTGAGGCCGCTTAGAAGCCCGCGCGCGATATTTTCTTCAGCATTCGTCAAAGACACCTCGCGGCGCGCACCCGAAGTTATGTCCGCCCGGCCCTCGTCGAGCAGGAGGACAAGCGCCGCCGGCGATCGAAAAGCATCGACATTCTCCTCTCTTACCGGCGCTACTGCAAAACGCGCAGTCGCGGATCCGTCAACAGATGGCGCTTCGAATATCATTTTCGACGTCGGGCCATCGTAACAGCGGCAAGCCGCCGAAACAGAGCGCGCAAGGCGGCGCTGGTGGCGCGGCGCCACAAGCTGAAGGTGGTTCCGCCTGAGAGAAACGAATTCCGATTTCGACGCAGCCATTTCGGCGGCGGCGGACATCGCCAGAACGCGCAGATGCGGATCGCAATAGAATGCAGGCGTATTGGTGTGATCCCACGAATGTGCAGAAAACTGAAAAGCGCGCCGGTCGAGCTCCAGCTGCAACGTCACGGCGTCGCTTAAAGCCGGCAATATGGCCGCAAATCTCGCCAATTCTTCTGCGCCGGGGGCGCCCTGGCGCCTGCTCCGCCAGATCGAAGCCGTTGTCACTTCATCATAATTCGATCCAAGCCGGGCGAACATTGAGTATGGCGCATCCACCGGTAGAGCGAATTCATTGTAGTAGCGGCTCGCCAACCAGGCGGCCGGATCGGGAATGTCTGCTTCCGACGCGATAGTCGATAGGCCGTTCGCACGCACCACCTGAAGGCGCAGATTGCTCGCCGGATCAAGCGCGCCCGCACAGACCGCGGCGCGCATATGCTCTTCCGTAATGCGCCCTAACGCGCGCGCCAGCATGCCTTTGCTCGGAGAGGAACTGACCAGGCAACAGCCCCAACCGCCAAACGCATCGGCCATAAGCGTCAGCGCTCGCGGCCACTCGCCCGTGACCGGTGCCTCCTGAAGCGCTTCAATTACTTTTCGAGACATTGCGGCTCACGTCACGAGACGGCTTGCATGCGCAATCGCCTCACGCGCGCCTGAACCCGGATTTTGCACAACTGTATCCCCGTAGACTCTTCCATAGTCGCTAGAAACTTGAACAATAAAGGAAAACTCGCCGCACAAGCGGCCTAAAATCTCATTTACTTCAAATACACTAGATTCAACAGAAACAGAGTGTCAAAAATGTTCAAGGAATTGATATGCTCGCTTTGAAAAAGTCTCAAATATACACTATTTAAGGTATTAATTACGCCGGGGCGACAACTCCTCTCGCGTCTGCGCAAACGCACGCGTCAGCATATTGCGGGGCCCGCCGCAATCGCCGCCACACTTTCCTGATCGATTACATTGCCCAACCAGAGAAGGATTCGAATCTCACGAGGGAGAGCCTCGCCGAGAGATACAAATTCGTCCGCAAAGCGCGTCAACCCAGTTCACCCGAAAAGAAAATCATCCTCATGGAGATCGCCGGGCGCGACGCCGACCTGACTCGCGGCGACGGTGTTGAATTTGCAAGCCAATAGCCACCTAAAAGCATGGCGGGAAAGCCCCCGCCGTCTGCGATCGCCACCCTTCGCCTTTCTCGATCCTGCGCCAATCGCCCGCCGCCTCGCATT
>JACKIL010000011.1 GCA_020638525.1 Caulobacterales bacterium | reverse complement strand
TTCGAGAAGATGGAAGCGCCCTGGCTGCCGCCGAAGATCAGAACGCGGATCGGCCCGACATCGCCCGGCGCTTCATAGGGCGCATCCGCGAGCGCCGCGACTGCGTCACGGACAGGATTGCCGACTTCGATGAGGCGCGCCGTCTTGGGCGCCTTTTCGAGCACCGGAAATGCGTGCGCGGTGAAAGCGGCGTCCTTTGCGAGCATGCGGTTCGCACGGCCGAGAACGCCGTTCTGTTCATGCACGCCGTAAGGAATACCGAGGAGCGCGGCCGCTTTCATTGCTGGAAGCGACGGATAGCCGCCAAAGCCGATTGCGGCGGCGACTTTACGCTTGCGGAATTCAATGAGCGTCGTGAAGAGCCCACCCGCCATGGAGAGCGCGGCGAGACCTTTGGCGACTGGGCCACCGACATTGGGGCTCGCCGCCGAAATCTCGAAGCGTTCGTCGGCCGGGAAATTCGCTGCGTAACGCGCGCCCCGCGCATCCGTCACCAGCAACACTCGGTCGCCGCGGCGTTTCAATTCCTGCGCCAGCGCTTCGGCTGGAAACATGTGGCCGCCCGTGCCGCCGGCGGCGAGCGCGATCAGCTTTCCGCTCACGGCATGATCTCCCTGCGCCGGCGAACGGGGCCCTGCGCGCGCGTGAGCGCCAGCGCGAGACCAAGCGTGAGGCCCGTCGCGAGCAGCGAAGAACCGCCATAAGAAATGAACGGCAAGGTCATGCCCTTCGCCGGCAGCGCGCGAAGATTGACCGCCATATTGATGAAGCTCTGAAGGCCGATCATCGCCGCGAGCCCGCAAACGGCGCATTGCGCGAAGACGCTTTTGAGCGCTGTCGACTTCATCATCAGCCGAATGACGAGCGCGGCGAAGAGCGCCATGATGATGAAGCAGAGAATGAACCCCCCTTCTTCACCGGCGACAGCAAAGATGAAATCCGTATGCGCGTCGGGAAGCTGCATCTTCACGGTCGCGCCCTCCCCGCCTTTGCCGATGAGGCCGCCATGCGCGATCGCCTGCATCGCCTTGTCGACCTGATAGGTCTCGCCGCCTTCTGGATGCAGAAACGCATCGATACGGCGCGCAAGGTGGGGCGAGAAGAAATAGCCGCCGACGATGCCGGCGCCGCCGATAATCCCGAGCCCTGCAATCCACAGCCAGTTCCAGCCGACGACGAAGAACATCGTCATCCACACGGCGGTGAGGAGCGCCGCCTGACCATAGTCCGGCTGCATGACGAGCATCACCATCAACACGAAGTATAAAGAGAGCGCGATCGCCGCGCCCGGAAAGCGCGGATTGCGAACGCCTTCGCCGAGCATCCACGCGGCGACGACGATGAAGCCCGGTTTTGCAAGCTCTGAAGGTTGGAGCGCGAATGAGCCGAAGGAAAGCCAGCGCTTGGCGCCGTTCACTTCCGGCGAGAAGAAGAGCGCGACCGCCATCAACACAACAGCGCCGATGAAAACGAGCGCGCCCAGGCGCCGCGCCTGCAAGGGCGAAAGCATCGAGACCGAGAGCATGAGGATGAGCGCAGGCGCAAGAAAGACGAACTGGCGAACCGGAAAATGAAAACTGTCGGAGATATGAAGACGTGCAGCCGCCGCTGGCCCCGCCGCCATCAACAACACCGCGCCGATCATCGCAATGAGCGCGACAAGCGCGAGGCTGACATGGTCGACAGTCCAGAACCAGCGCGCGAGCGATGACGTGTCGAGACGCGACGGCGCCTTCATGCCGCTTCTCCCGCAGCGCGCGCCGCCGATTGCGCAAGGCGCCGGAAAGCATCGCCCCGCTCTTCGAAATTCTTGAACTGGTCATAGGAAGCGCAGGCCGGCGACAGGAGCACGACCGGCGCGGCGAGCCCGCTCTGCGCCGCATCGCGCCCCGCCTGTGCGGTCGCCTTCGCAAGATCGCCGCACTGAATGCAGGGGACGGCCCCGGCGAGCTGCGCTTCGAATTCGGTCGCAGCTTCGCCGATGAGATAGGCGCCGCGCACGCGCTCCATCAGCGGGCGAAGCGAAGCGACGCCGCCTTCTTTCGGTTTGCCGCCGACGATCCAGAAAATGTCCGTGAACGATTTGAGCGCGCGCTCCGCCGCATCGGCGTTCGTCGCCTTGGAATCGTTGACATAAGTTACGGCGCCGATGCGTGCGACGGTCTCCAGCCTGTGCGGCAAGCCGTCAAAGCGCTCCATCGATTTAACGGCGACGGCGGGAGAAACGCCTTCGGCCATCACGGCCGCGAGCGCGGCGGCCGCGTTCTGCCAATTGTGAGAGCCTTTGAGCGCGCGCGCAGACGAAACATCGCCCGCCTCGCCCGTCTTGCCGTCGAGATTGTAGAAAAGCCGGCCTGAAAGCGCGAAGACGCCGCGCCCGAGCGCGCCCTCGGCGGAGACCGGCGCCACTTTACGCGCGCCTTCCGCCGAAAGCTCGGCGCAGATGCCTTGCGAATAGGCGTCATCGACGCCGACAATCGCCCAATCCTCCGGCGTCTGATTGAGGAAAATGCGCTTCTTCGCAGCGACATAGCCCGCTATGTCGCCATGCCGGTCAATATGGTCAGGCGAAATGTTGAGGAAGACGGCGACATTCGCGCGAAGCGATTTCGTCAGGTCGAGCTGGAACGACGAAAGCTCGAGCACATAAATATTCTCCGCCGCGAGCGGCGCGAGCGAGAGAACGGCCGAGCCGATATTGCCGCCGATGATCGCCTTGCGGCCGGCGTCTTTCAGGATGTGGCCGATGAGCGCCGTCGTCGTCGATTTGCCGTTTGCGCCCGTCACCGCGATGACATGCGGACGCGACTTCTCGTCGAGCACATTGAGCGCGCGTGCGAAAAGCTCGACATCGCCGATCACTTCGACATTCTCGACAGCGGCCTTACGCACGATCGGATGCGGCTTCGGATGCGTCAGCGGCACGCCCGGCGAAAGAACGAGCGCGGAAAGCTCCTTCCACGGCCAGTCTTTCGGATGTTCGGCGCGGTATTCCGTATTCGCGGTTTTCTCGCGCGCGGATTTGCTTTCGTCCCAGGTGAAGACCTGCGCGCCTGAGGCGATCAACGCCTCAGCGGTCGAAAGCCCGCTGGCGCCGAGGCCGAAGACGGCGAATTTCTTTCCTTTTACGCCCGGAACGGAAATCATCGAAGCGCCCTATCTCAATTTCAAGGTCGAAAGCCCGATCAGCGCGAGGATGACAGCGATGATCCAGAAACGGATCACGATTGTCGACTCCTTCCAGCCGAGCTGTTCGAAATGGTGGTGTATGGGCGCCATGCGGAAGACGCGTTTGCCCGTGAGTTTGAATGAAGCGATCTGGATCATCACCGAAAGCCCTTCGAGCACGAAGAGCCCGCCGACGATCGCCAGAACGATTTCGTGTTTTACCGCGACCGCGATCGAGCCGATGGCGCCGCCGAGCGCGAGCGAGCCCGTATCGCCCATGAAGATCATTGCGGGCGGCGCGTTGAACCAAAGGAAGCCGAGCCCTGCGCCGATGATAGCGCCGCAAATGACGGTGAGTTCGCCGACGCCCGGCACGAACGGCACGGCGAGATAATTCGCGTAAATCACGTTGCCGACGAGATAGGCGATGATCGCATAGGTCGCCGCCGCAATCATCACCGGCACCGTCGCAAGGCCGTCGAGCCCGTCGGTGAGGTTCACTGTGTTCGATGCGCCGACAATAACAAACGAAGCAAACGGCACGAAGAGAATGCCGAGCGGAATGACGAAGTTTTTGAAGAAGGGAACCGGCACCGATGTCGACATGCCCTGCGGCACTTCAGGCGAAGCGCCGAGCGTTTCCATGCAGAGGTAGCCCGCAAGCAGTGCGACCGCGAACTGCACGACAAGTTTCAGGCTGCCGACGACGCCGCTCGCCGTCTGCTTTGTCACTTTAAGATAGTCGTCGATGAAGCCGAGCGCGCCGAAGGCGAGCGTCACGCCCATCACGACCCAGACATAAACATTGTCGAGCCGCGCCCAGAGCAAGGTCGCAATCGTCATCGACATGAGAATGAGAACGCCGCCCATGGTCGGCGTGCCCGCCTTCGAGATGATGTGGCTTTGCGGGCCGTCCTGACGGATCGGCTGGCCGCGCCCCTGCTTCTTGCGCATCCAGCGGATGAGCGACGGGCCGACAAAGAACGAAATCAAAAGCGCCGTCATGACCGCGCCGCCGGTGCGGAACGTCAAATAGCGGAACACGTTGAAGAGCTGGAAGCTGTCCGCATACGGCGTTAGCAGGTGATAAAGCATGTCCCGTCAGGACTCCGTTTTCTCAGGCGTTCGCGGCTTTCGCTCGCCCGACTGTTTCTTGTTTCTCGATGGCGCGCACGACCTCGCTCACTTTGGAGGCGTTCGACCCCTTCACCATCACGACATCGCCATCGCGGAGATCCGCGATGACGGAATCGACAATCGCCGTCGCGGACGGCGCGCTGCCTGCGCGCATTCCTGCCGGCGCTTTCTCCCACAAATGGCTCATTAACTCGCCTGCGACGTAGAGCCTGTCGACATTGGCCGCAACCAAATTGTCGGAAAGATTCGCATGCAATTGAGGACTATCGGGCCCAAGCTCGAACATCTGGCCGAGAACGGCGATACGCCGGCCTTTGCCGCGCGGCTTCGCCGCCCCGAGAAGCGCAAGCGCGGCCGCCATCGAAATCGGGTTGGCGTTGTAGCTCTCGTCGATCAGGGTGATTTCGCCGCCGGCGGGCAGCGCCACCTTGCGGCGCGCGCCGCGGCCTTCGGCGGCGGTGAAACGGGCGAGCGCCGCGAGCGCGGCCGCTCGCGGGGCGCCGACAGCATGAAGCGCGGCGAGCACGGCGAGTGAATTCACCGCCTGATGGCGGCCCGGCGCGCCGAGCGCATATTCAATCGTCTCGCCAAAGATGCTCGCTTTGATCTCCCCGCCCTCGCCTGCATGTTTGTAGTCGAGGAGGCGGAAGTCAGCGTCTTTGTCTGCGCCAAAGGTGATGAGGCGCGCGGCGCCGGCTTCTCCGGCGCGCTTTTTGAGAAGCGCGAACTGCTCATTATCTTTGGGCAGGATGGCGGCGCCGCCCTTCGAAAGACCGAGGAATATCTCCGCTTTCGCTTCGGCGATCTTTTCGAGCGTGCCGAAAAACTCAAGATGCGCCGGCGCGACCGTTGTCACGATGGCGGCGTGCGGCGCGACGAGATGCGTCAGCGGCGTGATCTCGCCCGCATGGTTCATGCCGATTTCGAAGACGCCGTAATCGGCGTGCATCGGCAGGCGGGCGAGCGTCAGCGGCACGCCCCAGTGATTGTTGAAGCTCTTGTCAGCCGCATGAACGGCGCCGGCGGGCGCGAGCGCGGCGCGCAGCATTTCCTTCACGCTCGTCTTGCCGACGCTGCCCGTCACCGCGATGCGCTTGCCGAAATTCCGCATGCGCGCGGCGCGCGCAAGATCGCGCAAGCCTTCAAGCGTATCTGGCACGACGAGAAGCGGCGCGCCATCCGGCGTATCGTTCGGCGCGCGCGCGACAAGCGCAGCGGAAGCGCCTTTTTCAAAGGCGCTCTTCACGAATTCATGGCCGTCGCGGATATCGCTGAGCGCCACGAAAATTTCGCCGCGCTGAAGCGTGCGCGTGTCGATGGAGACGCCGCCCGCCGCCCATTCTTCCGCGATCCAGCGGCGCGGATCGCCGCCGCGCGCGCAAAGGGCGCCGCCGGTCGCGGCCGCCGCCTCGAAGGCTGTCCATAACGCCGTCGTCATGCGCGAATTCCTTCACGTTTGGCGGCCGCAGCGCGCGCGACTTCGGCGTCGTCAAAGGGGTGCGTCACGCCGCCGACGATCTGGCCCGTCTCGTGGCCCTTGCCCGCGATAAGAAGAACGTCGCCCGCCCCGAGCATTTCAACGCCTTTCGCAATCGCCTGCGCGCGGTCGCCGATTTCGATCGCGAGCGGCGCGCCCGCCAGCACCTCGCGGCGGATAGCCGCCGGGTCTTCCGTTCGCGGATTGTCATCCGTCACGATCACAACATCGGCCCCGAGCGCGGCGGCGCGGCCCATATGCGGGCGCTTCGTCCGGTCGCGGTCGCCGCCCGCGCCAATGATGGCGACAAGCTTCTTGTGCGCATGGGGCCTGATCGCGGCGAGCGCGGTCGCGATGGCGTTCGGCGTGTGCGCATAGTCGACATAGACGGCCGCGCCGTCGGCCGCTTCCGCGACACGCTGCATCCGGCCCGGCACGCCGTCGAGTTTTGCAAGCAGCGGGATGACGCGCGCCGGATCAGCGCCCGACCCGATGACGAGCGCGGCGGCGAGCAGCGCATTTTCCGCCTGGAAAGCGCCGACAAGCGGCAAATCGACGGGATAGCTCTTGCCGTCGCACTCGACTGAAATCGAAAGTCCGGCGGGATGCGGCACGGCGAGCGTCATTTTAAGCGTTTCGCCGCGCGCGCCTGTCGTCAGCACGCGAAGGCCCGCCGCCTTCGACGCGGCGATCACCTTGTCAGCGCCCTCGCCGTCCGCATTGATCGCGGCGTAGCCGTTCTTCGCGGTCAGCTCTGTAAAGAGGCGCAGCTTCGCGGCGAGGTAATCCTCAAAACCGGCGTGATAGTCGAAATGGTCCTGCGTGATGTTGGTGAAGGCTGCGCCCGCGAATTTGACGCCGTCCGCGCGATGCTGGACGAGCGCATGGCTCGACACCTCCATCGCCGCGCGCGTAACGCCTGCGCCCGCCATGCCGTCAAGAATCTCGTGGAGCGTTACAGGCTCCGGCGTCGTGTGCTGCAGCTTCTTCTCATAACCGGGCGCGAAGGCGCCAAGCGTGCCGATGCTGCCCGACTTCTCGCCCAGCATCGACCAGAGCTGCGCCGAAAACCGCACGGTCGACGTCTTGCCATTGGTGCCGGTGACGCCGACGACAATCTCCGGCTGGCGCGGGAAGAAGCGCGCCGCAATCTCCGCAAGGCGGCGGCGCGGATTTTCATCGACGATGACAGGTGCGCCGAAGCCGTCGACCGCTTTGCCGGAAAGGATCGCGGCTGCGCCCATCTCCACCGCCTGCGCGGCGAAGATCGATCCGTCGATTTTAACGCCCGGAAGCGCGGCGAAGAGATCGCCCGGCTTCACTGCACGGCTGTCGGTTGCGAGCCCGGTGATATCCGGGTCCGGATCAAACGCTTCGCCAGTGAGCGCGGAGAGTTTCACTGCACCCCTCCAACCACGCCGGCTTCCGCATCTTCATGCGCGCCGTCCTCGCCGACATCGATATTACGCCGGCCGGCGCCATAGCTCGCATTCGCCGTCACGTCTCCGGTGTCGTCGAAGAAGGCGGCTTGCGCCGTCTCTTCGTTCACCGGCATGACGCCAAGGCTTGGCGCGATGCGCTCGACAATGCGCGCAAACATCGGCGCGGCGTTCCAGCCCGCTGTCGCATAGCCGAAGGTCGCTTTCGACGGCTGCGGATTATCGAGCGAGACGAGAACGGTGTAGCGTGGCGCGTAACCGGGGAACGCGCCGACGAAACTCGCAATGCGCGCGTTATTGGCGTAACGCCCGTCGATCACCTTGTCCGCCGTCGCCGTTTTGCCAATCGGGTAATAGCCGGCTGCATCGGCGTAGCTCGCCGTGCCATCCGTCACCACGCGGCGAAGAACGCGGCGCATGGTCTTGCTCACTTCAGGCGAAAAGACTTCATGACTGGCGCGCTTGCGATCGGTCTTGAGGAATGTCGGCGTTCTGTATTTCCCGCCATTCACCACCGCGGTGAACGCAGCGAGGAGATGGAGCGGCGTCACCGAAATGCCGTGTCCATAGGAGATCGTCGCGGTCTCGACAGGGCCCCATTGCGGCGGCAATTCCGTCGGACGGTTCTCACGCAACTCAATCGGCAGCGCCTCGAACAGTCCGAGCGATTTCAGATAGGCGCGCTGGCGCTCGGTCCCGAGATCGGCCGCGATGCGCGCCGCGCCGATATTCGAGGAGAACTGAATGACCTCCGAAAGACTCAACATGCGGTTTTCGCCGTGAAAATCGCGGATCGTCTTGTTGGCGACCCGGTACGCGCCGCGCGCGTCATAAATAGAGGATTCCTTCGCTGCCCCGGCGTCAAGCGCCGCCGCCGCCGTCAACGTTTTGAACGCCGAGCCGAGTTCATAGCGGTCATAGGTGGCGCGATTGCGGCGCCAATCGGCCGGCGAGGCGCCCGGTTCGTTCGGATTGAAGTCCGGAAAGCTCGCCAGAGCGATGATTTCGCCTGTCGCGGCGTCCATGATCGCGCCCCACCCGGCTTCCGCGTGGTGGGTTTCGATGGCGGCGGCGAGTTCGTCCTCAAGCGTCTGCTGAACGCGCGTGTCGATCGAAGCGACGAGCGGGCCGTGCATTTTCTTCGCATCGAGAACGCCTTCAAGGCCCATCACCCCGCCCTTGCCGGGTTCGGTGTGGCCGACGACATGCGAAGCAAGATGCTCCAGCGGATAGAAGCGGCGCGTGCGCGCGGAAAAACGAACGCCCGGCAGGCCAAGCGCGAACGCCTTGTCCTGTTCCGCAGGCGTCAGGTTTGAGAGCGCCTCGACGTAACGGCCTTCTTCCAACTTTTGCTCTAACGAGGCTTCGTCGATCTCCGGAAAGGCGCTGGCGAGCGCGCGCGCGGTCTCCTTCGGGTCCCACACTTCGCGGCCGGCGATTTCGAGCGCGACCATCGGCAGGTTCGTCGCGAGGAGCACGCCGTTGCGGTCGAGAATTTCAGGGCGCGGCCCTGCATCGTTCGCAACGATCTCTGTGTTCGCCCCGCCAGGCGCGCCGTCGCCGCTGAGCGAAACGAAAGCGAGCCTTCCGGCGAGCAGTCCATAGGCGGCGCAAAATGCAAAGGCGCACATCGCGATGCGTTTCTTCGCGCGCGAGGCAAGACGCGCACGACCGCTGAGGGCTTTTACGCCCGCGCGCGGCGGCGCGGCTTCAGCCGTTTCAGCGATGATGTAGCATCGCGCCGTCGATGATTTGCGCCGTCCGAACCACGCCATTCGCTATGCCGATCACTCCGCTTCCTGAACGTCCGCCATGGCGAGCGCTTTTAGGATCACGTCTTCATCATGCGTTCCCGCGATCGGCGCGATTTTCACCGCCGGTTCGCCGAAAGCCAGAAAGAACTCATCCGCCGTCATCAGTTGGCCGCCCGTAAGCGGCTGCAGATCGGTCACCTGATCTGCGATCTTCGAGAGCCGGTCCGGATTTTCGAGATAGGCGACTTCGGCGCGCAGCACCTGAATGGAGCTGAGTTCGCGCACGCGCGCCGCATCGAGCCGTTCGATGTCCCGGCGCGCCTCGCGCACGGAGACTTCCGCCTGATAGCGCCCCGCCGCAGCGGCGGCGAGCAGAAGGCAAAGAAGTATCATCGTGATACGGACCATTATCTATCTCCAGTCAGAAAGCGCTTTGGAAAGGGAAAGCGGGCGCGGCGCGAAATCGAGCGTCGCGATCGCCGGCGCATCGAGGCGCACGGCGGCGCGCAATTTCGCCGAACGCGCGCGGGGATTTTCAGAAATTTCTTCCTCGCTCGGGCCTTGCGCCTTCGCGAAGATGAGACGGAAACTCGGCTCCGGCCCTTCCTGACGCGGCGCATGACGCGACGGTTCGGGCCGGCCGCTCGTGCGGTCCGTCAGGAAACGTTTGACGATGCGGTCCTCAAGCGAATGGAAGGTGACGACGACGAGCCTTCCCGCCGGACGCAACAACCGCTCCACCGCGAGAAGCGCGCGCGAAAGCTGGCCGAGTTCGTCATTGACGAAAATCCTCAGCGCCTGAAAGACGCGCGTCGCCGGATGGATCTTGTCCTGCGGACGGCCGGGCGAAGCTTTTTCGACGATCGCGGCGAGACGCGCCGTCGTTTCGATCGGCGCGGCTTTGCGCTCTTCAACGATGGCGCGGGCGATGCGGCCCGCATGGCGCTCTTCGCCATAGGCGCGGAAGATCGCCGCAAGGTCGCCTTCGGATGCGCGATTGACGACATCGGCGGCATTCGGCGCGCCGCCATCCATACGCATCGACAGCGGGCCGTCACGCATGAAGGAGAACCCGCGCTCCGCCTCATCGAGCTGCATGGACGAAACGCCAAGATCGAACACGGCGCCGTCGATTGCATCGACGCCGCAATCTGCGAGCCCTTCTTCGACTTCCGCGAAAGGCCGGTTGATAAGCTTCAGGCGATCGCCAAAAGCCGCCGCCCAGGGGCGCGCGCGTTCGATCGCCGAAGGATCGCGGTCAAATCCGTAGACGGTGCAATCGGCCGCGGCGAGGATCGCGCGCGTATAGCCGCCGCCGCCGAAGGTCGCGTCGACATAGCGGCCGTGATCGACGGCTGCGAGCGCTGCGACTGCTTCTGTTTCCATGACTGGCGCGTGGGGCGCAAACTTCATTGCCCGCCTCCCTGCCCTGACGGGCCCGGCGGCAGCACAGGATTCTTGAGGCGCGTGAGCGCAGCGCGCGCGCGTTCGGAAGATTTCGCGAGACGTTCTTCGGCGCCCTTCGCGCTTCTGATCTGGAATGTCGAACCGCAACCGACGAACAACGCCTGCTCATCGAGCTCCGCATGATCGCGCAGGATTTGCGGGAGGATGAAACGTCCGTCGCCGTCGAACGGGATCGGACGGGCCTGACCGATGACAGACTCCTGAAGGTCGATGCGATCCTGATCGAACGGATCGAGCGCGGAGATCATCGCCTGCAGCGCTTCGATGAAATCCGATCCGCCGCAATCGAGATGAGGACCGACGAGCGAAGGCACGCAGAAAAAGCCGTTGAAGGAGTCGAGTTTCATCGCGCGGCGATATTCAGCCGGCGCGGCGATCCGCCCCTTCGCATCAATCTTGTTGATGTGGCGGCCCAAAAATAGGGCCTCCGCCGGCCTGAACATGCCGCCCTGATCTCCGCCCTCGCCAGCCTGAACCCGTCGCGCGTCGGAAGCCCCACGCGCCAGGAGGCCGGGTTCAGTCCCTCGCCTATGCCGGTCTTAACCGACATTTTTTGGGATATCACGGGAACAAACGGGAATCAAACGCGAAAACCGCGTCTACAGCAGGCTTTCTTCGTTGTTCCGGAACAGAAACGGAACAGCGGCGAGCGATTCGCCGAACCCTTGCGTTGAAGCTCTAAACAAAGCGTTAAGACAGCGCCGGACGATCCCGTCCGGATCAGGCGGCGCCGCGGCTGCGCAGGCGCAGGCTGGAGATGCGCTTTTCACGCCGAACGGTCGTGCGCCGGCTGATGTCGACCAAGTGCTCGAGCTTCTTCAGTTCTGCGTACGCTTCGCCAAGCATGCCACGCAGAGTCTCGATCTCGCCGATGAGCGTATCGCGGGTCGACGTCAGCGCGGTGCGCTTCTCGGCCGCCCCTTCGAGGAAGCGAACGAACTCCGCCGCGACGACGCCGCCCTCGCCCTTCGCGGTCTCTTCCGCGCGGATCGCCTGTTCGAACCAGTCGAGAGACGTCTCGGCCGAGTTCTTCGCCGCTTCGAGATCGGCGATGCGCGCCTTGATCTCCTCGACATTGGCGCGCGCGACGCGAACAAGCTGGGTTATGGTTTTTTCCGCGTGTCCTGGCCCGTTCATGGCGCACTTTCCCTCTTCAAAGCGTCTATGCGATCGCTGAGACTTGCGCCCTCCCCGACGCGCCGCTCCTTCGAACACATTTTCAGCGCGAGATTGGTTTAGGAACGGTTCAGCAGCGCGCTCAAATTGTGCGCACTGCCTCCGCAAGGCGCGAATTCGTTCCGGTTCGACATCGAAACCAACCGCAAGACTTCATGCTCGCATTGGAGTCGCCTCACGCGTTTCGATTTCGAAATACATCCGGAAAAGATTAACCGCGCACGCCCTGTCGACGTTCACAGTCGTGAATCCAATGAACGAGCCGAGGCCTCTTTATGCTTAACGGGCAAAGCGCCTGAAGCCCCATTTTACGGCCTCTATCGCCCTTCGCCGCGTAAGGAATGTTTCCGCCTGTTTAAAAACTCTAGGCAAAGAGCGCGACGCAGTGCACGGCTATTAACCTTTACGAAAGTAAATTCACCTTACTATCGGCGCATCATAAAGAAATGCGCGCCGCCAAGGGGACACTGCGCGAACTAGGAGACGAGCAATGCGGGTTCTGCTGATCGAAGACGATAGCGCGACCGCCCAGAGCATCGAGCTAATGCTCAAGTCGGACGGTTTCAACGTCTATACGACCGATCTCGGAGAAGAGGGCGTCGATCTGGGCAAGGTCTACGACTACGACATCATTCTCCTCGACCTCAACCTGCCCGACATGACCGGCTTTGACGTGCTGAAGTCTCTGCGGGTGGCCAAGGTCAATACGCCGATCCTCATCCTGACGGGTCAGGGCGATATCGAAACGAAAGTGCGCGGTCTCGGCTTCGGCGCCGACGACTATATGACGAAGCCCTTCCACAAGGACGAGCTCGTCGCGCGCATCCACGCCATCGTGCGCCGTTCGAAAGGCCATTCGCAATCGGTCATCACGACGGGCGACCTCATCGTCAATCTTGACGCCAAGACGGTCGAAGTCGCTGGCCAGCGCGTGCACCTGACGGGCAAAGAATATCAGATGCTGGAGCTTCTCTCGCTGCGCAAAGGCACGACGCTGACGAAAGAGATGTTCCTCAACCACCTTTATGGCGGCATGGACGAGCCGGAGCTGAAGATCATCGACGTCTTCATCTGCAAACTCCGCAAAAAACTCGCCGCCGCGACTGATGGCGACCACTACATCGAAACCGTCTGGGGCCGCGGCTACGTCCTGCGCGACCCGGCGGAAGAAAAAGCCGCCTAACCCTAATTCCTGCTGCTTGCGTAACAACTTGAAGCGCCTTTCGGCCCCGCCGGAAGGCGCTTCCTGCATCTGGACGCCCAATCGGGAGGCTGTGCGCTGGCCTTGTCTTCACGCCGCGGCGGACAGAAGATCGATCGCGCAGCAATTCAGGATTTCTCGCGATGAGTCAGATTCTGGCGAGCGAGCGCGACGGCGTCGCCTCGATCACCTTCAACCGCCCGGAAGCGCTGAATGCGTTCTCGCCCGACCTGCTGCGCGAGCTGATCGAGGCGGTCGAGACGGCGGACAAGAGCTCTTCGGCCGCTGTCATCGTGCTCTCGGGCGCTGGCCGCGCATTCTCGGCCGGCGTCGACCTTAAAGTCCTCCAGAATGTCACGCCGGTTGCAGGCCGCATTTCGAACGCCTTCGACGAGGCGGCGGATGCGGCGGCTAAGGTCGTGCGGAACACGCGCCTGCCGGTGATCGCCAAGGTTCACGGTTTCTGTTTCACGGGCGCGCTCGAGCTCGCGCTTCACTGCGACTTCATTCTCACCACCGCCGACACGAAATTCGGCGATACGCATGTGAAGTGGGGCCTTCGCCCGACCTGGGGCATGAGCCAGAACCTTGCGCGCGCGGTCGGCGTTCGCCGCGCGCGGCAAATCTCCTACGCGGCACAAACATTCACCGGCGCCGATGCGCTCGCCTGGGGGCTCGCAAACGCAGCTTATGAGTCCCGCGAGGCGCTCGATGAAGGCGCCGCCAAATGCGCAGGCGACATCGCCAAGGCAAGCCGCGGCGCCGTCAGCGCCTACAAGAAGCTCTACCGCGTGCACGAGGAAAACCGCGCGCTCGAAGATGCGCTCGCCGAAGAGGTGCGGCGCGACTTTCCTGAAATCACCGACACGGCGGAAAGGCTGAAGGCGTTCGGATCATGAGCGAAAAGCAACGCATCGTCGTCGATATCGTCGCGGACTTCGTTTGCCCGTGGTGCTTTGTCGGCCTCAGCTCCTTCCTTTATGCGAAGGAAGAACTGGGTCAAACCTTCGAAGTCATTCCGCGCTTTCGCGCCTACCAGCTTAATCCGGACACGCCGCTCGAAGGCGTTGATCGGCAGGCTTATTACGAGAAGAAATTTCCGGACGCCGCGCAGCGCGAGATGATGCGCGCGCGGTTGATCGAGTCTGCGATGGCGGCGGGCGCCGATTTCGACCCCGCATTGCCGACGCGCATCCCGAACACGCTCCGCGCGCATTCCGTGCTGCGCTGGGCGCATTATGACGGCAAGCATGTCGACGTCGCGAAGGCGATCTACAATGCTTACTGGAAGAAGGGCGCCGACATTGGCGAGGTCGAACCGCTTGCGGAGATCGCGGGCGGCGCTGGCATGGACGGCGCGAAAGTCGCCGAGCGCCTCCTCGCCCGCGAGGATGAGTTCCCCGTACGCGGTGAGGCTGACGCGCTGCGCCGCGGCGGCGTCAACGGCGTTCCGACTTTTATCGTTAATGAACGGGCCGGTTTTGCAGGCGCGCTGCCGCCCGGCCAGCTTACGGAAGCCCTGAAAAAGGCCGCAACGCTTTGATTTGTGAGTTGTCGCGCCGGCTGGCCGAAAACCGGTTTCCACTTTTCGTGCCGTCGCTCTAAGACGCGCGCGCGCCGCTATGCTATGCTGGCGCCCATGACCCAGGGGACATTCAGACTTTTCATCGCCGCGCTTTTCGCCGTCTTTCTTGCGGGCCCTTCGCTCGCGGAAGACACGGGAACGATCTCGCGCATCATCCACAACACCAAGCGGGGCGAAGTCGCACATATTCCGCCCGGCCGCTATGACGTCACGGATCTTCAGATCCGAAAGAGTTCGAATATCGTCGGCGATGGCGAGGTCGTGTTCTATTCCTCGCGCACGGTCATCAAGGGCATTCTGAACCCGCTTCCGAACGTTTCGCTCCGTGTCGAGAACATCACCTTCGAAGGCGCGCGCTCGCGCGACCTCAACGGCGCTGGTATTCGCCACGAAGGGATGGACCTCACCGTCGTCAATTGCCGCTTCATCGACAATGAAGACGGCATTCTTTCGACGGGTTCCGACTTCGGGAACATCCTCATCGAGAATTCGGAGTTCGTCGACAACGGCCATGGCGACGGCTATTCGCACGCTGTTTATGTTTCGGTCGGCAATCGTCTCGAAGTCTACGGAAGCCG
Source organism: Caulobacterales bacterium (assembly GCA_020638525.1). GTDB lineage: Bacteria > Pseudomonadota > Alphaproteobacteria > Caulobacterales > Parvularculaceae > Amphiplicatus. The sequence continues at coordinate 56,914 of JACKIL010000011.1, read as the reverse complement.
CTTCGTCGGCACGAAGATCGGCCATCACGTAAAGAGCCTCGCTGAGACGACGATCGTCAAAGGAAACCATTTCGACGACGCCGGGGGCCGGTCGAGCTACGGCGTCGACACATCGAAAGGCGGCGAGGTAACTGTCACCGACAACACCTTCGTAAAGTCGGAAGACGCGGACAACGAAACGCTCATCAATTACGATACGTCGCGTGGCGGCAAGGCGAAAAGCCTCGAAATCACCGGCAACAAAATCGTCAACAAGCACCCGCGTGGCAAAATGCTGCGCAATGCGACGAAGCTGACGCCGGTGATGCGCGACAACGAAACGCTGAGCGAAGCGCCGCCGGAAGAAGAAAAGGCGCCTGCGCCAGTTGAAATTGTTCCTGCGAATGTTGAGCAACCGGCTGCGGCGCCGGCAACGCCTGCCGCCGCCAGCGCTCCGTCAATCAAGATCGAAACCCCGCCAAATGCAGGGCCGCTGTCGATCGAGCGCCTGCGTCTCGACCCCGCCAAGCGCTCCGGGCTCATCTCGGCGCCCGACATTCAAACGAAACCCGGTGAGATCGCCGCCTTCCGTCTTGAGAACAACACGAAGGAAACGAGCCCCGCCGATTACGTCACCTTCGGGCAGGCCTTCCCGAAAGGCCGCCTGAAACCCGGCGCGCCGGTGATGGCGGTGTTCGGGGGAGACGCCGCGCCCGTGCAGATCGATGTGAAAGCGCTCCATGATGACGGCTCGGTGCGCCACGCAGCGGTGACGGTCGCCGCGCCCGCGATCAAGTCCGGCGGTTCGCTCGACGGCGCGCTCGTCGCCGGCCCCGCCCCCGCCGAACCCGATTTCGATGCAGCGGCGATCATCGCCGACAGATATTCTTTCCCGGTGCGCATCGCTTTCTCCAAAGGCGCCGGGAGCGCGAACCCGTTCGCAGTCGACGCGCGCACGCTGGCGGAAGCTGCGCTCGCAAAAGGCGGAGACTTCTGGCTCAACGGCCCGCTCGTCAAAGAATTGCGCGTCGAGACGAGCGCTGCGCCGCACCTTCAGCTTCGCTTCGACATCCGCATCTATCGCGACGGCGACATCCGCACCTTCGTCGCCTTCGCGGACGAAAAGACATTCTCGGCGGGCGTGCGAGATCTCGCCTATGATGTCGCGATCGGCGCGGACGCATCGCCTGCGTTCAAGGCGGCGAATATCGAACAACACCGCTCGTCGGTCTGGCGGCGTGTTTTCTGGACGGGCGCGGCGCCCCGCCTTCATGTCGTGCGCGATGTCGACCTTCTCATCGCCTCTGGCGCGCTCTTGCCGCTTGACCGCTCGCAAGGCGCTTCGGCGAAGACCATCGCCGACCTTGCGAACGCGGTGCGCGACGACGCCCCGCTCTCGCCCGCGCTTATCCTCAAATATTTCCCGACCACGGGCGGGCGCGGCGATATCGGGCCCTATCCGCAATGGACGGGGCTTTACCTCCTCGCCCAGACGGAGACTGCTGAAGACGTGATGCTCGCCAATGCGGAAGCGGCTGGCGCCGTTCCGTGGCATTTTATCGACGAGAAAACCGGCGCACCCGTCAGCATCGAAACGCGCAAAAAATTCTGGTCAGACCCGCGCGGGCTTGAAGAGCAATATGCGCCCGACCGTCCGCATCCGGACGTCTTCCAGTCGAGCGAAGGCGGCTGGGAGCCGGACCATGCGCACAAGCCCGCCCTCACCTTCGTTCCCTATCTCGTCACGGCTGACCGCTTCTACGCCGACGAACTCGCCATGCAGGCGGCCTACGCGGTCTTCGGCCGTTGGCCTGCGCTTCGCGAAGGCGGCGTCAAGGCGATCGACGTCGAACAGGCGCGCGCATCGGCCTGGTCGCTGCGCGATATTTCGGATGCGGCCTACATCCTCCCCGACAAGGACCCGTCCAAGCGCTATCTCGAACGCGTCGAAGCGACGAACCTCAAACTCATGCGCGAGAAATATGTCGACAAGCGCGTGATGAAATCGGCCGGCGAGATCGAGGGCTATATTGAAGAACTCGTCAATCGCGAACCGGAGCATATCAGCCCCTGGCAGCAGGACTATGTCGCGATTTCGCTCTCGCTCGCAGCCGAGCGCGGCGATGAAAACGCCCGCGCGCTCCTCGGCTGGATGGAGAATTTCCATGCAGGCCGCTTCCTGTCGCCCGACTTCGACGTGCGCCGCGCGACGACCTATCTCTTCTCAGTGAAAGACAAGGCGAGCGGCGCGGCGGTCAACAACTGGGCGGAAGTCGCACAGCGCACCTATGGCGGCCCTTCGGCGCCTCGCCTTTCCGAAATGGACGGCTACCCGACCATGGCGGCGGGCTATATCGGCTCGGCCTACGCATCGCTCACGGCCATCGCCTCCGACACCGGATCGCTCGAAGCGCTCGAAGCGCTCGGCGTTCTCGTTCGGGAATCCAAAGGCGCGGCGTTCTGGTCGCCAATGGAGACGGGCGGCGTCCAGTCGAGCCCACAATTCCTCCTGATGCTGAAGATGCGGAACGGCCAGTCCCTCACCCGCGCGGATGTCGACGCGAAACCGAACCCCTCTCGCCCCCGCCTCGTCACTGGCGGAAACGGAAGCGATACGATCAATGGCGGCGGGTCGGCTGTTATTTTGTTCGGTTTCGGCGGCGACGATACGCTCGTCGGCGGCGACGGCCCCGACGATCTCTTCGGCGGCGATGGAAATGATATATTATCCGGAGGCGGCGGAGATGACAGGATTGTAGGCGGGCCCGGCGACAACCGCCTCGAAGGCGGCGCCGGAAGCGATATTTTCGCCTTCTACGGAAAGTCCTTCGGAACGAACGTCATCACCGACTTCACGCCGGGCGAAGACCGCATCTGCCTTGGCGCCGACATCCTGAAAGGACGCGGCGATATCAACAGTTTAATTCAAAATGCGCCGGAGGGCGCGAAGCTCGATTTGGGGTATGGCGGGGCTGTGTTGCTCTCCGGCATCGACGCTTCCAGTCTTGATTTGAACCAGTTTTTGGACCGGCAATAAATCTTGACGGGAAAACGCCGTCGCGGTCTATTTTCTTCCGCGCGACTTTGTTTTGGCCGACTTTCAAGACCTAAGCCTACGGCCTCGTCTAAAGACTCCAAGACATGGTTGCCTACCCCGCGGCGCATCTTGCGCCGCATGACGCCATGAGAGGAGACTAAACGATGGCGAGCGGAACGGTGAAGTGGTTCAACGCAACGAAGGGCTACGGCTTCATCACGCCAGATGAAGGCGGAAAAGATGTGTTCGTGCACATCACGGCCGTTCAAGCGGCCGGCCTTCAAGGCCTGAAGGATGGCCAGCGCGTGAGCTACGAGCTTGCAACCGAGCGCGGCAAAACGTCGGCTGCGAACCTTAAGGTTCAGTAGCGTTTAAGCGCCCGGCGCACGGGCGCCCGAACGAACCTAAAAATGAAACGGCCGGCGCTTTGAAAACGCCGGCCGTTTTTATTTTGGGAAGACGAAGCGCCGCTGAGTGCGGCGCTTCTTCCGTATAGGGATCAGAACGAGCCCGTCAGCGAAACGCGGAAGTTGCGTCCCGGCAGCGGCGCGCGGTCTTTCAGGAATGATGTGTGCAGGCGCGCTTCCTCATCCGTCACGTTGAGCGCGGCGAGACGGATCGCGAGATCGCCGGCTTGAGTGAACGGACGCAGCGTCACATAAAAGTTGTAGAGCGTGTAGCTGTCGGTCGGCAGCTCTTCCGCGCCGATCTTGTCCTGCTTGGCGGCGTATTCGATCTCGCCACGCAGATCTGCAATGCCCGACTTCGCATCGAGGCCGAAGATGCCCGAAAGCGGCGGAATACGCGGAAGGTCGCCCGTGGGCGAGGCGTCCGCCGTCGCCCGCACATAATCCATCGCGGCGTCGCCATGAATGTCGAACGCGCCGACATGGAATAGTTCGGCTTCGAGTTTCGATTCAAAGCCTTTGAACGTCGCGTCGGTCGCCGAAAAGCGATAGATCGGAATGTCTTCCCCATCGAGATCGTAGAAGGTTCCCGTATTGCTCTCGAAGATGAAGCCTTTGTACGAGGTATAGAAGCCGTTGACCGTGAAGGCGATCTTGTCGCCGCCGAGGCGCATGGTGGCCTCGACGCCGCGCGCAGTCTCTTTTCTAAGCGTCGGGTCGCCGGTTTCGTATGCGCCGGTCGCAAGGTGCGGACCGTTGGCGAACAGCTCTTCCGATTGCGGCGCGCGTTCGGAACGAAGGCCCGTCACGCCGAAGAAGACGCCGTCCATCGGCTCATAGCCAATGCCCGCCGAGACCGAATAGGCGTCGAAATTCAGCTTGTCGCCTGTGTCGATGACGTCATGCGTCGTCGACTCGTAGCGGCCGCTGAGCTCGAAGCGCCAGTCGCCTTGCGCGTATTCCTTCAACGCGAAGACGCCATATTCGTGCGTCTTCACCGCAGGAACGAAGGACTCCTCGCCAATGGCCGCGAAATCGCGCGAGCGGAACTGGAAGCCGAGCGCGCCATTGATCTCGCCGGCGCCGACTGTAATCGGCTTGTCGATAAGTTCGAGGCGGCCCTCATAGCCCTCGTTCGAGAAAACGGTTCCTTCCTCGCCGCTCGGCTCAAGCTCGGTATGCGTGTAGTCCGCATAACCGAAACGCATGCGCGCCGTCTTGAAGAGAAGGAAGTCGCGGTTGATCTCGGCGTTGAAATCGACCCGCTTCTGTTCGAGCTGGATATGCGGTCCCGTGCCGTCAGGCTCCGCCTCGTCGCTCGCCGGAATGCCATAGAAGGAGTGCTGCTCCGTTCCGGAAACGCCGATGAAGCCGTCTTCGAATACATAGGAAAGACCGGCGCTGCCGGACTTCGATTCAAGCGCGGAATTGCGCTCAACGCCGTAAGTGTCGTTGACCGGATCCGGTCCTTCTTCAATGCGAAGCCGGGTCGAACGCGGATAGCCGGGGATCTTGTAATCCTCGGTTTTCCGATAGGCGCCCTCGCCGTGGAAGATGAGGCCGCTCGTTTCATCGCCGGTGAGTTTCACATCGAACCCGCCTGCGGTTTCGATGGCGCTGTCGACGGTCGAGCCGCCAATGCGGATCGAACCGTCAATGCCGTCTTCCGGCAAAGTGCGCGGGATGCGCCCGCTGAAGACGTTGATCACGCCGCCCGCCGCCGAAGACCCGTAAAGCAGGGTCCCTGCGCCGCGAACGATTTCGATCTTCTCGGCCATCGCAGGCTCCACGGCCACCGCATGGTCGGGGCTTGCAGCAGATGCGTCGATCGAGCCGATGCCGGAGTCGAGAACGCTGATGCGGTCCCCGCCAAGGCCGCGGATGACCGGGCGGCTCGCCGCCGGCCCGAAGAAGGTCGATGAAATGCCCGGCTCGCGGCGAAGCGTTTCGCCGATAGAGCTTTCGAGACGATCCTGAAGTTCATCGCCGCCGATGACGGAGTTTCCAGCGATGGTTTCTTCGGTCGTCCTGCCGATGGGCGAGGCGGTGACGATGATTTCATCCGTGCGCACATCTTGTGCGGATGCCGGCGCCCAAATTCCGGCGAACGTCGCAAGCGCGACGCTGCAACAGCAAGCTTGTTTGAAAGACATGAATTTTCCCGTTTCTGATCAGATTGTTTGACGCCGCGCTGGCGCCGGCGCGAACGCGCAGCGACACAAACGCAACAAGGCTAGCCGTGTCTGATCAGAAGCTCGGTGGGCCTCGCGAAGACGGCGCGAAGATGACCGCCGAAACGAGAGACAGAAGCTCCACCGGCGCAAGCGGGGTGAAAACCTCGATTGGCGCGGACGGAACGAAAACGCTCGGCGTGACGCCGTGCGAAAATCCATGGGCGGCGACGCAGAGGACGCAGGCCGACGTATCGTGGTGCGGCGAGTCCGGTTTGCCGGGAACGGCGTGCGCGGCCGACAGAATTTGAACGATGGCGAGATAGAGCGCGGCGGCGATGACAGCAGCGCGCTTCAGCGCGCCGCCCCGTTCACCGTCAATGCGTAGTGCCGCGATGCTCACTGTCTTGACCTTTCGCGGCGCGGCGATCGCCGCCCCCGCGTGATATCATCACATTCTTTTTAGCGTAATTTTGCGTTGCATACAAATCGCCCGCCTGCCTTTCAGGACGAACCGAGGGCCTCGCGCGGCGAAGGGACTGCAAAAATAAAGGGTTAACCGCCGGTCGCAGACATGAATCGCGGGGCCGCCGGCGCCTGGCCGCGCCGCTCGATCGCAAAGTCATGGCCTTTAGGTTTGCGCGTCATCGCCTCGTCGAGGGCGGCGCCAAGGGCTTCCGGCCCCCCTTCCCTCAGCACCCGGCGAAGGTCCGACTGGTCCTCCTGGCCGAGGCACATATAGAGCTGGCCCGTGCAGGTGACCCGCACTCGGTTGCAGCCCTCGCAGAAATTGTTCGTCAAAGGCGTGATGAAACCCAGCCGCCCGCCGGTTTCCTTGACGCGCACATAGCGGGCGGGACCGCCCGTCCGAAAGTCTTCCGGCGCAAGCGTGAAGCGCTCTTCAAGCGCGCTGCGTACGTCCGACAAGGGCGCATACTGATCGATCCGGTCTTCGCCGACGTCGCCAAGCGGCATGACTTCGATGAGAGTCAGATCCATCCCCTTGCTATGCGCCCATTCCATGAGCGCTGGAATTTCATCGAGATTTCCATCTTTCAACGCGACGGTATTGATCTTCACGTCGAGGCCGGCGCCGAGCGCGGCGTCTATGCCTTCAAGCGCCATCGGAAGCGCATTGCGCCGCGTAATCCGCGCGAAGCGAACGGGATCGAGCGTATCGAGTGAAACGTTGATGCGGCGAACGCCGAAGGATTTCAGCGCGGCGGCGTGCTGGGCGAGTTGCGTCGCGTTCGTCGTGAGCGTCAGCTCTTCAAGGCCGCCGCCATCGAGCTTTTTCGAAAGCCCCTCAACGAGGCGCATCAGATTGCGGCGCACCAGCGGCTCACCGCCTGTCAGCCTAACCTTCGTCACGCCGCGTTCGATGAAAGCGAGCGCCACCTGTTCAAGTTCTTCGAGGGTGAGGAGGCTCGCGCGCGGCTCGAAGTTCGGGCTCTCGACCATGCAATAGGAGCATCGCAGATCGCAGCGGTCCGTCACCGACAGGCGCAGATAGGTGATCCGCCGCCCGAAGCGGTCGATGAGCGGCGCGGCGACCTTCTCTCGCCCCGCCAGACCACCTTGCCCTGCTGAACCTGCGCTTCCCATTCCACCCGCCGGCCGGGTTCTCGCCCCGGTCCTTTCAATCCTTTCATCATAAAGGATTTTCGGGAAAGGGCAGCCCCCTTCCTGATGGTAGGGTGAATTGAGGATCCGGCGGCGCTCAAATGCCTGGGCGGCGCTCCAATGCCTGGGCGGCGCCGGCGCGTGCTTGGCCGGCGCCGCCCTTGGCGCGCTCGCCGACGGGCGCGCTAGTGGGCGGTATTCGCCCAGTCGCGCACCTGACGCTCGGCCTCATCGCGCGCCACGCCGTATTTCTCCTGAATCTTCCCGACAAGGCGCTGCGTGTTCCCTTCGACTTCCTTGACTTCGTCGTCGGTGAACTTGCCCCACTGCTGCTTCACCTTGCCGGAAAGCTGGCGCCATTTGCCTTCGAGAATATCGTTGTTCATGGAAACGCCTCCATTGCTGCTGGGATTTACATGAAGCGAACGCGAGCAAGCGCTATTCGTTCCAGCGCGCGAAATGAACATCGCTTCATGCTGCGCGCTTACGGCGACAAGACACGCAGCGCGCCGGGAAGGCATTTCACATGAAGCGGTTCGCTGCGCTCAAGCGCATCGCCGTCAACCGTGTAACTGAACTTCGCACTGGGCGACGCTACGCGGCATGCGCGGCAATGGCGCATGTCGATGCGCTCATCATCCTCGATTGCGCCCCGTGCGAAAGCGCCAAGCACTGAGGTGAATTCTTCGCCATTTTGCGATGAGACGAGATAGACAGCGAGAGCGCCATCATCGAGCCGATCGCGTCTCGGGATAAGCTTTTCAACGTTCGTGATCGCGTTGTTCGAAACGATGAGCGTGTTCGTCTCCAGCGAGACTTTCCGTTTGCCGATGTGAACGTCAAATTCGACAGGGTCGGCGTGAAAGAGCGCATTCGCCGCGCTGACAAGCGCGAAATTGAGATCGTCGAACGATTCCGCGTCGCGCAGATCCTCCCGCGCTTCGGCGAGTTCGGCATAGGCGCCGAAGACGATATTGTTGAGAAACACGCGCTTGCCGGCGAGTCCCGCGTCGATCCTGCGCGGCGCGCCGTCGAGGCCCGCCTTCAGCGCTTCCTCAATATCAAGCGACAGGCCGAGGTCCCGGCAGAGCAGATTGACCGTCCCACAAGGGAGCGGCAACAGGGCCGCGTCCTTGCCGAGAAGCGCCTGCGCGACCGCCGCCTGCGTGCCGTCGCCGCCAGCGCAGATCGCGACATCGAAAGTAGTCGACTGCGCCGCCTCGACAAGCGCGCGCCAATCGCCCGTGACGATGACCGGATCGGTAACGCTACGCTCCCGAAGCTCGCGGACAATAGTCTCTTCAATGTTCTCCGCACCTGTTGAGAGAACCGTCCCCGACTTCTCATTAATGAGAACAAGCGCCTTCATGCAGTCGCCTCCCTCTTCCAGAATCCCCTTTCGCAGGAAAATTCGTGGCGCGCGTCGCGAAGGAAGGCGCCGCTCTTATATCTGTACACGGAGACAGCGATGCTCTCCGGCCGCCAATCGACGACATTGAACGAAGGCGCCTCGCCTCGAATGCGCGTTGATGACGCTGTGCCGGCCGATGAGACGATGATGGAGCGACGCCCGCCCACATAGAGCTTTGCGTCGCCAATGTGCGCATGACCAGTCAGGATGAGATCGGCGCCGGCCTGAGCAAACCCTTCAAGAATTTCGCCCGCCTCCGGAATAACCGCCGCGCCCGCGCGCCCCGGGCCAGGCAACACGGGATGATGGAAGGCGACAGCCTTCAGCGCGCCATTCTGAACCGAGGCGAGCCTCTCCCCCGCCGCCTTTCGCTGGCGGCCCGACAGCGCGCCGAGCGACCAATCAAGGCCGATCTGCGCGCGCCGCGCGGAGTTGAGGCCAACGACATAAAGCCGGCCGATTGAAAGCACGGGGTTGAGTTCACGCGCGATGTAACGCCGGAATCTGCGCCAAGGATCGATCAGCCGCTCGGCGACGCTATAGACTGGCGCGTCATGGTTCCCGGGAACGACTAGCTTCGGCATGGGCAGTCGCGACAGGAAACGCTCCGCAGCCTGAAATTCGCGCCGTCTGCCGCTTTGCGTAATGTCGCCCGTAAGGACGACCGCGGCTGCAGAGGAAGTTTCGATTTCAAAGCCAAGCGCGCGGATCGCCTCCGGGTCGCTGGCTCCGAAATGGGTGTCGGATATGTGTATGAATCTCAGCATGTCAGCGGAACGAACACCGCTCACCGGCGCCCAGTTCGCCGTCTCTCCATGAGACAGTCCGCACCCGGAAACCGGAACCCCAAAGGCGCGGGCGTGTTTCCCTAGCACCACGGCGTCGAGGATTGTCGCGTACCGGCGTCAGAAAGCTTCGAAAGCAGCAAAGGAGGCGATCATGCTTGGATGGGCTTTGACATTCTTCATCATCGCGATTGTCGCCGCGATTTTCGGTTTTGGCGGCATTGCGGCCGGCGCCGCAGGTATCGCGAAGATTCTCTTCTTCATCTTCCTCATTCTCTTCCTGGTGAGCGCGGTCGCTCATGCGCTTCGAGGAAGGCCGCCGGTATAAAGATGGCGACAACAGATCGAGAAGAAAGGGACCGATTAGCGGTCCCTTTCTTTTTGACGTCCATTAATCTCCTCCGGATACAGAAACGCCCCGCTTCGAAAAGCGGGGCGGCTCTGCTGGTCGGACCCGAAAAGTGCGAAATTATTGGTTCTCGTCGTCGATATCATCAACGGCGTCTTCAACATCATCGGCGACGTCGTCCGCCGCATCGCTGATGTCTTCAGCGGCCTCTTCGAGCGGGCTTTCATTGGCTTCATTGAAAAGCGCGACGCCGCCAACGATGAGGACGATCGCGACAAGCGCGCCGATAATCGCATTCCTGGTTTGCATCTTTGCCTCCTTCAATCTTCCAATCGGGAAACAGTCTCAACGCAGAAGCGTTCCAATTCCGCCCCCCCCCTAGGCGAAGGCCGGCGCCCCATCGAAACCGCCATCCATGCGGGACCGCAGGCGCGCGCGAGCGCGCGACAAGCGCGAACGGACGGTGCCGATCGGCACACGGAGTTTTCTCGCAGCGTCTTCATATTTGAGGCCGTCAAGCGCGACGAGAGAGATGACCTCCCTGTCATCATCCGCCATCGTGCGGAATATCCCCGCAGCCTCCTTGAATTCGAGATGCGAGTGTTGATCGGCTTTGACAGAAATCGCAGAGGGCGAAACGTCATCAAGCTCGACCGACACGCCGCGCGACTTCTGCTTCCTGATATCGTTGAGAAACAGGCGGCGGCACAGCGTGAAGAGCCATGAGCGCAGATTCGTGCCAGGCCGATAATAGCTCGCCTTCAGGAGCGCGCGTTCGACGCTGTCCTGGACGAGATCGTCCGCCCTGTCGGGATTGCGCGTTAGCGACAGCGCAAAACGGCGGAGGGCCGGCAAAACTTCGTTGAGTTCATCGGCAGTGAAAGTGGTCGTCATCACGAAACCTCTTGATTGCTTCGAACGCCATGATGATGGCGAAACGCGCCGATCACCTCAAAACGTTTCGTGTACGCATCATATCGTACTTGCCTCAGAGATGGAGACGCTAGCTTCTCCGCCAGTTCCAACACAGCACCAACATGCGCAGAGACAGCCGATGGCGGCGATTCATGAAGCACTGTCAGTGGAGTAAGTGATGGAAGCACACCGCACGGGCGGCGCACGCCAATGCACTGATTTTACGGAAAAAATTTGATCGAACGCAAAGGACGCACAGCGCCGGATGCAACGCATTCGATTACAGCGATTTCACATCTCCGCACGAAACGCATGAGTTTCGCGTTACGAGATTCTCATCTGTTCCAATCGCTGCGGAACAAGACCTTACGCATGCGTAACGCCTAAAAAATCTTAATCTGAAATGCTTCGAGTAATTTTTCTTGTGATGACTTTTCGCGATGAAATCAGCACGAACGAATCAACGATCTGCGCGCAGAAAAACAAAAGGCGCGCCTGAGGGCGCGCCCTTTTCGTTCGATGCGTAACGAAGCCTAGGCCGAACCGTCGAGATCATCGCGATTGACCACGCTGAAATCACGCGTTGTCGCTTCTTCTGTGGGCGGCTCATCGAAAAATTCATCCGCAAGCAAACCGCGCCTCAACAATTCTCGAAGCGCCGCAGCACGCGTCGGCATGCGATGTGCGAAACGCCAGTCGTCAATCGCCTTCAGCTCCATATCATCGAGCATGAGCTGAAGCTTCGTCGTCCGTTTTAGCGAATCGCTCGTCGGCATAAATGAACCCGGTTGCAGTTGAATTTGGCCGCCAGCCGGCAAGGCATAAAAGCGAAGGCGGCGACATATGTTACTTACGCCACAAGAGTGGGTTACGGCAACAGTCGTTCAAGGGTTTAACCCCATTCGAACGCTCAAAAGGCGCCCGAATAAGGCAGGAATTGAGGCTCCGCGTTAATATCGGGCAATATTGGGGCGGAGAGGTCGGAGATTGCAGCAAACGGCGACCTCAATCCTCGTTTCGCCGCCCCTTCCGCGCTTCATATTCGAGATCGAATTCGAGGGCGGAAATAGCGTCTGCAAGGCGCGCCTTCAAATAGGGGACGCCAATCGCCCCGAAAGCTCGCCTCAGTTCGCGGGCCGCCTGGCGGTCAAGGCGCTGTATTTCTTCCGTGCGCTCAGCATGGAGCGTTTCAACTTGATCAATCGCTCCGTCAAGGCCGCACGCTTTTCCAGCCGCAAGCAATTCCTTTAGCTGGCGCTCGCGCTCCAGAAGGGGTCGACGCGTGGCGGGTCGCGTGGGCGATTCCATCAGCCTGCGCCGATAGCCAGCGATCGCCGCCTCGCATGCACCGAGAGCGTTTCGCCATGCCGCGGCGGAAGCCGCGTCGAATGCAGCTTCATCCGAAACGGGCGCGCAGGCGCGGACGAGATATCTGGCCCGATCGTCATCAAGCAGTGCGTGCTCGACGGCGGGGCGCTTGCGCTTGTCGAGATCACCGCGCGCATACCGTATCACATCATCACTCGAAAGAAATTCTACAACTAGCATCGGCTTGATTTGTTTTGTTTGTATCGGAATTGTGGCCGCGCTCCCCGTCGCCTCAACACCGCACACGCGCCCTCCTCTTATCGCTTGCAACGACCGATCAGGGAGATTCTTCGGCAGCGTCGCTCGACACCGCGGAGAATGCGACAACCGCTGCGATGACGCCCAATGTCGCCAGTGGCGCGCGGCGCAGTTGCGAGGCGACGAGACTGGAAGCGGCGATCCGGAGCGATGCGGGAATGGCGCTCGCCGCCCTCTCAATTGCCGGCGCCGCCGCGCTTATCTGCGCGAGGCTGTTGTTTGTTTTTCCGCCGCGCTCCCGATGCGTCAGCAACAGGATCGCAGCCGCCAGCACGCACAGCAGCGCAGCGACGATGATGAGGGCGAATTGCATTTCCATCATCGTCGCCAGCCAAACGACGAGCCCCGCCCCGAAGAAGAAGACGGCGCCACAGGCGAGCAGAACCGCAGCAACGGTGAACACCAGTTCCCGCACCGCGTCCTGCGCTGCACTGCCAGCTCTGTTGAACACCCAATCGAGCATGGCTTACCGCCTGGCGGCGCCGTTGAGGAAGAAGCCGATCGCGACCGCTGTCGCAATCGCAGCGCCGGGGTTCTTCCGCACCGCTTTTTCAACCTGCTTCTTGATCTCCGCAAACTCTGAAAGCGCGGTGTCGAGCACCGCCTCGCCGGCCTCTTCAGTCGCGCCGAGCGCATCTTTCGCGCGCGCACGTGCATCGTGAAGGCCCGCTTTCGAAGCCCGTCCGACATCCTGCTTCAGATCTCCGAAATCCGACCGCAGCTGTTTCAGGTCTTCGCTGAGACTGGCGATCGCTTCGCCAAGGTCCGGCGCGCTCGCGCCATTCCCGCCTTGAACGGGCTTTTCTGTTTGACCGTGCATATCATCCTCCTCTCCGTTTGAGGAAACTCGGGGAACTGAGCGCGTCAGTTCTTCCCGTCATCCTTGCCGCGCACTTTTTCCAGCGGGTCGAACTTCCCGTCATTTTCAGTCGCTTCATCGTGCGCCATGTAGCCGGCGCCCGCCGCAGCACCGAGGACGCAGCCTCCGAGAGCGTTCGCCGTCACCAGCAGAAAGGCTGCAAGAGCGTACTTCTTCATGAGTTCCTCCAGTTTCCGGCCTCCGATCCGATCGAAGGACGCTGGGGAAACACCGCCGCGCCGCGCCGGTTCCCATCGGCGCTGAAGCGGGAACCAGCTCCGGCGCCAGCCTGTTTTCCCTCGGCGACAATGAAGGGAAATGACGTGTTCAACCCGTTAGTGCGAATGAAGGAGAATGAAGGCGCTCCGCAAAAGGGAGCGTCGGCCGACGCGACCCGGCGGCCGCGAAAATTTTCCGCGTCGCATGGCGACACGCCGCTTCAGATCATTGCTGTCTCTTGCGCGTTTCTTGCGCTCGGCGCGCTTGCGAGCGTTCTCTATTTTGCGCGCCCGCTTCTCATCCCTGTCGCCGCAGCTTTTGTGGCGAGCGTTTTATTATTGCCTTTCACAAAGTGGATCACGCGGCGCGGCGCGCCGTTGAGCCTCGCCTCGCTGCTGGTCGTGCTGGTCAGCCTCGCCGCCTTCACTCTGAGCCTCTATCTCGTGATCGAGCCGGGCGTCGCGTGGTTCGAACGCCTGCCGGACGTCATTGAGCGTGCGCGGGGAAAGCTCGCGCGCGTTCACGACGCCATGGCGGCGGTCAAGGAAGTCTCCGATCAAGTCAATCAGCTTACGGACATTGAAGGAGAGGGTGCAAAAGCAGTGGTTTCTCCGCCGCAGTCGCCTCTGGGCGAAACCCTAATCGCGCTCGTGCGGTCGACCACCGTGCAGCTCCTCTTCTCGACGGTGCTCACTTATTTCTTCCTTGCGCAAAGCCGGGAGCTGCGCCGGAAAGCGATTGTCGCGCGTTGCTCGCTGCGCGGCATGCTGCAAAGCGCGCGCAGCTTTCGCGCTATCGAAAAGAAGGTCGGCGCCTATATGGCGACGATGTTCTCGATCAATCTCGGCCTCGGCCTTGCGGTTGGCGTCGCCATGTGGGCGATCGGCATGCCCTCGCCCGCCGTCTGGGGCGGGCTCGCCGCGATTCTCAATTTCGTGCCATTCCTCGGCCCGACAGTGATGACGGCGCTTCTCGGCACGACCTCGCTTGTCACCTATGACACGCTCGGCGCCGTTATCCTCGCCCCGTCCATCTACATCGTTCTGAACTTCATCGAATCGAATTTCGTAACGCCGACCCTTATGGGCGCGCGACTGACGATCAATCCGCTGGCCGTTATTCTCAATATCAGTTTCTGGACTTTCCTTTGGGGACCAATCGGCGCGGTGCTTTCGATCCCCATGCTCGTCATCTTCAAGACGGTATGCGACTACTCAGAGTTCATGCGGCCGCTGAGCATCCTTCTCGGCGACTCACAGACCTTCACGCCCAGAAAAGACGGGCCTGTCGCCATGCCCGACCGGGAAGTCGTCCGTGTCCGTCCAGTCGCGCGCGCCTGACAGCGTTGCGAATCGATCACGGCGGCATGGTTAAACAGCTACAAACTCCAATTTCGAGGCCTATGCGTCCGAAAATGACAAGACGCCTTTCGGATTCGCCGACAGGTTGGTCGGGTTTTGAAGGTAGGACCCGAGCCTAACCCGCATGTCGGAAAGCCGCGCGCGCACTTCCTCGCTCGCGCGGTCCGGACGCGCACCGCCGGGCGGATTGGTCTTCGGAAGCAAGAACGAATTGGAGGGGATTGCATGACCAATCAACTATCGCCGGCGTGCTCCAGCACGCCTCGAACATCATTACGCCATTCGTTAATTGTAACGACGGCGTTTTTAGGGGTGTTGCAGGGCGGGGTTGCGTTAGCGCAGCTTGATGAGATCACGGTGACGGCGCAGAAGCGCGAGCAGGGCATCAACGATGTCGGCATCACGGTGAACGCGTTTTCGGCCCAGCAGCTTGAGAACTACGGCGTTAAGGACGCGACCGATCTTGAGTTCATCACGCCGGGCCTGACCGTGACCGACGCACAGCCGAACGGCGTGCCGGTCTACACGATCCGCGGCGTCGGTTTCGCCGATTACACGACCACGTCCTCAAGCACGGTCGGGCTTTATTTCGACGAATCGAACATCCCCTATTCGGTGATGAGCCGCGGCGTCCTCTTCGACGTCGAGCGCGTCGAAGTTCTCAAAGGCCCGCAAGGCGACCTCTATGGCCGCAATACGACCGCCGGCCAGATCAACTTCGTCAGCCGCAAGCCGACGAAAGAGTTCTCCGCCGGCGCCAATCTCGAATATGGCCGCTTCGGCGTTCTCGATGTCGCCGGCTTCGTCAGCGGGCCTGTCTCGGACAATGTGCAGGTGCGCCTTGCGGCCAAGACCGTGCAGTCGACGGCGGACGGCTGGCAGCAAAGCCTCTCGCGCCCCGGCGACACCCTCGGCGAGCGCGAGGAATACGCCGTGCGCGGCCTCATCAATGTCGACTTCAACGACAGCGCCTCGCTGCTCGTCAATCTTCATTATTTCCGCGACAAGTCCGACAACATCGCCGCGACCCCGGTCGACGGCCTTGAGATCGGCGCGGGCTCATCCCTCGCTCTGCCGGTCGCGGACCCGGTCATTTTCTCGACGGGCGACAACCGCGCCGCCGATTGGGGCGACAATTTCCGCCCGCAGCGCAACAACACCTCGAAAGGCGCTTCCGCCAAGCTGGACTGGGACATTTTCGACGGCGTCAACCTGACCACGATCACCTCCTACGACCGCTTCGACCGCGATCCGGAGACGTATGACCCGAGCGGCGTCGCCTTCATCGACGCGCAAGGCGTGAACCACACGGAGATCGACGTCTTCTCGCAGGAAGTGCGCTTCTCGTCGAATAACGACTCCAATCTCTACTGGATCGCCGGCGCCTTCTATTCCTATGACGACATCAGCGAAGACTATTACCTCGGCATGCAGGAATCGTTCTTCGCGCTCGCGCTCGGCATTGGCGAGATCGCCACGCGCTATGACCAGACGACGGAATCGATCGCGGGCTTTGCTCACATCGAGTGGGAGTTCGCGCCCCAGTTCCGCCTGACGCTCGGCGCGCGCTACACCGCCGAAGACCGCGAATGGTCGGGTTGCACCTATGACACGGGCGACGGCTCGCTCGCTTTCGGCTGGAACAACATCCTGACGCCGTTCACAATCCTTCTGAACGGCCTGCCGGACCCCGGCCCGCTCGCGGCCGGCGGCTGCGGCATCTATGACGAAATTCCGGGCACGGCTGACTTCGGGACCTTCGCCGTCTTCAGCCGCACCATCGAGACCAATCGCTGGATGTGGAAGGCGACGCTCGACTATGCGCCGAGCGAAGACATCCTCCTCTACGCGACCGTCTCGCGCGGCTTCAAATCCGGCGGCTTCAACGGCGCGGCCGCGCAGACCCACAGCCAGCTCCTGCCGATCAAGCCGGAAACGCTCACCTCCTACGAGGCCGGCATGAAGTCGACGCTCTTCGACGGGCGCATGCAGGTGAACCTCTCCGGCTTCTACTATGACTATGAAGACAAGCAGGAGCCGACGGTCTCCGTCACGCCGGTCGGCAACATTTCGGGCCTGACCAACGTGCCGAAGTCGCGCGTTCTCGGCGCCGAACTCGAGGCGCACTGGCAGGTCGCCGAAGGCCTTCTCGTCGATCTCGGCGTCGCCTATCTCGACACCAAGATCACCGAATACGAAGCGATCGACGACGTTCTGAGCGTCTATCCGACGGTCGTCACCTTCGACGCCTCGGGCTCGGAGCTTGCAAACTCGCCGAACTGGCAGGTGAACGCGACGGCGACCAAGACCTGGCCGATCACGGACAAGCTCAACCTCTTCGTCGCGAGCGACGTCGCCTACAAGGGCGACAACGCCGGCTCGGTGCAGATGCCGATCAGCGACTACGTCCTCGTCAACGCCCGCGCCGGCCTCGCCAGCGCCGACGGCAAATGGACCGGAACCCTCTGGGGCCGCAACATCCTCAACGACCAGTACTGGCTCGCCGCTTCAGGCTCCAATTGCTGCTTCGTGCGCATCAACGGAATGCCCGCAACCTACGGCGTAAGCCTCGCTTATAGCTTCTAGCTTTGACTGGACGGGCTGCAGCTTCGGCTGCAGCCCGCTTCCCATTCGACATGAGATGACCTTGAAACGCGCTCTCACCTCTCTCATCGCGATTGGCTCTCTCCTCGCCCTGCCTGCGCAGGCCGGCGACAGCGCCAAGACGAAACCCGGCGATCACTGGTTTTACGCCGTCAAGACGATGAGCACGGATCCCGCAAAGGATGTCGAGTTCAACGCCTGGTATGACGACATCGATATTCCGGACGTGCTCGAAGTGGACGGCTTCATGCGCGCGCGCCGGGCAAAGCTCGCCGCCGCCGATAGTCGCCCTGAGCTCGCGCAAGCCGAAGGAAATTACATCGCGCTCTACGACATAGAGACGAGCGACATCGACAAGACGATCATCGATCTCTACGTCGCCGCGCGAAAAATGAATGCGCTCGGCCGCTCGACGGACCTGCTGAAAGTGACCGAGGCGAATTACTATCACCGTCTCAAGAGCATTTCGCCATCGAGCGCCATCGCCGACGATGATCGCTTCGTGCTTGTCCAGAAGATACTGTGCTGTACGAAAGAGAAGGAGCGCGCCGACTTCGTCAAATGGTTCGAGCGCCGCTTCGAGCCGGAAGTCGGGGCTGTTCCCGGCCTCTCGCGGCTTGAACTTTATGAGCTCTACCGCGTGATGGAGCCGACGGCGATGAAACCGGAAGAGCTGCCGCACATGCTCATTGTCTATGAAATGAACTCGGCGGCGTCTGCGCGCGCTGTCTTCGACAAGATTGAAGAACTCCAGACGTCAAACGCATTGCCGGCCTCATTTGCCGAAGGCGACGATACGGCGCTGTACCGGCAATTCAATGAAGTCTATTCCAAATAGCGGCCGGGCGCGCCGGCGTTTTTCCATTGAGGTGTCTGAATATGCGACTGACGAATTGGATGTGGGGCGCGGCGCTTGGCGCCGTCATCGCAGCGGCGGGCTGCGCGAAAGAAAAGACAGGCGAACCATCCGTCTCCGGAGAGGCTGGCGCCTCGGCCGATCTCATTCTGACGAATGGCGACATCAAGACGCCGGGCGGCTGGGCGGAAGCTGTCGCGATTGATGACGGGAAGATCGTTGCGGTCGGCGCAGCCGGCGATATCGAAAAATTCAAGGGCAAGGATACGAAGGTTGTCGATCTTGAGGGCGACACGGTGTTGCCCGGCTTTCACGACAATCACGTCCACCCGCTCTTCGCCGGCCTCAAGCAGTTCGAATGCACCTTCGAGCAGGGCCTCGCGCTTCCAGAGATTCAGGCGTTCCTCAAGACCTGCGTCGACCGCGCCGGCCCCGGCGAATGGATCATTGGCGGCCAGTGGGACGCTTCGGCTATTGGCCGCATTCCCGACAAGGCGATGCTCGACGCGGTGACGACGGAGCACCCCATTCTTCTCAGCGACACGAGCGGGCACAGCGCATGGGTCAATTCGAAGGCGCTTGAGATCGCCGGCGTCACTTCGCAAACGCCCGATCCGGAAGGCGGCATCATCGAACGCGCTGCGGCTGGCGAGCCGACCGGCGTGCTGCGGGAGCTGGCTATTGTCGTCGTCGGTTCAAAAGCCCCGCCGCCGAGCTATGAGCACGTGAAGATCGCCCTCACTTCCGCTTTCAACACGATGCTCTCTTATGGGATTACATCCTATACGGAAGCTTCGCTCGGCTTTGCGGCGGGACCTGAGAAAGAACTCCAGGCCTATGCGGACCTGTCTGACGAAAGCGTTCTCAAACAGCGTATTCGCCTTTGCATCACCTGGCATCAGGACGATGCGTCGTTCGATGACGTTCTCGCCTCGCGCAATAAATACGCCCGGGAGCGCGTTTCGCCGGACTGCGTGAAGATTTTACTGGACGGAGTGCCGACCGACAGCCACACCGCCGCAATGCTTGAGCCTTATGTGGGCGGCGTCGCGGATCGCGATGACGAGGCGAGCCGCTACGGCATGCTGCTCGTGCCGCAGGAACTCCTCAATGAAGCCGTGACGCGCTTTGACGGCATGGGCCTTTCGGTGAAGTTCCACGCAGCCGGTGACGCCGCGGTGCGCGCCGGGCTTGACGCCGTCGAAGCCGCGCGGAAAGCGAACGGACCGAACGGACCGCTTCACGATGTGGGACACTGCACCTTCGTCGAACCTTCCGATATGCCGCGCGGCAAGGAAATCAACGCCGTCTTCGAAGTCTCGCCTTATCTTTGGTCGCCGAGCCCGATCAATGACGACATCACCGCAGCGGTCGGGCCCGACCTCATCAAGCGCGTGTGGCCGATCCGTGAGCTGATCGATTCCGGCTCGCTGGTCGTGCCGGGCTCGGACTGGGCGGTCGTCCCGTCCGTCAATCCATGGATCGCCATCGAATCGCTCGTCACGCGCGAGCGCATGGGCGGCAGCGAGGACTCTTTCGGCAAGCAGGAAGCCATCACGCTTGAAGAAGCGATCGACCTGTTCACCGTAGAGTCATCGAAGTATATCCGCGCCGAGAAGTCGCTCGGAAAGATCGAGCCGGGTTATCTCGCCGACCTCATCGTCATCGACCAGAACCCGTATGAGGTCGCTGCGACAGACCTTCACAAGACGAACGTGCTCTCGACCTATGTCAATGGCGAGCTCGTATACAGCGCCGACCAGAAGTAACAAACGAGCGCCCTCTCCTGCCTTTCGGTGGGAAGAGGGCCACAATTTTCGGAGGAAAAGGCATGGCGACGAAAGTTGCAGGCGCCCTTCTGTCAGCCGCGCTGCTGGGGCTTTCCGCTCCCGCTTACGCAAAATGCGAAACAGAGGGACCGAACGCGCTCAAGGTCGCGATGTACAAAGGCGGCTTTGCGACGGTGAACTCGTTCATCTTCAGCGATGGCCGGTCCATCATCGTGCTCGATGCGCAGCGCAAGC
Source organism: Caulobacterales bacterium (assembly GCA_020638525.1). Taxonomy (GTDB): domain Bacteria; phylum Pseudomonadota; class Alphaproteobacteria; order Caulobacterales; family Parvularculaceae; genus Amphiplicatus. The sequence goes on along the minus strand of JACKIL010000011.1, from coordinate 36,688 downwards.
CTTACGAGGCGGAAAAGCTCATCGAGCTGATCAAGTCGGTGAACCTTCCCGTCACTCATATTCTCATCAGCCATGGCCACACGGACCATTTCACAGGCATGCCGTGGCTCATGGATGCGTTCCCCGACGCCAAGGTCGTCGTTGCAAACGAAGACATCCGCAAGGATATCAAGGACTACGCGATCTATATGGATCAGGGCGGCGCGACGGAGTCCGAGCCAATCCTCGAACCGCGTCTCAAACCCAAATCACCGGAAAACCCGGATGGATTCGACTATGAGAGCAGCATCCGCATTCTGAAATCCCACAAACTAAAGCTAAAAGGCGGCTGCACGCTGACGCTCGAAACCGATTACGCGCCGAATGAAGGCCGGCACATGACGACGGTCTACAGCAAGGAACTGAATGCTCTCTTCCTCTCGGACCTCGGCTACAATCACATCCACCCGTGGATGGGCGACGACATTGATCGCGCCCGCGTTATCAGCTGGCGGAACGAACTTGTTCGCGTTCGCGACAAATACGCCCCGCTGAACCCGATCATCTATCCCGGCCATGGCGACGCGACCGACATGTCGATGTTCGACGAGATGATCGGCTATTTCGACAATTTCCTGCATGTCACCGAGACAGCGACCTCGCGCGAAGAAGCGATGGCGAAAATGAAAGAGCTATACCCCGATTACGGCGAGGCGGACTTCTTCCTGCTCTACAGCATCATCAATCATGTTCAGGAATAGCGTTCCCAAAAGAACGCCGTAAAACGTGACTTGAAATCGCTCAACGACTGCGCGACGCCAGAGCCATTGAAACGAGGGGAGAAGACGACATGGCGAATCTCAGAACCACGGGCATTGACCGCCGCACCTTTCTCGCCGGCGTTGGCGGCCTCGCCTCCGTCGCAGCAGCAGCGGGTTCGGCGCGCGCGCAAAACTATGGGCAAGTCGTCGGCGAGCAGCCTTTCGCGCGGATCGAGAAGCTCGGCGAGAATGTCTGGGCGGTCGTCTCAACGCCCCTCAATCACGACCACAGTTTCAATCCGCAAGGAATGGCGACGCTTTGCAATGGCGGCATTGTCGCCGGCGCGGACCGGGTCGCGGTTATTGATGGTTTCTACACGCCGGCGGGCGGCGCCTGGGTCGCCTCGATGGCGCGGGAACTGACTGGCCGCGATGTCACCGACGTCATCGTCACGCATTTCCACGCCGATCACACGGGCGGGCTCGCCGGCTTTCAGCGCGGCGCGGAAGGTCCCGAAATCTACGCGACGGAAACGACGCGCAAGCTCATCTTCGAGCGCTATTCCGGCCCCAACCCGGTGGAAGGCTCACCCTTCAGCGCACCGGCCATTCGTCCTGTCCTCCCGACACGGATCATCACCGACGAAACGAACCCCGTTTCACTCGACCTCGGCGGAAGATCGCTGACGCTCGAGCCGTTGCTGGGGCACACGCCGAGCGACCTCGCGATCCAGGTCGACGACGCGCCGGTGCTGTTTGCAGGCGACCTCGTCTGGGCGGGGCTCTTCCACAATTACATGGATGCGATCCCATCCAAGCTTCGAAAGTCGGCTGGCCGGGTGCTGAAAGACAAGAACACTGTCATCGTCACCGGCCACGGTTATGTCGCCAAGGCGCGGGATCTGCAGAATTACCTTCGCCTCCTCGACCATGTCGAGGAAGCCGCGCGCGCTGCGTTCGAAGCGGGGAAATCACCGGAAGAAGGCGCGGCGGCGTTCAGCGTCCCGGAGAGCCTCGGCGAGTGGGCGCTGTTCAATCCGAAATATTACGAAGTCGCTTTCGCCGCTTGGCGACGCGAGCTTGAAGCGGCCTGACGGCGACGGACGCGAGGCTAGTGTGAGGCGGGGTCGTCAGAGGCGACCGTGCGCCGCCATGCATTCGGCGCGACGCCTGCCCAGCGCGAGAACGCGCGCGTGAAATTGCTCTGATCGGAATAGCCGATCCGGAAGGCGATCTCGGAAAGCGTGAAGGCGTTCGTGCGCCGCAGATAATGCGCCGCCGCGCGCATGCGGCATTGCTCAAGGATCTTGCGGAAAGTGGCGCCTTCTTCGGCAAGCTGGCGACGCAAGGTCCGTTCTGAAACGCCCAAAGCGCGCGCGATGATTTCTTCGCACGCAGCCCCCTCTTCGATCGCGGCGAAGACGGACTGTTCGACGCGCGTGCGCAGCGGCGTCGAGAGAAGCTTTTCGCTGGCGCGATCAGAAATCTCGGCGAGCAAGGCGTCCGACTGCGGAGCATTGATCGCTAATGGCATGTTGAGAGCAGAGGCTGGAAAGCGAATCGAGTTCGCCCAGGCGCCATAGACGACCCTTGCCTGCACGACGCCGCCCAGCTCTCTGCGTACAGACTGCAGCTCCGCCTCGAAGCTAACCTCCGCATCAGGCCATGCGCCGGGCGCCGACGCTTTGATGAGCTTCGAGAAGATGCCGAGCGTGTACATCGCATCTTCATGGCGCGGCCAGATATCCGGATCGAGAATCTTGTAGCTCAACACGGCCCACTGTTCGTCGACCTCAAGCTTGAGCAAGGTAGAGTCCTGCAAAAGATGGTAGAACTCGCAGAGGCGGAGTAACCCTTCGCCCAGCGTTCTGGCGCTCAGAACCGCCTTGCCGACAGGCCCGTCCATGGACGCGCGCGCAGACTGGCCGGCGCTCCACGAGATCCCCGGAGCGCCTGCGGTTTCCGCCAGTTTCTCAAGGTTGGACACAAACTTTCCGAGGGCGACGCTTTCACGCTCGGAAACGGCATCGAGGCCTTCGACAAGAGCGCCCGATGGCAGGCGCGCCACATCGCCGGCGGCGTTCAGGAACTGCCGCCAGTCAGCGATCGCGGTCGCGTTGATATAGGCGTTGCTCAACTTTTTTGGCTCCGGCCCGCGCAGCCTCCCCTTTGCGCAAGGTTCCCCCCAGCGCCCGGCAATTGCAATATCGAACTGAGGAAATCTTTGAATTCAGGAGTGTTTTCCGTGCAGGAAGCGTCATTTCGGCATCGCCCCTGACCGGCCGGAAAAGCGCCTCCCGCCACGCTGGAGCGCTTTGCGCGGCGCCTCAAATCCCGGCAAGGTGCGCTCGGCAATATCAGTGAGAAGGTCTTCGCCTTGCAAACGCCCGCCCGCAAAGGCCTGAAAGGCTTCGTCGCCTGGCTTTATGAAGGCGAAGGAACAACGCCCTTCTATTTCCGTTGGGCGATGCTCGCCTTCGATCTCCTCACGATCAGCTATTTCCTGTGGGCGCCGTTCGAGACGCGCGGCCGCTCGCATGACGCGATCGACCTGATCATCGGCGGCGTCATCGCGCTGGATCTTGTCGCGCGCCTCTATATCGCGCCGCGCCCGGGGCGCTTCATGCTCAACTGGCGCAACTGGGCGGACCTCGCCGTCGTCATCACCATGCTGGCCCCACTGCTCGTTTCGAACTTTGCTTTCTTGCGCATCTTACGCGCTGTGAGAGCGTTGAGGGCCTTCACCTTCATGCGGCGGATGAAGATTATCACGCCCTTCTTTCAACGGCATGAGCGCATTATCGACAAAGTGACGAACCTCGTCGTGTTCGTCTTCATCATGGCGGCGCTTGTCTATGCGACGCAGGTCGGGACCAATCCGAGCGTTCACACCTATATCGACGCGCTCTACTTCACGATCACAACCTTGACCACGACCGGCTATGGCGACGTGCTGATGGTGGGGCAGACAGGACGGATCCTCTCTATCCTGATCATGGTGCTCGGCCTGACTCTCTTCCTTCAGCTGCTGCGCGCGATTGTCGAGCCGGATCACAAGGTCGAATATGAATGCCCTGATTGCGGCCTCATGGTGCACGACCGCGACGCCGTTCACTGCAAGCACTGCGGACGCGTCATTCACATCAAGACCTACGGCTTCGATTGAGCGGAGGCGCCGGTGTCGCCCAAAGAAGAGCTCGATGGTTTTCTCGACAAGTACGAACCGGCGATTGCGGCGCGTGCGTGGCGCGTTCTGAAGGAAGTGCGCGCGAGAACGCCGGGCGCTGTCGAGCTTGTCTATGACAACTATAACGCGCTGGCGATCGGCTTCGGCCCGACCGAAAAGATTTCTGAGGCCGTGATTTCAGTCGCCGTCTGGCCGCGGTCTGTCATGCTATACTTTCTGAAGGGCGCAACGCTCGCCGATCCGGACGGGCTTCTGAAGGGGTCGGGAAGCCGCGGACGTCATATACCGGATGTCGACAAGGCGACCTTCGCCGTCCCGGGCGTCGAGGCGCTCATCGCACGCGCGATCGCCCTCACCGACCCGCCCTTCAATCCCAAGGCGAAGCGACGCCTGCTGATCAAATCCGTCTCGGCGAAGCAGCGCCCGCGCCGGCCGGCCCCGAAATAGGCGCCGCTCCCCACCCTTTTCAGGGCGCCGCGTTAATGCGACTATCCCCCTCGGGTTGATGGGCGCATGAAGCGATCTAGGGGGATCATGCGGATTTTCTTGAGATATTTCGCCGCCGCTTTGCTGTGGCTCACCGGACTCGCCGGCGCCGCCGCGCAAGGGCCGGCCGGATTCGAGGCGTTCTACGAGGGCCCGACCAATGTCAATCTCGGCGGACGCCCGGTCGTCGCCGACATTGCTCTTTACGCAGATATGAAGGCGGCTGAGAGGGGCGACCTTCGCATCGCGCTCGTGACAGACGTCACGCCGTTCATTGAAGAGACCGAACAGGACCTCAAGAACTGGGTCGCGACGAACCAGAATCGCTGCGGCGAGCGTTGGCATGCAGGCGAGCCCTATATCGGCTTTCCAGCGGGCGCCTTACGGCTCGCCCTCTACATCGAACTTTCCGTCTGGAATTGCGGCTGGAACGGCAAAGCCGATCCGTCGCGCTTCGCGCTGGAAGGCGGCAAGATCGACCTGACGCTCAACTACTATGTCGAGGACGGGAAGTTGCAGGCGAGTCTTGGCGATTTTTCGATCGCGGAAAAGACCGGCGTTTCGAAATATCTCCCGCTCGAATTCGTCACGCGGCAGGCGCTTCTTGGCGAACTGAAAAAGCTCAACAATAATCCGAAATTCTACCGCGCGCCGCGCCCGCTTTTCGGCGAGGGCTTCGTCTATGAATCCATCGGCGCCGTTGTCGACGAGAATGAGCATGTAATAATCACGGCGCGCTACAAGGGCGCCGGCGCGCGGGAAAAACTCACCCGCATCGCCGACAAGACGCGTAAGGATGGCATTACGCAGATGAAGAACTGAGCCGCCGAAAGGCGGCTGCGCAGACTTTTCCAACAGGAGAAATGGAACATGACGTATAAAGGCGAGTGCTTTTGCGGCGCTGTTCGGGTCGAAGTCTCCGGCGAACCGGAGGGCATGGGATATTGTCATTGTACGTCGTGCCGGTCGTGGTCGGGCGGCCCGGTGAACGCCTTCACCTTGTGGCAGCCGGCCAATGTGCGCGTCACGAAAGGCGCCGATGACATTGCGACCTTCCAGAAAACCCCGCTCAGCGAACGCAAATATTGCCGGAAATGCGGCGGCCATCTGATGACGAACCATCCGACGCTTGGCGTCGTCGACGTGTTCTCGGCGACGCTGCCGGCGCTCGACTTCAAGCCCGGGCTGCACATCAACTACGCAGAGACCGTGCTGCCGATGAAAGATGGCCTGCCGAAGTTCAAGGATTTTCCGGGCGCCTTTGGCGGCTCTGACGAACAGGTGCCCGAATAGACTCGCGATTGGCGGCGTCTAGGAACGAGTGTCCGAAATCGGCTTTTCAACCGTGAAGGCGCCGCGCATTTCGCCGAACTTGAAGCCCGTCGCGGCGTCCTCCGGATAGAACGCGAGGATCGCTGCGCGAACATCATCAGCGATCTCCTCGCCATGGCAAAGCTGGCAGGGCCCATCCATCATGATCGGCTTCATCCAGCGGAAAGTCTTCGTCTCGCCTGAGGTGACGACTTCGGCGTATTCAATGCTCGCCGGATCGACGCCATCCTCAATCGCGGCAGCGAATTTTTCGAGCTGACGGCGCTCCCACTCATCGGGTGCATTGTCGGGATTGCGAACGCGCAGCGCCGTGCGCCCGACGCTCACCGCCTTGTCTGTCGAAACAGCGAGGGAAATTTCCGGCGCTTCTTCCGAGCACACCGTTATCGCAGAAATGGGACCCCCTTCAGCGATCGCCGCGAGAAGACGGGCCTTCAGCGTTCCGCCAAGCGCTGCCGCGGCCTCTCGCGCAGCGGTGATGTCAGCGTCACTGGGCTCAACCGGTTTCTCGGCCCCACATGCCGGCAGCGCGACGATAGCGAACGCGAGCGCAGCGTTCTTCAGCAATGAAAATCTCACTGACATCTCCCCCAGTTCTCGCCTGTCGACGGATTATCGCATCAAGACGCCAATTTTGCGAGATAACGCTTTTCGAAAATGCGCTTCGCCCAGTGCCCTAGAAAGCTCGGCGGCAAGGCGAGCGCGCGCTTTTCATCGCGGAAAACGAGCATTCCCTTGTCGAGCGTGTCGACAATGCAGATGATCTCGTGCTTGAAGGCTCGTGTCGGTTCGACGCCCTTCAACTCATGCAAAAGGTTTTCGGCCGCAGCGACAGCTTGCAAATCAGCGGCGTGCGCCTGCTTCGCCTGCCATTGCGGCCCGGGAAACGCCGCGCCGTCCCCGACAGCGTAAACGCGCTCGGCGCCCTCGACGCGCGCCATCTCATCGGCCTTAAAGTGCCCGCTCGGCGTGAGCGTGAGGCCGCTCGCCTCCGCCCAATCGGGCCCCGTCATGCCGGGCATGAAGAGAATGAGATCGGCGGCGATCTCAGCACGCTCAGTGAGAATTTTACCGGGTGCGAAGTGCAGGATCTTCGCGCCAAGATGCGTTTCGACGCCGAAGTGATGCATTCGGCGCAGAAGGCTGTCGACGGCTTTCGGTCCCAATCTTTCGCCGGGCCTCGGCGCCGGAGAAAAGAAAACGAATTTGAAATTCTTGAGGCGCTTCTCGCGCTTCAACTGCGTTCTGAGGCAGAAGAGAAGTTCGAAAATCGGCCCGCCGCGCATCGCGCTCGGCTCAAGCGGGTTACCGGCGAACCCGAGCGCGATCGTCCCGCCGGACATATCGCGAAGCCGGTCTCGGATACGCATCGCCGCGTCGACGCCTTCGCAAATCGCAATTGAATGTTCAATGCCGGGAAGCTTCTTCATGAAGCGCCCGCCGCTGGCGATGATAAGGCCGTCATTGCGAACTTCGCCTGCATCCGTCACGACGACGCGCCCACCTTCACGCAGGCCTGTAACGCGGCCGCGATGAAAGTTGACGCGATGACGTTTCAGGAACGCCTCAAGGTTGATTTTCAAATCGCCCGGCTCGCGAAGTCCGGAGGGAATCCAGATGAGGCTCGGTAGGTAGAGAAACTCCGCCTGCGGCGCGACAAGCGTTATCTCGACTTTCGCATCGCGCTTGCGCAGCTCGCGGATGGCGGTGAGCCCGCCAAATCCGGCGCCGATAACGACGATGTGCGACATTTCTCTGCTCCTGAACTTTGGCGGCGCCGGATTTCCGCGGAGAGAGAATTCGAAAATCCGGCGCGCGCATCAGCGCTCAACCGAGCGCGCTTGCTTCCCCGCTAGAGGGACTTCTTGGAGAAGTACCAGTCAGTATATTCGTAACCTTCCTTCTCGCGCTCCTGCGCGGCTTGCGCAGTGGCGGGCGGCGGCACAATAACCTTTTCACCGGGCTGCCAGTTTTCAGGCGTCGCGACGCCGTTCTCGTCAGAGGTCTGCAGCGCCTTCAGCAAGCGGACGAATTCCGCAATCGAGCGCCCGTTCGACATCGGATAGTAGACCATCGCACGGAGAACGCCCTTCGGGTCGATGATGAACGTCGCGCGCACGGCCGAAGTGTCGGAAGCGCCGGGCTGGATCATGCCGTAAGCGTTGGCGACCTTCATCGAGAGGTCTTCGATGATCGGGAACTGAATATCGACCCCGAACTTCTCTTTGATGTTCCGCACCCAGGCGATGTGCGCATAATTGCTGTCGATGGAAAGGCCCAGGAGATCACAATTGAGTTTCTGGAACTCGTCATGCGCCTTGGCGAAGGCCATGAACTCCGTCGTGCAGACGGGCGTGAAGTCCGCCGGGTGAGAGAACAGGACGAGCCAGCGCCCTTTATAGTCGGCGAGCGATTTCTCGCCGTGCGTCGTCTTCGACTTGAAGTCCGGCGCGGGCTTGTTCAGTTGCGGAAAGGCGAGCGTTTCTTGCTGCGGTTCAGACATTGCTGTCTCCTTTTGCCAGTGGTTGCACAGTAAGCGGGAACCAGATGCGCATTGCTTGATGGTGATCAAAAGCGCTTAAAGTTGCATCGCTTATGTAAGATTTATCGCTCGCCGCTCCGAATGCAATATCGAGGAACTTAGATAATACTGATCAGCGCTATCGGTTTTGCCTATTGCCGAAACCGCGGCCGCGACCTTCGGCGCAACGACGAAAGGCAGGCAGGTGCCGGTCGCGCGAAGCAAGATACAGATCGGTCATCGCAGCGGTGACGTCAGCATAGCCTTCGACTTCCGGAAGAAGGCGATTTTCATAAAGCGCAACGTTGTCGATTTCGGCTTTGACGCCAGCTTCGCAAGCCTCGCGCAGCGTCTCGGGCGCCTCGCCGACGGACTTTGCACCTGTTTCATACGAATTCTGCGGAATGGGAAGGCCATAGATTGAGAGGAGATTTTCCAGCCGCCGCGCATGGCGCCGTTCGGCTTCAACGATGTTCACAAATGGTCTCACCGGGCCAAACTTGTCGATCACCGCCTTGTAGAAGGCTTCGGCGTGATACTCATCGTCGAGCGCTGTCTCGATCGCCGAACGAACATTCTCCGGCAAAGCGGCCTCAGCTAGGCTCGCGCTGTGCATGGTCATTAACGCAACTCCTGTGATGGTGATGAAAGCAGGAAGGGAACGGGCGCGGAAAACATGGCGGCTCTTTTTCGCCATGACGTCGGGTCCTCGCATGGTCAGCTCCTCAGGGTTTGAAGGCCGCCGCTTCTGAAAAGGCGCGCCAATGCAGCGATTTCAATCACAACGATTGACGCCGGCGGCGGATTTTTCTTATATCTTCAATATAAGTATTAAAAGGCCAATGCCCTCCCCTCGCGGCGATGTGAGGGCGTGCATATTGACGCAGACGGTAGAAGATGCGGCTCACGACTTACACGAACTACGCTTTGCGAACATTGATGTATTGCTCGCTGAGGGGCGAAAAGCTCTCTCGCGTTCAGGATATCGCCGAGGCCTATGGCATATCGAACGCGCATCTCATCAAGGCGGCGCATCAGCTCGGCCAGCTTGGCTATCTCGAGAATGTGCGCGGCCGCAGCGGCGGCATTCGCCTCGCCATGCCGGCGGACAAGATCATCGTGGGCGAAGTCGTGCGCCACACGGAAGGCGATATGGAGCTTGTCGAGTGCTTCTCGCGCGAGACGAACACATGCCCGCTGATCGAAATCTGCCGCCTCAGCCGCGCGCTGAAGCGGGCCCGTCAGGCGTTTCTCGATGTTCTCGATGAACTCACCGTCGCGGATATCGCGGCGAACCGGACACAGCTCGCCGCGACATTGTTCGAATAGCGCTCAGCGCCTACTGGCCTGACCACTCATCGCCGGTATCGCCATCATCAGACAGGCGCAGCTCAAACCACATTGCGTTGAGAACGCCAAAAGCGGCGGCGAGGCCAAGGCCGAGAATCCAGCTGAAATACCACATAATTCAATTCCTCAGTAGGAAGACGGGCTTGTCGCTTCTTCCGTCGAAAGGCGTCCCCACAGGACCTTGAAGACCCAGCCCGTATAGAGAAGCACGATCGGCAGGAAGATGACTGTCACGATCAGCATGAAGAAGAGCGTGAAATGGCTCGACGATGAATCCCACACCGTCAGGCTCGAATTCGGATCGAGCGAACTCGGCAGGATGAAGGGAAACATTGAAAGGCCGACCGTCGAGATGACGCCCGCGATCGCGAGCGCCGACCCCGCCAGCGAAGGAAACTCGCTCTTTGCGCGGATGCCCAAGAACGCGAGGAGCGAGCCGAGAACACCCACGACTGGCGCGATCATCGTCAACGGATAGGTTTTGTAATTGCCAAGCCATGCGCCCGGCTCCGCAATGACAGCGTTGCGCAACGGATTTGACGGCCCGGCGATGTCGACCTCTCCTGCAAAGCGGTAACCCGGTCCCGCAACCGCAAGCCAGACGCCCGCAAGGACAAAGAGAATTATCGTTGCAAGAGCGGTGCGCTGCCCGATCGCGGCGGCGCGGTCGCGAACCGGCCCCTTCTCCGCCTTCACGATGAGCCAGGCCGCGCCATGCGTGACCAGCATCGCGACGGAGATGAGCCCTGCAAGCAGCGCAAAGGGGTTGAGAAGGCCGAAGAGGCCGCCTTCATAGTAAGATCTGAGATCGCCATCGAGGCGGAACGGAACGCCCTGCAACACATTGCCGACAGCGACGCCAAAGATCAGCGCGGGGACAAAACCGCCGATGAAGAGCGCCCAGTCCCACATGCCGCGCCAAGTCTTGCTCTCGCGCTTCGAGCGATACTTGAAACCCACCGGGCGCAGGATGAGTGCGGCGAGCACGATAAACATCGCATAATAGAAGCCCGAAAAGCTCACCGCATAAACGAAGGGCCATGCCGCGAAGATCGCGCCGCCGCCGAGAATGAACCACACCTGATGGCCTTCCCATGTCGGCGCGATGGTGTTGATCGCAAGGCGACGCTCTGCGTCGGTCTTCGCAACGAAGGGGAGAAGCGTTGCGACGCCGAGGTCGTACCCGTCAGTCAGCGAGAAACCGATGAGGAGCACGCCAAGCAGGGCCCACCAGATGAGACGCAAGGTCGGATAGTCGAGAGGAAGTTCCATGACCGTCACTCCTTATCGATCGATCATCGCCGCAGCGGCGCCGCCGGCCGGCTTCGCCGTCTTGTGGCCATAGGGTCCGATGCCGATGGCGCGCAGCATCAGCGTGATCTCGATAATCGCGAGAACGCCGTAGAGCGCCGTAAAGCCAATGATCGTTCCCATCACCTGGCCTGCATTCAGGCTTGAAACGCCGAGGAAAGTGGGCAGCACGCCTTCGATAATCCAGGGCTGGCGACCATGCTCGGCGAGAAGCCAGCCGACTTCCGCCGCGATCCAGGGCAGCGGGATCGAGATGACCGCGAGCCGCAACAGCCAGCGCGGCGCCGATTGCTGCACGCTTGCGAAATAGAATGAGCCGGCGAAGAGCGCGATGAAGTAAAATCCGATGCCGACCATGATGCGGAACACCCAGAACAGCACAGGCACGTTCGGCACCGTATCCCACGCCGCTTTCTGGATTTGCTCCTTCGTCGCCTGCCGGGGATCGGCGACATAGCGCTTCAAGAGAAGGCCATAGCCGAGATCGCGCTTTGAGGCTTCGAACGTTTCGCGCGCAGAAATGTCGTTCGGGTCTTCACGCAACTTCTGGACGGCGTCATAGGCGACGACGCCGTTCTCGATGCGCTCTTCAGCGACGGCGACAAGCGGCAGAATGCCTTCGACAGTTCCATCGAGGCTCCGCGTCGCGATGAGGCCGAGAACGTAAGGAATCTTGATCGCGTTATGGGTCGTGCGTTCCTCGACATCCGGAATGCCGAAGATGTTGAGGCCCGCCGGAGCCTTTTCAGTCTCCCACATCGCCTCAAGCGCTGCGAGTTTCATTTTCTGGTTGTCGGTGAGCGTGTAACCGGACTCGTCGCCCAGCACGACAACCGACAGGGCGGAAGCGAGCCCGAAAGAGGCAGCGACCGCCATCGACCGGCGCGCGACGCCCACATTTTTGTTCTTCAACAGATAATAGGCCGAGACGCCAAGCACAAAGATGGCGGCCGTGACATAGCCCGCGCTCACCGTGTGAACGAACTTCGCCTGCGCGACGGGATTGAAGATGACAGCGGCGAAGTCCGTCACTTCCATGCGCATCGTATCGGGGTTGAAAGTCGAGCCGACCGGATTCTGCATCCAGGCGTTGGCGATGAGAATCCAGAGCGCTGACAGGTTCGACCCGAGCGCGACCGCCGCCGTCGTCGCAAGGTGCGCGACCTTGGAAAGCTTGTCCCATCCGAAGAACATGAGGCCGACAAGCGTCGCCTCGAGGAAGAAGGCCATCAGGCCCTCGATCGCGAGCGGCGCGCCGAAAATGTCGCCGACATAATGCGAATAGTAGGACCAGTTCATCCCGAATTCGAATTCCATGGTGACGCCGGTCGCGACGCCGAGCACGAAATTGATTCCGAAAAGCGTGCCCCAGAATTTGGTGATGTCTTTCCAGACTTGCCGCCCGGTCATCACATAGACGCTCTCCATGATGACAAGCAGGATCGAAAGGCCCAGCGTCAAAGGCACGAAGAGGAAGTGATACATGGCGGTGAGCGCGAATTGCCACCGCGACAAGTCGGCCACTGTGGTGTCTATCATGGCTCAACCCTTTAATTGTTTCATCCGGGATGTAACTTAAGGCTCTCGCGTGCGCAACAAATACAGGCCCGCGCTCGCGGGCAAATTGACGCAACTCAACCCGAAACAGGCTATCAGCGTTCGCCAAGATGCAAAGTTCCAAGTCAACACCGGCGCCAGCCGCTCTAAAAACAGCCGCCTCCAAAGCGGAAAAGTCTCGCGCGAGCGCCTGGCTGAAGCGCGTCTCCGCCCCGGCGCGCCGGCAGGTCGCCCTGGCGGCGTTCCTCCAGGTCGGCGGTCATTTGACCTATGGCGGTTTTGCGGTCGCCTTCGCCTTTGCAGTCGCGGCGATGCTCGATGGCGCGCCCGCCCTTCCCTATCTTGGCGCGGCGGCGCTTTCCGGCCTCGTCCGCGCCGCCTTCGCGGCGCTCGCGGAACGCGTCGGAACCAAGGCGGGCGCGATCGCCGTGCAGGAAGCCCGCAAGAACGCGCTGGAAGGCTATGCAGATCTCGGCGCGCTCGCACGCGGCGCGCACGGGCCGGGCGACGTCGTCTCCACGCTCGTCGATCGCTGTCAGAACGTCTACGGCTATGCGGCGCGATGGTCACCCGGCGTTGTGGCTGCGCTCATCGCCCCTCTCCTTCTCCTCGTCATTGTCTTTACACAGAGCATCGCAGGCGGGCTGCTTCTCGCGGTTGGCGCGCCGCTACTCCCGGTCTTCTTGTGGCTGACAGGAACTGAGACCGCCGCTCGCGCGCGGGCTCAACAGGATTCGCTGACCCTTCTTTCCGATATTTTCAATGACAGGCTGAAAGCTGTCGGCGCGATCAAGGTTCACAACGCAATCGATCGCGAGGCCGCCCATATCTCAGAGTCAGCGGACATGCTCCGGCGCAAGACGATGACCGTCTTGCGGGCCGCTTTCCTTTCGACATCCGTGCTTGAATTTTTCTCAACGGTCTCTATCGCGCTTGTCGCCGTCTATGTCGGCTTTCAGCTTCTCGGCGAATTTCCGTTTCCGACAGGCGAATTCGTCACGCTGCGCGAGGGGCTCATCATCCTGATGATCGCGCCTGAGTTCTATGCGCCGATCCGTCGCCTCGGCGCGCTTCACCATGACAGATCGAATGCGATGGCGGCGGCGCTCGCGCTTGCCGGCGAGACCACTGCGGCGGCAGCTCAAGAAGCGACAAGCCCGCAAAGACAAAACGCGCCTGCAATCGCTTTTCACAATGTTCTCATCACCCGAGGCGATGACGGCGTCACTGTCGGGCCGCTTTCGTTCGAGGCGCCGGCGGGCGAAATCACCGTCATCGCCGGCCCCTCCGGATGCGGTAAGACGAGCGCGCTCCTCTCCCTTCTCGGCCTCGTTGATCTCGCCGACGGCGAAATCATAATTGACGGTGAAGCGCTTCAGTGCGGAGAACGCGCCGCCGCCCGGATATCCTATATCGGCCAGACGAGCTGGCTTGCTGCAGCGAGCATCGCAGAGAACATAGTGCTCGCCGCACCGGGCGCGAGCGACGCCGAGATCGCCGCCGCGGAGAAATCGGCGGGCGCGCCTCCATTGCAACGCATGCTCGGGCGCGGCGGTTCAGGCGTCTCCGGCGGGGAGCGCCAGCGGATCGCGCTCGCCCGAGCGCTGCTTCTTGACGCCAATCTCATGCTGCTGGACGAGCCGACGGCGCATCTCGATGCAGCGTCGGAAGCCGAGTTTCTTGCAACACTGCGGCGCGCCGCCGAAGGACGCACCGTCATCATCGCCACGCATCATGAAAGCGTGCGCGCGATTGCGGACCACCTCGTCATGCTGCGACAGGAGGTTTGAACGTGGACATACTACGTTTCCTGATGGTCATCGATTCGAAGTCGCGCCGTCGTTTCGCGCTTGCGGCGCTTCTAGGAGCTGTCGCCGCGGCATCGTCTGTCGTGCTTCTGGCGCTTTCGGGTTGGTTCATCGTCGCAAGCGCCGTCGCGGGCGTTGCGGGCGGTGCGCTCGCCTTCAACTATCTTTTCCCGAGCGCCGGCGTGCGCGGCGCCGCCTTCACGCGCGTTCTTGGAAAATATGGCGAACAGCTCGCCGGACACGACGCCATCCTGGCGCTCTCAGCGCGCCTTCGCTCCAGGCTTTTCGAGCGTATTGCGCGCAGCACGCCCGGCGGCGTAGCCCCGGGCGCGGAGGAACTCTCCCTCATCGCCGATCATGTTGAAGCGGTTGAAGGAGCGTTTCTCCGCGTCGTACTGCCCGCCGTCTCGACAGCTACGGCGGCGCTCATCGCCATTGTCATTACGGCGCGCATCGACGCATTGGCCGCATTCGTACTTGCCGCCGCAATTTTACTCGCGAGCATCGCTGGTCCGCTTTTCGCCTTTCGCAGAGCGCGGGAGCAAGAGAAAGAGGCCGCGCGTTTGAATGACGAAATGCGCAAGCTTCTGAGCGACTATGCGGATGGCGCGCCGGAACTCATCGCCTATGGGGCGGACGCGCGAGCGGCGAGCGATATAATGAGCCTCTCTGAAAACTCGCTCGACATGCGCCGCCGCATTGAAGCGCCGCATCAGCTTCAAAGCGCTGCGACCCTCGGCCTTGGCTTCCTTGTCGCAGCGTTCGTGCTCTGGCGCGGAGAAGCCTCTGATGCCGCCGTGGCGCTGAGCGCTGGCGCTTCCCTCGCCGCGCTCGCCGCGTTGCAAATGACGAGCGTGATGACGCAAACTTTCGACGCGCTCGCGCGCGCAGATGAAGCCGCTCGCCGCATCAAGTCGCGGCTTCTGGCGCCGGACGCCGTAAGCGAGCCGAACGAGGCGCTCGCGGCCGATATAGACAACGTTTTACCATTGCGCCTGCAGGGCGTAATCACCTCGCCGGCGCCCGGTGTTTCGCTCGCAGCAGTTACGTTTGATATCAACGCTGGCGAGATCGTCGAGCTCTCAGGTCGTTCCGGAAGCGGCAAGACGACGATCATCGAAACCATCCTGAAGTTGAGAGATCCCGCAAGCGGCCAACTCACCTATGCCGGCGCCGACTGGCGCGCATTGCGCGCCGCCGCTGTTCGCCGGCGTATTGGTTATGCGCCGCAGACGCCGATCTTCCTTTCTGGCGATGTCGAAGCAAATCTTCGCCTCGCCAATCCGAGCGCGGACGCGGCGGCGATAGACGCGGCGCTAAAGACGGCGAATATCGACGGCGTCATTTCAGCAACGCCTGCGGGCCTTGCGACCGAGCTGCGCAATGGCGCAGGCTTTTCAGGCGGAGAATTGCGCCGCCTCGGCATTGCCCGCGCGCTCTTATCCTCGCCTGAACTCCTGATTCTCGACGAACCCTTCGCGGGGCTTGACGAGGAAATGGCGACCAAGCTTGCCCGGAACCTCGTAGCATGGAAGACACAGAGCGGCGGAGCGATCCTTTACACATCGCACCAGCCCAACCCCGCACTGCCGGCAGACAAGGTCATCAGGATTGAGGCGTAGGCACCGCCCGGCAATCCCACTCACTCGGCGATGACTGCGCTCTGCGCGCCTTCCGCTTTTGCGGATGCGACGGGCTTAGGCTGCGACAACAAGAATGCAACGAGCAGCCCGGAGAGGATGCCGGGCATGCCTTCATAAACGGCGGTGTGCCACCCCAGTTGTCGCCACAGGAGCGCAACGCCAACGCCGAGCAGCATTGAGACGATCGCCCCGCGCTCCGATATGCGCCGGCCAAGCGCATATATCGTGAGGAGCGGCGCGAAAGCGGATGCAAGCGTCGACCAGGCGAGAATGACGAGACTGAAAACGCTTCGATTGCCGCTGAGCGCAAGGCCGAGCGAAAGCGCCGTGACAATGCCCGTCGCCGCCTTCATTTCCCAGGACGCTTCGAAGCGCTTCGGTAGAAGGTCATGCGTCAATGCCGCCGAACAGCTCAGCACAAGAGAGTCCGCCGTCGACATCGTCGCTGCGAAGATGCCGGCGAGGATCATCCCGACGAAGACCGGCGGCAAAAGTTCAAGCGCAATCGTCGGCAGTGCGAGTTCCGGGTCGAGCCCATCGAGATGAGGCAGATAAAGCCGGGATAACATGCCGACGCCGGTTGCGAGCGCATAAAAGAGCGTGAAGTAGCCGTAATACCAGCCGCGCGCGCGCGTCATGTGTTTCGGGCTGTCGAGCGCCATAAAGCGCACCATGATGTGCGGCTGTCCGACAACGGAAAAACCGGCGAACATCCAGCCGACAACGAAAAAGACGATACCAAGCGCGCCGGGAAAGAGGAGGTCGGGCGGGAACCAGTCGAGAAATCCCGGCACCGCTTCCATCTTGCCGAGCGTCTCGCTAACGCCGCCCTGCCCCGCCACGCCCACGGCGAAAAGGAGCGTCATCGCCGCCAGCATGACGAACGACTGAACGGCGTCAGTCCAGATCGACGCACGGATGCCGCCGGCGATGCTGTAAGCGAGAACCATTGTCGCGACGACGACGGCGCCGAGCTTCGGGTCCCAGCCGAGAACGCCCTGCAAAGCTTTGCCGCCCGCGCTTATCTGCGCGGCCGCATAGGCGCCGAGAAAAAGCAGCATGATGAAGGCCGCGACGCGGCGCCAAACGACGAAATTCTGGCCGTTCCATGTCGCGAGCACTGCAGCGAAGGACGCTTCATGGGTCCGCGCCGTCGCTTCCCGCAATCGCCGATGAATGAACAGGGAAGCGAAAAAGTCGCCAAGAATCCAGCCCACCATCAGCCATATCGCAGCGAGTCCCGTCTGATAGGTGAACCCGATGACGCCAATGAACATATAGCCGGAATTATTGGTCGCAACGGCCGAAAGCCCCGCAAGCCATGGCGAGACTTTGCTTCCGGCGAGGTAATAATCCGTACGCGTTTTCTTCGCCCGAAAGGCGGAAGCAAGACCGACTGTCAGAAAGATGAGAAGAAACGCGAGGAAACTCGCCATGATCATAGCGTTACGTCTCCTGCATTAGATGGTCGCACGGCGTTCAGCACGTCATCGCCCAAGGATGGCGAGCACAGCGATGACGGCCACAAGAAAAGCCAGAAGGAGAGTGAGAAGAAGATTCCCCCGTCTCTTCTTCGCAAACATCCATCGCTGATCCCGCCATCTCGACACGCCTAGCTTCCGCCAGTGATGTTTCCGCTCGCGAGATCGAAGAGCACGTCGACGGCAGCCGGAGGATTGATCGGCGTCAGCCTGTCTTTTTCTTCTGTCGACCAGGTTGCGACAACGAAGAGACGCGCTGTTGAGTCCGCCTCTTCAGTTTCGGATTGAGGCGAGAATACGAAGAGCCCCTTCTCGCTGATGAAGAACGTATGTTCGCCAAGCGCCTTCGCCAATTGAGGATAGACCTCATGCTGCTCGCTGATCGGGGAAAGACCCAGCTTTTCCGTGACCGCGCCTGACTGTTGGTCTGTGAGTTTCATGGTCTCACTCCTCTGAAAAATGCGAAATGCGCCGAAGGTTTTAGAGTCGCCGCGATTATCCTTAGGCGGCTTGCCGGCCGATTGTCCGCGCGCCGTCACGTACATCGGCTTTTTCGATGAGTTGCGCATGAAGCAGCGTGATTGCACGCTCAAAATCGTCCTCTTGAATGACGAACTGAACGTCAACATTGCGCATCAACTGATGAAGGCCGAGAATCTCCACACCGCCATCCGTAAGCGCTACGACCGCCGTCTTGGTGAGGCCTGCTACTCGCAGGTCGCTGCCGATGACGGAAATGATGGAGACTTTGCGCGCCGTAACTACGGCAGTCGGATAATTCTCTTCCAGCTGCGCCGCCGCGCGTTTCACGGCTTTCAGCGGCCCGGCGAGATAATGCGTAATGGTGTTTGCGTTCGATGTCTTCGAGACAATGCGAACATTGTGACGCTTCAGCGCTTCCAGAATCGCCGCGTCGTAACCTTTAACACCCACCATGTCCTGCTCGAAAAACTCAAAGGCGAAGACATCGCGCAAACCCGTCACAATTTCCGTTCGCGGCGTCGTCGAGACATAATCGCCGCTGATCTCTGTTCCAGCGTCGGTCGGGTCGAAAGTATTCTTTACGCGCAGCGGAATGCCCGCCTGACGAAGCCCTTTCGCCGCGCGCGGATGCACTGCTTCCATACCCATATTTGAGAGCTGATCCGCGACGTCGTAGTTCGTCTTTCCGATTTTTTGGACTTTCTCGACCCCGACGATTTTCGGGTCAGCGCTCGAAAGGTGAAATTCCTTGTGGATGATCGCTTCGCTCGCTTGCAGCAGCACAGCGATGCGCGAGAAAGTGACTTCCGTGTAACCGCGATCGAAATTGCGCATCAGACCTTCCCGGCAATGCGCATAGCCGGTCACGATCGGAAGCTCGGAGGAGAGATCCACGGCGCCGAGTGAAGACTGGATACGCTCATCAAGCGTCGGTTGCGTTTCGTCACGCCAGCCCGTCATGTCGATGAAGCAGGCGTTGACGCCATGCTGGCGAAGGAGGAGCGCCGTATTGTTCGCGCTGTGCGCTTCACCCAGCGCCGAAAGCATTTCGCGCACGGTAAGCATGTGCTCATCAAGATGGAAGTGGCCATAGGAGCACAAGCGCCGCAGATCGATCAGGCAGCTACGAATGCCTTCAACACGCTCGCGGACGAAACTGTCGGCCGTCCGCCGGTCCGCACAGTCGCCGAATATCTTCTGATTGAGCGTCAACATTTCCTCGGCGACGCGATCGAGGGCTTTTTCCCAGCTTGCTCCCGTCTCAGCGCTCGCAAAGAGCGCATAGACGCCCGGCTCGCCTGTTTTCTTCTGTTCCAGCAGCTTGTCCGTGACGCCGGCATAAGCGGAGACGACCACGATGCGGTTGTAGAGTTCTTCCGGCGCTTTGCTTCGCAACAGCACGTTGTTAAGGACCGCCTTCGTGTCGGCCATGGACGTGCCGCCGATTTTCTCGACCTTGAGCGGGCGATTTTCCATCTGCTTATCCATTATGTTGTCTTACGCCGCGCTCATGAGGAGCGGATTTTCGACCGGCATGATCGCTTCCGTGCGCTCGCGCGCGGCGATGAACTCCGGCCTCGGCGTCATCGGCCCGAAGGGCGCTTCGAGTTTGTTTGAGACTGCGTTGAAGACGAGAAACGCATTCGAGCGCGGCATTGGCGTAATGTTGGAATTCGATCCGTGCATGACATTGCAGTCGAAGATCACCACCGTGCCGGCTGGTCCCGTCGGCATTTCGATGCCTGATGACGCAAGGTCGGCTAGGCTCGCCTCGTCAGGCACGCCGTATTCCTGCTTTTTCAACGACTGTTTGTAGTGATCATCCGGCGTTTCGCCCACACAGGCTGCGTAGCGCTTGTGCGAGCCGGGCATAAACATTGTCGGACCGTTCGCCGGGGTATTCTCTGTCAAAAGCACCGACATGGAGAGCGCACGCATGCGCGGCATGCCATCTTCGACATGCCATGTCTCGAAGTCGGAATGCCAGTAAAACTCCTTACCCTGAAAACCCGGTTTGTAGTTGAGGCGTGACTGATGGATGTAAACGTCATCGCCCAACAGGAATTGCGCGATGCCCGCAAGACGCGCATCGCAGGCAAGGCGTGCGAAAACATCGTTTTGCCGGTGAATTTTGAAGACGGACCGAACGGCGCCAGCCCCAGGTTCGGAAATGACGGTTTCGTCTTCCAGCGCCGCCGGATCAGCGCGCAAACGCGCGCCCTCTCCGAGCAACAGTTCGACTTCGTCCGCGCGCAGCAACCCCTCAAGCGCGAGAAAGCCATTGCGTTCATAGGCGTTCACTTTATCGCGCGCCAGCGGCGCGCCCGGCGACCATTCGCTATAGACCACCGGATCGCATCGTTCGATGAATCGCGGTTTGGGCGTCGATCGCGAAGGGTATAGATCAACTCGACTCGCGGCGCTCATGATTACGCCGCCTCTTCGTCGGCCGGGTAAGCGCCGCTTTCGTCATGCACTTCCTTGCCAGTGACCGGCGGGTTGAATGCGCACGCCATCGTCATCTCTGTTTCGGCGCGAAGGATGTGCCGATCATGCTTGTCGAGCGCATAGATCACGCCCGGCTTGATCTCATGTTTGACGCCGGTCTCGAGATCCTCGATCGAACCCTTGCCGGAAATGCAATAAACCGCTTCCAGATGATTCTGATAATGCATCTTCAGCTCGGCGCCGGCGTAGATGGTCGTTATGTGAAACGAAAACCCCATGCCGTCGTTCTTCAGCAGCAAGCGCACGCTGGTCCAGCCGTCCGAATCCACACGGCGTTCCGTGCCCTTCAGGGCCTGATAACTTCTTACAATCATGGTGACTCCTTACGCGGCGGCTTTGACGTTCTTGGAAAGCGCCTTGTCTACAGCGCGCTCGACGATCGTCAGCGCGCGCTTCAGGTTTTCATCAGAAATGGTTAGCGGCGCGAGGCATTTGACCACTTCGTCGTCGGCCCCGCTCGTCTCGATGACAAGACCATTAGCGAAGCACTCCTTCACAACGCGCGATGCGACCTCTCCGGAACCGACATCGAGCCCGAGCATCATGCCGCGGCCTTTGACGCCTGCAATATCGTCATCATGCTTCGCAGCAATCGCCTCGAAGCGCTCTTTAACGATAGACGCCTTGCGCTTGATCTCTTTCACGAAAGTATCGTCGCGCCAGAAAGTTTTGAGCGCCGCTGTCGCGGTCACGAAGGCATGACAATTGCCCCGGAAGGTTCCGTTATGCTCGCCCGGCTTCCAGATATCGAGATCGCGCTTCAGCAAGGTGAGCGCCATCGGCAATCCGTAACCGGAGAGCGATTTCGCCAGGGTGACGATGTCAGGCTCTATGCCCGCCGGCTCGAAGCTGAAGAAGGAGCCTGTGCGGCCGATGCCCGCCTGAATGTCATCGACGATGAAGAGGGCGCCGTGCTTGCGCGCAATCTTCTGAATAGCGCGCAGCCATTCAAACGAGGCGGCGTTGAGCCCGCCCTCGCCTTGCACGGTCTCGACAATGAACGCGGCCGGAGCGTCAACGCCGCTCGATGGATCGGAAAGAAGCCGATCGATCTGCGCAGCAGTATCAACGCCGTCGCCGTGATAGCCGTCGAACGGCATCCTCGTCACGCCGCCCAAGGGAACGCCCGCCCCGCCGCGATGATGGCTATTGCCCGTGAGCGCAAGCGCGCCGAGCGTGCAACCATGAAAGCCATTGGTGAAGGCGATGATATTCGTTCGCCCGGTCACCTTGCGCGCGATTTTCAGGGCTGCTTCGACAGCGTTCGCGCCTGTCGGCCCGGTAAATTGCACCATATAGTCAAGCTTGCGCGGCTTCAGGATGGTGCGTTCGAATTCCTCAAGAAACTCTTCTTTCGCATCCGTCTCCATATCGAGGCTGTGCGTGAGCCCGTCAGAGGCGATATAGTCCGTGAGCGCCTCCTTCAGTTTTGGATGATTGTGTCCGTAATTCAGCGACGAACACCCCGCGAGAAAATCAATATATTCCTCGCCGTCTTCTGCAAAAAGAGTCTCGCCCTGCGCCTTCACGAATTTCACCGGGAAATTCCGCGCATAGCTTCTCACTGCTGATTCACGTCGCTCAAAAATGCCGCGCGAGTTCTTGTTGGACGCCGTAATGGCACTGGTCGTCATTTTGGGACCTCTGCTGCTTTCTATTTATATTTCAGATGCTGGTGACTAGCGGGCGGCGAACGCCCCAAACGGGCCAATCGTCACAAGATGCTCCGTCTCGTGACGGCCGCCGAAATGCGCCTCGCGCTCAAACCATGCCTGGCTCACAAACGGCGCGGAGAGCTTCTGCGCCAATGAGCGGAAAAGCGCCCATGAGGCTTCGTTGTCGGGCGTGATCGTTGTCTTCAATCTCACAACGCCGCGCGCCGAATCCCTCGAAAGTAATTCTTCGATCATCGACCGCGCCAGGCCCAGCCCGCGCGCCTTTTCGTGAACGGCGACCTGCCAGATGAATAGCGTCTCGCGATCGTCAGGCGGGCGATAGGCCGAGACCCATCCGGCGAGCTCTCCGTCAATCTCCGTCAGAACGCATGTCTTCGCGAAGTCGGCGCACTGCAGGAGATTGCAATAGAGCGAGTTCTGATCGAGAGGCGGACACGCCGCAATCAGCTCCCATACGCGCCTGCCGTCTTCGGGCGTTGGTGAGCGGAATATCGCCTTAAAGCGCGTGACCTCGCCGCCTTTTGGGGCGTGGGGTTCGCATTGAGTCATGAGAATTTTCGATTGTTGCTGCTTGCGCGCCTTACTTAGATGATCGAAACAAAATGTCAACCGAGGGGCAATCGCGATGGGCGCCGTGTGCGCAACAATACCCAATATTAATGCTAATATTTGCACAAATATCGCGATCGCCGGCTCAAAGATATACGAAGACTCGAAATTTATCGATTCGATCGTCGAATTATCTTTTTCTTGTCTCCAACCGAGCGACTGCGCTGGCGTTTTATTCACGAGACTTTCGCCGTAATATCATAGCGCTCACTGCCCAAAGCGATTCGATGCATTAAGAAGAGATGAGAAGCCGCTCAGAGTCAGCATTGATCGCCCTGCGCCGCATTCTGCGCGCAACAGAGTTCAATGCGCGAAATCTCGCCCGCGTTTCCGGCCTTACGCCGTCTCAGGTGCTGGCGCTGCAATTCCTCAAAGAGAGCGGCGGCGCGACGCCCTCCGAACTCGCCTCGCACGCTTCGCTAAAGCAGGCGACGATCACAGCTCTCCTCGACCGGCTGGAAGAAAAGAAGCTCATCAAACGGCAGAAGGATGCGGAAGATGGAAGACGCATTTTCGTCACGCTGACCTCGGCCGGCGCGAGAGCGCTGGAAGCCTCGCCCGATCCGTTGCAGCAGTCATTCCAGGAAAGGTTCGAGCGACTGGAGAATTGGGAGCAGGCGTCCATCATCGCGTCGCTTGAACGCGTCGCTTCCCTCCTCAAGGCTGAGAATATCGATGCAGGGCCAGTGCTCGATATCGGCGCGCTTAATGAGCCACCGAAGAGCGTCGATTGAATCGGCCTAACGAACGACGACGCTTCTCTGCGCCATCGTCAGCCGCTCGCACCCGGCGCTTGTGACAACGACTGTATCTGACAGGAAGTAGTCACCTTTGCCGGTTCGCAGAAGCCACGACATCAGGTGAAACACCATTCCTGCCTTGAGCTCCATTTTCGATCCGGCGCGCAGCCCAAGCGGCACGCCGCCCCCGCTCCAGCTTGGCGGAAAGCCGATGCCGACTGCGTAACCGCAATGATGGCGCCGATAGCCGTGAAGCCCAGCCCGGTCGACGACGCCTTGCCATGCGCTATAAACGTCTTCAGCGGCGACACCCGGCTTCATCTTCCCTTTCGCGGCCTCTATCGCTTCCTCGCAAACCCGCTCCATGTCGTAAGCGCGTTTTGGCGCAGCCCCTGTGAACACAAGCCTGCCGGCTGGCGCATGATAACGCTCGACGCAGCCGCTCATCTCAAGAAAGAGGATGTCTTTCTTGCCAAGGCGCACATCCTCCCATGAGCCGTGCTCATGCTCTAGCGTGCGCGTTGCGCGAACCAGCGGCACAAAGCCCGGATACGTTCCGCGCCGATGAAACATCGTCTGATAGATCGCCGCCATAACGTCCGCTTGCGGAACGCCTGGCCCAGCGGCTGCGACGCCTGCAAGAATCATCGAATCGGTGACGCTCGCCGCGCGCCTAGTGAAGACGAGCTCACTCGGAGATTGCACCAGCCGAACATCCGTGACGAGATTTGTGGCATGTTCGAAGCGGGCCTTCGGAAGGCCGGAGACGATCGCCTGACCGATTCCGTATGGAAAAAGCGAGCTGCTGCTTTCAATGCCGAGGCGACTACTGTCGAGGCCTGCGTCCTCAATGGCCTCGATGGTCGCCCGCGCCGGATTTTCATAAATAGATGTGGAAGTTTCCGCCGGCCGCGTCGGAACGCCTAGGCTGGTGGACCATGGGCGCAGCCCGCCTTCCCCATCGAGCAGCGGCGCCGAGGCTTCATCTTCTCCCGCATTTTCAGGCAAGGGCGCAACGCCGTCCGAATAAGTAACATGCCGAACGCCGGGCACCTTATCGCGAATGGTGGCGTGCTCCATCGCCCGCGTCACCAGCGCCGGCGCTCCCGTCAACGGCACAACCAACAGCTGATAGGCGAAGTAGCCGAGATAGTTCAGCCCGGTGAGATAATAGATGTTCTCGGGGCTGGAGATCAGCATGCCGTCGAGCGAACGCTCAGCCATCGCCTGGCGGACACGCTTCAGACGCGCATCATACTCCTCTTCGGGAAAAGGCCGACGACTCAGTCGACGCTGCTTGGACTGGCTTGCGGCGGTGACCATGAAAGAATGCTAACGCGATGCGCCGCCAGATCAAGAGGCGGCGGCGAATTATATTTTAATCCGTGTACGTCTTTTATGCAGTGACGCGCCCAAAACCGCAGATCTCGTACGCAGCACCCATGGCGGGGCAGATCATCAAAATGATCAATCGGGAAGTTGCCGACGGCCTCAGGCGCGGCGAGCCTGAGATTGACGGCCATATGTCAGCGCCCGGCCTCTTCCAGCGCCAGCCCGGAAGCATTTCGGTAACCAAGAGTTCAGAAAGGCGCTGCATATTCGCGGCGCCTGCGAAGAGCGCGTGGATCTGCGCTGGGAACGCCTCGACTGAATCGAGCCCGGCTTTCGCGTGCGCGCCTCTGAGAAAGTTAACCCGCGTTTACGAGTCGCCGAGTGGAATACATGAAACTGACCGCGCTTCACCTCTCAGCCGCCCTCGGCGTTCTCTCAACCCCAGCCTTCGCACAGGATACGTCTGAAGCTGCGCCCTATGCAGACGACGTCATCGTCGTCACGGCGCAAAGGCGCGCCGAGAACATTCAGGATGTTCCGATCTCGATCACGGCGGCTGACGCCGAGACGCTCGCCGAGGCGCGCGTTGAAAATATCGTGAACATTGCGGCGCTGTCGCCCAGCACCCAGTTCGTGACGAGCAACAACCCCGTCACCTCATCGAGCATCGTCATTCGCGGCATCGGAACCATCGGCATCACCCGCACCTTCGAGGGCGCTGTCGGCGTCTTCATTGACGGCGCCTATCGCAGCCGCGCTGGCGCAGCCATACAGAACTTCCTCGACATCGACAGCCTCGAAATCCTTCGGGGTCCGCAAGGAACGCTCTTCGGGAAGAACACCGCCGCCGGCGCCGTCCTCATCAATTCGACCAAGCCTGACCCGCATGCGGTCGGCGGCTTCTATGAAGCAGGCTATGGCAATTACAACGCGCTCGATCTGAAAGCGGGCGTGAACCTTCCGGTCGGCGAGAACGCCGCCTTGAGGCTCGCCGGACTCTACAGCAAGACCGACGGTTTCTATACCGATGCGACGACCGGCGAAGATCTCAACAATAACGAAACAGCGGCCTTCAAGGGGCAATTCCTCTTTACGCCGACTGACGCCCTGTCGATCCGCCTCATCGGCGATTACTCGAAGAGCGACGCCAATTGCTGCTACGCCAGCATCAATTATGTAGACGGCCCGGCGCAGCCGCTCATTGACGCGCTGACGCTCGCCGCCGGCGGGCGGCTTCCGTCAAACGGCCCGAAAGATTTCCAGCAAACATTGAGCGCCCCCAACGATCAATCCGTTAGCGACTATGGCGCGACGCTTATCATCGACTATGACTTCGATGACGTCTCGCTGAAATCGACGACCGTTTATCGCAGTTACAATGTCGACCAGGTTGGTCTTGATGGCGACTTCTCCGGCGCTCTGGTTCTCACCGTCGACGAATACTTCACGAGCGAGATGTTTTCGCAAGAATTGACCCTCAACAGCGACTGGGATGCGCTCAATCTCGATTACGTCGTGGGCGCCTATTTCTCCGACGAGGATATCGACGCTCAAAGAAGCCTCTATTGGGGGCCTCAGGCGGAGTTCTATTGGCAGACGCTTCTTGCAACCTCGCTCATCACCGCGACGCCCGGGATGTTTACCAGCGAGATCATGACCGGCAAGGCGCGATCGGCAGCCATCTTCGCGCATGGCGAGTTCCAGCTCAGCGATGCTTTCAGCGCGGTCGCGGGCGTTCGCTATTCACATGACAAGAAAGAAGGCTCCTTCGCGAACCCCTATTTCCGCCTTTCGCCGACGGAAGCCATCACCCTGCTCGGCATTATGCCGGGGCCGGAATATGACGATAGCGTTTCCGATGACGCCATCAGCGGCACATTCAGTCTGCAATACTACCCGAACAACGACACGCAGATCTACGCGTCGTACAATCGCGGCTATAAGGCGGGCGGCGTGAACATTGACGTGAGCGCAGCAGGCGGCGTCGCCGACAACCCGGCGCTCTTCCCCGGCGCGACGCCGAAAGACCCGACCTACCAGCCCGAGAAGATCAACGCTTTCGAACTTGGCGGGAAATTCCAGTATCTGGGCGGCCGCGCGCAAACCAACATCGCCGGCTTCTATAACGACATCTCCGACCTGCAGGTTGCACAATTCATTGGCCTGCAATTCGCCATCCTGAACGCGCGCTCGGCCGAATCCTACGGGCTGGAGATCGAGAACCGCTTCCACATTAGCGATTACGTCACGCTGCAGCTAGGCGGAACCTGGCTGCCTTACGCCGAATATGGCGACGATGCTTCTGTCGACCCCGCCATTTCCGGACAGCGCTTCAAGTTCGCGCCGAAATTCTCCGGCGACGCCGGAATCAATGTCGATTATCCCGTTACGGATGACCTTACCGTTGGCGGCAGGATTCAGTACCAATATTCGACGGCCCGCTATATCGATCCCGCCTCCCTCGCGCGCGACGACGCCTTCGGCCTTCTCAACGTCAATATGGGCGTCGGCTCGAAAGACGGACAATGGCGCGTTGAAGGCTGGGTCAACAACGCGACCAACACGATATACGGGACTTATGCGTTCCTGACGCCAATCCAGGCGGGCGATGAGAATATCTATCTCGGCGCTCCACGCACCTATGGCGTCACGCTTCGCGGCGCTTTCTGAAGCCAAGCCGCTATGCGCAGCTCGTCTCGATTCCTTGAGCGAAGTGGCGCACCTGCGAGTAAAAAGGCGTCGCGAAAGAGGGGCGACAAACCGGCATGACCGGCGTTTTTACGTTTCCTGATCGCCGCTTGCCGCTTCCCCGATTGCGGGTGCGAACAAGCGGGTCAAGCTGCCGCCATGAACACCATCCGAATTCGCGCGCAAATCAGGCTACTCTCCAGTGAGGCGAGCGGACGAACCGGCCATGCGTGCAGCAACTATCGTCCCAACCACAGTTTCTGTACCGCATGATTGGGAATCAGAAATTCCGGCTAACGCCCAGCTGCCCGCCATAAACTGTAAGGTCGCCGAGTTCGCTGAAGGCGGACATGTTGAGTTTAAAGCCGTCTCCAACATTCCAGGCCAGACCCGTTTCGATTTCAGCCTGCCATTTGACGCCCGCCCCGACAGTTGCGAAAGAACCTCCACCGGCAGGCGCGAGCGCAAATTGGGAAGCGAAGCTGTTTTCCGTATCACCGAAATAGCGCACGCCCGTCGCTGTCGCGTGCAACGATAAGATGTCGCTCCATTTGCGATAGTACGATGCGCCAAGACCGACATCGCCGCGCAGATTTTTGGAGTCCTGAACATTGATCGCAGAAACGCCCGTCCCGGCGGTCATGTCGCTGAGTTTGGATCGAGTGACACCCGCCTGAATGTGCGGCGCCAGCAACCAGTTTGGCCGCTCAACCCCATCAAAAGTAAGCCGCGAGCGCAGACTGTAGCTCGAGATATCAGCCGTTCCTGTTTGCACGATCGTCTGGGCGCTGACTGGATCGATCAGGCGCATTTTGATATCTGCATCGCCAGCGGAATAGGCGGCGACGCTGTCAATGCGTCCGAAGGCGAGCGGCGCGCCAAGCGTGCCGGCGACGCTGAACGTTTCAGCATCGACATCATCGCCAAGCGGTCCTTCGGCGTCGCCTTGATAATCGCTGTACGCCGCCGCGAGGCCAAACTTGACCGAGCCCTTGCCGATCCCACCGACGCCGCCCCTGAACTGGAAGTATCGCCCGCCAAAACCGTGATTGGCGTTCGTCGAACCGTTTTTGATTTTCGCGCCGTCAATCGAAACCCATGCGAATGGTTCGTCGCTGTCCGGCACTGCGGCGCCGCCATTGAGCGAGGCGAAACGCACGCCCACATTCCGGCTCGCCAAATCAAACCCGTCGCCGCTTGAGCCGAGATTGAGCAGCGACCGCATGAAGTCGCGCTGCGAAACAGAAAGAAACTGCATCGCCTGATCGATATCTTCCGGCGTCAGGTTATCCAGGATCGTTGCGAGGTCCTCAGTGTCGGGGTTCAGACCGATCGCGAAAATGAAATCGAGCAGCGCTGGATCCAGATTCGGATCCGACAATAGGCCGATCAGATAATCACCAACATTCGATTGGTTGTCGTTAAGCCCAGCGATTGTCGACGCTGGGTTAATCGTCGTCGTCAACAACACGTCGAAATTGGCGAGATCGTACTCAACGCTTTGGCCGATCAACACCCCGCTGGAAACAACGTCGAAGGTTCCCACTAGGCCGGTCCCGCCATCGATGATTATCGACGTGGTTGAGCCAGGAGACAGGACGGACAGGTTCGCGAATGTCAATTCGCCGCCAAGGGTGACGTCGCCGCTGACGACAAGCAGGTCATTGGCGCTGATCGTCAGGGCGCCGTTCACACCTTGCTCGAATGACCCCGCAGTGGCTGTCGCGCCCGCATCGCCGCCGAGAGAGAGCGCACCGTTATTGACCAGCGCGCCGCTAAAACTTGCGCCGTCAGCGGCGTCGAGGCTTGCGCCGGCGGCGATCGTCGTCGTGGTCGCGCCGAGCGATCCGCTGACGCTATTTGCGCCTGCCAGGAAGTTGACGGCGTCAAGACCGACATGCGTGCCGGCGAGTTCGAACCCGCCGCTGGTGAAATTGAAAATTTCGAACTCTTGCCGGGAATCGCCTGCGCCGCCCGAGCCGTTGATCGTGCGGCCCGCGCCTGAGAAGTTGACCGTATCGACGCCATCGCCGCCATAGACGGTTGTGAACGTTCCGCCTGCGTCATTGAACGTGTCCGCGCCTGCAAGCAGACGGATCGCGCCGGAAACGGACCCGCCGGCGTTCACCGTCACCGTGTCATCGACGGCGTCGCCCGGCGCGACCGCGCTGTCGGTGGTGATCGCACCTGTGGCGCCCGTCACCGAACCGCCGCTTTCAATCGTCACCGTCGAACCGTTGATCGACACCGCGTAAACGCCGAGTTCGGTCTCGCCCTCAACCGCGCCGGCGATCGTCACGGACGTTACGCCGGTTCCGTAGTTATAGGCCTCGATGCCGCCCTCATAACCAGTCACCGATCCGCTCGCCACGGAGATCGAAAGATCGCCGCCAAGGTTTACAACATCGATCCCGTCATCCTCCGCGGAAGAGATGACACCCGTCGTCGTGACCGAGAGCGTCGTTCCGTCTACGGAGTTATAAGCGTCGATCGCATCGTCGCCACCTGCGAGCGCCGTCACATTGTTAGCCGTAATGGAGAGCGCGCCGGAGCCAAAATTATAGGCGTCGATGCCCTGATAGGCGCCGGTCACCGTGCCGGTCGCGGTGATGGAAAGATCCGTACCGAAATTAGCGGCCTCAATGCCGTCATCCGTCTGGCCGGTGACATCCTTGACGTTGATGTCGAGCGCGCCTGCACCGTAATTGATGGCCAGAACGCCATATGTGCCGCCGGAAACGGCGCCGGTCGCAGTGACGCTTAAATTGGCGCCCTCATTTTTGGCGAGGACGCCGTAATAGCCGGCGCCGCCGGCGACATCGACGACGTCGATCGAAAGGTCGCCGCTGCCTTTGTTTTCCGCGTAAACGCCATACCAACCGCCGATGATCTGACCGGTTGAGGTGATGGAGAGGTCCGTACCGGCTGTCTCAGTTCGCACAAACACGGCGCCGGCGTAAGTGCTCGTGACATTGCCGACCGTAATCGAGGCCGAGCCCGTGCTGCTCGCGAACACGCCGAAATAGGCGTTTACATCGCCCGCGACGTTGATCGTGACGTTTCGTCCGAGCGCCGAGACTCCGTCCCCGTCGACGGTCGTTATGGCGCCGATCGGGGTGACGCCGCCGATATCGATGTCGTTGCGATTGGCGCCGGACACCGCATTCGCCCTGATTCCGGCCCCGCTATAGCTGTAGATGCCGCCCACAAGGCCGACGCCCTGAATTGAAATGGCGCCAATCCCGCTTCCGGAACTCGAGTTCGCGATAATCCCATTATCGACGCCGCTGATCGTTCCGACATTGGCGATCGTAATGTCGCCGCCCTTGGAGCGCACATCGATCCCATCGCCGGCCCGCCCCGTCACGCTATCAAGATTTTGCACCGTGATGTCGGCGCCATTGGTTGAGAGGTAAATCCCGTCCGTCGCGCCGGTGATGTCGCCGGAGGAACCCTGCACGGTGATGTTCGACGCGGCGTTGGTCGACACAGCGCGTACGCCTTCGACGGCGTCGCCGATGATGGTCGCTGACGAAGCCAGCGTAATATCGGTGACGCCGAGGCCGGTGTTGCGCGTCGAGATGCCCCGTTGAGCGCCTTGAACGGTTCCGTTCACCGTCACAGACAGCGCGCCGGCGCCGTAATGAACGGCGTAGATCGCATCGGTGAGTCCGGAGGCGACATCATTCACATTGATGGTCGTCGCGCCGGTCCCGAGATTGTAGGCGACAATTCCGTATACGCCGCCACTCGCCAGGCCGGTCGAGGTGATGGAGATATCCGTGCCATCTGCGCTTAATTGGGCGTTTACGGCGCCGAAATTCGTACTGACGGCATTGCCGAGCGTAATCGAGATCGCTTCCGTGCCGTTGGCGCCGACGGCGCCGAAAAACGAATTGATATCGCCCGCCGCATTGATCGTGATATCCCGCCCCACGGCGAATACGCCGAAGTTATTGCTCGTCACGGCGCCGATCGGCGTCACGCCGCCAATATTGATGTCGCCGCGATAGTCGTTGACTTGCGCCCGGGCGAGAATGCCGGCGCTGAAGGCGCCCGTGACGCCGCCGACGAGACCCACGCCCTGAATGGAAATGGAGCCGGAGCCGGTCACCGACCCGGAATTGGCGTCAATGCCCGCACCGTTCTGGCCGTCGATTGTACCGATATTGGTGATGACAATGTCGCCGCCATTGGAGCGCAAATCGAGCCCGCTGCCGGCCTGCCCCGTCACGCTGTCGAGATTTTGCACCGTGATGTCGGCCCCGGCGGTCGAGATGTAAATCCCGTCTGTCGCGCCGACGATGTCGCCGGACGATCCTTGCACGGTGATGTTCGACGCGGCGTTGGTCGATGTCGCGCGAATGCCCTCGACGCCCTGACCGGTGACGGTCGCCGACGACGCCAGGGTGATGTCGGTGACGCCAACGCCGTAGTTGCGGGCCTCGATGCCGGTCGTGGCGCCGCTTACGGCGCCGGAGACCGAGATATCGAGCCCGCTGCCGAGAGTAGCTGCATAGATCCCGCCGCCGCCGCCAGCGCCGCTCACGGCGTTCGCCGTGATCGACAAAGCGCCGGATCCCAGTTGGACAGTATTGATGCCCGATGCGCCGCCCGACGTCACCGTGCCTGTGGCGATGACCGTCAAATCCCCTGTGCCGTCCTGCTGGGCGTTGATGCCCGACCCTGCCCCGACTTGAACATCGGCCACGGAGATTGTTGTCGATCCCGCGCCGGTGTTCCGCGTGAAAATGGCGGTGCCAATTCCCGAATTGGCGCTCACCGTGCCGGTGGACGTCACCGAAAGAGCGCCGCCGGAGCCTTCGGCCCTTATGCCGCCCGCATAGCCGGATGCGTCAACGGTCGTGATGGAGATGTCGCCGCCCCCTGTCGAGAGGACGTCCACGCCACGGTAGTTAATGCCGGTGCTGGCGATGTTCCCCGACGACGCGATCGTGATATCGCCCGTTGTGCTGCGGGCGTAGATCCCGGCCTCCGCGCCGCTGACGTCTCCCACCGCCGTCGCGCCGCCAATGTCGATGTCGCCGGCGCCGCTATTGGCATAGATGCCGTTGGCGCCCGTCCCGGTGACGCCGCCGACAAGGCCGACGCCCTGAATCGAGATGCCGCCGCCGTCGCTATCGGCGAAAATGCCGTTGCTGCCCGTTCCGAGGATGGTTCCGACATTCGATATCGTGATGTCGCCGCCATTCGAGCGCACATCGATCCCGTCGTCGGTCTGCCCCGTCACGCTGTCGAGGTTTTGCACCGTGATGTCCGCCCCGGCGGTCGAGAGATAAATCCCGTCCGTCGCGCCGGCGATGTCGCCGGACGATCCTTGCACGGTGATGTTCGATGATGCGTTGGTCGACGTGGCGCGCACGCCCTCAAGATAATGACCGGTGACGGTCGCGCCCGATGCGAGCGTGATATTGGTGACGCCGAGGCCGGTGTTGCTCGTCTCGATACCCTGGTAGTTGCCAAGAACGGCGCCAGTCGCCGTGACCGAAAGCGCGCCCGAGCCCTGCTGCAACACATAAACCGCAGAGAGGGTGCTGGATGTTGCGTCGTTCACCTCGACCGTAACAGCCCCTCCGCCGGTTCCATAGGCGTAGACCCCTACGGCGCTATCGTGAGCGGAAACAGCGCCCGTACTCGTCACCGAAATGTCGCCGTCGCCAAAGCTGCGGACATCAATCTCACCGGCGTCATGGATATCGACGTCGATAACGCCCGAACTCCCCACATCCTCCGTGATGTCCAGGTTTCCGACCGCACCGCTTCCCGGCGTCGTCGAGGCGATTGTCAGCGATGTTGTCGCGGCGCCGACATAAAAAGCGCTGCGTCCGGTCATGTTATTGACGCGGAAGACGGCGCTGCCGAAATCGATGCCTCGTACGCCGCCCTCAATAAGGCCGGTAGAGGTGAAATCGATCTCGTCGGCGCCGCGCAGAGTAACGCCGCCGCCCACAGGATTGTTTCCAGACGCGTTGGCGACAGAGACGGTGAAAACGCCGCCGCCATCGCCGATAATATACGCGCCTACATTGTCACCACTCGAAATCGATCCGGTCGAATTGACATCGACATTCCCGGAACCGGACTGGATGAATAATCCTATTCCGTAGTGTGCTGAAATCGAGCCGCTATTGGTGATCGAAATCGAGCCCGGACCGGCGTGCTTAGCGTAGACGCCGGAAGAATACGGCGCATAGATCGAGCCCTCATTATTGAGAACGAGGTTCGCTGTCGCGCTGGAATTCAGCGGCCGCCAAAGAACGCCTGCCGAATAGTCGCTGCCGGTGACGGATGAGCCGGCGTTCAGCACATTGATGGTCGTCGTGCCGTTGCCCTGCGCTTTAACGGCGTAACCAACACCATAACCACCAGGGCCCAAAAGCGGGGCTTCGATCGCCGCCGCCGTGCTGGCGCTGCCGATATTGATCGTCAGATCGTCGACATTGGTGGAAAGCTCGCCAATGGGGCTCGGCGGCGGCAGACAGGTGACTGTCTCGCCAGCTTCCGCGATGTCGTTGTCGCCGTCGGTGCAGCCCGAAGGAAGCGCCTGGGCGCGCGCTCTTCCGCCGCCATAGACGCCAAGGGCGGACGGCCCGAACAGCGTCAGAATGCTCGCAGACGCGGCAAGCATCAGCCGGGCCCGCGATGCACGGGCGAAATTCGAACGCGCAGCCGCGGCCGCGCGCGGATCGAAGATTGTCATCGGCCCCACCAAACCCCAAGAAATCAAGAAGCAACGCCTGAAATAGGCGCCGCTCTACTACTAAAAATTACCGGCTTGGCTGGATTTGTCTCTAGCAACAGGTCTCAATTTGAGCCTGCAATTTGTCTCAACGACGCGCCTTGAAGTCGGCGCTGTGCCACATATCCCACAGCGTGTTTTCGCCCGGAGCGCCGGGCAGCGCATCGCTGTCTTTGCTTAAAGCGCCGAGAACTGCGGACGGCGCGAAGCCAAAATGACGGGAAAAGGCTCGCGAAAACTGGTTGGTGGATGTGTAGCCGCATCTCGCCGCAATTTCGGAGATGCGCCCGCGCAGCGGACCGCCTATCGTCAGATGTCGGAAGGCATAATCGAGGCGTCGTCCCGCAATGTAAGACTGCAAGCCGCCGGACATAGCCAGTTGACGGTAAAGCGTCGCGCGGGAGACCCCGAATTTCTCGGTAAGCATGGCGACCGTCAGATCCTGTTCGAAGATCTGTTCATCGATAAAGCGCCGGATTTCATCCCACTTCGACACTGTGGGCGTCGCATGTTCGGCGAGATTCTCGATGACCGACGCATAGACCGCCTTGACGCCTTTGGATATCGCCGCCGCTTCATTGATTTTTATCATTGGCGCGTTCTTCACAAGACTTTCATGAAAGTCGCTAAGGAGCGCGCCTTGCGCGGTGTCAACCGGGATCATGAAGCGCGGCGGATGCTTTTCTGGCGCATAACCCACGGCTTGATGCGGCAAGAGGATCGCCAGCACATCGGATTCAGCGGCGATCGTGTGGCACCCGCGGTCATAATCGATGATGCAGTAGTAGCCCGGGTGAAGGTCAACAGCGTCGCCGGCGTGATAGACCTTCGCCTGGCCGGACCGGTAGCGCCAACCCATCAGGAATTTACAGGCGGCGGCCTGAACAATTTCCGAACTTAACTTCCGTTCCATGGTCTGGGCGCCGAATTTGGCGTAGCCGACCATGATATCGTCGATCATCCAACTACCCGAGCGCGAGGAGAAGCGCTGACCAGGCGCCAGCAACGGCGTCACATGGTGAAGCGACTGAAAAAACCGCCGCCACGCGCGCGGCGCCTCGTCCGGCGCATAATCTTCAGGGTCAAAGGTGGCTGAAGGTATCGGTTCCATAGCGGGCACCATATAACGGCGCTGGCGCGAATTGAAATGCAGCGCCCGGCGTTGCGGCGTGACGCCTCAATATTGTGGTCCTCTCCCTGATGCTTTCAGCTGGCGCTTTATTGCGCAAGTTTTGCATGCTACGGGCCTCAAGGCCTGAGCCGCAAATGGGAACTTCTGATGACTGACGACAGATCCGCTTCGGCGCCCGCCAATCCTGCTTCTCAGACGCCGCCGAAGACCGATATCTCCTTTTCCGGCGGTTTGCAGGGCTTTCTTGCGGCCAACAAGGTGTCGCTCGCCTTCACGTCGTATCAGACCGGCATGCTCTACATTCTGGGGCCCGGAACCGACGGCAAACTCGCTCTGCACCAGGCGCAGTATCCGCAGGCCATGGGCGTCGTCGGAGACGCGCACCGCATTTATCTTGGAACACTGACACAGATCGTCCGCATGGAGAATGTGCTTTCACAAGGGCAGGTCGCGAACGGTAAACACGACAAAGTCTATGTCCCGCGCAATTTCCAGACAACCGGCGCCGTCGATGTGCATGAGCTAGGAGTCCAGAGGGATGGCCGCATCCTTTTCATCAACACAAAATATTCCTGCCTGTGCGAATTATCGCTAACGCATAGTTTCAAACCGGTATGGAAGCCGCCCTTCATTTCAAAGCTGGCGCCGGAAGATCGCTGCCATTTGAACGGCCTTGCAATGGTCGATGGCGCGCCGCGTTACGCGAGCGCCGCCTGCCGATCCGACGTCGTCGATGGATGGCGCGATCGCCGCGCCGATGGCGGCATCGTAATCGACATTGAAACAGATGAGATCGTTGCGAGCGGGCTATCGATGCCGCATTCGCCGCGATGGCATGACGGCAAACTCTGGATCGCTAACTCCGGGTCCGGAGAAATCGGCTGGATCAAGGATGGTGCGTTTCATCCCCTCGCCTTTTGCCCCGGTTTCCTCCGCGGCCTATCCTTCTTTGGCGATCATGCCGCTGTGACGCTATCAAAGCCGCGCTACAAACGGTTTGAAGGGCTGGCGCTGGATGCAAAGCTTTCCGACAAGGACGCCGATCCCTGGTGCGGCGTACAGATTATTTCTCTCCAGAGCGGATCTGTCGCGCATTGGATTCGGTTTGACGGCGCCATCCAGGAGCTTTTCGACGTGTGCGTCCTGCCAGGCGTCGCGGACGCCATCACGCTCGGCCCCCAATCGGCTGAAATTCAAAACTTCATCACAATAGAAGAACCTGTCTGGCGTCGGTAAATCTTGGTTGGCGCGTAGAAGCTCGGCTCTGGCCATAGCCTCCGTACACGTCACGCTGACAAGTTTTGCGGCGGCTTGAAGCTTGCTGGCCCGAGGAATTCACAAAAT
>JACKIL010000010.1 GCA_020638525.1 Caulobacterales bacterium | reverse complement strand
GATTTCTTCAGGATCGAGCATTGCCGCCCGATGCTTCACCACCGGCGCCGTGAGCGCTCCTTTCAAATCGCCCGAGGGGTCACGGAGGGCCCGCCCCGTTGCGACTGCATAGCGGAAGACTTGCCCACACGCCGACCGAAGACGCTTGGCAGTCTCATGCTTGCCGCGCGCCTCCACCTTGCGAAGGACGGCGAGAAGTTCCGGCGCGGAAATGTCCGCAACCGGCCGGCCGGCGAGAGGTGACGCCAGATCAAGCAGCATCCAGCGCTTCTTCTCGAGGGTCGCGTCCGCCTTCCCTTCGCGCTCCATCTTGGCGAGCAGCTCCTCCGCGACCGATTTGAAAGTCGTGGCATTGCGCTGCGCCTGAACGATCCGGTCGATCTTCTTCTGCTGAGAAGGGTCGCCTCCCTGGGCGAGGAGCTTCTTGGCCTCCTCCCGAGCCAGACGGGCTTCCGCAAGAGATACGACCGGATATTGGCCGATCACGAGAAGCTTTTGCTTGCCAAGAAAGCGATAGGCGAGCCGCCAGGACTTCGAGCCGCTGGGAGTAACGAAGAGGAAGAGCCCTCCCCCGTCCGCCATCTTGAACGCCTTCTCGCGGGGCTTCGCAGCTCTGCATTTTGTGTCAGTCAGCATTTGTTCTCATCCGCTCCTTTCACTGTGGGTATCGGAAAGTAGCGAGAGGCTCGATACCCCCCAACGCACCCACAAATTCGTTGTCTGTACCCACACGCCGGCTTACGTCCGCTTATGAACAAGGGCGGAGAAGGCCAGCAATTTCAGCCGTTTGTTTACGTTCGGAGATGTGGGGAAAGGTGCAAATGGTGCCGGTTGAGGGACTTGAACCCCCGACCTTCGGTTTACAAAACCGCTGCTCTACCAACTGAGCTAAACCGGCGCTCTTGATTTCCGATATAGGATTGCGGTCTTTAACGCCAGAGGCGCCCCCGCGGGGCGTCGCCAGTAACTCGGGACCGCCGCAATGTCCATAGTAAGACCCTTTGCCTGCTTCGTTTTCCTGCTCACCGCGTCGGGGTGCGGCGATGGCGGCGGCAAGGCGAATGCGCCGCTGACGGGCGCGGCGCTCGGCCAGCAGCTGTTCACCCAGTGCGGCATCTGCCATTCGCCGGCTGACCCGGCGACGGCGGCCGGACAGATAAGGCTGACGGGGCCCAATCTCTGGAATGTCGTCGGGCGGCCTTCCGCTTCGTTCGACGGTTACGCCTACTCGCCCGCGATGCGCAAAGCGGGACTCGTCTGGGACGAACAGACGCTCGACCGTTTTCTCGACACGCCGCAAATGGTCGTGCCCGGCACGCGGATGAGCTTCGCCGGCGTGCATGACGCAGGCGAGCGGCAGGCGATCATCGACTATCTGAAAACGCTGAAACCTTCGTCTACTGATCAAAGCCAGGATTGACGCGGTTCAGCTTTCGCAGGAGCCCCGGCCAAGCGAGGTTGTCGCCGATGCCTTTTACGAAGGCTGGCGAGCCTTGCTGCATCACCTTCGCGCTCATCTTCGACTTTTCTTCGAGCGGCGGCTTCAAGTCTGACTGCGCGAGGATCTGCGCTTTGCAGGCCTGTTCGAGGAAATACATGCGCAGGAAGGCGATCGCACAATTGGGGCCGACCGTCAGCGTGCCGTGATTGCGCAGGATGAGGAAACCGTGATTGCCCATATCCTTCACGAGGCGCTCGCGCTCGTCGAGATCGGTCGCGATGCCCTCATAGTCGTGATAGGCGACATCGTCGTGCACGATCATCGAGAATTGAGTGTAGCGCTTCAGCCCGCCCTGTTGCGCTGAAACGGCGACGCCATAAGGCGTATGCACGTGAAGCACTGCATGCGCATCGTCGCGCGCCATGTGAATGGCCGAATGAATCGTGAAGCCGGCCGGGTTCGAAAAGTATGGCGTCGCACCGACGACATTGCCGTCGACATCGATCTTCACCAGGCTCGTCGCCGTCATCTCTTCGAAGAGCACGCCGTAAGGATTGATGAGGAAACGCGCCTTGCCGCCTTCATCCGGGCAACGCACGGAGATGTGGGTGAAGACGAGATCGTCCCAGCCATAAAGCGCGACAAGGCGATAGGTCGCCGCGAGCTCGCAGCGCAGACGCCATTCCTCGTCGCTCACCTTGCCCTTGAGCGAGGGCAGCGTCAGCGGGTCGGGAATATTGAAGCCAGGCGAAGCCCCGGCTGTATCAGCCATCTTTTCCTGCGCGCTCATGGTTAATCCCTCCTGTGGCCGGCTGGGTCGAGCCCAGCCTTGAGGCACTGTAACAAATCTGGCGGCAGGCGCACTCGCCTGATACACATGGGCGAGTAGCCCCTAGAGCGAGTGACCCCGGGGCCGGCTTCTTCCGGACTGGCCGGCGCGCCGCCCCTCGCGGCGGCGATGCGAAAGACGAAAAGGCGCCTGTCGCCCATGAAACGGCAGATCCTCTCATTTCAGGCCAGCAACCGCCCGAAG
Source organism: Caulobacterales bacterium (assembly GCA_020638525.1). Lineage (GTDB taxonomy): Bacteria > Pseudomonadota > Alphaproteobacteria > Caulobacterales > Parvularculaceae > Amphiplicatus. The sequence continues at coordinate 71,437 of JACKIL010000010.1, read as the reverse complement.
GCGCAGGCGACGGCGAGCGAATTCCGCAAGCTGTTTGGCGACGCGCCCGTCGCTGAGGCCGACGTGATCGTCGCGATCGGCGGCGACGGCTACATGCTCGAAACGCTGCGCGCGAACATGACGAGCGGCAAGCCGGTCTACGGCGTCAATTGCGGAACGGTCGGCTTCCTGATGAACTCCTACGATCTGGAGGGCCTGCCCGAGCGGATCGCGGAAGCCGAGGCGGCTGTCATTCATCCGCTCGCCATGACTGCGACAACGATTGGCGGACGCAAGGAAGAAGCGCGCGCCATCAACGAGGTGTCGCTGTTTCGCCAAACGCGCCTGAGCGCGAAGGTGAAGATCATCGTCAACGGCAAGGTGCGCATGGAGTCCCTCACCTGCGACGGGGTGCTGCTCGCGACGCCCGCAGGCTCCACCGCCTACAACCTCTCCGCGCACGGGCCCATTCTGCCGATCAACTCGCACCTCCTCGCTCTGACGCCGATCAGCGCGTTCAGGCCGAGACGCTGGCGCGGGGCGCTCCTGCCGCACGACGCGCAGGTCCGTTTCGAGGCGATCGAGCCGGACACGCGGCCAGTATCGGCTGTCGCCGACAATCTCGAAGTGCGGAACGTCTCCGCCGTTGAAGTCCATGAGGATCGCTCGATCGCCATGACTCTGCTATTCGACAAGGGGCAATCCTTGGAAGAACGCGTATTGCGCGAGCAATTTGATTATTAACAATCGCTTAATACCCCCGCGCGAAATCAGCATTTACCTTTCAGCATGAATCGCAGCAGACTCGGCAACCTTACGGGCCGGGTCGTGCGCGCGTGGTTGCCGTTCAGCGCAAATTAACCGCCTCTTCCGAGGATGAGCCCCGCGTGCGGTCAGAACGGCGACGCACGTGATCGGGTGGAGGAATGCTAAAATGGGCGCCCAGGCGGTTCGCCTATCGAATACGGACATCGATAATGCGCTGAAAAACAAGGACTTCGAGATCCTTTTTCAGCCCGTGTTCGATCTTGGCAACGGCGCAGTCGCGCGCGTTGAGGCGTTCATCCGTTGGCGCCATCCGTCTCTTGGCGTGCTGCCGCCCGGCGCCTTCATCTCGTTTTTCGAATCACAAGGGCGGATGAGCGAACTCACGCGCTATGTCCTCAAACAAGCGCTCGCCCAATACGTCGCGTGGCGCGGCCCAAGCGGACCTGGCTTTTCAGTCAATCTCGCGCTCAGCGACCTCGCAGACGAGGCCTTCGCCTCGCACTTCTCCGTTCTCATGCGAGAGGGCGGCTTCCCGGCCGATCTCATCACGCTCGAATGCCCGATGCCGCCGGTGACGATGCCGGTGGAAACGGCCGCGCAGCATTTTGCGCGCCTTGCAGCGACAGGCGCCCGCCTTGCAATCGAAGTTCGCGGACGGGCGAATGATTTCCTGCGGTCGATCGAGCCGTTCCCGTTCGACGAAATCAAGACTGGCGGCGCGGCGATTCTTCGCTTCGCCCGCACAGTACGCGGGCCGGGCCTCAGCGCTATCTCCGAACTTCTTGAAATCGCAAACAACGCCAACGCGGCGATCACCGCTGTCGGCGTTGAGGACCAAGCATCGCTCGCAGCGTTGCGAAGCCTCGGCTTCGCCGCCGCGCAAGGCAATCACCTCGCCAAGGTCGGTCCGATATCTGAGTTTTCGCCGGAACGCGTCAACGACGTTCGCAAACTGCTCGGCCTTGAACCGCTCTCCAAAGAAGATCTGCAGGCGCTCTTCCGGACGGAGGCGCCCGCGCCGCAGCAATCAGCCGCCGAAGAGCCCAAAGCGATAGAGACGTCGTCAGACGAAAGCGCACCGACGCCCGACAAGGATGCTCTGGTCCAGCGCTTGGCCGCCCGTCTCGCTCGCAGAGCTGAGGTCGAGGCCGCCGCTCTCGCCAAAGAAGGCGAAGCCGCTACGCCGCGGCCCAAGCTCATCGCGGCCAAAGCCGCAGCGATCGCCAAGGCGAAACGAAAAGCCGCCGAGCGCAACGTGAGCGACCAAGTACAAAACGAAGCGGAAGAAACGGCTCAAGCCGATCCGATTGCAGCGCGCCTGCTGCAAGAGCGCCTTGCCCAGGAGTTCGGATCGCCCGCGAGAGGAGCGAGCGCCCCCATGGCCGGTAAGAAAGAAGACACGCCGGACGACGACGACGACCTCGATATCGCATTCGCGGATGAGGAAGCGCCTGCCGTCGAGAAAGATGCTGCAACGCTTGAGGAAGCTGCCGCCGCAAGCATCGCAGAAGAGACGAACGCAGCGGCTGAGGCTCCAGCTGAACAAGCGGCAGAAATCGAGGAAACGCCCGCCGTTGCGGCGAGCGCTGCTGGCGGCTTCGTGCGGGCCTCGCTCGCTGTCGGCAAGACGGGCGCCTATTTCCGTCCCGGCATGCACATAACCGCCGTCGAACCTCTTGTTTCGCCCGCCGCAGCCCCAGCCGCGCAACCTGTGAAGAAAGAAGAAGCCGCACCGACTGCGGCTGACGAAACCGGCGATCTTCACGCCGAGGGGGATGCCGCCGCCGCGAGCGAAGCGATCGCAACGGAAGCCGCCGCCGTCGCGGCGCGCATCTATCGGCCTCGCCGCCGCAAGAAGAACATTCTCACGCGCAAATACCGCCTGATGCCGACGCATTTCTGGCCGCGGAGCTGGAAGCGCGCGTGGCAGCGCCGCACAGCAGAAGCGGCCGAGCGGCGCCGGGAACGCTTGGAAGAGAAGGCGTCAGAAGCCGTCGCGGAATAGAAGCGCCGCTTAACGCATAAGCGGCGCGATCTTCGTCCAAGGCTGGGCTTCCTCAAGCTCATAGGCGATCTCAAGGAGCGTACGCTCGCGGCCGTTCGCGGCTGCAAGTTGGAACCCGATCGGCAACCGCTCCGACGTCTGTCCGCCCGGAAGCGATATAGCGGGCGCGCCTGCGACATTCATGAACGGCGTGAAACCGACATAGTTCATGAGCTTCTCAAGAATCGCATCAACGCCAGCGGTCGGCGCAAGAAACCCGATCTTCGGCGGAGGCGTCGTCACCGTCGGCGAAAGAATGACGTCCCGGTCCGCAAAAACGCTCCCATAGTAACCCGCAAAGGAGATGAGTCTTTCGAGCGCCACGGGAAGGATCGATTTCCGCATCTCGAAATATTCAACGAGGCCGAAGGTGAAAGGCTCAAACTCTGTATACGTTGCTTTTCGACCTGCGATCTCCTCCCACTTGGCGATAGAGCCGGCGGCGATCATTCCCCAATAAATCAGGAAGTCCTGCATCATGCCGGCGTCAAACGGCACCGGCATTTCCTCGACTTCATGCCCAAGCGCGCTGAGCCGCTCGGCCGTCTTCATGGTGACGGCGGCGACTTGGGGATCGACCGGCCCTCCGAGCGGAGACTTCGTAAAATAGCCGATGCGGCGTCGTTCCTTCGACGGGCCTGTCACCACGCCGACTTTCGGAAGCGCGCTGTCGACCTCCATCATCGCGATAAACGCCGCGACGTCGCGCACGGAACGGGCCTCGATGCCAGGCACGGAAATCTCGAGCGGCAGATTGTGCGGCGGGTCAGTCAACGGATAGCGCCCGCGTGAGACCTTCAGCCCCGCAACGCCGCAGCATGCCGCCGGAATGCGGATGGATCCGCCGCCATCCGAAGCCTGAGCGACAGGCACGACGCCTGCAGCGACAAGCGCAGCTGCGCCGCCTGATGAGCCACCCGTCGAATGGGCGAGGTTCCAGGGATTGAGCGTCGGCCCATCCGACATCGGCTCGGTCGTGGCGGTGAGGCCGAATTCCGGCGAGGAACTCTTGCCCAGATTGATGACGCCTGTCGAAAAAAGCTTGTCGACAAAGGCTGATTGCGACTGCGCAACATTCTTGGCGAATGCGCGCGAGCCGTAAGCCGTTCGCTGTCCGGCGACATTCATCAGGTCCTTGATGAAAAGCGGAACACCAAACCAAGCACCATGGGGCGCGCTGGCAACTGCCGCGCGGGCCCGATCAAAATACGGCGTGACAATCGCGTTGATCTTCTCATCCACGGCGATGGCGCGCTCTATCGCCTTTTCGACGACTTCCGATGCGGACACCTCCCCGCTCTTGATCGCCTGCGCCGTCGCGACAGCGTCAAGTTTTCCGAGATCAGAATCCGAAGAAGGAGATGCAGACGGCGAATTACAGCCGAAGGATGCAAGAAACCCCAGAGCGGCAGAAGACTTCAACGCCGCCCGTCTCGATACGCTTATGCTCATTACGCCCATCCCTTTGGTGTTTGGCCCGATTCATCGGCCCCTATAGAAGGCCACCTCGGGGGCAGACGCCACAGGAAAAGGCAGAAGCGCAACAGCAAGCCTCGCCCCATTCGCGCACGCAATATCAGGCGGTCCATGATGGTTGGGTTCTAAACCTTGCCCCACTCCCGGGCTTTCAGAAGGCCACGTAAGATCTTGCCGGAAACCGTCTTCGGCAGGCTGTCGACGAATTCAACCTTGCGTGGATATTTGTAGGGCGCAGTCGTCGTCTTCACATGTTCCTGCAATTCTTTGGCAAGCTGATCTGACGGCGAATGCCCCTTGGCGAGCACGACAAAAGCTTTGACGACCTCGCCCCGTGTTTCATCCGGGCTCGCAACGACCGCAGATTCGGCTACCGCCGGATGCTCGATGAGCGCGCTCTCAACTTCGAACGGCCCGATTCGATAGCCAGCTGAGATGATGACATCGTCGGCGCGCCCGACAAACCAGAAATAGCCATCATCATCCGTATACGCCCTGTCTCCGGTCAGATACCATTCCCCGGAAAAGCACTGCGCCGTTCGTTCGGGGTCGTTCTTATACTCGACGAACATGCCCGCCGGCCGTTGCGGCTTGACCCGCACAGCGACCGCACCTTCCTCGCCTGCCGGAGCCGGGTTACCGTCTTCGCCAATGACATGGAGGTCGACGCCCGGCGCCGGAAGTCCCATCGATCCGGGTTTGATTTCCATTCCGGCGAAATTACCGCACAGAATGGTGGTTTCAGTCTGTCCGTAGCCCTCGCAGATCTGAAGGCCAGTTTTGCGCCGCCAATGCTCGATGACTTCCGGATTGAGCGGTTCGCCAGCGCTCACGCAGTGGCGGAGGCGCGAGAAATTACGCGTATCAAGGTCCTGCTTGATGAACATGCGATAGGCCGTCGGCGGCGCGCACAGCACTGTCACCGGAAAGCGCTCAAGCCAGTCAAGCATGCGCGCGGGATCGACGGCGTCCGCATGAAGCGCGAAGATGCCGGCGCCGCAAATCCACGGCGCAAAAAGGCTGCTCCAGGCGCCCTTCGCCCAACCAGTGTCGGAAACATTCCAGACGAGATCGCCAGGCCCTGCCCTCAACCAGAACTTACCTGTCGTCTCATGGCCGAGCGGGTAGCCATGACCGTGAACGGTCATTTTCGGGTTGCCGGTCGTGCCTGAGGTAAAATACCAGAGCGCGTCCTCATCGACGCGCGTATCGGCGCATTCTTCCGTTTGCTGATTATGAACAGCGGCGTAAGGAAGCCACCCTTCGCGCGCGCCTTCGGCGAGGATGCGCGCTCCATTCCAGCCCGCTTCCATTGCGGCGGCGTCGAGCCTTTCGGCGACAGCGCCATTCGTAACGACGGCAGCGGCGTTTGTCGCGCCAAGCCGGTAGGCGAGATCCTTCTTCATCAGCTGCACGGTGCCGGGCGAGACAATTGCGCCAATCTGAATGCAGCCGAGCACAATGTCCCACCACGCCTGTTCGCGCGACAGGATGAGCAAGACGACGTCGCCTCGCTTGACGCCATGCGCGAGCAGAAAACCAGCGGCGCGATTGGCGCGGTCCTTCAGCTCTGCGAAAGTTGTGATTTCTTCTGTTCCATCGGCGGACGTCCAATGCAGCGCGACATCCGTCGGACGCGTGCGCGCAAGATCATGAATAACGTCCCCGACGAAATTGAACCGTTCGGGCCGGCGCGCAGTAAAGGAGCGCCGCTTGTCTAGATATTCTGCTGCTATTGATTGTTTCATCGATGCGCCCGACGGGCGCGACCCGCAATTAGCGAGCCGCGCCACGCCAGCTTTTCTCAGCTTTCGACCGAACAGGCGTCGAGGGCGGCTTTCGTCCCATCGCTCGCTGCATCATAGGCTTCAGCATCACTGCCTTTCGAGTTGCCGAGCGCCGTCAGTTCGTCAGCAAGCGCGGCGTCGCCGCTCGCCTTGTCAGCAAGGCAAGAGCATTGGGCGGCGACATCGCCGGTTGAGCCCCACTCCGCCGAAACGCGCAGACACATGTCTTCAACGGACTCCGCACCGGCCGACGTTGCAAACAGCATCGGCGCGACAAGGCCCGCCAAAAGAACAATACGCTTCATCAATCATCCCTCCTCAGGTTGAAAAAAACGCCCCCGTTTGAAATGGCGAAGGCTTACGCCTTCGCCATGTTCAGCACTTTGACTTGCGTGAACTCCGCAAGCCCTTCATGGGTCTGCTCGACGCCAATGCCCGATTGCTTCGCGCCGGCCATCGGAATGTGCGGACCGATATTCACATGCTGGTTCACCCAGACCGTACCCGCATCGATCTGCTCTGCGATCGCGCGCGCGCGCTCAGGATTGCTCGACCACACCGACCCGCCAAGGCCGTAAGGCGACGCATTCGCGCGCTGCACGACATCGGCCGTATCCGTGAAACGGATCATCGGAAGGACCGGACCGAACTGCTCTTCATCAACAATGCGGCTTCCTTCTTTCACATCGCGCACGATCGCCGGACGCAGGAAGTAACCCGGACGATCGAGACGATCGCCGCCGAAGACTTTCGCTCCAGACTTGCGCGCGTCTTCGATGAAGCCTTTCACCTTTTCGAATTGAGCCTTGTTCTGAAGCGGCCCGAGCCGGGTCCCCTGCTTCGTACCATCATCGACAACCGCCTCACCGGCAATCTTCGTCAACTCGTCGGCCATCGCATCATAGACTTTGTCGTGCACATAAATGCGCTTGGCGGCCATGCAGACTTGGCCGCAATTGAAGAACGCCGCATCGAAGATTTTCGGCGCGACTTTCTTCACATCGACATCGTCTAGCACGATCGCGACGTCATTGCCGCCGAGTTCAAGCGTAAGCCGCTTCAGCGTATCGGCGCTGCTCTTCATGATGCGCTTGCCGGTGTCACCGGAGCCGGTGAAAGAGACCTTAGCCACATCAGGATGGCTCGTCAGATACGGCCCAAGGTCGTTCTCATCGGCGATTATGTTGATGACGCCTGGCGGCACGACATCCTTGATGAGCTCGCCGAAGCGCATGGTCGCAACCGGCGTCGTCGGCGCAGGCTTCAGAACGATTGTATTGCCCGCGACCAGCGCAGGACCGATTTTCCACACGGCGAGCAGTAACGGAAAGTTCCAGGCGACAATGCCCGCGACGACGCCCAACGGCGTGCGGCGCATTTCAACGCGCGCATTCTCATCGTCCTGAATGACTTTCGTCTCAAGGGAGAGCGTCGCGTAATGGCGCATATACCCTTCTGACCAGGCGGCCTCTCCCGCCGCTTCCGTCAGCGGTTTGCCCTGCTCGGCCGTCAGGAGGCGCGCCAGCTCGTCCGCGTTCTTATGAATGACGTCTGCAATCGCCGTCACGATCGCCTGGCGCTTTTCGATCGGCGTCGCAGCCCATCCGGGGAAAGCGGCTTTCGCCGCCGCAACCGCTTCGGCCGCCTGATCTTTCGATGCGCGCGCCACGACGGAGAAGACTTCCTCCGTCGCGGGATTCACCACTTTCAATTTGTGATCGCCTTCAACGAGCTTGCCGTTGATCAGCATTTTTACGTCGCTCATAGCCATACCTCCTAAACGCCGCCCACCGGCTCTATTTGTCGGCCGACTGGCTCTGCTGCGTGGTCAATTCTTCCGTCATCTGCTCGCGCATTACGAATTTCTGCACCTTGCCCGTAACCGTCATCGGAAACTCCTCGACGAAGCGGACATAGCGCGGGATTTTGTAATGCGCGATCTGCCCTTTGCAAAACGCTTTTATCTCTTCCTCGACTGCATGCACGCCCGCCTTCAGCTTGATCCAGGCGCACACTTCCTCGCCATACTTATGATCAGGAACGCCGAACACTTGCACGTCTTCGACATGGGGATGGCGATAGAGATATTCTTCGATTTCACGCGGATAGACGTTTTCACCGCCGCGAATGATCATGTCCTTCACGCGGCCTGTAATGCGGCAATAACCGTTCTCATCCATGACAGCGAGGTCGCCGGTGTGCATCCATCCGCCCGCGTCGATAGCATCACGAGTCTTTTCTTCATCCGCCCAGTAGCCCCGCATGACCGAATATCCGCGCGTCAGAAGTTCGCCCTGATGACCGTGCGGAACGATGCGCCCGTGCTCATCGACAATCTTCACTTCGACATATGGGTGGATGGCGCCCACAGTCGAAACGCGCTTTTCAAGATCATCGTCCGGCATGGACTGGAAGCTGACCGGGCTCGTCTCCGTCATCCCATAACAGATCGTCACATCAGCCATATGCATCTTGCCGATGACGAGGCGCATGATGTCGACGGGGCACGGCGCGCCCGCCATAACGCCTGTCCGCAGGCTTGAAAGATCGAAGGTCGCAAAATCCGGATGGTTGAGCTCTGCGATAAACATCGTCGGCACGCCGTAGAGCGCCGTGCATTTCTCCGCTTCCACCGCTTTCAGCACGCTCACGGGATCGAAAGCTTCATCCGGAAAAATCATCGCCGCGCCATGCGTCACGCAGCCCATCACCGCCATCACCATGCCGAAGCAGTGATAGAGCGGCACGGGAATGCAAAGGCGGTCCTCTTCCGAAAAACGCTGACGTTCGGCGACGAAGCGTCCATTGTTCAGAATGTTGTGGTGCGTGAGCGTCGCGCCCTTCGGAAAGCCGGTGGTCCCGCTCGTGAACTGAATATTGATCGGATCGTCGGGCGTCAGTGCGGCGCCGATCGCGGCCACCCGGTCACGGCGCTCGCGCGTCGCCATCTCGGCGATGTCATTGAACCGGAAGAAGCCCGCCTCCTCTTCCTTTCCAATCAGAATGAGGGATTCGAGCGTCGGCAGTTTCTTGCTCTTGAGAGAACCCGGCGCGCAATGGCTCGCTTCCGGCGCAAGCGCGCGCACCATGCCGACATAATCGCTCGTCTTGAAGCGGTCAGCGAGGATCAGCGCTTTGCAGCTGACTTTGTTCAGCGCGTATTCGAGTTCCGAGAGCCGATAAGCCGGGTTGATCGTGACAAGGATGATGCCGACCTTCGCCGTCGCGAATTGCGCAATCACCCATTCCGCCTTGTTCGGCGACCACACGCCGACGCGATCGCCGGGCCGAAGCCCGATCGCAAGAAGGCCCGCCGCGAAGCGTTCCACTTCGTCAGCGAATTCCCGGTAGGAAAGCCGCACATTCTGATGACGCACGATAAGCGCCGGCCGATCGCCATAGCGCTCCGCGACGTCGTCCAGCGCCGCGCCGATCGTCGAATAAAGGAGCGGCGTATCGGACACGCCGCACACATAGCTTTGGGTCGTTTCCACCATGCCGACTTCGTCTTCCTGAAGAAGATCTTTGTTAGATGCATCTCGTTCTTTGCGAGACTGCGCGAGGCGCCCAAGGGCGCCTCGCTATTCTTGTGGCCTCGTCGTAAGAGGCGGCGTCGTAAAAAAGCCGACGCTTAGAACTTGTAGGTTAGGTTCACGCCCCACATGCGCGGACGACCATAATACTGCTCGACAAGACCGAAGAGCCCCCCATTCGAGAGGTTGCCCGACAGGTCGAACGTCTGAACGAGATATTCAGAAGAGGTCATGTTCTGAAGGTATGCCCGAACCGACCAATTGTCTGCAGGCGGGTACCACGTGATAGCCGCGTTGCCGATGAAATAGCCGTCCTCCGTCGAAGCCTGCGTACCGAGCAGCGTGAAGAAATGCTCGGAGCGATATTGGCCGTCGACTTGAAGCGCGATGTTGCCGTAACCGATCGGGAACTCGTAACGAGCCAAGCCGTTCAGGTTCCATTTCGGCGTCTGCACCGGGGTAACGGTAGCACCCGGGATGATCGCCGGAATCGTGCCGACTGGCGTGACCGCATCAACGGTGACGCCCGGCACGTCCTCAACTTTGGCGTCGATATAAGCAGCGCCGAATTGGAAATCGAGGCCATCGATCGGCGAGGCCTGCATCTCCATTTCGAAGCCTTTGGTCTCGGCCTGGGCGTTCAGCGTGAAGGTATCAAGGCCGATAATCGAGAAGGCCTGATAATCCTTGTAGTCATAATAGTAGCCGGCTGCGTTGAACCGCAGTCGCCCGTCAGCGAGGTCAAGTTTGAAGCCCGCTTCATAGGCGTCGAGCTTCTCAGGACGATAGTTCATCAGCTCGTCGGTGACGAACTCAGCCGTCGGCAGCAACGGCGCGTTGAAGCCGCCCGCTTTCGTCCCACGGTTCCAGCTGGCGTAAAGCAGCAGATTGTCCGTCGGCGTATAATTCAGCTGCGCGCGGAACGCCCAGACCTGGTCGCTACGCGAACCGTCATAAGGCGTCGAGGCCGGCGCAATATAGACCGTGCGCGGATCGATGCCGCTGCGCACGCCGTCCGGGAACTGCGCGAGCATGTCGAAATATCTGTGCGTCTTTTCTTCATCGATGTAACGCACGCCGCCGATGAGCGTAAGATCATCGGTTAGGGCATATTCAAGCTGACCAAAAAGGGACCATGACTCGGACGTCGTATGGTAGGGATTGACGATGCCGTTGAAGCCAAGGTTCTCGACAGTATCGCCGAAAAGTCCCTCAAAGAGGCCGATCGTGACGCCGCCGTTCGTGTCTTTGACGTCAAGATCAAGATAGTAGAAGCCAGCCAGCCATTTCAGCCGATCCACATCGCCAGCAAGGCGAATTTCTTCGGAGAATTGCTGAGCATCGGTCGTGAGGAAGAAGCGGAAATAGTCGACAGGCGACGCATCCGAGTCTTCCATGTAATCGCGCTGCACCGACTGGAAGTCGGTGATGTTGGTCAGCGTGCCGAACCCAAGGTTCCAGTCGAAGCGTGCTGTCGCGCCCCACGTGTCGAGCTTGTTGCGGCCAGTGAAATCATAATCGCCAGCGTAGATATCGCCGTCGGTATCGACATAGCCGCCGAGATCCACGTTCGGAACGCCCGGCGTATACATGCCGTCAGGATAGATCGCCGAGGCATATTCGAAGAATCCGGTCCGGATATCCTGCTTGCCCATGCGCGCATTGAGCAGCAACGAGAAGTCGTCATTCGGATCATAGAGAACCTGAATACGGCCGGCCGTCTCGTTGGCGTTGTTGAGCTTTTCTTCCGGGTTAAGGCGGTTAGTGACATAGCCGTCGCCTTGATTGGTGGCGATGGAAATGCGCGCCGCAAGACCTTCCGCAATCGGAAGGTTGACTGCGCCTTGCGCCTTCACGCGGTCAAAGCGTTCGTACGAGATGCTGCCATAGCCGCCAAACTCTTCGTCGTTCGGCTTTACTGTGATGTAGTGAACAAGGCCGCCCGTGGCGTTACGACCGAAGAGCGTGCCTTGCGGGCCACGTAGAATTTCGACGCGGTCGATGTCAAAGAGCATGAAGCCCGCACCCGACATCTGCGAGATGTAGGTTTCGTCGACATAGATCGCGACGGGGCTTTCGACGTTTGTCGTGAAGTCGTTGTTGGCGACGCCGCGGATACCGACGGAGTAATTCGCCTCGCCGTTCGGCTGGAGCGTAGCAACGCCCGCCGCCATCGCCGTCACTTCTTGCGCATTCGTGTAGCCGAGCGCTTGCATCTGGTCGCCCGAAAGCGCCGTGATGGAGATGCCGACGTCTTGAGCGCTTTGTTCGCGCTTTTGCGCCGTCACGACGATTTCTTCGCGGAACACCGATTCCTGTGCGAAGGCCGGTGACGCCATCGGCGCGCCGATCGCAGTGATGGCGCTCGCGCCTAGAAGCGCCGACCTTAAGGCGCTCTTGCGGTCAATCATTTCAATCCGGTTCATGGTCACCCTCCCGTTACTGAAGTTGCATATGCCAGGTCATTCCCCGCTACCCTCTTGTGCGTTTCCTGTTTTTACGTCTACGGGGAATTTCTCTCGGAGCGCCGCGCGGATCTGCGTCGCCTCACTGACAAAGGGGCGCTTGCGCCCTGCGGAAAGCTCCTCGGCCGAATAGGGCGTGAAGTCCGCCGGCAAATGCGCGCCGTCAAATGTCGACAAAGTCCAGTTGAGAAGTTCTGCAAGCTGATCGTCGGGAAGCGCCGCATTCGCGACGCCCGGAACCCGGGTGAGGTATTCCCGGCCGCCTTCGACCTGAAGAAAGAGCGCTACATCGCCGGCCATCGCAGGCGTGCCGGGCGGGGTTCCCGTCGCATCTGGGCGATGGCATCCCTGACAATGAAGCATCCAGTTCAGATGGGCGCGTTGCGGATTTTCAACGCCTGGCGCCGATACGGCCGCTGCGGCGGCCGTCGCGGTCAGTGCGATAAGGGCGCCAATCACTCTCATTTATTGCTTTCCGAAGACGGCGAAACAGCAGAGTCAGCCGCCGGCTTTTCAGGAAGCGGAACATCAAAAACGCCAGCACGGAAAGAATGTACGAGGCCCGGATTGGCCTCCGCATGGCGCGCGCGAATTTCCGCTACTTCTTCTTTTGTAAAGGGCTTTGCGGGTTCCATGGCCGCTGCAGGCGCTGCTTCGCCTGGCGTCTTCAGCGCCATCGCATAGTTGAGAACCGCCGCAATATCTTCATCCGTCAGGCCGGCCTGCGCCGGCATGACGCCGCGATATTTACGGCCGTCGATCTCGATCTCACCGACAAGGCCTTTGGAAACGACCATGACCAGATAGTCGCGTCCACCATCTCCGGTCGCCGCCTGATTGATGCGTCCCGCAAGACGCGGGAATGCGCCCGGCACGCCCGCACCGGTCGGCAAGTGACACGCCGCGCATCGTTGATAGACTTTGCCGCCATGTTCAGCGGCGGGAGCCGCCTCCCCGGCTGCGTTTGCTGCGCCGGCGGAAAGGCCGAACAGGGCGGTCAATGCAACAAAGAGGCTTCTTTTCATTTCGCTACTGCTCCAGTGCGACACCAATGATCACCGCCGTCGAGCAGGTGTATGCGGCGGTCGACGTGCCAAGGCACCAGTTGATGTCATTGTTCGACTGCGGCCGCGTCATCGGACGCTCGCCCTCATTACGGTTGCACAGGCACCGCCCGCAGGCCGGTTTGCCGCAACAGTCATTGTACGAAATGATGTAGCGCTTGCCATCGGCCGGATTGGTGCAGGTGCCGATCCATGTGATTGGCGACATTTCCGTGCCCGGAGGGCAGGCGCTCTGCGAACCGCCGCAGCAGCTGCAAAGGAAGCCGTCAATCGCGCAATAACGCCAGTAATCGCAGCTTGCCGGATCGCCCGGATCTTCCGGATTGCCGGTGCTCTGCGGGGCGACGCCGGGATAGCCGGATCCCGACCCTTCCTGGGCGCGCGCGACCGGCAAGGCCGGGAAAAACGCGCCGCCGCCGAGAAGCCCGCCGAGCGAGGCGAGAACGCCGCGGCGAGAAGAAAACCGCGCAAGGCCGCGCACGGCGATTTCACTCAGCTTATCAAAGTCCTTCATGCGCCAATTCCCTGTTTCCTTTGCGGCGGAGCATTACGCCGTTCGACGAATTCCTGAAGCGAAGCGATGCCGCGATCCTTCGCCTCGAAAAGGCTATCGAGATGCTCGCGGCTGTTGATGAGACCCATCGAAGCGACTTTCCCACTTTCGTCGATCAGGACGGCGTAAGGAAGCTTTCCGACGCCATAAAGGCGTCCTAGCGCTTCGGAGAGGACATAAGGAAAGTCTTCGAGCTTTTCGGCGACGCGAAACGCGCGGTGTTTTTCTTCCGTATCTCCGTCGCTTGCGAGAACAAGCGTGAGCCAGTCCTTCTCCGCCTTCGACATTGACTTGAGGATCGGCAGGAGCGTCTTGCAAACCGGGCATTCTGGAGAGAGGAAGAAGAGAAGCTGGCTTTGAGCGCGAGGACCGCCCACGGACACCGATGCGCCATCGACCGCTTTCAGCGCCATTTCTGGCGCGACATCGCCCACCTTCACCCGCTGATTGACGGAGAGCGCGCCAGCAGGAGCAATGCGCTCATGCAGCACGCCGATCTGACGCGCAAGCGCGAGCACGGCAAGCCCGAGCCCGATGACGAGCACGCCAAGCAAAACCTGCGAAACGATCAGCGCTGCAACCATCTAGTTTTCCGCCCTCACGCTTCTCTGGCCGGAAGCGCCATCAGCGCTTCGAAAGCGGCGTAAAGCGCGGCCGCCCCGGCGACAAAAATGATAATGGTCGCGCCATCCACCCAACCGAGCGCCCGCGCGCCGACGGGCAGAGCGACGGCGAGCGCCGCAAGGGCGAGCGCGCCGTTCCGCGCAAGTAGCCACGGCGTCAAACGCCCTTCCCTGCCACCCCCAAAGGAACAGCCGCAGTCAATCGCCGTCCGGCCGCGCGCGATATTCAATGCAATCGCGCCGCCATAGACTGCAAAGAGCCCCGCACCCGCGCACGCCGCGATCGAGCGTATCGCGGGAATAAGAAGCCCGACCGCGATCGCGAGCTCCGCCGCAATCGCAATTGCGCCGATCACCGGCGATAGAACCTCCGGCGCAATTCGATAGTTGGAGAGAATCTCAAAGAACGCAGACGGACGGCGAAGCTTATGCGCCGCACCGGCGACAAGCAGCGCCGCCAGCCCGATGCCGAAGCTATAAGAGATTGCCGGATCGATCGTCACGCCCGCCCTTTCGACTCCCTTAATTCGCCGCCTGCGCGCTGAACGACGTCAGCAACATGCCGCCGCCGATATTGCGAATCCATTCACCGGTCTTCGCCTTATAGACATCAACTGACTGATCCGGACGAAGCGCCACGAGGTAAGGATCGGCGCCGTGCGTCACTTCAATCAGCGAGCTCTCTGCGTCGAGCTCAATCGTTTGAACGAGCTCATGTGTTTTAGGGTTGAAAACCCAAACCTCACCGCCGCCCGTATCGTGATCGTCCATTGTCGCGTTCGCCCGCATGATGACGTAGAGACGGCCCTCGTCATCGCTCGTCATGAGCTGCCAACCCGAAGGAAGCCACGACCCTTTGGGCTTCGACTTGAGGAGACCGAAGAGACGTTTGCTGTCTTTCGCATCGCCCTCATCAGCCGAAAGCTTCCAGAGTTTACCAACCACGGCCGTATCGCCGCTGAAGTCGATCGGCTGCACGCTCCCGCCATAAGTCGGAAAATAACCGACGCCGTTGATGACTTCGCCGCGCGAATACATCGGATCAGCGTCAATGTCATTGAAGGGCTCGCTCATCGTCTGCGAGACGAGCTTGCCGTTGGAATCGAGGCGCGTCGTCACGACCGAACCGTTTCCGCACAGGCTAGCGAAACCATAATCTTTCAACGCATAAGCGTGCGCGCAGCCAGGAATGTCGATTTCGTTGACGACCTTGCGATTAACGAGATCGATAACGCCCACAGATGCGGCCGGCGTGAAATAGAAAAGATAGGCGAAACGTTCGTCATGCGAGAGCTGGAACGCGCCAGGCTCGCTCAGGATTTGAGCGCGCTTGTTACCCTCCAGAATAATTTCGCCCGTCGAAAGGAGACTTGCATTGTCGTAGATCGAAATAACGTCCGTGCGCTGACCACGCGAGCCGCGCGAATAGAACGTTTCGACGACATAGGTTTCGGGCCGGGTTTTGGCCTGCGTAAAGAACCCGAACTGCGCGTAGCCAATCTCGCCCTTCATTTGATGCGATTCAGCGCCAACATCTGCGATGATGACCTTGCCGCTCTCGATCCCAAAGAAATTGGAGTCGACAAGGTAGACCCAGCTGTCCGGATAATCCGAAGGCAGCGACAAGACATTCGGCGTCGGCTCGATCGGCAGCTCGGCCATCGCCGGCGCAAGCGCCCAGCCAGAAAGGGCCGCCGCCCCAACCATTCCCATCAAGCGCCCGCGGCGTCGGAAAGCCATCCCTATCTCCTTCCTACGGCAGCGCCAGGACTCAACAAAAAGCGCCCGCCTGTCCATTCCTATGAGGACTTGCGACCCAAAATTAGGACTTATGTCCTAGTTCGTGAAATGTGCAGTCCTTCGTATGGTCCGTCAAGTCGAAAACCTGCCGCACACGGCGCGCTTTTTCGACTGTGGCGCAATTGCCGCCTGCCTAGCGAAAGCAGGGCGAATACGGATGAATATGCGAGACAGATATGCGCGCCGGAAGTCGAAAATGCTAATGCGCGGCGCCGTTATCATGACGCCAGACGCTTTCCTGCCGACTTGCCGACCGGCTTCAGTCCGCGGATAGATCGCGCCTCGATCGACTTGACGAGCGTGAGAAAGCTATAAACTGCTATGTTGGTGACTTCGGCGATCGCGCTGGCCTTGTCACGCCGATAGCCGACAAACATCGTATGCCCCTCCATCGACGCCGAAATGAAGAGAGCAAGCAGGTCGCGTTCCTTCTTGCCGAGGTCCGGGCGAAGCTGCCCAATGACTTTTGCGAGCGAGTCGCGTTCCATCTGGTAGATATGCGCCATCTCCTGAGCGGCGAACGCATCGTGATTGGCGAGCGCCCAGAGCGCCGGGAAGAACCCCGTCGTCTCCTTCGTCGCAAGATCGCCTATGATAAACCGAACCATCTCCTCGAAGCGCTCCTCAGGAGAAATTTCCAGATTATCAGTAATCTTCTCAAAATCTTCGAAGTACCCCTGAAGCACAGCCTCAACGAGGTCATGCATAAGGTCTCTTTTATTGGCATAATAATAGGAGAGGTTGCCCACCGTGATGCCGGCGCGGGTTGCGACATTACGCATGGTGAGGCGCGGGTACCCCTCCTCGACCAACACATCGCGCGCAGCGGTCAGAATAGCCACGACCGCCATCTGGCCGCGGTTCGACGCTGAATTGTCGCGTTTCTGATGCCGTAGCTTGCGCATGACCGAGAATATCTTCCCCAAACTCTTCCAAAAATTACTTTGCACCGGGCGTCCAATCAACAAGGCGTCGCGGCGCGCCTCTTCAGGCCTGGCTAGCAAGGCGCCGGTTGCGCCGCCGTTCCTGATATAGGACGATCGTCCTAGATTGCGGCCGCCGGAAACTAATGGGGGGCTGACCGCTGGTTAGCCACAGCCCCTAAACGGCGGCACCTTTGCCGAAGGGTGGTCGGAAGAGATGATTTCGACTGCGGCCGGATGAGCAGCAGGCCGCCTTATTCAAAGGTGATCGGATAGGACAAGTACCCGCGGAAGCGCGCGCGGCCGCCGCGCACGAAGGGTCCTGAGCGCTTGAACGAAGGCGCGCGCTCAAGAAGCTTGCCGATCGCAATGCGCCCCTCCATCCGCGCGAGCGTCATGCCAGCGCAGGCGTGAACGCCGCCGCCAAAGGCGAGATGCCGATTGGGAGTCCGCGCGATATCGAGCCGGTCCGGCTCCGGAAATTGCGCCGGATCGCGGTTTGCTGCGCCGATTCCAAGCGTTACCAACGTTCCCTCTTCGAGCATTACACCGCCAATTTCCGCGCGCTCCATAAGCCGCCGATTGCCAAGCTGGTTCGAACTCTCAAAGCGCAGAAACTCTTCGACAGCAGATTCCATGAGCGATGGGTCGTCGCGCAAGCGCCGCAATT
The DNA here is from genome assembly GCA_020638525.1 of Caulobacterales bacterium. Lineage (GTDB taxonomy): Bacteria > Pseudomonadota > Alphaproteobacteria > Caulobacterales > Parvularculaceae > Amphiplicatus. The sequence goes on along the minus strand of JACKIL010000010.1, from coordinate 53,752 downwards.
CGCCGGGATGATCGAGCAGCGCAGCAATGCCATTGCCAATAAGGTTGGTCGTTGTTTCGTGGCCGGCGTTGAGGAGGAAGATGCAATTCTGGATCAGCTCGTCTTCAGTGAGCGGGTCCGCCCCTTCATCCTCACCAGCAAGCAGCATTCCCAGCACTTCCCCGCCTTCTTTCAGCTTTCCCTTACGAAAACGATCGATATGGAAAGCGAGATACTCGCTGAAATCCGATACGGAGCGGTTGCCCCAATCGAGCGCGTCTTTGCTCGGCGCAGGCTCAAGCGCGCCAAGAATGGCGAGAGACCAGTCGCGCAAGGGCCCCCGCTCCGAAGTCGGAACGCCCAGCATGTCGCCGATTATCTGCACCGGCAGACCCGCAGCGTATTCGGTGACGATATCCATGCCGCCCCGCGCAAGCGCTGCGTCGAGCATGCGATCGACCATTTCTTCGAAGCGCGGCTCCATCACAGACAATGCGCGCGGCGTGAACGCCGGCGCCAAATGCTTACGCACGCGCGTGTGCAGCGGCGGGTCGTTGAAGACGAGGCTGGTTGTGTGATGCAGATAGAGCGGCGAATCGCCAAACTTCGGTTTGAACTCGATTTTTTTGTCAGAGCTGAAACGTTTGTCGCGATAAACGCCAGCCACATCGTCATAGCGAGTAAGAAAAACACTTCCGCCCGAATCCCGATGAACGGGGTCATGCTCTCGCAACAGCGAGTACATTGGATAAGGGTCATCCAGGAACGCCCTGTCGGCTTTTCGAAGATCGAAAGCCTTCGCGCGCGCCCTCGCCTCGTCGTTCGTCAATCTTGATGCTTCAGCACTCATCGCCCGTCACGCTTCCTTGTCTTTTTTCGGGAAAGATACGCCTCGCAAGGCCCCGGCGCCAGCGGTCAAATCGTCCAAAAGGCCTTGACGGAATTTATTTTAAAGCTAAAATAAATTCATCCTGAGCAAGAAGAATACGTCCATGAAGACGGAAGCGCGCAGAGCTATAATTACAGGCGGCGGATCTGGCATCGGCCTCGCCATCGCGCGCCGATTCGCCAATGCAGGCGTCGACGTGACCATCGCCGGACGCGACGCCGCGCGTCTTGAAAAGACTGGCCTTCCCTACGTGACGATGGACGTCGCCGACGAAGCGTCCGTCGTTGAAGGCGTTGCGAAATGCGGGCGTGTCGACATTTTCATCGCCAACGCCGGCGCGGCGGAAACGGCCCCCGCCCTCAAGACGCAGCGCGCCATGTGGGACAGAATGATCGCAGTCAATCTCACGAGCGCTTATCTTTGCGCACGAGAGGCGTTACCGCAAATGATCGGGCGCGGCTGGGGCCGCTTCATCGCTATCGGCTCGACGGCGTCTCTCAAGGGCTATGCTTATGCCGGCGCCTATGCCGCGAGCAAACACGGGCTTCTCGGCTGGGTGCGCACGCTTGCGCTCGAACTGGCAAAATCTGGCGTTACTGCAAATGCGATCTGCCCCGGCTACACGGACACGCCACTCATAGCGGGCGCTGTTGACGCCATCATGCACAAGACCGGCCGCGACAAGGCGGATGCATCGGCGACTTTCGCGAAGAGCAATCCGATGGGCAGGCTCATCCTGCCGGAAGAAGTCGCCGCCGCCGCTCTCTGGCTCGCAAGCGATGACGCAGCGTCCGTCAACGGGCAGGCAATCACGATCGACGGCGGGGAGACGGTATCGTGAACGATATTCTCGACGCCGTAAGGGCATGGCTGCAACTCCTGCGTATCGCCGGCGGCCTCAAAAAATCGATGGATGCGCGCCTTCGCGGGCGCTTCGGCGTTTCGATCTCGCGTTTCGATGTCATGTCCGCACTTGAGCGCGCTGGGGCCGATGGACTTCGCGCCGGCGAACTTTCACAACGCCTGCGTGTCACCGAAGGCAACACGACACAAGTGACAGCGCCGCTTATCCGTGACGGCCTCGTCAAACGCATCACCGACCGCGAAGACGCGCGCGTCGCCATCTTCAAGCTCACAAAGAAGGGCGAGACGCTCTTTGCAGAGATGGCTGAAGAACATCGTCGCTGGGTCGCGGAAGCGTTCTCCGGCCTTTCCTCTGCGCAGATCGATTCCATGCGCAAGCTTCTCGACAAGATCGCCATCCCCGCCGACGCCGCAAATTCAGGAAAGGACGCCGCATGAATCCCGAAACCTTTTCGCCACAACATTTCTTGTGGGAGTTTAAGGACGGCGTTGCGCGCGTTTCGCTCAACAGGCCCGACCGCAAGAACCCCCTCACCTTCGATTCCTACGCCGAGCTTCGCGATACGTTTCGCAATCTCGTCTATGCAAAAAGCGTAAAGGTCGTCGTTTTCGGCAGCACCGGCGGCAATTTCTGTTCAGGCGGCGACGTGCACGACATCATCGGTCCGCTCGTGCGCATGTCGATGCCGGAGCTTCTTGATTTCACGCGCATGACAGGCGATCTCGTAAAAGCGATGCGCAATTGTCCGCAGCCGATCATCGCAGCGGTCGATGGCGTAAGCGCGGGCGCAGGCGCCATCATCTCCATGGCGTCTGACTTGCGCTACGCATCGCCTGAGGCGAAGACGGCGTTTCTCTTTAATCGTGTCGGACTTGCAGGTTGCGACATGGGAGCATGCGCGATCCTTCCACGCATCATCGGCCAAACGCGTGCGAGCGAGCTACTCTATTTCGGCCGCAGCTTCAGCGCTGAAGAAGGCCTCAATTGGGGCTTCTTCAATGCGATTGTTCCCGCCGACAAACTGGATGCGCATGCAATGGATATGGCGAAGAAGCTCGCCGCGGGGCCGACCTTCGCCAATGGCATGACGAAGAACCAGCTCAACATGGAATGGGATATGAGCCTCGACACAGCAATCGAGGCAGAAGCCCAGGCGCAGGCGATCTGCATGCAGACGAAGGATTTTGAGCGCGCCTACAACGCCTTCGTCGCCAAGCAAAAACCCGTTTTCGAGGGCGACTGATGGCCGACAAGACCTTTCTCGACTGGCCCTTCTTCGAGCCGCATCACAAGGCGCTCGCCCTGAAACTCGACGGATGGGCGCATGACGCCCTGCCTCCTATCGTCGAAGGCGACGCGCATGACGATGTAGATGCGACTTGCCGCGCGCTCGTGAAAGCACTCGGCCGCGACGGCTGGCTGCGCTACTGCGTGCCGGCGGCGTTCGGCGGCGTTCACGAAACGCTCGACGTTCGCTCGCTCTGCCTCATCCGCGAAACTCTGGGGCGCCATTCGGGCCTCGCCGATTTCGCATTCGCCATGCAGGGCCTCGGCTCCGGCGCGATCAGCATGTTCGGCTCGGAAGCGCTGAAGAAAAAATATCTCCCCGCCGTTGCATCCGGTGAGAAAATCGCCGCCTTCGCCTTATCGGAAGAGAACGCCGGCTCCGACGCCGCCGCAATGACGACGAGCCTGACGCGCAAAGACGACACTTATGTGGTCAATGGCGAAAAAACTTGGATCTCGAATGGGGGCATAGCCGACTTCTACACTCTCTTCGCCAAAACAGATGATGGTGGGAAGAAAGTGAGCGCCGTCGTGGTTGATGCTGGCCTTCCCGGCTTCGAGATCGTTGAGCGCATCGATGTGATCGCGCCACATCCGCTCGGGCGCCTGCAGTTCAAGAATTGCGAAACACCCGCCGCCAATCTCGTTGGGGAAGAAGGGGCCGGCTTCAAGGTTGCGCTTTCAACGCTCGACATCTTCCGTTCGACCGTCGGCGCTGCGGCGCTCGGCTTCGCCCGACGCGCGCTCGATGAAGCGACGACGCGCGCCCTTTCCCGCAAGATGTTCGGCGCGACGCTTTCCGATCTTCCGATAGCGCAGGAGAAGCTTGCAGAAATGGCGCTCGACATCGATGCGTCCGCTCTCCTCATCTACCGTTCCGCCTGGACGAAAGACGTTCAGAAGAAGCGCGTCACGCGTGAGGCGGCGATGGCGAAACTCTTTGCGACCGATCAGGCGCAGCTTGTCATCGACAAGGCGGTGCAACTCTTCGGCGGCCTTGGCGTCACTAAAGGCGTAAAGGTCGAAGAGCTTTATCGCGAAGTCCGCGCACTTCGCATTTATGAAGGCGCTTCGGAAGTCCAGAAGATCGTCATCGCACGTCAGGTGCTCGACGCTTTTCGCGCCGAACAGTCAGGCGGGAAGGAATAGCGCCATGCCGAAGCAGGTTCTTCAACCCGAAGGCTGGCCGCGCCCCAAAGGCTATTCGAACGGCATCGCTGCAACTGGCGCCACAGTTTACACCGCCGGCGTTGTCGGCTGGAACGCGAAGGAAGTGTTCGAGGCGAAAGATCTCGCGGGACAGTTCCGGCAAGTGCTCATCAATACGCGCGCCATCCTTGCTGAGGCGGGCGCGACGCCCGCCGATATCGTGCGCATGACTTGCTACGTCACTTCGCGCGACGAATATCTCGCAAGCCTTGCCGAAATCGGCGCCGCGTGGCGCGAGGTATACGGCAAAGTCTTCCCTTGCATGGCGCTCGTGCAGGTCGTCGCGCTCGTCGAGAGCGACGCCAAGATCGAAATCGAAACCACAGCCGTCGTTGACGACGCGCGCTAGGAACGACCGGAGACGGACAATGTCAGCTTCCAATCCCCTCAAGATCACAGTTGTCGGCGGCGGGCCAGGCGGGCTCTATTTCGCGCTTTTGACGAAGAAGCGCATGCCAGAGGCGATCATCGATGTGTACGAACAGAACCAACCCGATGATACCTTCGGCTTCGGCGTCGTCTTTTCCGATGAAACGCTTGACGAATTCCTGAGCGCGGACCCGGACTCATACGATCTCATCCGCGATCACTTCGCCTACTGGTCTGACATCGTGATCGAGCACAAAGGCCAGCGCACTGTCATCGGCGGCAACGGCTTCGCAGGCTGCTCGCGCAAGACGTTGCTCGAACTTCTGCAGAAGCGCTGCCGCGATGTCGGCGTCAATCTCCATTTTACGACGCTGATCGATGCGGCGACCGTCGACGAGCAATTCGCCGATAGTGACCTCCTTATTCTCGCTGACGGTATCAACAGCCAGATCCGCAAGCGCTACGAGAACGAATTCGGCGTCAAGACGACGCTCATGCGGAACAAATTCGCCTGGCTGGGCTCGACGCGTCCGCTCGATGCTTTCACCTTCTTCTTCCGCGAGACAGAAAACGGCCATTTCTGCGCGCATACCTATCAGTATGAAGAAGGCCATTCGACTTGGGTCATCGAAACGACGCCGGAATGCTGGGATGCGTGCGGCTTCGAACATATGAGCGAGGAAGAAAGCGCCCGCTATCTCGAAGGCGTCTTCGCTGAAGAGTTGCAGGGTCACAAATTTCTCATCAACCGTTCGATATGGCGCAACTTCCCGGCGATCACCTGCGACAACTGGAGCGTCGGAAAGATGGCGATCATTGGCGACGCGAAAGCGACCGCCCATTGGTCGATCGGCTCCGGCACAAAGCTCGCCATGGAATGTGCGATCGGACTTTCCGACGCCGTTCTGAAGCATGGCCACGACATCAAGAGCGTGTTCGCAGAATACGAAAAAACGCGCCGCACGCCCGTCGAGATCATCCAGCATAATGCGAACGTTTCTTTGCGCTGGTTCGAAGACATGCCGCTTCACTGGAACAAAGAACGCTATGAGTTCGCGTTCTCATTGATGTCGCGCGCGAAATCGCTCACCTGGGACAATATCAAGCTTCGCGACGCGGAGTTCCTGAAGAAGGTCGAAGCCGAGTTTTACGACCGCTACAAGCGCCAAACCGGTCGCGCCGTCGCGAACGAAAAGCCGACGCCCATGTTCACGCCCTTTGACCTGAGGGGTCTGACGCTTCCGAACCGCGTTGCTATGGCGCCGATGGCGCAGTATTGCGCCGTGGACGGCTCACCGAATGACTGGCACTTCGCGCACTACACAACACGCGCAATCGGTGGCGCAGGGCTCATCTTCACAGAGATGACCTGCCCGACGCCTGATGCGCGCATCACCAGCGCCTGCACGGGACTGTGGAACGACAAGCAGGAAGCCGAGTGGAAACACATCGTCGACTTCATTCACAACACGACAACCAGCAAGATCGCGCTTCAGCTCGGCCATGCGGGCCGGAAGGGTTCGACCAAGACGCCGGAAGGCGGCATGGACATGCCGATGGATTCCGGCAACTGGCCGCTTTGTTCCGCCTCGCCGCTTCCCTATTTCGATGGCGTTTCGCAAACGCCGGTCGAAATGGATCGCGCGATGATGGACGCTGTGCGCGACAGCTTCGTTGAGTCAACAAAACGCGGCGCGCGTGCGGGCTTCGATATGCTGGAGCTACACTGCGCTCACGGCTATCTCCTCGCGAGCTTCATTTCGCCGCTCACGAACCAGCGCACGGACCAGTATGGCGGCGATGCGCTTTCGCGCGCGCGCTACCCGCTCGAAGTCTTCGAAGCGCTGCGCGCGGTCTGGCCGGACGACAAACCGATGTCCGTCCGGTTCTCCTGCTCGGACTGGGCGGAAGGCGGGCTGTCGCTCGATGATCTGAAGATTATCGCCAAGGCGTTCAAGGACGCGGGCGTCGACATTATCCACGCCTCCTCCGGCCAAACTGTTCCCTGGCAAAAGCCTGTCTACGGACGGATGTGGCAGACGCCGTTCGCGGAATTCATCAAGCAGGCAGTCAACATTCCGACAATCGCCGTCGGCGACATCACTTCCGGCGAACAGATCAATACCATTGTCGCCGCAGCACGCGCCGACCTTTGCGCCCTTGCGCGCCCCTTCCTCAATAAGCCTTTCTTCACGCGCCAGGCCGCGGGCCATTATGGCGTCAAGAAAGTTGCAGGCGAAAGAATGGGCTGGCCGGCGCAGCTTCAGTCCGGCGAATATCAGCTTTACCGCGAGGCCGAGAAAGAGAACGAGAAAGCGCTCGAACTCGCCCTTAAAGCACGCCCGAACCGGCGCCACTACGCCCGCGCGCAAGACTAGCGCGCGGGAGCGTCTCTCCTAGAAGTAGATGTTCGAGCTTGGATGCGTTCCATCACAATCGACGAGGCTCGCCTTCTTCTGACGAATTTTGAATGCGCCGCCTTCCTCGATAAGGTCGTGCACATATTCGCCGGCGAAGAAGTTGTTCACATCCCGGCGATATTCGACCATCAGAAAGCGAGAAGTGACGAGCACCGTTCCCGCCTTCTCATCGTGCGCATCGATCATTACGTTCGACAGCATGTGCGAACTGCGCGGGAATGGCTGTAGCGAATAAGCGTTCGGATTGCCGAAGCGCGCAAGCCGCACCTTCCGCAGGAGCGCATTCTCATAAATGAGCGAAACGTGATTGATTGGATCGGGCTGGCCCGGCGTCGCCGGCGCCCAATAGGTCCCCTCTTCTGTGAAGAGCTGTTCCCATTCGCTCCAACGCTGCTCATCAAGAAGACGCGCTTCGTGAAAGAGGAATTGCGAGACGCGATGGTGGAAGGCGAACGCCTTCATGTCAGCTTCGCTGCTCATTTTCAGCGTCCTCCCTCGCTCATATAGGCTTTCCACGCGCGGAACTGGTTTCGGAACGCAAGGTCGCTCGATCCGCGCGCGTAAGTATGGCCGTCGCCGAGATCTTCGTCCTTGTCGAGATCGCGGTGCATGGTGATCCAGTCCGAGCCTTGCGTTTCAAGGCCAAGTTGCTGACGGCGATAGGCTTCCTGATCATCCGGCCCGACAAGGTTCGCGGATGAATTGATCAGGTTGCAATAGAGAATAGACCGATGAAGCAATTCGTCCGGCGCGCCTTTGAGGCGGAAGGTCCACGACTCGATGATGGTCTTGTCGACAGCGATCGGTCGCACCACGCGCATGGTCTGGATGGCGCCTTTGATGGTCGCGCTAGGATAAAAGACAGTGTTGTGGCGGTTGACGGAGAAAATCTCCTTCACGCGCTCCTCTCCATAGGCCTTCTCCATTCGCGCATTGTATTCCGGAATGTCGGAGTAGCGCGCATGAATGCTCATTTTCCCGCCCGAATAGCCGTGGCCGTAATCGAAGGCGTGAAGCCCCATATCGTCAAAGAACGTGTAGCTTTCCGTAAACGGTGAGAGAATTTCGAGCGCGGAAGGCAAGGGTTTGTCCGCCGGCAGCTCCTTCTTGCCGACAATGCGCGCCGTCAGGCTCGACGATTGGTGCGCGACCATCGGGTGCATGAGGTCATTCAGGTTTTCGACGAAGAATTTCCAGTTTGAGTCATGCTCATAGCGGAAAGCGCCGCCAGTGACTTCGAGTTCGCCATCCGGAGCGCGGTCCGCCATGTTGTCGATCGACGAAGCGACGCCGCCGAGCCATGTCTTGAGGTCAGGCCCCTCCTTCGAAAGGCTCGCGAAAACGAAACCGCGATAGGAGTCAAAGCGCGGTACGCGCTGCATGTTCGATTTCGGATCCTCGCGACCGAATCCGGACCCGTCATAACCCTTCTCAAGTGGGATCGAGAGAAGCGTGCCATCGAGATGAAAGCGCCAGCCATGATAGCAGCAGAGAAACTCCTTGATCTTTCCGCACGTGTCGCCGACGAGCTCTGCGCCTTTATGCGCACAGCGATTGAACAACACATAGACTTTTCCGTCTGTGTGCCGCGTCATCACAACGGGCTGGCGCGCAATCGTCGTCGTGAAATATTGCCCCGGCTCTTTCACCTGGCTTTCATGGCCGACGTAAATCCACGCCTTGCCCCAGATTCGCTCCATCTCGAACTCGAAGATTTCAGGATCGGTATAAACTGATCGATGCACGCGGTCCCGTTGCACCAGCTTGTCGAGGTCGATCTCTTTCCGCCGCTGTTCGATAAGAACCGTCATTCCCTACCTCCCTTTGCGCCCGTTTATATGATGACTGAACCGACGCTTGTGCCCCCGCACACATAAAGCGTCTGACCTGTGATGAAGCTTGCGCCTTCTGAAAGGAAAAAGCCGACCGCCTGAGCGACATCTTCCGCCGCGCCAATGCGCTTGACCGGAATGGCTTCGGCCAGCTTCTTCTTACGCTCGCTCTCAGCCGGAACGATTTCGTGGAACATATCCGTCTCAATCGGCCCTGGCGCAACGCAGTTCGATGTGACGCCATGCGGCCCAAGCTCAAGCGCCCAGGTGCGTAGCATGCCAATCATGCCTGCCTTCGTCGCGGCATAGTTCGTGCGTGTCTGCAGTCCGAGCGCGCCGCGAGAGGAAATGCCGACAATACGGCCAAACTTTGCCGCCTTCATCGCCGGCAATGCAGCTTTGACGAGCGTTTCCATCGAGCCGAGATGCAGCTCGGTGAGATAGTCGAGGTCTTCAAGGCTCGCATCCTCAATGAGCGCCGGACGAATGACGCCTGCATTATGAACGAGCCAGAGGATCTTTTCGGTCGTCGCAAGGCTTAAAGCTGCTGCGCTCGTCTCGTGCCGGTCGGCGAGATCGACCTGCATGAACTCGAGGTTCTTGTGCGCGAACTCCGGTGCGCGCCGTGCGAGCGAAATGACGCGCAGCCCATCCTCAAGAAGGCGTTGGCAGATGGCCGCGCCAATTCCGGCGCTGCCGCCTGTAACAACTGCAATTCCGTCGCGCTTTGTCATGCCGTTCACTTGCCTTCAACAAGCGCGAGAACACGCAACGGACTGCCGGAGCCATGCTTGATCTTGAGCGGCGGCGAGATGATCACCGCGCCTTTCGGCGGCAGCTGGTCAAGATTTTTGAGGCATTGAAGACCGTAGCGCCCTGCGCCGTGAAGCAGCGTATGCGCGGGATAAGGCGGATCGAAGTGGCCGCCCTGCCCGGCGTCCGTACCGATCGTCTCGACGCCGAAGCCGATGACGTCGCGTTCATTAATGAGATAACGAATGGCGCCCGCATCCGGGCCCGGAGAATGCGCGCCGTCTTCCTTCAGGTTCAGGTATTCTTCGCCACTCCGCTTCGACCAATCCGTGCGGAAAAGCACCCACGATCCGGCGGGGATCGCGCCATGCGTTTTCTCCCACGCTTTAATATGGTCAGCAGTCAGAACGAAATCGGCGTTCTTCGCAACCTCTTTAGAGAAGTCGAGAACGCAGGCAGGACGGATGAACGCCGCCGGATCGATTGTGTCCACAGACGAATGCGGCAGGTCTTTGCCTGTCACCCAGTGGATCGGCGCATCGAAATGCGTGCCCGTATGTTCGTTGCAACTGAAATTGCGCCAATACCAGGCCGGTCCGCGCTCATCATAGCGAGAGACCTCTTCGATTCGGAAAGGCTGGCACTGCCCGAATTCAGGCGGCAGGACGAGCACCGGAAAATCAGGGTCGAGAGTGTGCGTGAGATCGATCGTCCGGACCGCGCCAGACATGACAGCGCCGCTCAGCGTTTCAAGTAAGCTCATTCTCCGCTCCTCTATTCCAGGTTTTTCGTCAGGGTGAGTTCGCGTTCAAGCAGGCCCGGGTCTTCGCGCCAGCGCTCGGCGATATCGCGTGCAATGTCGCCGACGAAGCTTTGTTCGACACCCTCTTTGAGCGCCGTCATGATTCCAGAGGCGAGCGCCATCGGCGTGACCTTCGGCGGCGGCAAGGGTTGATGCTCTTCATCGTCGAGCGGGCCGTGGAAGACGTTGACGACCTTGACGCCGCTACCGGCGAAGTCAGCGCGCGCGCTTTGCGAGAGCGAATGGGCGGCGGCCTGTGTCGCTGCATTGACGCCGTAAGCGGGCCAGTTCGAAAGGGCGTAGACGGACAGGAGGTTCACCCACGCGACGGCGCTGTTCTCGCCGTCGGCGCCGCGCCCGCGCATCGCAGGGCCGAACGCCTGCAGCAGCCGCATGGCGCCGAAGAAATTGACTTCCATTTCGTCGCGCGCCGTCACCACATCGCGGCGCGCCATCGCTGTGCCGGGCCGCGCGTATTGGGCAGTGTTGATGAGAATATCGACCTTGCCCCCAATCGAGCTCGCCGCCTCGGAGACCGATGTTCCATCCGTTACGTCGAGCGGGGTTACCTCCGTGTTCTCCAACGCATAGAGCGCCTCTCGCCCGGCGAAGGGGGTCCACTCGCGTGCAACGCCGAGAAAAACCTTCGAAGCGCCAGCGGTGAGCGCTGCGCGCACAACCGCCTGACCAAGCGGCGTTCGCACGTCCGTCACAAGAACGCGCCGAAACTTCGGATCGCAGGTGAGCGCGCGAAGCGCCTTGTCGTCGCTCATATTCTCCGTCTCCTTCGCCGGCAGCGCCATCAGCACGCCCTGGCCCGATTTATCGGTCCGCGCGATTATCCGAACGTCATCGCCTTCGCGCACATCGCCGTGGAGATGCGCTAGCACGACCGGCCCGGCGGCGAGCTTCACAGAGCCGATGCGCCACGGCAAACGTTCACGGAAATAGACATTCGTGCTAGCGTGAAGCGTCGTTTCCGCGAGCAATTTCCCTTCAGGCGGAATGTCGCGCCACCGAAGCTCGTCCGACCAACAACCCCCGCAAATATCTCGCGGAGGATAAGCGAACGCGCCGCATGCCTCGCATTGCTGCAACATCAGGCGCCCTTCGGCGGCGCGCGCCGTGAACCTAAGCGCGGCGCGGCTGCGCGCGCCTGGCGGCGCCAGTGGCAAGCGCGTGTAGCGCAACGGGTCCTTTCGCTTTGGCGGCTTCAGCGCATCAACCATCGCCGCCCCCAGACACCAAAACGGCCGCCGCCGTGCAGAGACCGCGGTCGAAATTGATCATGCCGAAGCCGGAGACGGCGGCGATCTTCGCATTTTCCACCTGCGCGCCGAGGGCCTCTCCGGTGAGTTGGCGAACCGCTTCGACGAGGCCAAGATAGCCGCCCGCAGCCCCCGCCTGCCCTACGGAAAGCTGACCGCCAGAAGTGTTATGTGGAAAATCTCCGTCCACGGTCAAAGCGCGCGAGCGGACGAACTCCGCCGCCTCGCCTTTTCCACAAAAGCCGAGATCTTCAATCTGCATCATGACGATCACGGGGTAATCGTCATAGGTCTCGAAGAGATCGACCGCGTCGGGCGAAACGCCTGCCATCGCCCAGAACTCGTCCTTGTCGAGCGCCCACCCGCCGCGATACTGGATGGGATCGTCCGGAAACGCATTGTGACGTTCGGTCGTCGAGAGAATACGCGCGAATGGGAGACCCAAAGCGCGCGCATTTTCCTCACGCATTACGAGGAAGCCTTCCGCGCCCGCGCAAGGCATGACGCAATCGAAGAGATGAACCGGGTCCGCAACCGCGCGCGCGCCCAGGTAATCCGTCATAGATAGCGGCTTCTTCATCAGCGCATGCGGAAAGGACAATGCGTTGACGCGCTGAGCCACGCAGATGCGTCCGAAATCCTCGCGCGTCACGCCATACGCGTTCATGTAATTCCGCGTCATCAGCGCAAAGCTCGCATTCGGCCCGCCTGAGCCATAGGGATAAGACGCATCCTGCGAGAAGCGGCTGAAGGCCGTCAGCGTATTGCGGAAGGAATTCACATGGTTCGCGTCGCCTGCAACGCAGGCGACAACCTCAACGTCGCCGGCGGCGACCGCCCGCGCGGCGCGGCGAAGCGCGACGACGCCGGAAGCGCCGCCCATCGGAATATGATCGAGCCAACGCGGCGAAAGGCCGAAGTGCTGCGTGAGCGCGACGGCCGTGTCTGGAAAGAGCGTGAAGGACGAGACAGAAAGCCCGTCAATATCCTTGGCCTCAAGCTTCGAGCGCGTCGAAAGCGTTTTGAGCGCGCGGCCGATCCACCAGTGAGCAGGTTTCGGTGAATAGCGCTCGTAGGGAATCGTCACGGGCGCGGTGACGACGACGCCGTCATAACCTTTACGATGCGCCCGATTTCCCATCTTCAGCCCTTCTTTGGTTTCTTAAGAGCTGTGAAGTCGAAGCAAGCGCGGTCTTCAACCAACTTGCGTGCGATCATTTTTGCGTCGCCGCGTTTCACCTTTTCTGAGGCCGTCACTGGCAGCTTGTCGATGAAAGCGACATAGCCCGGCGCCTTGAAGTAGACGAGATGCTCCATCGCAAAATCGAAAATCTCTCGTGCGAGTTTCTCCTTGTTCGCTCCTTCCGCCGCAACGATGAGCGCTGCGACTTCATCACCCCGAATCTCGTCCGGCACCGGCGCGACGACGCATCCGGCGACGTGTTCGTGGCGCAAGAGCACGCTCTCAACATCGATAGCCGCAATATTCTCGCCGCTGCGGCGGATCACATTCTTCCTGCGATCGACAAAGTAGAAGCTGCCGTCATCGCCGACGCGCACAACGTCGCCTGTGTGGAACCAACCGCCGCGCCACGCCTCCTCTGTCGCCTTCTCATCCTTGAAATAAGCGCTAAAGAAGTGTTCGCGCGGCTTCGCGCCGGCGCGCCGCACCAGCAATTCGCCCGGCTCGCCAGCTGCGACTTCCTTGCCTTCTTCATCGATGAGGCGCCATTCAAGCCCCTCGGGCGCACGACCGAAACAGCGCGTTCCGACATGGCGCGGCTCTTCCGATGCGGTGATCCAGGCGCCCGCGCCCGTCTCCGTCATCGCCCACGCCTCGACGAGGCTAATCCCGAAGCGCCTCTCAAAAGCTTCGTGATGCCGTGGATCGCAGCCGGCGCCGAAGGCGAATTTGATCTGGCCACTGAAATTATCGTCTTCGCTTTCCGGCGCCTTGATGAGCATGGCCGGCATGACGCCGAGATAGTGCATGATCGTCGCGCGAGACTCGCGCACCGTCTTCCACCATGTCTGCGGATGAAAGCGATCCAGCTGAATGAGACAACCGCCCGTCGTCATCATCGCCATGAACGAACAGGCGAGCGCATTCATATGCGTCGCAGGCAGCGGCGTGATCAGGCGGTCACTTCCCTCGTCAAAGCGGCAAAGCCCGCCGATCGTTGTGTACAGTTCGCCAATGGCGATGAAATAGTCGTTCGAGAGAAGGCAGCCCTTGGGCGATCCTGTCGTGCCTGAAGTATAAAGAATCGCCGCCTCCGCCTCTAGGCCGCCCGCCCCCCCCACGCCTTGCGTTCCCGCAAGCATCGGCGCGCTTGCGAGACTTGACGCCTCGACGATATCGACACGGCGCTCAAGACCGCCCGCGATCGCGCGCAACTTCTCCACATGCTGCGGCGCTGAAACGATGAGCGCGCATTCGCTGTGCGCAATCTGATAGGCGAGTTCTTCCGGTTGCATCGCGCTGTTAATGGGCATGATGCTCGCGCCGAGAGAATTGACGGCAAGAAAATGCAGAAAGAACGAAGGTCGATTGTCGAGCGCCAGACCGATACGGAGCCCCGGCGCGCAGCCGATGCGGGCATAACGTTTCGCCATCGCCTCCGCGGCGGCGAGCGCTTCGCCAAAGGTGTAGTCTGTATCCGCGATGTTGTAAGCGCGCGCCGTTTCTTCAGGCGCATGGAGGAATGGCCTGCTCTCGAAACGCGAGGCCGAGCGCAGAAACATTTCCCAGATTGTTCCAGGTTTGCTCATCCCGCGCGCGCCTTCCGTTCGCCGTCTTCTCCAGCAAGCCGTTCAAAGTCAGCGCGCTGATCGACTGTCTCGTAGGGCGACCGCGTCAGGTTTTCGCGAATGCGTTGCAGAGTCTGCGTCATCATCTCGAGGTCGCTGGGATTGATCCCCTCGACCGCGCGCTCGAAAACGCGCTGGCCAATCGACTGCACCATTCTGAGCGCATTGACGGCCTTTGGCGTCATGGTGATTTCAACGACGCGGCGATCATCCTCAAACGCGGTGCGTACGATAAGGCCTTCCTTCTCCATCCGCGTCAACATGCGCGTCAAGGTCGGCATCTTCGTTACGGAGCGGCGGGCGAGTTCGCCGACGGAACTCGGACTTTTGTCGTCGAGCAGCATCAGAATGCGCCACTTCGTCATGTCGAGGGCATAGGCCTTAAGCGCGCTCGCCATCTCTTCGCTGTAAACAGCAGTCGCGCGCACGAGATTGTAGAGGACGTAATCCTCAAGCAGGAAATCAGGATCGGCCGGTCCCACGCTCCTTCCTGTTCCCTTTTTCGTGGCCATCTTCACGAGTCCCTTTACGCGGCCTGCTTCAGGCGGCGCAGCGCCGCACCAAGCGCGACGCCTTCTTCATCGGCGAGCGCGGCCTTCTTCAACGCGGCGAGCGAGCCTGCAGGGTCGCCTTGCGCCTTCACTTCGTCGAGCGCAGCCATAATGCGGGTGAAATTTCCAAGACCACGCTCATGCGTGTCACCGTATCCTTTGATAAGGCGTTGCAGCATTGCGATTTCGCAAGCGAGATCGTAATTGCCCGCCGCTTCGCGTTTCACTGTTTCAAGCCAGGCGCGGATACGTCCTTCCTCCAGCTTGAAACGATAGCTCGCGCGCCGCATGACACGCAGCGACGACAGGAAGGACAGCATCAGGAAACCCCTGAGCTTCGTCGTCGGAATGCGCCGCCCGCCGCCAAGAAAGCCGCCGACGAACTTACTCGCGCCGCTGGATGAGAGAATTGGTTTGGCAATCCCTGATGGAAGCAGATCGCAGAACTCCTCGACACGAGGATGGAAGAATTCGGCGAGATGAATAATCTGCCCATCCGCCGCGCGCACGTCTTTGCGGATGCGCTCAAAACGAGTGCCGCGCGTCTTCAGATCGGCGACTCTAATGGCGTCTTCATAGGCCATCCACAACGCCAGATGCTTTGCGATCGCGCTCGTCAGCTTCCAGCCATGCCCTTCGCCATTGGCCGCTTTGTCTGTTGCCAGCGCATCAGCGACACGGTCGAGATAGAGCGCGCCATAGCGCGGATCCTGATAGTCGACGACCTTCTTGAGACCCTCCAGCAGTATGGAGCGGCACTCGGCGGGAAATTCGTTCTGAACGCGGTCGACAAGAGGGCGGACAGCTGGCGCCGGCTGCGGCGCAATATCCGTCTTGCGCCGGCGTTCGATTGCTGGCTCTGTCGCCGCCGCCGCGCGCGCCACCTCAAAGCCCTTCTCAAATGCGGCGAGATTGCTCTCGACGGCGCGGCCCGTTTTGCGGATCGTCTCTTCGAAATGCTTGCGTTCAATCGGCAGTGCGCCAGAGCCCGCGAGCGCGCCGAACATCGCAGCGCTGATCATCGCGCCGGAAGAGGCGGCAGCCCCTTGCATGTCGGCGAGAATGAAACGGCCGGCGCTTTTCTTCGCAGCCTCGATGACGCTCGATGAGTCACGTCGCCCGTCTGACATGCCGATCTTCTCGACGACCGCATATTCGCGGTGTGAGGCGGCGATGAGCGTCGTTTGCGAGGTGACGAACCCGCGCGCTATGGCGCGCCCCGCTTCCATCAACTCCGCTGCGACGACGACATCGACGTCGCCGGGCATAGGCATGAGCGCAAGCACCGGCGCCTTGCCCTTTTCGCGTGCAGCGCTCTCCGGGAAGAGTTCGGCATAGTAGACGGTCGCACCGGTACGCTGCGCGACGCCCGGAACAGAGGTCGTCTGCGCAATATAGCCGGCGCGCTCGCCGACTGCGACAATCCAGTTGGCGAGAACGCCCCCGCCCTGCCCACCGAGCGCCGTCACCGCAATCTTGATCGCGCGCGCTTGCGTCATCTTCAGGCTCCAAACGCGTATTTCGCACGCGCCTTTTCACCGCGCTTCTGGAAGAAGCGGATGACGGCGCCGCGGAAGCGATCAAGCAACCTGTCCCAACCTGAAGGGTTATAGATCAGTTCCGCGCGATAAAATGAAGGACATAGAATGGCTGCATGCGCATTCTCTCCGCACACGCCGCATCCGACGCAGTCATTGTTGACATAGGCGACCGGGTCATCGCGCAACGGATCAGGGTTATCTTTCAATGTAAGCGATGGGCAACCTGAAAGGCGGATGCATGCATGATCGCCCGTACACGTGTCGGAATCGACCCCGAAGCGCGCGCGTACGACGCGCTTTCCTTCCTTGATCGCCTTGTCGCGAAGCGGCCGTTCGCGGCGCTGGCGATTGAGCATGCACTCCGATTGAGCGACGATGACCTTTGGCCCCGCAAACGCGGTTGTCATCGCCTCTTTCAGCGTCGCCTTCATGCGGCCGATATTATAGGTGTTGACCTCGCGGACCCATTCAACGCCGACGCCGCGCACAGCGCGCGATATCGGGTTGTTGGTGCTCTTCGTCTTGTTATCGGCGCGCGAAGAAAGAATGTCCTGCCCGCCGGTCGCCGCCGAATAGCCATTGTCGACAATGACGAGAATATTGTCGTTCTTATTGAAGACGGCGTTGCCGACGCCGCTTGTCAGACCGTTATGCCAAAAACCGCCATCGCCCATGATAGCGACAGTACGCTTGTCAGCTTTGGCGCCGAACGCCGAAGAACCCGCCCAGCCAAGACCATACCCCATCGTCGTGTTGCCAATATCGAACGGTGGAAGGATCGAAAAAAGGTGGCAGCCGATATCGCAGCTGACATGAAACTTGCCGATTTCTTTTTGCAGCAGCTTCATCGCGGAGAAGACGGGCCGTTCCGGGCACCCAGTGCAAAAGCCCGGCGGGCGTTGCGGCACGACGTTCGCGACGCCCTTTTGAATCTCAGCCGGAACGGAGATCGCATCAATCTGCTTGTCGTCTTTCAGTAAGTGCGGCGCATATTCGCGAAGGAAAGCGCGCAAGCCCTGCAACAACGCTTGCCCAGTATATTCGCCCGCATGAGGCAAGACCGCCTTGCCCACGACTTTTGTCGGAATGTCGGCGTTCTTCAGGATCGAGTTGAAGGCCTGCTCGAGATAATCCGGCTGCCCCTCTTCAACCATCAACACCGCGCGCTTATCGAGACAGAAGCCTCTCACTTCTTCATCGATCAATGGATAGGTCACGTTGAGGCAATATATTGGAATGTCCGTTTCGCCAAAGCTGTCGGAAAGACCGGCGGTTTCGAGCGCGCGAATAAGGGTGTTGTAAATGCCGCCCTGCACGACAATCCCGACATCGCCTTTATGGCCACCCAGAAATTCGTTGAGCTTATGCGAACGAATATACTCGATCGCCGCCGGCAAGCGCTTTTCGACCTTCTCGACTTCATGAACGAAATTCGATGGCGGCAACACGACGCGGCTGTAATCGCGCACCGGGTTTTCCATCGCTTCGCGCAAGGTGAAAGCCGGCGTGACGTTATTCTTCGCCTTGAACGATCCGTAGACGTGGCAAGCGCGGATGCGCAGTTCGAGCATGACGGGCGTATTCGAAGCTTCTGAAAGCTCAAATCCTCGTTCCACCATGTCGACGATCGACTCAAGGTTAGGCCTCGGATCAAGCAGCCACATCTGCGACTTCATCGCGAAGGCGTGGCTGCGCTCCTGCATAATGGAGGAGCCTTCGCCGTAATCCTCACCGACGATGACAAGCGCGCCGCCCATAACGCCGCTTGAGGCGACGCTCGCCAGAGCATCGGAGGCGACATTAGTTCCCACCGTCGACTTCCAGGTCACTGCGCCGCGCAAGGGATAGTTCACAGACGCGGCGAGCATCGCGCCAGCCGCCGCTTCACTCGCGCTCGCCTCAAAGTGGACTTTCAGTTCGCCGAGAATTTCCTGCGCATCCGACAGAACATCCATCAAGTGCGAAATCGGCGCGCCCTGATACCCGCCGACATAGGAAACGCCCGCCTGAAGAAGCGCCTTCGTGACCGCGAGGATGCCCTCGCCGTAAAAGACTTCCCCCTCGCCGATCCGAAGGTGCTGGACCTCTTTTGCAAAAGATCTTTCGGCCAATTCGGGCTCCCTTGCGAAGACAGAGGCGACGAAATCGCGCGGACGCCGCGATGATGTGCTCAATGATGGTAAAGGCAGATACTTTACATTTCAATTGATTCTTTTTCGGCGCCGCAAAATCCGTTCACCGACTACCAAAGTGGGCGTCTTTTGAGCTGTCCGCAGACGATCCGGCGCCGGAGGGACGGACTTGCGGACGCTCACTAGGAATTCGCCTGCGCGAAACACGCTCAACCCATTGAAGTAAATAAATTTATTGAGCTCAGACACCTCGGATTCCTGCGCGATTTTCTGCTCCCGCCGGTCGCGCCCCCTATTCGTTCTAGTTTGCATTATTCCAGAATTGGAGCAGTGTGCCGGGCTGGCAGCGCGGCCCGTAGCCAGCTCCTTGGGGCGCTGTGGAGAAAAAGCTGATCTATGTCGCCTTCGCGCGCGCCCGCCACCTCCATTGCAGACAGTCCTCCCCCGCGCAGAATTTTTTCCTGCGCGCCCGCCCTGCTCACCTAACAGACATCTGCACTCCAGTTGAAACACGCCCCGCCGAAGCGCGGTCAGCAAGGGAATAAGAATCAATGAGTGACAACAAGTCAGCGAAACAGCCCGTTGTCGAAACGCGGCCGAGCTTCGCCAGCGGGCTCATTCGACGCAAGACAGTCGAACAGGTCCAGGCGGAGTATTCGCGGGGAGAGCTCAAGCGAACGCTCGGGCCGCTCAACCTCATCTTCCTCGGCATCGGCTGCATCATCGGGGCTGGCATCTTCGTGCGGACGGGCAATGCAGCCGCGCTTCACGCTGGGCCTGCCGTCATGCTGTCCTTCGTTGTCGCCGGCATTGTCTGCGCCTTCGCCGGTCTTTGCTATGCGGAGCTCGCCTCCGTGCTGCCGGTTTCAGGTTCGGCCTACACTTATTCCTATGCGACGCTTGGCGAGTTCGCTGCATGGATCATGGGCGCGCTGTTGCTGCTTGAATATGGCCTCGCCGCTTCGGTCGTCGCCGTCGGCTGGTCAGGGTATGTAGTGAGCCTATTACGAGACTTCGGACTGGTGATTCCGCCAGTGCTTACGGCGCCGATGGGCCATGTCATCACGCTCGCGGACGGCGAAACGATCACCGCCCTCTTCAACATGCCGGCCGCCCTCGTCTGCGGTGCGCTTGCTCTCCTGCTGATGGTCGGCGTTTCGGAATCGGCGACCGTCAACAACATCATCGTCGCCATCAAAGTCGCGGTCATTCTCGCGTTTATCGGAATCGGTCTTGCGGTGATTCTGCCGCATCTCGGCAAGTACATGCACAATTGGGAACCGTTCATTCCGCCTGCGACTGGCGAACGCGGCGA
Source organism: Caulobacterales bacterium (assembly GCA_020638525.1). GTDB lineage: Bacteria > Pseudomonadota > Alphaproteobacteria > Caulobacterales > Parvularculaceae > Amphiplicatus. The sequence goes on along the minus strand of JACKIL010000010.1, from coordinate 33,729 downwards.
ATTCGGCATTGGCGGCGTGATGCGCGCCGCCTCAATCGTCTTCTTCGCCTATATCGGCTTCGAAGCCGTTTCGACCGCTGGCCAGGAAGCAAAAAATCCGAAACGTGACATGCCGATCGGCATTCTCGGCTCGCTCATCGTCTGCACGACGCTTTACATGCTTGTCGCAGCGGTGATGACGCTTGTCGTTCCTTATACGACGCTCAACGTGCCAGACCCTGTCGCCGTCGCCGTCGACGCTTTCGGTCCGGAATGGAAATGGTTCGCGCTCACCGTGAAAGTCGGCGCCATCACGGGCCTCACCTCGGTCATTCTCGTTCTCATGTACGGCCAGACTCGCATTTTCTACACGATGGCGAATGACGGCCTGCTGCCGAGTCTCTTTGGTAAGGTGCATGCACGCTTCAAGACGCCATGGATCAACACGATCGTTGTCGGCGCCGTCGTCGCAATCGCCGCCGGCGTCTTCGACATCAACACGCTCGGCGACCTTACTTCGGTCGGCACGCTCGCGGCCTTCGCGATCGTCTGCTTCACGGTGATGTACCTGCGACGCACGCATCCGGACCTCGAGCGCGGCTTCAAGGTGCCGCTCTATCCCTTGACGCCGGTGCTGGGCATCGTGTCATGCCTCTACCTGATCACGACTGTCGAGATGCGCGTGCTCATCTTCTTTGCATGGTTCGTCGCAGGCTCGGTGATCGTCTACTTCCTGTACGGAACGCACAATTCCAAACTCGGCAAGGCGACGCCGGCTGAATAGCCACGCTTGCTTGACCCGGCGCAGCGCGCCGGGTCGCCTCAGGCCTGAGCGTTGCTGTTGAGGGCGCTGAACGCCGTCACCTGATTGCCGGCTTCATTGAACGCCAGCTTATCGAAGCAGGTGAGCCGCGCGATCTGAATGCCGCGGCCATTCTTATATGCTGCGCGCGAGGGCGAAAATTTCGTGAACTCGCGCCAGTCGAACCCTGCGCCCTGATCTTTGATGATGACATAGACGCCTTCCGGCTTGCGCGCGAGCACCGCCTCTACGACGCGCGCGCCGTAGAGCGGATCGACGAGCCGTCGCGCGATCTCGCCGGAAAGCAGGTTATCTTCGAGAAGCCGGGACTTCTCTTTGAACCCGATTTCGAGATTGCCGTGCTCGACGGCGTTGCGCATCAGCTCGCGAAGCCCCTTCATCGCCCCCTCTTGATCGGGAAATGCAGATGACAAGAGGCGCGCGAGCGGCTCAATTTCGTCGAGCGTGCGGAAAGTGAACTTCGCCGCTTCCGCCCATCTAAGCGCGCCAAAATAGAGCTGACATTCCTCTTTCAAAGCAGCGCGGCGCCCCGCTTCATGCAACGCCGCGTCGATGACGGATTCAAGCGTTTCCGTCGCCATCGGAGCGCGAAGGATCATGAAAGCGCCGGGCCCTACGATGGCAGACACCTTCTCATAGTCCGCACCCTTGCAGATCACGATTGTCACGACATCGCCTGGCAATCTCGACGAAAGACTGGAGAACTCTTCCGCATCGCTGACGCCGCAATCGACGAGAAGGAGCTTCTTTTTTTTATTGCAGCTTGCGAACTCCTTCAGAAGATCCGCCTCGTTCGCTGCTCGCGCGCACAAGCACCCGCGCGCTTCGAGCACGCGCCAGGCAGCCGAAAGGCCGGCTTCATCCCCCGAAAGAATATAGGCCCTTGCGTCTTCCGATATCTCGCGCGCGGAAGCCAAAGGAGGAAGATGCGTCGCGTGATCCATAATCTACTCCTTGAATGCGCCGCCGGCGATTTTTTGTGCGGGTGAGAGAAGATGCGCGAGCAAAGTGCGGTCCCCGAGAATGATGTCCGCCATAACAGTCATGCCCGGGATGATAATGTTGTGATCGGGGTCGTCTCCGACATAGTTTTTGTCTAGTTTGACTTTGCCGCGATAAAAACGCTCACCTCCCGGCCCTGAAAAAGTCGTCGCCGATACATAGTCGAGCGTGCCGCGGATCGAGCCGAACTGAGAATAATCATAGGCGCTGAATTTGACGTCGACAGCGCGGCCCGCCTGAATGTTCCCGATATCCTTTGGCGAAATCTTGATCTCGACGATCAACTCTTCATCAAGGGGAACAACCTCCGCAATGACCTGGCCGGGTCCGACGACGCCGCCGACGGAATTGACGCTCATCGACTTGACGAGCCCGCGCACAGGAGACGTCACTGCGAGACTTCTCAGGCGATTTTCGAGCTTTTCGACGACTTCCCTGTTTTGGGCCAGTTCAGCTGTAATGCTGTCGAGCGCGACATACGCCTCGTCGCGAGACTTTGCGCCCTGCAGTTCGAGCCGTTGATCGTATTCAGCGAGCGCCGTCTGCGCGAGCTCGATATCGCGCTTCAACTGCAGCTCCGCCCCAATGAGCTCATTGAGATTGCGTTCCGTCTCCAGAAACTGAACGCGAGGATAATAGCCTTCTTTGACTAGCTCCTTGCGGCTGTCATAGATCTTCTGCGTGATCTCGCGATTCCGCTCGACTGTGGAGAGCTGTTCCTTCAACGCCGAATAAGCTTGATATTTCTGACTGCGTTGCTGTTCCAGTACTTTACGCTCTTCATTGATCGCCGCCTGCATGCTGAGAAAGGTGTTGCGTTGCTCTTCCACGTAACCGAGTTGAGCGCTTTTCAATTGACTGAAGTCCGGTTCACGATCGTCGAGGAATGCGCGAAGGCGCTCCTCACGCGCGCGCAGCGCCAATTGCTTCTCGCGAGCCTGTTGAAGATCTTCCACGACACCGTCACCCTGGAGAAGCACAAGCGTTTCCCCCTCGTCGACCAATTGGCCCTCCTGAACGAGGATTTCACGAATGACGCCGCCAACCTGATGTTGAACGATACGCAGAGAACCACTCGGCGCCACCTCCCCGCTCGTGCGCGTGACGGCGTGAATGTTCGCAACAGACGCCCACAGAAGAAATGCCGCCACAAGGCCGGAAACGGCGTAAGTGACGCCTCCAAGGGATTTGAGACGCGTCGGCTCCTCAAGCTCGATAGACGATGCAAGGTAACGAAGATCGTCGCGCTGGCGACCCGCAACCGCATTTCGAACGCCACTCAAAGCTGCCGTCGCTGTCACGCCACCCTCTCCATTGCAGATTTTCCGTTTGAGGAAGAATTGTCTCGAACCGGCTTCAGACCGAATGAAGTCACCTCGAAAACCCGATCGCAGAGGTCGAGCATTTCGGGATTCTGCGAGGCGATGAATACGGATCGCCGCCCAGCGCTTTCGCGCAGAAACATGCGTAAGCGTTTGCCGGCCGAGTTCATCAGGAGTGAATTCGGGAGCTCATCGATTAGGAAGAGTTTGCCGTCGAGGAGATAGGCCCGGGCAATCGAGATTTGCATGAGCAGTTCGAAGGACAGGCGCCGATCCTTCGTCACATCCGTCAATACGCCGTCGGGCAGCGCTTTGATCTGTTCGGCTGCGCCAGCCATTTCCAGAGCCGCCCAGATCTCGTCGCTCGTCGCCTCAGGTCGTACAAGCCTAACGTTCTCTTCAATCGTGCCAGTGAAAAGCTGTGGCTGTTGCGGGATGTAGGAGATCATCCGGCGAAGGCGGTTCGAGTCGAGCTGGCGAATGTCAAAGCCATCCACGCGAACGGCGCCGAATGAAGCTTCGTAAACACCCTGAACGAGTTTCAGAAGAAGCGACTTTCCGGACCCGCTATGTCCGGTGAAACCAATGATCTCGCCAGGCTTGGCGGTGAAAGAGAGGTCCATAAAAATGGGCGATGAACGCGCGCCGAGCTGAAGGCCGACCCGCTCGAAGGCAACTCGCCCGCGCAACGAGCTGAGAGCTGCGCCGCCTGTCCTCTCCTCTTCATCGGCGGCGATCTCCATCAGCGCATCGATCTGGATGACGCTGTTTCGAATCTGCTCGAAGCGTTGAATGACTGCGCAGAAATTGTGGAAGGGCGTTAGCGTGCGCCACGTCAGAATGAGGCAAGCTATAAGCGCCCCGGCGCTCATCTGATGAGAGAAAATCATCAACGCGCCAAATGAAAGGGTTGCGACGCCGCCCACCAGCGTGATGGCGTGGGCGAGCGTTTCAGCAAGATTTCCAGCGAAGACGAGCCTGGAGAACGCATCGAACTCGCGCCGGGAAAGCGCTGCGTATTTTTCAGCCCATTTCTGATTGAGGCCTGCGGTCTGAATATCCGTCTTCTTGGCGAATGTTTCGAGAAGGAAGCGCTGGCTCGCCGCTCCTGTATGCGCCGTCCGGCGAATATCAATGCCGATACGCTTTCGCATGAGTACAAAAAGCACGACATAAGCGAGAATGCAGGCGATCGGAACGGCGGCGATCGGACCTCCAAGCAGCAGAATGGCGAGTATGTAAATCGCGACGAACGGCAATTCCATTACTGACATGAACGCCGCACTGCTGAAGAAATCGCGCAGCGATTCAAAGGAACGCAGACGCAGAAGCTGCGCTGTCACCGAAGCATTATCGCTCGTCTGCGCCGGCAGTTTCGTAAGCTTCGAAAATGTGAGATTTCCGACGATGTTGTCCATACGCGCCGCAATCCAGGCGAGCCTGTGCGACCTGATGGAGCGCAACACCCAGTCCGCCGCGATCGCGGCGGAAACGCCCGCGACAAGGTAAGGAAGAGCTTCAGTCACTCTCGCGGCGATAACGCGATCATAGACCAGCATGATGAAGAGCGGTGTCGACAACCCCAGAATATTGATGAAGAGGCTGAGAGTGAGAATCTGCGCAAAGAGCCTGTAGAAGCGAATTGCGAGAGTTCGAAACCAGCCATAGCCTGCGCCCGCGCGCATGAGCGCAGCATTCTCGACGCTTTCCTGCTTCTGGCGCTTGAAGGCGTACAGAACTCCGCCACGCAGTTCCCGCAAATTGGCGAGCTCTTCTCTGCGGACAGTCATCGCTTCTCCATCGAAGACTGTCGCGACGCGTGCGCCGTTTTTCTCCTCGATGCCGAGAATGACGAACGGCCGCCCTTCCCCAGTCAAGCCGCGCTCCGCGACGACGAGAGCAGGCGTGTCGATCGCCTCCCCAGACCGGAAGCGACGGCGCTGCGGATGGAATCCGAGATTGACCATCGCATTCAGAAAATCGAGAAGCGCAAAGCGTTCTTCATAATGCGGGAGAATCTCAGTCACTTCGCGCACGCTTCGAGCGCGATCGAGAGATGTCAGCAGAGCGCAGAAGCATGCCGCATAAGCGCCTTCGAATCCGCTCGTCCATCGAAGGGATTGCAGGCGCTCATAGAGCGCACGCATCTCGTCCTTGCCTTTTGCGTGGGCGGCGTTTGTTTCCGTGCTCGGTGCGTCAGAGAGGTTCATACTGGCATCAGCCCCCGGCCTGCCGCGTGCGCGAGCCGTCCTGCTCCAAAAAGAGCTGTTCTTCCGTCCGGGCGAAGCACCAGCTGTCGGTTGCACAGACCAAGCAAATTTTCGTCGGTCGTATTGAAGAGGATCACGCATTCCTGACGCAACGAAATGAGCGTCGAGATCAGAAGGTCGTAGCTTCGATTGTCGAGAAGCTCTGCGGCCTCATCGAAGAGAACGACTTTCGGTCGTGCGGCTAGCACTCGCGCGATGGCAATGCGTTGGCGCAGCCCCGTCGGCGCTTCGTCGCTAAGCCTGCCGCTGATGACCGTGTTCCAGCCGCTCGGCATTTGCGCGACATCGCGGTCGATCCCGAGATTGCGCGCAATCTCGAGGGCGCGGCGCTGGTCGCGAATGCCGAAGCTGGTGAGGTTATCAAGTATCGTGCCGTTAAAGAGCTCAGCGGAGGCCGCAAGATAACCGACATGCTCCGCCCGCCGCGTCATCGGCACGGCATCGAGTTCCTTGCCGTTGATGAAGATCGCACCTTCGTTCGCGCCGGCGAGCCCGGCGACGACACGGAGCACCTGCGAAGCCTGACGAGTGTTCTCCGCGCGAACCTGCACGAGATCGCCCGCATCGAATGCAGCTGAGCATGAAGCCAGCAAAGGAGCGCCAGCGCGGCGCCGCGCAATCGTAACGCCGTGAAGCTCAAGAAGGCGGCCGCCGCCCGTACTTACTCGATCGCCCGACGATCCGCGCTCCTGCGGCGTTTCGAAAAGCGAGAGAAATTGTGTGCGGCTCGCATCATATTCCTGATATTTGATCCAGAGGATAATCCCGCGCTGGAGCGGCGGAATGAGCCTTCCCGAGAGCAGCACGCAAGCGATGAGCGCGCCGATCGAGAGCCCGCTATTGACCGCTGTCGTCACGCCAAGCGTCACGACTACAGCAGTCATCAGGTTACCGAGAACCATACTGGTGTTCAGGATCTGAGCCGAAGTGCGCGACACCTCGAAATTTGCAAGGCTCGTCTTGTATTCAAGCGGCTCGTAACGCCGCGCGAAGAGTCCGCCCAGCGCAAAGCATTTGAGCGCGCTGATGCTTTGCAATGTCGAGACAAGGAATTCATAGCGTACGTTGTCGGCGTTCTTTCTCGCGGTGATCGTATCACGCAACTTCAGGCCGCCAACGAGGCCATTTATGATGATGAGCGTGACGATGGCGAGCGGCGCTAGCACGACGAGCCCGCCAATCTTCATCACCAGAGCGAGATAGAGGAAGACAAAGGCGAAATCGATGAGCACTGTGACGGCGTAGCCGGAATGAAAATCGCGCAAAGAGCGTACAGCTTGCATTTTCTGAAGCTTCTGCGACGCCGTTTGGATGTCTCCATCCATCACCGATGAGTTGAGTGCATGATTTATCGCTGCACGCGACAAGTTTCGCTCAAAGGCGGCGCCGTTCTGGGAGATCAAATCCGCCCGCGCCAGACGCAATGCGATTTCGAGTCCAATGGCGACTAACGCGCCGGCGGCGAGCACGGTAAGTGTCGCGGCCGCCTTGCCCGGCAACACGCGGTCATAGATCTGCATCGAGAAGATCGGCAGGGCGACAGCCAGGACATTAATGAAGATGCTGCCGACAATCAGTTCAGCCAGGCGCGCGCGCCCCGCTGACAATGCGCCTCTTTCCCCCTTGCCGGACCTCATCCAAAGAGCCCGCCGCCAAGATGACCCAGAGAGCCGAGACTATCGTCGACAAGAGGCAGGCCTTCCGTGAGATTCACGTCTGGCTCGGGCAGGTCAGAACCGCCAAGAATGTCTCCGGCGGCGTCATCGAGGCCGGAGTCGAGCGTTAAATCACTGATGAGATCGCCGTTCACATCGCCAGTGTCCGATATATCGATCGAAAGATCTGCGTCGCCGCCAAGGCCGTCGAGAAGATCCGTAGCATCGCTCACTGCATCGCTAATCGGATCAAGAACGCCATCGACGTCGAGCGCACCTTCATCGACAAGTCCAGTATCGGGAACGACTTCGGTAAGACCGCTCTCGTCAACCACTTCAACGACATCTATCGTTTCGCCGCCGCCGACCGACACTTCTGCATCAGAGCCGGAAAGAAGTTCATCGATATATCCGCCTCCGCCGACATCATCTGAAGAAAGCGGCGTCGCGCCGTTGATGTCGAGTAGCGCGCCTTCGCCATCAGCGCTCGTATCGCCGGCGGCGCTGTCGCCAGTCGACAATGCGAGATCGACTTCGACCAGCGGATTATCGCCGCTTCCGGAATCCGGCAGGAGACTATCGAGAAGCGAATCGCCAAGATCTGATGCGCCGCCGGTGACTTGATCAGTCACGTCGGCGATTGCATCATTGACTCCATCTGTCACGTCACCCGCGCCATCCGCAATATCTTGTATGGCGCCGTCTGCGCTGCCCGCGAGACTGTCTGCGACTTCATCGACAATATCGACGACCGGATCAGCCGCATCGGCAAGACCGTCGCTGACCTGATCAACGACATCTTCGACCGGAGCTGTGACGTCATCCACGACGTCACTGATATTCTCCGCGCCGCCGTCGAGCGCGCCTGCAAGACTGTCCGCGACTTCATCGACAATATCGACAACCGGATCAACCGCATCGGCAAGGCCATCGCTTACCTGCTCAACGACATCTTCGACCGGAGCTGTGACGTCATCCACGACGTCACTGATATTCTCCGCACCGCCGTCGAGCGCGCCTGCGAGACTGTCCGCGACTTCATCGACAATATCGACAACCGGATCAGCCACATCTGTGAGAACGTCGCTGACCTGATCGACGACATCTTCGACCGGAGCAGTGACGTCACCCACGACGTCACTGATATTCTCCGCGCCGCCGTCAAGCGCGCCTGCGAGGCTGTCTGCAACTTCATCAACAATGTCGATAACCGGATCAGCCGCATCAGCAAGCGGGTCGCTTACCTGATCAATGATGTTGTCGATGACACCGCCTGCTGCATCAGCGACTGAATCCACGACGCTTTCCGCCCAATCCTCCACGGGATTGAGGACGCTGCCGGCTATATCCGTAACATTCGACAGCGCTCCACTGGAAGCGTCGCCGAGATTATCGGCCGCCCCGCCCAGAAGGTCGGTGACGGGCGACAAAATCTCACCGGCTGCGCCATCGAGCACGACCGTAACGACATCGGTGACCAACTCGGCGCCCGCGCTAGCGAGGTTTTCGCCAATTTCTGCAACAGGCGTAAGGAGCGCATCCGCCGCACCGGAAACGACATCTGAGATCGCTCCGCCAGCTTCGCCGAGAAGCTCGCCCGCGACATCCCCGGCGCCGGAAGAGATTGCGCCAAGGAGATCATTCGCCGCATCGAGAACCGGGGACGCGACTGTTTCAATGATGTCGAGTCCAGTGTTGATTGTGTCCGTTACGCTCCCGACGACGTCGCCAGCGAGATCGATAACTTCTTCCACCGCTACGTCGATGACGTCCGTCACAACGTCGACGACCGGATCAACGAGATCAACGACCGGCGCGATGATGTCGCCTACGATGTCGATTACCTGGTTTACGACCGGAACGACAGTGTCGCCGACTGCGACTGTCAACGTATCAAGAAGATCGGCGACGTCATCGATAATTGTATCGACCGCATCGCCTATTCCGCTCGAGCCATCCCCTTCGCCGCCTGCGCCGGGGTCGGTTCCGTCCGGCGTGGTTCCGCCAGTGTCGCCGCCGCCTGTAGACACGGGCGGCTGAACGACCGTCGGAATGTCCACGGAAGGAAGATCAACGCTATCCAGCCCGTCAGAGGGACCAACAGGATCGTTGCCGCTGGTGACTGGAGGCGTCGTCGACGCTGTGCTCTCATTCGCAGCGGCGCCAATCGGCAACGCCGAAAATTGCGCCGTAAATGAATTTGATCCACCGATAGAGGTGAGATGATCAAGCGTTTTCGGACCGCTCGACTCCTCTACAAAGAACCCGCCGTCCTCGCTGCCTGAAAACGCGCCGTCAAATCCGTCGAAGGAAACTGAAAAGTCGCCCTGATCAAGTCCATATAGCGCTTGCCCGCCTATCCCTACAGCATCGGAAACGCCTACCGTAACGCCGTTCAGGACGCCGTCGCCTTCAACAAGGACCGGCCCTAGCGCATCTGCGACGCCGGCGTGCAATACGGCGAAGTTGAGATTGCCGGTGCTGGAGACGCCATCAAGGATGCCGTCCAGGTCCTCGGCGCGAAACTCTTCCGCCTTGAGCCGAGGCGCAACGCCCAGATCGAGCGCGCTCGCATCTGCCACGGCATCCGGCGCAATCGCGTCCGATGCTCCGCCGAGTAGATCGTCTGCCTGCCTCATATCCTCAACCCCGCTTCGTAAGCCGGGTGAAAGTCCGCCTTCAGCCATGCGGACATTCAGCCTTGGAGGATATTCAGCCTTTTATGCAAATCCGGGCGCCCTCGCCTAAGGGTGACGTGCGCCGCATTTTTAGCCGAAGCGTTAATCGCCCGGTAACCGCGCAACTAGGTGAAGGAAAACTTAATATTGTTGAACTACAAGCAAGATGACGTTTCCGGCGGCTCTTATTAACGTGCCTCACCACAGTCAGGGAACCCGGCTTCATTGACCTACGGGCAGATTGCATCCCCCTTGATTTGCGCGGCGTTGCTGGTGGCGGCCCGTCGGGCATTCGCCCTTGCGCAGAGCGGTGACGACAATGCACGCGCGCCTTTCGCACTCGGCGCTGTCGCCTTTTCATTCGCACCGCTTTGCACGATCGAACTGGTAGTCGGCGCCAATCCCAACGGCGAGACTTCCGGCGCTCTGCTTCTGCATGCGTTAGGTGTAACGCTGTTATTCTCAGGCGGTCTTCTCGCCCCATACATGCAGTCGCGCTATCGCGCCTCCGCCATCGCTGCAATCGTCATCGGACTGGCAGGCGCATTCTTCCTGACTGCAGGATATGGTCTGATCGCCGCAGCGGCCGGCTATGGCGCTGCATGGACTGGCGCCATGCCAGCTGTCGTTATGGCCGCTGCACCCTTGGGCGTCCTCTTGAGCATTGCAGGCATTGGCGACGGCAAACAGCAATCAGTTGTAATGCCGGTCACGGCAGGCGCGCTTTTCGGCGCCCTGGTTCTGACCGGCGCGGCGTTTGCGGAAATCGGCGCCTTAGATACGCCTGCACGCAGTGCATTAATTCATGATGCGTTTTGGATCGGCGCGGCCATTTTGCTTGTGCTTGGCGTCTTCCATGTGGCGCGCGCGAAACGGGCTGAGCTCAATACGCCGAATGAAGGCGCTTCTCCGCCCCTCTCGCAATTTCCCGGAGACGTGATCGCCATCATTCTCGACTCTGAGAACAGGGTTCTCGATGCAACCCCGGCGGCTCGGGAAATGTTCCCAGCACGAGAGATCGATGGCGGTAAAGCGCCCTTCGTCGCCTTCGTTCCGGCGGATGTGAGCGTTATGGCGAACACTGACCAGCCCATCATGGCGTTCATTGATCGCGCGGGCGTCAAGCGCTACGCCAGAATGTACGCGGCCGAGTTCGGAACGCTCAATGGAATGACCCAGCGCCTTGCATTCATCGAGCTCGCAGACCGCGAGGTGGCCCTTTGCAGAGTAAAAGAGGAACTGCAATCGCGTATTCGCGTTTCTTTTGACGAGAACGAAGACATCTGCATCTTCGTTTCCGAGCGCGGCGTCGTGTCGGAAATCAACCGGCCAGCGCTCAGCTTCGTCAAGAAATCCAGGAATGAATGCGTCGGCGACTATGTCTGGAATGTCTTCGCTCTCAAGGAAGGCGGCGGCCAGAACGCCTGGATGGACCTCATCAACTCGGCTGTTGTCGACGGCGCGGCTGCGTCCGAAGCAGCATTCCGCGGCGCTGAACAAGACCGCCTGTTTCGCCTTCGTGTCGCGCGACTGGGACGCACTGGAGAATCCGTTCAACTGTTCATATCAGGGCGCGACGTCACGGATGTAACGCGGATGCGGATCTCATTCCAGGAGGCGCAGGCCCGCCTCGAACAGACGATCAACGAACGGACGGCCGAACTTTCCGCAGCCAAAAAGACAGCAGATCAAGCTAGCCTTTCAAAGAGTCGCTTCCTTGCAAATATGAGTCATGAGCTGCGCACGCCGCTCAACGCCATTCTCGGCTATACTGATCTCATGATGCAGGATCAGCAGGACGAGGGAACAACTGACTCCCAAACTTTCACTGATCTCGAGCGCGTCAAAGTCAACGCCGCGCATCTGCTCACGCTGATCAATGACGTTCTTGACCTTGCAAAGGTCGAAGCGAACAAGATGGAGCTTTCCTATTCTTCTATCTCCATCCGCGACCTCCTGACTGAAATACGCGCCAGCGTCGATCCGCTTGTCGCCAAACGCGCCAACCGACTGGTCGTGCGTTGCCAGCGAAATCTCGACACGATTTTGATCGACCGCAAGAAGGTCACGCAATGCCTTCTCAATCTCCTCAGCAATGCAGCGAAATTCACTGAGGCTGGCGAAATAACGTTGACGATCACCGCCCAAGGAGAAGGCGCTAGCCGGATAATCGCCTTCGAAGTGAAGGACACCGGCCTCGGCATGAGCGAAGATCAATGCCTCTCCATCTTTGAAGAGTTCGCTCAGGTCGAAAATGAACACCAGGCAAGCGCGGGCGGAACGGGTCTTGGCCTTCCCATCGCCCGTCGCTTTGCTCAGCTCATGGGCGGCGACATCACCGCACGCAGCAAGCCGGGCGAAGGCTCTGTCTTTACGCTGACGGTGCGAGATGGCGGCGGCGCCAAGGAAGCCGCCGCTTAGTTTTTCGAGACGATGGGACACGCGAAGATGCGATCTCTGAACATTCTCGTTGCGGACGACAACGACGACGGAAAGATAATCCTCGAACGCTTCCTCAAGCGCGCGGGGCATGCGCCCACATTCGTCTCGGATGGTAAGGCCTGCGTCGAAAAAGCTCTTGCCGGCGACTTTGATGTCCTGCTCCTCGACATGAACATGCCAGTTCTTACTGGCTGGGACGCCGCCCAGCAAATTCGCGTGCGCAAGACCTATAGCGAGCTCCCGATCATCGCCTTCACCGCTTACGCCATGCAGGGCGACCGCGAGAAATGCCTCGACGCCGGGTGTTCCGACTATCTTTCAAAGCCGATCAACTTCGCTGAACTAAGCGCTCTCCTCGCGAAGTATAGCGACCGATAAAAAAGCGCTGCGAGCGTAAGCTCGCCGCGCTGGGGCCCTACCTTAATGGCGTTCGGGGGGATTACGCCGTGGGTTGGGGCTGGGTGTAGGGGAAGTACAGTTCGGCGACCGCGCCCTTGCCGGAAGGCGCTTCTTTCAGCTCAATCTTACCATTGTGAAGCGTCATGACGCTGTTCGCGATGGCGAGGCCCAGGCCGAGACCATTATATTTGCGCGTCGTGCTGTTATCGACCTGATAGAACGGCGCGAGCACATCAACACGCTGGTCTGCAGGAATGCCGATGCCGTTGTCTTCCACCGCGACGCGGTAGAACTCTTCAGAGAATGGCGACAGCCGCACCTTCACTTGCGCCGGCTTGTCATTGAAGCGCGCAGCGTTGGAGAGCACCGCCGCGATCGCTTTGCGTACATAATAAGGGCTCGCTTTGACGGTCTGTTTCGGATCATTCGTGAAAATCTCAATTGAGGCCGCCGACATATCCTGGCGTCCGCCAAGCATTTCCCATTCATGGAGAACGGCCGAGCGCAAATTGACATCCATGTCGGCCGGCTCTGGAAGGCCGCCCTGAAGCGTCATGTAGTCCGTCAGGTCTTCGAAAATCGCGAGAAGCCCGAGACCGCTCTTTTCGATATGACGGAAGCGACGCTCTGTCTCGAAGGGTCCTGCCTTTTCGATATCGTAGCTTTGCATTTGCTGCGAGAGGCCGAGAATTTGATGAAGACGGGTGCGCACTTCGTGATTGAGCTTGCTCTGCAGATCCCCGCGTTGCACCGATTGAAGCGCAGTCCGGATGATTGCATCGACAGCGCCTTCAGTGTCCTCGAGCGTGACATGCTCGTTCTCGCGCAGTTTTCGAATGCGCTTCATCAGGCGCGTATTCACCTCGCGCACGAGCGACATGGATCGAGCCTGGTTGAGCTGCTTCTCAACGCGCGCCCAGACGACCGGGAAATCGTAGGGCTTCGTAACATAGTCGTTCGCGCCCATATTGAGCGCGCGCGTGATCGCATCCGTATCGTGACGCGCTGAAATCGCGATGATGGATGGCTGCTTGCCGTCCTTGTTCGCCCGGACTTTCTCAATGACATCGAAACCGTTCATCTCCGGCATCATGATGTCGAGAAGAACGATCTCATGGTCGTCGTCCTTGATGGCGTCGAGCGCCTCGCGCCCGTTGGTCGCCATGGAAACGTCGCAGCCCATACGGGCCAGATGCCTGCTCAGAACATTTCGATTGTCTTCCAGGTCATCAACGACGAGAACTTTAGCCGCTGCATTAGACATGACTTCACCCCGCAAAATTGATTGGGGTACAGGTAATGCTTAATCCGTACGCACATCACCCTCATTTGAAGGCAAGTGTGGCGACAATTTTATCTTTCATCATCTGTTAATGCCTGCGCGCGGGGCCACGCGCCACAGCCGATAATCGCAATTAATCTAAAACCCGCCCCGCGCAGCTTCAGCGTTCCTGAAGCTGAAATAATATGTTCTCCGGAAGGAGAACCCTGCAAGCGAATGCGCCGCCGAATGATACGAATCGAGCTTCGATGTAAAGCATATCAATCTCGGCGACATGACGCAGAGTGTAGCAATGGAACTCTACGCGCGCCCGGCCTCGGCATCTCTACCCTTGCGTGAAACGAGCATGATGGCGAGGCGCAAATCCTCCTCGCGAAGAGGTTTCGCGATGAAGAAATCCATCCCCGCGTCGAGGCATCGCTTTCTATCGGCGTCGAGCGCCGCCGCCGTAAGGGCGATGATCGGAACGTGCGCCTCATCGCCCGGGAGCGCCCTAATGCGCTCCGTCGCGCCCAAACCGTCGAGCACGGGCATGTAGACATCCATGAAGACAAGGTCGCAGCTCTCATCCTCAACGACGCGCACCGCTTCTTCGCCGTTCGTCGCAAAGAGCACTTCGCGCGCCCCGAACATCTTCAGATAGCCGGCGAGCACAATAAGGTTCGTTTCGTCATCGTCGACGGCGAGCACGCGTAGCCCTTTGAGGAGCGCCATTTCGCCGGGGCGCGCATCGGCGCTCGCCTTCGGCTTCGCCGCCTCTGGCCGCGGCGCCGGCGCAGCCGCAACGCTTGACTTCATGGTCAGCACGAAACGCACGCCGCCCGCATAGGCGCCCTTCACCGTAATATCCCCGCCCATGCGCTGTGCGAGCTTCTTGGCGAGCACGAGCGACAACATCGCCGCGGGATCGTGCTCGACATTCGGATTGAGGTGGTGTTTGGCCGGATTGAAAAAGGCGTCCAGCATATACTGGTCCTGCCCGCCCTCGCCCGCTGCAACGCTGATCGTGACATCGCAGTCGCGAGACGGCTTCGGCTCGGAGATCGAGGCTTCAATTCGGATCTCGCCGGCGTTCGTTTGTTTGACAAGCTGGGCGACCAGCGCCGAGACGCATTTCTGGACGCAGGATGCGTCGCCCGAAAGCCAAACGCCCTGCGAAGGCACGACTGTCATTGTAAGATTGAGCGCCTTGCGGCGCGCCGCATGGTCGAAGGCGTTGCGAACCTCGGAAACCAGATCCAAGAGATTGAATACGCCCTGCTGGATACGCAACCTGTCGGCGTTGAGGTCGAAAATGGCGAGCGCATCGTCAAGAACAACGCCCATTTCGCTTCCCGCAAGGGCGATCTTGTCGAGCCTGTCGCGTGTCGCTTCGGGATTGAACCCATCGCCCCGGGCTGCAAGCCGGCTTAGCCCCACTACGTTCTGAAGATTTGTCCGCAGCAAATGCGCTGCGGCGCCGACAAGCGCATTGCGCCGCGCAAGCTCGGCGCGAAGCTCCGTCATCTGACTTTGGGCGTGGGAAAGAACAACCGCCAGCGCAATGACGGCGATCACGGCGAGTGCGGCGATGGCCGCAAGCAAGAGGGGCATCACATTCAGAGAGCTGACCGTTCCGCTTCTGTGCGTCAGCCCTCTGACTAGAATGAGTCTCGTAGCGGCTCCAAGCCGCAATTCCCCCGGCCTAGATGTCGCCGCTCTCGCTTCCCGTCCGGCGAAAGAGCGTCTCGACGACTTCCTTCACGACGCGGATGACCGCGGCCTTGTCGAGCTCGGGGTTGATGATGTTCCGCACGCCGAGCCCCTGAAAGAGAGCGATCAGCACTTCGAGGCGTGTTTCAATGTCTTCCTTGCCGGACTGACCGGCGAGGCAGGCCACGACCCGCGATTTGATCTCGCAGTCGGTCGAGCGCAGCACCTCGGCTATTTCCGGGTTGCGGGTCGCTTCCGCCGCCATTTCGAGGGTCAGGGCGGACCAGAATGGGTCCGTCGAGGAGTCGATGCTTTCCTCAAGATTGTCGACCATATGATCGACCAGCTTGTCACCCGCCGCCTCGAAGCGCTCGACCATTTCCCGCTTTTCGCCGGAATGGGCGCGGACCATCTCCGCGATGATCTGCTCCTTGCTGTCGAAATAGTGGTAGACGTGGCCGGGGCTCATTCCGGCCTCCTTGGCGATCTGCGCCATTCGCGCGCCATGAAAGCCGCTCGCCACAAAGCAACGCTCGGCGGCCTGCAGAATCTTCTCCCGCCGGTCCTCACTTTTCAGGGCGATCGCTTCTCTTGCCGACATTTGCTCCCACATTCCTCCCGCAACGCAAAAAAACGTGATCGGGCCTTGCTTGACTTATTTACCTGTTAGTTAGAATAAACGTTCATTCTAATCAAGGCAGGTTACGCAATCGTATCCACGGCGGCGACTGCTCACCGAAGCCTCAGGGAATTACATGCTTCTGTTTCGCAAGAGTTTTTTAGCGCTGATTAGCGCGCCGGCATTGCTGCTCGCCGCGTGCGGCGGCCCTTCCGCGCAGCAAGGCCAAGGCGGCGCCTATGCGCCGGAAGTGTCGATCGAGACCATTCGCGCGGAATCAGTGACCCTCTCCGCCACCTTGCCGGGGCGGACGAATGCGTTTCGTGTCGCTGAAATCCGCCCGCAGGTCTCCGGCGTAATCGCCGAGCGCCTTTTCACCGAAGGCGGCGAGGTCAAAGCCGGCGCCCCGCTCTACCAGATCGACAAGGCGCCCTATGAAGCCGCCTATAACAGCGCCGTCGCCGCCCTCGCCCGGGCCGAAGCGCTGGCTGTTGCGGCCGCTAATAAAGAAAAGCGTTTCGCTGAACTGGTGAAGTCCAAGGCTGTCAGCCAGCAGGACTATGATGACGCTGTCGCCGCCGCCAAGCAGGCCCTGGCCGACATCGGCTCCGCCCGCGCCGCGCGCGATTCCGCCAAGATCGACCTCGACCGCACCACCATCACCTCGCCGATCGACGGACGGATCGGACGCACGCTCGTCACCGTCGGCGCGCTCGTCACCGCCAACCAGGCGAATGCGCTGGCCGTCGTCAATCAGCTCGACCCCATATATGTCGACGTCACCCAGTCGAGCGCTGAAATCCTTCGTCTGAAACGCAAGCTTGCGAGCGGCGAACTGCAAACCGTCGATGGCGACAAACTCAGCGTCGCGCTCACCCTCGAAGATGGCGGCGAGTACGACGAAAAAGGAAGCCTTGAGCTTACGGAGATGAGCGTCGAGCCTTCGACCGGTTCGGTCACCATGCGCGCGCTCTTCCCCAACAAGAGCGAACTTCTGTTGCCCGGCATGTTCGTTCGGGCCCGGATCATCGAAGCTGTTCGCGATGACGCAATTCTTGTCGCGCAGCGTGCGGTGATGCGCACGCCAGCGGGTGAAGCTTACGTCTTCGTCGTCAACGCCGAAAACAAAGCGGAGCAGCGCATGATCGTCGCTGAGCGCACCATCGGCGACAAATGGCTCGTATCCGAGGGCCTCGCCCCCGGCGACCGCGTGATCGTCGAAGGCTTCCAGCGCTTCCGCGGCGGCGACGCCGTAACGCCTGTCGACAGCTCGCTCATCGCTGAAACGACGCAAAGCGGCGCGGCGAACACCAGCTCCGGCGGCGGCGCCCGATAACGCGCGCCCGCTGAACCAATAAGTAGAGGAAGGCCCGCCGTGGCGAATTTCTTCATTGACCGCCCGATCTTCGCTTGGGTGATCGCCATCATCATCATGCTTGCGGGCGCGATCAGCATCACTGCTCTGCCGGTCGAGCAATATCCGGACATTGCGCCGCCAGCCGTCACGATCAGCGCGACCTATCCCGGCGCTTCGGCGCAGGCCGTTGAAGAGGCTGTCACGCAGGTCATCGAACAGCAGATGAAGGCGATCGACAACCTAAAATATATCAGCTCCAGCTCCAGCTCCGAAGGTCAGTCGTCCATCACTCTGACCTTCGAGTCGGGAACCGACCCTGACATCGCGCAGGTGCAGGTGCAGAACAAGCTCGCCCTTGCGACGCCGCTTCTCCCGCAGGCTGTGCAGCGGCGCGGCGTTTCTGTCGCCAAGGCGCGCAGCGGCTTTCTGATGATCGTCGGCGTGACGAGTACAGACGGCTCCTATACGCGTACGGAACTTGCCGACTATATCGTATCCAACCTTCAGGATCCGATCAGCCGCATTCCCGGCGTCGGCAGCATTCGCGTGTTCGGCTCGCAATATGCGATGCGCATCTGGCTCGATCCTGATGCGCTCGCCTATTACGGCCTCTCCCCGCTTGATGTGACGAATGCGATCAACGAGCAGAACACGCAAGTCACAGGCGGCGAACTTGGCGGCGGCCCCTATGTCGAAGGCCAGGCCCTTAACGCGACGATCAACGTCAAAGCGTTGATGCAGACGCCTGAGGAGTTTGAAAACATCTCGCTGCGCACGCTCGAAGACGGCTCGCAAGTCAGGGTCCGCGACGTTGCGCGCGTCGAACTCGGCTCTGAATCCTATCTGAGCGATGCGGAATTCGACGGCACCACCTCTTCGGGTATGGGCATTCAGCTTGCGCCCGGCGCAAACGCCATTCAGACCGCTCAGGCCGTCCGTGCGATGGTCGATGAACTCGCACAATATTTTCCGCCGAAAGTGCGGGCTGCGGTTCCGGTCGATACGACGCCCTTCGTGCGGGAATCGATCAAGGAAGTTCTGAAGACGCTTGTCGAAGCGGCGTTCTTCGTCGCGCTCATCATGTTCCTCTTCCTGCAGAACCTGCGCGCGACGGCGATCGTCATGATCACCGTGCCCGTCGTCCTTCTCGGCACCGTCGGCCTGCTCTTTGCGTTCGGCTTTTCCATCAATACGCTCACCATGCTCGCCATGGTGCTCGTCATCGGCCTTCTCGTCGACGACGCGATCGTCGTCATCGAGAACGTCGACCGATTGATGCACGAAGAAGGCCTCGCCCCGCGTGAAGCGACAAGAAAGTCGATGCAGCAGATCACCGGCGCCCTTGTCGGCATCGGCACCGTGCTTTCCGCTGTGTTCGTGCCGATGGCGTTTTTCGGCGGCACCGCCGGCGTCATCTACCGTCAGTTCTCGATCACGCTCGTCTCAGCGATGGCTCTCTCGGTTCTTGCGGCGATTATCTTAACGCCGGCGCTCTGCGCGACCATTTTGAAGCCGCACGATCCGAACAAAGAGCCAAAGCCCGGCAGCCTCCAGGCGAGGCTGATGGGGCCGCTGAAAGCCTTCAACAGGCTGTTCGACGCAAGCTCGCGCGGCCACAAACGCGGCGTCAAATATGTGCTCGCCCGCAGCGCACGTTTCTTCCTCATCTTTCTCGTTATGAGCGCCGCTACCGGTTTCGGCTTCACGCGCATCAAGCAATCGTTCCTGCCAGACGAGGATCAGGGCCAATTCCTCGTTCAGGTGCAGTTGCCGCCGGGCGCGACGGAAGACCGAACCAAAGCTGTCTTCGAACAGATCAAGAAATATTTCCGAGAGGAAGAGGCCGATACGATCGCGCACTACTTCACCGTTTCGGGCTTCAGCTTCGCCGGCAGCGGACAAAATATGGGCCTCGCCTTCGTCACCATGAAGGACTGGAGCGAACGCAAGAGCCGCGACAAGAGCGTGCAAGCCACTGTGCAGCGGTGCATGCAGGCATTCTCGCAAATTCGCGACGCCCAGGTCTTCGCATTCGCCCCGCCCGCCGTGCCGGGTCTTGGACAGGCGAGCGGTTTCGACCTCTATCTCCAGGATCGCGCCGGACTGGGCCATGACGCGCTGATGAATGCCCGCAATCAGCTCATCGGCATGGCGAACCAGGACCCGATGTTCGCCGGCGTTCGTCCCAACGGGCTGGAAGATGTTGCGCAGCTCGATCTGCACATCGACTATCAGCGTGCGGAAGCAATGGGCTTGTCGCAATCAACGATCAATTCGACGATCGCGACGGCGATGGGCGGAACTTACGTCAACGACTTTCTCGATCGCGGCCGCATTAAACGCGTCTATGTCGCCGCGGACACGCACTACCGCATGACGCCGGAAGACCTCAACAGATGGCGCGTTCCGAACGCTTCCGGCGAACTCGTGCCGATTTCTGCTTTCACGGATACATCATGGTCGTTCGGCTCGCCGAAACTTGAGCGCTTCAACGGCGTCGCGTCGAGAGAAGTCCTCGGCGGCACAGCGCCGGGCGTCAGCACTGGCGACGCGATGAAACGGATCGATGAGCTCGCAAAGCAATTGCCTTCCGGCTTCGGCGTTGAGTGGACAGGCATCTCGGCGGAAGAACGCGAGACCGGCGCGCGCGCGCCTGCGCTTTACGCCCTTTCCATTCTCATTGTCTTCCTTTGCCTCGCCGCGCTTTACGAGAGCTGGTCTGTGCCGGTCTCCGTTCTCCTGATCGTGCCGCTCGGCGTGATGGGCGCCGTCATAGCCGCCTTCATGCGCGGATTTGCAAACGACATCTTCTTCCAGGTCGGCCTGTTGACGACTGTCGGCCTCTCCGCGAAGAACGCCATTCTCATCGTCGAATTCGCAAAGGCGCTGCAGGAACAGGGCCGCACCGCTGTCGAAGCGGCGATCGAAGCCGCGCACACGCGCCTTCGTCCCATCCTGATGACGTCCTTCGCGTTCGGGCTCGGCGTTCTGCCTCTCGTCTTCAGCTCAGGCGCCGGGGCGGCCGGACGAATGGCGATCGGCTCAGCGGTGCTCGGCGGGATGATAGCCGCCTCCATGCTCGGTCTCTTCTTCACCCCGCTCTTCTTCGTGCTCGTGCGCGGCCTATTCGGCGGCGCGGACGCACGGAAACAAGCAGCGGCGCAAACTCAGGAAGCCTGACCGATGCCAGCTCCCCTGCCCGCAAAAATTATCGCAGGCCTGCTTTGCGCAAGCGCGCTGTCAGCTTGCGCAACCACCATGGCGCCCCGCTATGAGCGACCGAGTTCGCCTGCGCCGAGCGCTCTTCCCTATGCAGAAGAACGCGGGAATGAGACCGCCGCGCTCGTTTCCTGGCGCGCCGTGTTCATCGATCCGGAACTTCAGCGCCTGATCGAAACCGGTCTTGAGAACAATCGCGACCTCCGCCTCGCTGTTCTCAACGCCGAACGCGCGCGCGCCCTTTATCGCGTCCAGCGCTCTGACAGCCTGCCGAGCATTAACGCCGGCTACCAATATACGCGCCAACGCACGGGCGCGAACGCGGCCACAGGTATAGTCGGCGCATCGACCTCCGGCCGCACCGAACCGATTACGACCGTGCAGAATACGGTTTCAGCAAGTGTGAGCTCTTACGAACTCGATCTTTTCGGGCGCGTCCGCAGCCTTAACAAGCAAGCGCTGGAAAGCTATTTCGCCGAAGAGGAAACGCGTAAAGCCGCGGAAGTCACAATCATCGCAGAAATCGCGAGCGCCTATCTTCAGCTCGTCGCAGATACACAATTACTGGCGATTGCTGAGGAGACGGTGAAAAACCAGCAGGCGTCGCTCGATCTCACGGAACGCCTTCTCGATTCCGGCGTCGGCAATGATATCGATGTGCAACGCGTCCGCATCTCCATTGAGCAAGCGAAAGCCGACGC
This sequence comes from Caulobacterales bacterium, assembly GCA_020638525.1. GTDB lineage: Bacteria > Pseudomonadota > Alphaproteobacteria > Caulobacterales > Parvularculaceae > Amphiplicatus. Next base: position 12,289 of record JACKIL010000010.1, on the reverse strand, counting down.
CGCCTCCCTCGCGGCGCAAGTCGAACGCGATCGAAACGCCCTGCGCCTTCTCCTTGGAACAGCAACGCCGGATGATCTCAAGATCGCTTCGACGATTGATGCAGTTAAAGTCAACGACGACATTCCGGTTGGCCTCAACTCGGACATCTTGCTGAACCGGCCAGACATTCAGGCCGCCGAGCACCAGCTCAAGGCGGCGAACGCAAGCATCGGCGCGGCGCGCGCGGCATTCTTCCCGCAGATTCTCCTGACAGGCAGCGCCGGCACGGCGAGCGCGGAGCTAACCGATCTCTTTGCGCCAGGCACCGGCGTATGGCGCTTTGCACCCTCCGTCAGCGTGCCGATTTTCACTGGGGGCCGGAACCTCGCCCAGCTTTCGGGCGCGAAAATCGACCGCGATATCGCCAAGACGCAATATGAGCAATCGATAGAATCGGCGTTCCGCGATATCGCCGACGCCATTGCGACACGCGAAACGATTGACGAACGGGTAAGTGCGACAGAGCGCCTTGCAGAAGCTTCGGCGAAAGCTTTCAACCTTTCCGATCTGCGCTTCCAGAACGGCGTTGATGATTATTTCGCTGTTCTCGAAGCGCAACGGACGGACTATGCCGCTCGTCAGCAGCTCGTGGCGGCGCAGCTCGCCAAAGCTTCAAACGCGGTGAATTTCTTCCGCTCCATCGGCGGCCCCGCCGAAGAGCAGCAGACCACCGACTAAACGCGCAAGCCTAGCCCTGACAAGATTCGATCGCGGCGGCTCCCGCCGGACCGACAGAACTCATTCTTGTTTCGAAATCCGGAATGTCGAGGCCGGGTTCGAGATCGGCCATTACAGCCGGATCGGCTTCCGCCTTTGCCGCGAGGCACGCGCAGGCCGCAGCGACATCAGCTTCAGTGTATCCCTCTGGCAGCGTTTCATTCTGCGAAACCGCCACGCAGCGCGCCTCAAAATCACTCGCTTCAGCCGAAGCCGTGAACGCCGCCAAGGTCGAAACGCAGGCGATCGCCGCCCATGCAAATCGCGTGGTCATGAGTTCTTTCCCCTTGTTGAGAGCGTCCCCGCGTCAGGGACGGATGAAGACTGTCTTACCGTCCCAGGCTTCAGCCTGTTCCTTGATTGAATTGAAAAGGTCCTCGACCACAGGCGCGCATTCGATAAGTTCGATCATGCCGCGCGCTGTCGCCATGGCGTCTATGTAAGCGAACCGAAGACCTCCAACCGCGCGCACATTGCCCGCAAAAGCGATTGGCATGTCCTTTCGCTTGTAGGCCGCAAGATCCTCATCGAATGTTTCCGTGCACACGCCCCAATGATGGAAAGCACCAAGCCCGCTTTGCGCGATGTGGTCGTTGTAGACTGACGGAACATCGTTGTTCTGCTGAACCAGTTCGAAACACATGCTGCCGGAATAAGCGAGCGCGATCGACAGGTCGATATTGGTCGGCTCGCCATAGTAGGTCGTATTGTCCGCCTGGAAGTGCTCTAAAATCACCCACGGACCGATATTGAGCGCCTCGACCCATTTCGCCGCGCCCGCCTCAAGATCATCGACGATATGCGCGATTTGCATGACGCCGCCCAAAGGCTGGCCGAACTTCAGCATTCTCGACATGCTTGCTCCTATCCGATCAGTTGCATGCCGCCATCGACAACCATGCGCGTGCCGGTGACGTGCCGTGATTCATCCGAGGCAAGATAAAGGGCCGCATTGGCGATATCGAGCGGCGTTCCGAACTCGCCAATGGGGATCATCTTCAGATAACCCGCACGAGAATCCGCTTCTGAGATGCCAGCGTTTTTCGCTGTGCCTTCGACAAGCGAGTCGTGCATCGGCGTCTTGATCTGTCCGGGGTGAATGGAGTTGCAACGGATCTTATCGCCGTGCTGCGCGCAATGGAGCGCAACCGACCGCGACAGATGTTCGACCGCAGCTTTGCCGGCGCCGTAGCCGATAATGAAGGGCGTGACGACAAGCGAGGCGACCGACGACATATTGATGATCGAACCGCCACCGGCCCGACGCATCGGCCCGAGCGCCGCGCGGCACCCCATGAACACCCCGTCGACATTGATGCTGAAGAGCCGGCGCCAGTCCGCCATCGAAACAGTCTCCAGCGTATCCTTGTCACCGACAATGCCAAGGCCGGCATTGTTGACGAGCACATCGACGCCGCCAAGCTTCGACTCGGCGAGCGCCATCACTTCGCCCCAGCGTTTCTCATTAGACACATCTTGAAGGGCGAAGGCGGCGCCGATGCGCTTGGCTTCATCGGCGCCCGCCGCCTCGTTAATATCCGTAATGAGAACGCTTGCGCCCTCTTCTATGAAGCGCGTCGCTATGCCGAGCCCAAGCCCGCTCGCCCCGCCAGTCACAACGCATCGTTTATTTGCAAGACGCCCCATAGCGCAGTCTGTCCTCTCTTCGGTTACTAGAACGAAACCCGGGCTTCGACGCCGATCCAGCGCGGCGGCGCATAGTTATTCTCGTCAAGGCTGAGCGGGGTTGAGATGTCGAATGCATAGATCTGCCGCTCTTCGTCGAAGACGTTCCGCGCAAAGAAGGCGAGTTCGAAGTGCTCATCAGGCGTGAAATAGCTTATGCGCGCATTGGCGAGCCAATTGCTCGGAACGAGCGTCAGAGGCGCATTGTTGAGCTGGGAGTAGTATTCGTCTGTGTAGCGGACATCGAATTGCCCGCGGAACAAGCCGAACGAAACCGGTGCATCCGCCGTGACAGCGAAGTTGACCGTGAATTGCGGCGCCTGCGGCGACTCGCGGTCGACAAGGCCCGTCGCGATCGGCACGTCTTTCACTTCCGTCTCAATCCAGCTTGCGCCAGCGAGGAAAGTGATGTTGTCGACCGGTTTCAGGATGAATTCCGCGTCAGCACCATAGATAGACGCATCGGTATTATAGAGCGTGAACGATGTGCCGCGCTGATCGAACGCCTGATAGTCCGTGTAATCATAATAGAAGAAAGAGGCGTTGAGGCGGGCGCGCGATTCCCAGAAATCCAGCTTCGCGCCGACTTCATAGGCGTCGATCTTCTCGCTGTCGAAGCGGACATCGGCCACCGCCGCCGCCCCGAGGAAGCCCGCATTATAGCTGAAAGCCTTCCAGCCACGGTTCCAGCTCGCATAGAGCATCGCATTGTCAGTCGGCCGCCAGTTGATCGCTGCACGTGCTGAAATGCCTGAATCATCGTATTTGTCAGTGACGAGCCCTGCGCCGCCGATGAGGAAAGGCGGCAAAGCGAACACGGCGTCGCACGAACCGGCGGGGAAGCCTGTCATGTCGAGGCAGGTGCGAAGGTAAGCGTATTCCTTCTCGTCATAAGTCCAGCGAACGCCGCCCGTGACGCCAATCGTTGGTGTCAGCGCATACTCGCCTTCCACAAAGCCGGAGTAAGACGTGGTCTTGACCGAGTAGTTGGCGCCGACATCGGCTCCCGCGATCAGGAACTGGAAGCGCTGGTCATAAACGCCATCAATATTGATGAAGTACCCGCCGAGCGTCCATGCGAGCTTGTCGAATTCGCCCGCTAACCGCAGCTCTTGCGTCACTGTGTCGGAGTCCGCATCCATCACGAAGTCCGTCACCGGATAAGGCGAAAGATCGTTGTCTTCGATATAATTCGCCTTGACCGAGGAATAGTTCGTGATCGACGTCAGCGTCGCACCGCCAAAATCATAGGTGATCTTGCCCGTGCCTGACCAAACGGTGCGATCCATGTTGCCCGGATTGTTGAATGAGCCGGTGAAGGGGTCGCCATCCGCGTCGATATACCCGTTCGGATCGGGAATGAGCCCGACCAGGATGCCGCCGCCAGAATTTTCACCGAGCCCGTCAACATTCGTGAAAGCGCCCGTCGGGTAGGCGGCGCCCGCAGTGACATTGTCGATCTTATAATACTCGCCTGTCAGCAAGACGCTGAACTTGTCGGTCGGCTCGAAGAGCAAGTGAATGCGCCCTGCCCGCGTATCATCGGCGTTCACATCCGGGCCGATATCGTTCTTGATCCAGCCATCATTGCGATTGAAATAGAATGCGCCGCGCGCGCTGACCGTATCACTCAACGCGCCGCTCAAGGCGCCCTCGACCTTCACCTGATCGAACGAACCGTAAGCCGCGCCGAGATAGCCTTCGAACTCCTGTGTCGGCTGCTTCGTGATGATGTGAATAAGACCGCCCGTCGTGTTCCGGCCGAAGAGCGTTCCTTGCGGTCCTTTCAAGACTTCCACGCGCTCGACATCGTAGAGCGCTTGAATGTTGGCGGAGATCGACGGACGATAGACTTCGTCAATGTAGAAGGCGTTCGCCGCTTCGAGGTGCCCCGCGAAGTCGTTCTGCGAGACGCCGCGAATGGAGATGAGGCCGACAGCCGGCGTTGAGCCTGCCGCTGTGAAAGAAAGGCCAGGCGTAATGTTCGTGAGATCGGACGAGTCGACAATATTCCGCTCACGAAGCTCATCGCCAGAGAAGGCGGAAACAGCAATCGGAATATCCTGCGCGCTTTCTTCGCGCTTCGTCGCCGTAACGGTGATGGTGTCGATTCCGGCGGACTGCTGAGCGCTTGCGGCGGTGAAAACGCCCTCGGCGATGAACGCGGCGGCGATCGCCAGACATGAAGCGGAAATCACTCGATTCTTGTGCATATATCCCTCCCGAACGCAGCGCCGCTGTCTCTCGCAATCGGGACAGAGGTCGCATTTCTTTGTTTTTCTCTCCCGGACGATTCTCCGGGATTGCAGCGGATTATAAGTTTTCTGAAGGCCCGCCCCATAGGGGAAACCTCCTACGAGAAAGCGTCGCATGCTGATGGGGGTTTCCACCTATCCGCCTTTTCCGGCGGTTCAGCTAGCGTTCGACATCCATACTAATTCGTCTGGCGCCGGCGCAGTCGCGTGGAAGCGCACAGACAGTCAAACTGGAGAACGCCCATGTCGACCGCAACACTCGCGAAGAAAAACACCGTCAGCGTCATCAAGCCGACTGCACCGGCCTTTTTCGACCCTTCGAAACTACCCTGGACGCCTTGGGTGATGGACGGGACCTACTTCAAACTGCTCGCTGTCGACGTCCGTTCCGGCGGATTCACAATGCTCCTCAAGGTCGATCCCGACATTGAATCGCCGCCGCACTACCACATCGGGAATGTCGAAGGCATCGTGCTGGAAGGCGAGTTCGGCTATGGCGACGACCGCGGCGCGGCCGGCGCCTATATCTGCGAGCATGGCGGCGTCGTTCACCAACCGGACTCGCCCGGCGGCACGGTGATGTTCGCCATCGGCCATGGCCCCATCGTCGGCTACAATCCCGATGGTTCCATCGCCGTCGTTGTCGACGCCAAATACATGATGAATCTGGCGCGCGAAGCAGGCGCCGCCGATCACATCGACGCGAACTTCCACGTCTAAGGCGCGCGCGGGCCGGCCCGCCGCGTCCCTCCCGGAAGCGTGCTGCGTGCTTTTTTGCATCGCAGCACGCTCTCTTCACGCCCGTTCCACCCTTGACGATGAGCGAGACATTTCTAATCATCGTTCACGAGTGGGCCGGGAAAAAGGCGTTGAAACAAGAACCTTCCCCGGCGCATCGGGAGGATTACGATGCGTCGAACGGATTCCGTTGAGCGCGCCATCAATGTTCAGAATACGATCGCGGAATGCGACAGCTTTGAAGCGCTAAGCGGCGCTCCGCTGCGCTGCATGGCGGATTATGTCAACGCGGACGCCGCAATCCTCGTCTCGATCGGCCCTACGCCTGAAACCGCCGAGGAACTTGTCCTGCGCGCCTCTGTCGACATTGAGGGCAAGCAACTCGAAGACTATTTCACGACTTTCCAGCGTCAGGACCCGGTAATTCACTTCGCGCTTTCGACAGCGCGCCGCCCGCGCGTTCAGAAAAACTACTCTCTATACCGTCTTTTCGACGTTTGCGAGAATACGCAGTTCAATCGTACGCGCTACTATCGCGATTTCCTGCGCACCACCGGCATCTTCGACATTCTCATTTTTCAGCTCTGTTCGCAGAGCGCGACATCCCTGCCCCTTCTTATCGGCTTTCACCGGCGCGATATGAAGAAGGTGTTCAGTCAGGAAGAGATGATGCGCGCTCGGTTCATCGCGCCTGTCCTCAGCGCTTGCCTTTCGCGCATGGCGCTTGCTGAAAGCATCCGCCCGCTCGAAACTGCGCTCGGCGCCTATTCGCGCTCGACCTCGCCTGACTCGACCATTCTCATTTTCGACGAGCGGCTTAACATAACGCAACGTTACGGCGCCGAGGTCGAACTTTCAGAGGCCATGCTCACCCAGCTGAAGCTCGCCTGCAGCCAGCTGAAGGAAGGCTCCGGGGCGAACCGCCCGACGACGCTTTGCGATGAGGCCGGCGCAGTGTTGTTCACTGGCGCAATCGAAAGGATTTCCTCGCCGCAGAGCGGCGACCGGTTCGTCGCGGTGTTGCATCCGGATGATCGCTTCCCGGCGCCCCGGGCCGCCGCTGCGTGGAAGCTCACCCCGCGCGAAACCGATATTGTCGAGAGAATATATTCCGGCGCGCGCAACGCCGATATCGCTACGACGCTTTCGATCAGCCTAAAGACGGTCGAAAATCACATTTGCAACATCTTCTCGAAGGCGAATGTCTCCTCCCGGTCCGAACTGATCTCGCGCCTTGCGACCGGCCGCCTCTGACGCCGTTCGCCATATCTTGTTATTTCATCCTTGCGCCTGACGCGCTAATGATTGCGCGGCAACCGCATGACGCCCGCAGAGGAGCCGCCTGATGTCTATCGAATCCAATATCCTTGTCGAGCATAAGGACGCGGTCGCGGTCGTGACGCTCAATCGCCCGGCGGCGCGCAATTGCCTCACCTTCGCGACGATCGCTGAGTTGAGGGAAGCGTTCGAAAATCTCGGCGCCTCGCGCGACGTTCATTCAATCGTTCTCGCCGCTCATGGCCCCGCCTTCTGCTCGGGGCATGACCTGAAAGAACTGACGGCCGCGCGCGCCGACGCAGATGGCGGGGAGACGTTCTTTCTCAACACCATGCAATCCTGCAGCGCGATGATGCAGTCGATTGTCAATTGCCCGAAGCCTGTCATCGCCGCGGTTCAAGGCATTGCAACCGCCGCCGGTTGCCAGCTCGTCGCAAGCTGCGACCTTGCTGTCGCCGCAGAAAGCGTGAAGTTCGCAACGCCGGGCGTTAACATCGGATTCTTCTGCTCGACGCCCATGGTCGCCCTCTCGCGCAATCTCTCCCGCAAGCACGCCATGGAAATGCTTCTCACCGGCGACATGATCGATGCTGAAACGGCGCGCCAATGGGGCCTCGTCAACCGCGTCGTTCCGGCGGAGGAGGTGATGAACGTTGCAATGACATTTGCGGAGAAGATCGCGTCGAAATCGTCGCTCACCGTCGCAATCGGCAAAGAGGCGTTCTATCGCCAGCTCGAAATGCCGCTTCCCGAAGCTTACGCCTATGCAAGCCGTGTGATGACCGACAACATGTTGACACATGATGCGGAGGAAGGCGTGAAAGCGTTCTTTGAAAAGCGCCCGCCCTGCTGGAAGGGCGAATAGCCTACGCACTCAATCGTGCGAGCGTACGGCTTCCGCGCCGCTGACGATATCAAGCAGTTCAGACGTGACTTCTTCCTGGCGCAGCGTTTTTCCCTGTCGGGAAAGAAGCTTTAGTTTATCCCTCGCATTCTGATCAGCGCCTTCCATGATTGTCAGGCGCCCGTCGTTCTCAACAAGATCCTGCATTTTTCCTTTCGACCGATACCGGCGCCCAAAGATTAATGGGCGAGAAATCATAGTGAACAAATTCTTACCCAGAGAGCGCGCCGGCGCCCGGCCCGAGCGAGTCTCGCTAAGGGATTTTCAGAACATTTTGTCGAAAATACCCTCAATTACGGATGGGGAAGTCGCTCTCGGGCGACTAAAAACCTCAGCCCGCCTGAAGGCTAAAGCGGAATCGGTGGAACTCACCTATGCTCGGCACTCTATGGAAATCGAATTCGCTTCGGTACTGGGTGGCGATCGGCATGACCGTCGCACTAGCGCCGCTCGCGATTTCCGTCATTGGCGGCTTCTTTCTCTTCAATCATGGCGTCGTCAAAATCTTCAAAGATGTCGCTTCACGGCACTTGGAGCAGATCGTACCGACGCAGCAACTGCGCCTGCAGTTGGCTGACTCGCTCGAACTCATCGTCGAGCATGAAGATGAAGGGGCGGACCTTTGGCTTGCGCAATACCGAGCGCTCGATCACCAGATCGACACCGGCTTCACTCAACTGCAGGCTCGCCTCACCAACGAGCCGGAAGCGCGTTCCCTCGTCCAGCGCGCCTGGAACAACTGGACTGTCGCCGCCGAGATAGGATCGGAGATCCAACAAAGCCGTCAGCTCAGCGATCAACGCGCGATAGCTTTGGCGACAGGCTATCGAGAGCGCCTGTCGGCAGCTTCTGATTATCTGGAACAGGCTTACACCAAACTTGATGCAGGCGTAGGAGCCGACTATCAGCGCGCAATTCGCTCTTATGAGAACGCGTTGTGGCTCTCAGCGCTTGCAGCGATCATTTCAATCATCGCCGTCATTTTCGGAGTGATCATCATAAGCCGTATCATTTCGACAAGCGTTGACAAACTTGTCGGCGGCGCCGCGCTGTTCGCTGCAGGAGATCGCACCCACCGTATCGAAGTTGAAGCGCCGCCGGAGCTGAAACGCTTCGCCGGCGAATTCAACACGATGATCGAGCGTATCCAGGACTCGGAAACTGCGCTTGCCGATCTCGCTCGCCGCGACGCCCTTACGCAACTCTTCAACCGACGCGCTTTCGACGAAGCGCTCGCAGAAATGCATGCCCGCATTCAGCGCGATGGCGAGGAAGGCTCGCTTATCATGCTCGATATTGATCATTTCAAGCGCGTCAACGATACGTACGGACACCCCGCCGGCGACGACACGCTCCGCAATGTAGCGCAAATAATCGTCGTCAACTCGCGGCCATTCGATCACGCTTACCGCACGGGCGGCGAAGAATTCGCTGTCCTGCTCCCGGGCGTCAATATCGACGACGCCCGCGAGATGGCCGAGCGCATGCGCGTAGGAATCGCCGCCAACCACACGCGGGCGAATGGGAACGACATTTCCATCACCGTCAGCATCGGCGTAGCGAAAGCATCAGCGGCGCTTACGCCGAAAGCTGTTCTTGAAGCGGCGGATGCGGCGCTCTACTTCGCAAAGTCAAATGGGCGCAACCGCGTCGCCATCATTGACGAGTTCGGTTGTCGGGAAGCCGCCCCCCCGCGGAACGGCTCCGCAAAAATCATCAACATCGCGACGAAATGAGCCGCGTCACGCAACGACATTGCCTCCGCAATCGACATTGCGAACGACTTTTGTCGGAGCTCGAAATAGCCCGCGAATACATGCGTGAGAATAGGTTCTGCCGGATCTGAAAATCGCGTCAGAAACCCTGTGTTATTCGACGGATTTCTATGATCAGGTGTTCGCGTACAGAAGGCCCATCGGCGCCTGCGTGGGTTACTTACCAAAGCGCAGGCCAATCTGGGCGGTAAATTCAATATTCGCGATTTTCACGCGTTCGTTCTGTCGTTAGGTGCTTTGCCGGTCGACATTCTCGAAAGGCATCTCGCACACTGGCAAGCTGAGGCGTCCGAGGGAGTAAGAAGCCTCCGCTCGCTCTTGCAATTGTCGATTTAAGCATAGGACCGCAGCAGGGTCGGGTCAGTCGCACGGGCTGCCGAGGCAAGCATTCTTAATATCACTAAACGCTTTGCGCTGCAGCGCAGAGCAGCGCGCGCATCATGGCCTCCTGGCCTACCGGCACAGCCCTGTTGGTGCAGAACGCGAACGCCAGCCCTGTTTCCGGATCAGCACAGCCGAGAGAACCGCCTGCGCCCGGCTGACCGAAACAGTTCAATCCTCCAAGCATAGGCGCAATTTCACTCGCCAGCATGAGCACGAGCGCGCCACGCAGCGGCATGCCGAGAACAGCGTCCTCGCCGCGCCAATGTTCGCGAGTCGCTTCCCGCATGAGATCGGGCGAGACAAGCGGCTTCATCCGGTCCCCGAGAAATGCGGCGAAAATCGTCGCAAGCCCTCGCGCGTTACCATGCCCGGCATTTGGAATTCCCCATCTGCGAAAGCGAGGAGAGTTGTATCCTTCGCCCACCGGCACCGGACGGCTCGATCGTAACAACAAAGAGTCGGGATCAAGCCCCGCAAGAAGCGAAGAGGCTGACTCGGAATGCAAATAAGCACATCGCTCTTCTTCCTCTTGGCGCAGCCCAAAAAAGAAATCAGCCTCAAGCGGCTCGGCGATGTTGCGCCGATGAAACTCGGCGATCGGAATTCCAGCGACGCGGCGCGTAAGCTCGTCCATGAAGTAGCCGATCGTGAAGATATGGTAGCCATGTCGGCTTCCGGGCTCCCAGACCGGCGCCTGCTTTTCGATCGCGCGGACGATAACATCGCGTTCGAACGCCGATCCCGGCGGCGCTGCATCAAGCACAGGCAATCCCGCGCCTTGCGAGAGAACATCGCGTACAGAAATATCGGCTTTTCCGGCTTGTGCGAATTCCGGCCAATAATGAGCGACTTTCTGATCCAGACTCAGAAGGCCGCGGTCGACGAGCATGAGGATGCACATGAGCGCCACCCCCTTGCCCGTCGACTGCATGCAGACGATAGAGTCCGATTTCCAGAGCTGCTGATGACCCTTGTCATGCCACCCGCCCCAGAGATCGACGACCTTCTCACCGTGTAGGAATACGCAGACGCCCGCGCCGATCTCATTGCCATCGGAAAGATGGGCCTTAAAGGTTTCGGCCACGCGTTCAAATTTTGGCGAACACGAACCGCCTATAGGCGCGGGCGTCGTCATCATCATCAGGCCTCAGAACTTGTAGCTGGCTTCGAACCCGTACTGCCGGCGATTATTCGACGGATAGGACAGGTCGATGAAGCCGAGCCATTCGCCAGGGAAGAAGTTTTCAAGATAAGCCTTGTCGAAAGCATTCTTCACATAGACGGACGCCGTGAAGTTGTCGTTCTCAATACCTGCGCGCAGGTTGACGAGATTGAACGCCTTCTGCACGTCCAGATTGTCCGCCTGCCAATACATATCGCCGCGACGCTCATAGTCGACCCTGCCGAAGCCCGACCAGTCGCCAGCAATCGGATGCTCATACTGGGCCGAAACGTTCGCCGTATATTCCGTGCTGAGCGGGATGCGTTTGCCCGGAATGATCGACGTATCGACGCTCGCCGACGGCAGGTCCGGGAAGCTTTTCAGCTTCGTGTCGAGATAGCCGAAGCTCGCATTGAAATCGAGCCCTTCGAACGGACGCGCCGCGAAATCCACTTCAACGCCGTAGATGCGAGAGTCTGGCGCATTGACGAGGTTCTGGCTGCTTGTGGCCAGATCATAATTGAAGATCTGCTGATCCTTATAGTCTGTATAGAACCCGGCCAGCGATAAAGTCGCCTTGCCGCCGAACAGAGTCGACTTGACGCCCGCCTCGTAGTTCGTCGTGCCTTCCTGCTTGTAGTCGGCGCCGAAAACATTGACTGAGTTGAACCCGCCCGAACGGAATCCCTTCGAGAAGGTCGCATACCCCATCAGATCATCGGTGAAGTGATAGGCGAGCGAAGCCTTGGGCTGCCATGCGGAATATGTGTCAGTCTGGATTGCTCCGCTGATGCGCGTGATTTTCGCGTGATCGGCATCGTATCGGAGCGCCAGCGTGAGCTCCAGATTGTCGAGAACGTCATAGTTGATCTGGCCGAAGACGGCGTAGATGTTATTTTCAAGGTCGTCGAGGTTCTGACTGGCGACGACGAGGTCTTTTTCCGACGGAACGCCAGCGCCGCCGTTGAAAGGTCCGTTCAGGTTCAGCATGATATCGGTGGTCTCATAACGGTTGAAGTTCATGTAGAGACCGCCGAAAATCCAGCGGAAGCGCTGATCGCTGGGCGATGTGAAGCGAATTTCCTCAACGATCGTCTTCGCTTCGTTATCGCCGATGAACTCAAATGCCGAAAGACCTGTCGTGTCGCCATCCTGATGGACGCTCGACGTCAATTTCGTCCAGGCGCTGATGAAATCGACAGTCGCAAATCCGGCTTCATATGAAATCTTCCCGGATGCGCTTCCAACATTTCGTTCCGTATGTTGCAGCACGTCAGCGTTGATTTCGCCAAGCACCTCGCCGCCGAAGAGATTTTGCTCGGGAGCGAAGTAAAGCGCGCCGGCGTCGAG
>JACKIL010000001.1 GCA_020638525.1 Caulobacterales bacterium | reverse complement strand
CGGTCGGAACAAGCGCTGCGCTATGCGTGAACGCCTGATGATAGTTCCATCCCACCTGAAAGCACAGGGAGAGCGAAAGCGCTGTAAGCGCCGCCCATCGCCTGTCGCCTAGAGCCTCCTTCGCCGCGAGAAAGACGAAGACCGCCGCCGCCGTCAGGAAAATATACTTCGTGATGACGAAACTCGCGAGAGTCGGCCCGACGAACTGCTGCACGAGGATGAGAAGCCATTCGAAGAGCGGCGGGTTTTCCGGTTGATAACCCCACTGGAAAGATTGTGTGACGACATTGAGCTTGACGTCATCAAGCGCCAGCGCCGGCCCGGCGGCCAGCGTCACCAGACCATGCGCAATGCAATAAAGAATGGCGGCGGCGCAGATATGCGCCGCCGTTATCTGTTTTCCAAGAATGCCATCGAGCATCGGCGCGCGGCGCCCGCGCGCCTGGAAAAATCTTCTATTGTTGTTCTTCCGGTTCAGCGTCTGGCTTCTTCTTCAGCTTTTCGAATGAGCCGAGACCGCAGGAGCCGACATTAAACCCGTTCGCATTATCGACGACATGGATGATCTCATTGCGGCAGAGCTGGCTCAACGAGGTTGAGTATTGAAGCCGATTCCCTGACATCGTCGCCCCTGAGCAACGGCCCGAAATGTCGTTCACATAATACTGGTTCGCGCCGACGCGCACGAGGAACGTCTTTTCCGTCACCGGACGTATCGAACTGATCTCGCGAATGCCGAGGCATGACGTAACCTCGCCAGTGCGGTCATATTGCGCGAGCAGTTTTGCGGCGCCTTCATCGACCCGCTCAACGGGCGTCGTCGCGCAGCCGGCGGCGGCGATAGCGACGCCCGCAAATGCGCCAGCCAAAAGTCGAATTCGAGTATTCATGAGTGGGCCTCCCTTACAGATGACTCCCCCAACCGGGCGCATTCTAGCGAGCCCTCAGCGGAGGGCGCGCGTGAAAACTCGTTAATCAACACCAAGTTTTTTCTTCAGGATATCATTGACAGCCGCCGGATTGGCCTTCCCGCCGGTGGCCTTCATCACCTGGCCGACAAACCAGCCGAAAGTTTTCGGCTTCTCTTTCACCTGTTCAACCTGTTGCGGATTGGCGGCGATGATTTCGTCGATCGCTTTCTCGATCGCGCCGGTATCCGTCACCTGTTTGAGGCCGCGTTCTTCGACGATCTTCGCCGGGTCCTCGCTCGTTTCGAACATGATTGCGAATACGTCTTTCGCGATACGGCCGGAAATCGTGCCATCAGAGATGAGGTCAATGAGCGAGCCAAGCTGCGCGGCCGAAATCGGCGACTCGGTGATTTCCTTGCCCGACTTGTTGAGCGCGCCGAAGAGTTCGGTCGTCACCCAGTTCGAGGCAAGCTTGCCATCGCGGCCTTTCGCGACTGCATCGAAATAATCCGCCTTGTCTTTGTCTACAGAAAGAACGGCCGCGTCATAGCTCGAAAGACCATAGGCCTCCATGAAACGGTGCTTCTTCGCGTCGGGAAGTTCGGGAAGCTTCGCTTTGATGCTCTCAACCCATGCGGGATCAAGCACGAGCGGCAGAAGGTCCGGGTCCGGAAAATAGCGATAGTCGTGCGCTTCTTCCTTGGAGCGCATGGTGCGTGTTTCACCGGTCGCGACATTGAAGAGACGCGTTTCCTGATCGATCTTGCCGCCTGCTTCCAGCACTTCGATCTGGCGGCGCGCTTCGTATTCCACCACCTGCTTCACATAGCGGATGGAGTTGACGTTCTTCGTTTCCGTGCGCGTACCGAGATGTTTGAAATCTCCTGTCTCGCGGAATTTTTCGAAGCCGCCGGCGCGGCAAACGGAAACGTTTACGTCCGCGCGCATTGAGCCTTCGTCCATATTGCCGTCGCACGTGCCAAGGTAACGAACAATCGTGCGCAGCTTCGAATAATAGGCCGCCGCTTCGTCCGATGAGCGCATATCAGGGCGCGAGACGATCTCCATCAGCGCGACGCCGGAGCGGTTGAGGTCGACATAGGATTCTTTAGGCGCGAGATCGTGGATCGACTTGCCGGCGTCCTGTTCAAGGTGCAGGCGTTCAATGCCGACCTTGATCGTCTCGCCGTCGTCGAGTTCGACTTCGATCTCGCCCTCGCCGACTACAGGCTCCTTGTACTGAGAAATCTGATAGCCCTGCGGCAGGTCCGGATAGAAATAATTTTTCCGGTCGAAGCGCGACCACAGATTGATCTTCGCATTGAGGCCAAGGCCGGTCTTCACCGCCTGCTCCACGCAATATTTGTTGATGACAGGCAGCATGCCGGGCATCGCCGCATCGACGAGGCTCACATTCTCGTTCGGCCCCGCGCCATATTCGGCGGACGCGCCGGAGAAAAGCTTCGCCTTCGATGACACCTGCGCATGGACTTCAAGCCCGATAACGACTTCCCAGTCGCCCGTTTGTCCTTGCAGCAGTTTTCTCGGCTCTTGCGTCATCTTCTTCCGCCTGTTCCTACTCAGCCCACATCCGCATCAAACTCGCCTGCACATGTTGCAGGAGGACGCGGTTTTCCCATTCCATCCGGTTGCCTTCGAGCGCGTGCACTTCGTTAAGTAAGTACAAGAGTTCGCGCTTTGCAGGGTCCCGGACCTGACTTTCAATAAACGTAATTGCAACGAGCCGTTCGCCCGATTTGATCGGCGCGACCTCGTGCAAAGTCACCGACGGATAGAACACCGCCGAGCCCGCCTTGCCTTTTATCTTCAAGGTCCGGGCGCCAAAATGGATCGTCAGCTCCCCGCCTTCGCAGGCTTCGGGCTCGGAAATGAAGATCGTGCACGAGATGTCGAAGCGAATGCGCCGCCCGTTGACATGCTGATAGGCCGCATCGCTATGCCGGCCGTAAGACTGGCCCGGCCCATAGCGGCAAAGCATGGGCGGCGGAATGACGTTCGGCATCACAAAGTCGCGCATCTCTTCGCAGCGCCCGAGCGCGCGCATCATGATCTCCGCCGAGTCGCGATAACCGGGCTTCGTCTGATCGATTTGCTGGTTGTTCTTCGTCTGGTTGTGCGGGTTCGAAATCCGGCCCGAGACAAAGGGCGTCGCCTTTGCGATCTCTCGCAATTGGGCGACCTCCTCCGGGGTCAAAAGCTCAGGGACTTCGAGAAACATGGCGGCCTGATCAAAAACCTCTAAGGGTCAGTTCTAGCTGTTCTTTCCGCCGCGCGCAAAAGGCTAAACCGCGCGGCGCTCGGCGCGCTGGATGACCCCCTCGACGGCGTCATAGACGAGTTTTGGGAACTGCATTTCGAGGAAATGCGAGCCCCCGGAGACCGTCCGAACCTCGACATCGGCGTCATCCGGAAAGTACCGGCGAAGCGTGCGGGCGTCGGCCATATCGACGAGGTGGTCGAAGTCGCCATGGAGGATCGTCACCGGCGAATGCAGTTCCTTGAGACGTTCGAAGAGCGGTCCGATCTGCGCGCGCCGCCCCGCGACCTCCGCCCGTGAGTGATGGAGCGTTCGCGGCACCAGCGGGCTGACGAAGGGGTGCCCCGCCAGATCGACGAAAGGCTGAACATAGGGCCGCGGCTCGGTGATGAGGGCCGCGACCGTGACGGCGCCTTTCACTTCTTTCGGGAAGTCGAGCGCCGCCTTCAGCGCGAGTTCGCCGCCATAGGAAACGCCCATGGTCACGACTTTCTTGTCCTCAAGGAATGGTTTGGCCGCCGCGACCTGATCGTCGAAATCGAGGAAGGCGCGCCGATGGCCGCGCCCGAAACCGGGCCGAGCGATGAGAACGACCTCAAGCCCCGCCGGCGCAAGCCGAAGGAAACGTTCGAAGAGATATTTCCGCGCCGGCGTTCCCGGAAAGACCACGAGCCGCCAGTCGCCCGGCGCTTCCGCGATATAGGCCTGCGTTTCGACCGGCTCTTTCAGCGGCGCTCGGTAGGTTATCTCTTTATAACGCCGTGCCATCTTCTGGCGCTTACGCCCACCATTCATCCGGGCGTGCGTTGAAGCCGGCGGCTTTCTCAATCGCCATCGCGCCCTTGAACATCGTCTCCTCTTCGAAAGGCCGCGCAAGAAGCTGGAGACCGAGCGGGAGACCTTTCGCGTCGACGCCTGCCGGCACCGAAACGCCCGGGAGCCCCGCAAGGTTCGCCGTCACGGTGAAGACGTCGTTCAGATACATCTGCACCGGATCGTCCGTCATTTCGCCGAGGCCGAAGGCGGCGGACGGCGAGGACGGCGTAAGGATGAGATCGACCTGTTTGAAGGCGTCGAGGAACTCGTCGAAAATCTTCTTACGGACTTTTTGCGCACGAATGTAATAGGCGTCGTAATAGCCCGCCGAGAGAACATAAGTGCCGATGAGAATGCGGCGTTTGACTTCCGCGCCGAAACCTTCGCCGCGCGTGTTCTCGTAAAGCGAGACGATATCCTTGTAGTTCTTCGTGCGGTAGCCGTATCGGATGCCGTCATAGCGCGCGAGGTTGGACGAGGCTTCCGCCGGCGCCACGATGTAATAGACAGGCAGCGCGTATTTCGTGAGCGGCAGCGAAATATCGACGATCTCGCAGCCCGCATCCTTGAGCCATGAAACGCCTTGCGCCCACAGCTTTTCGATTTCGGCCGGCATGCCGTCGATGCGATATTCCTTCGGAACGCCGATCTTGAGGCCCTTCACGGACCCGCCGAGCGCCGCTTCATAATCCGGGACCGGACGATTGACGGAAGTGGAGTCCTTAGGATCGTATCCCGCCATCGACCGCAGCATGATCGCAGAGTCGCGTACGTCGCGCGCGATCGGCCCCGCCTGATCGAGCGACGAGGCGAACGCGACGATGCCCCAGCGCGAACAACGCCCATAGGTCGGCTTTACGCCGACTGTCGCGGTGAGAGACGCCGGCTGACGAATGGAGCCGCCCGTATCGGTCGCTGTCGCCGCCGCGCAAAGATGCGCCGCTACGGAAGCAGATGAGCCGCCCGAAGAGCCGCCCGGCGTCAATTGCCGGTTCTCGCCTTTCGCGCGCCACGGATTGACGACCGGTCCGTAATAGCTCGTCTCGTTCGACGAGCCCATCGCGAACTCGTCCATATTGAGCTTGCCGAGCATCACGGCGCCGTCGCGCCAGAGATTGGACGTGACGGTCGACTCGTATGTCGGCTTGAAGCCGTCGAGAATGTGCGAGGCGGCCGTCGTCAGAACCTCTTGCGTACAGAAGAGGTCCTTGATGCCGAGCGGCACGCCTTCGATGGCGCCGCCCTCGCCTTTCGCGAGTTTCGCATCAGAGGCTTTCGCCATCTCGCGCGCCTTGTCGGCTGTCACCGAGATGAAGGCGTTCAGCGATTTCGCTTTCTCGATATTGGAAAGATAAGCATCCGTCGCTTCGAGCGAGGAGACTTTCCTGGCTTTCAGCGCGTCGCGAAGGTCGGCGAGCGTCAGGTTCGTGATGTCGCTCATGTCCTACTCCACGACCTTCGGCACGACGAAGAAGTGATCTTCCGTCTTCGGCGCGTTGGCGACGACATTGTCCGGCTGATGTCCGCCCGTCGGGCCGTCGAGGGTCACATCCTCGCGCATCGGCAGCTCCATGCTCACCGTCGACGTCATGGCTTCGACGCCCTCGACATCGACCTCGTTGAGCTGCTCGATCCAGCCGAGAATGCCTGAGATCTCCTTGGCGAGCGGCTCGAGGCGCTCCTCGGGCTCGGCGATGCGGGCAAGATGCGCGACCTTGCGCACAGTGTCCTTGTCGATTGCCATCGAAATTCCGTCTCCTGATGCGGGGGCGATGCCTATCAATGGCCGCTGGCGCGTTCAAGGGCAATGGCGCGGCCGGGACGATATGCCGGAATTAGCGGTTCGCGGCGCCGGTCCCATCCGCCCCGGCCAGCAGGGCGGCGAGTTCCTTGTCCGGCGCGGCATAGGCGGTTCTCGGGAAGCGGCCGACGGCGTCGGCGAACTCCTTTCCCGTTTTTTCCTGGATCATCGACAGGAAAAGGCCCTCGTCATAGCCGCCTGACGCTTCAGCCCGGTCAATGAAAGCGCGCCAGAAAGCCGCGACATCTCCCCCCGTCACCGCTTTTGCTGCGATGACCGCCAGAACGTGCCCGCAATCGTAGGACGCCCGCCATTCGCCACGGGCCTCCGCCTCGGCGAGAGACCGGCCGCCAAGCGCCGCCCGGCAGGCGGCGCGCTCCTCGGCGAGCGGCCCGGCCTCTTCGGGGCCGCCTTCGATCAATTCGGCTGCGATCGCGTCCGCCCCGCCTTCATGAATCCAGTCGGGCGCGCCGGCGGCGCTGGGCCGGATCGCGAGCTGCCAAAGGTGAGCGGCCTCATGCGCCGTCGCTTCCAGAAGGATTTCCCTCGCCTTTGTACCGTCCTCTTTCCAGCCGCCGCCGGAAAGCCGGATCTCGATCTGACCGGGCAGCGCGTCGCCGCTGTAGCGGAGCCGCCCGGGCTCATCCTCTCCGTCCATGATGAGAAACAGATCAGGCGGTGCATCGAGCTTTCGACCGAACGCTTTGGCGAGTCCGTCGAAAATTCCCTGCGCGTCCTCTATCAGCGCATCCGCTACCCAATCCGGCGCCGATGGATCGATGACGGCCGCCGTCGCGCCCAGCTTGAGCGGCGTAACCGCGCCAAGGTAAACGAATGCCGGATGGTGAAATGGGCTCGACCATTCTGTGAACGTGTCGGCTGTTTCGCCAAAAGCCGCCGCGTGTGCGCCGCTCGCCGGAATGAAGTCGAAGCTGGCGGCGAGGCGCTTTCCCTTCCCTTCCCATGGCCAGAAATGCCCGGTGTAGATCACCGCGCCGCCTGAAAGGCTCGCTACAGGCTCATATTGCTTGGCGAAATTATTCTTGTACGGAAGAACGGTGATGCGCGCCTCACGAAAGCGCTTCCCTTCGTCTGCGACCAGATAATCGCGCCCCGCTTCCGAGCTGATCGATAGCCCCGGCGTCTCGACGCTCCAACTCGCCGCGCGGTAGCCGCCTAGCGACGGCCCGAGATCGAGCCGGGCGCGCGCTGAGAGCAGCGTATATGACAGATCGAGCGCGCCGTCCGCGCGCTGCTCGATTGATATTCTTATGTCGGGCTCTTGCGCCGCATCGCCGACGCGCGAGCAAGCCGCTACGGCGAAAAGCGCGGCCCAAGCCAGCAAGGTCAGTGTCTTCCAATACGCCAATGTCAACTCCGCCCGCCGCGCGGTCTTTCATGTTACCATGAACACATGAAAGACGTTTTCCAACAACAGGCCGAGGCGTTCGGCGCGCGCGGAACCCTTCTCGGCCTCGATCTCGGCGACAAAACCATCGGCGTTGCGAGCTGCGACCCTGACCGCATGGTGGCGACGCCGGTGACGACCATTCGCCGAACGAAATTCACCCCGGACGCGGAGCGCCTCGCCGCCCTCGCTGCGGAGCGGAAAGCAGTCGGGCTCATCCTCGGTCTTCCTCTCAATATGGATGGAACGGAGGGGCCGCGGGTCCAGTCCACGCGGGCCTTTGCGCGCAATCTCGCCCGTATCCTCCCCCTGCCCGTCGCCTTCTGGGACGAGCGGCTCTCCACAGCGGCGATGGAGCGGGAACTCATCGCGCTCGATGCGAGCCGCGCCAAGCGGGCCGAAAAGATCGACGAATCGGCGGCAGCCTTTATACTGCAGGGAGCAATAGACCGGCTGAGAAACGCCGGCCAAGGAGGGAATGCGGCTGATGGCTCCTGAAAATCTGAAGCGGGCAATGGCGGGTCTGCTCGTCTTGACCGGCGTCCTGCACCTGATCGTCGCGCTCACGGGCAATGTCGGCGATTTGAAATTCGGTCTCACCCTCTTCGGGATCGCCTATTTTCTGCTTGGCCTCTTCGTCTATCCGGGCAAGGCGACGGCGGTGCGCGTCGCCATGGTGATGACCGCCCTCGGCCTCGGCCTTGGCGGCCTCAACTTCATCAAGAATGGTGGCCCGCCGAGCCTCTATGTCATGTTCGCGATCGACGTCGCCGTGCTCGCCCTTGGCGGCATGTGGCTCATGAAGAGCAAATCCTCGACCTCGTAGGACGTGATTGCACGGCGCGCGCCGGAGGCCTATAGAACCGGCTTTCATGGAAGCCATTGAACGCCCCGCGCCGCCTGCCGGCGGTTGGACTGCCAGCAACATCGTTGGCGTCGATAATCTGTCCTTCGCTGAGATCGACTATGTTCTTGCTCTCGCCGAACACTACGCCGGTTACCTGAAGCGCGGCGAGCGCCCGCCGCAACGCCTCGCCGGCAAGACACAAATCAATCTCTTCTTCGAAAACTCGACGCGGACGAATCTCTCCTTCGAACTCGCTGGAAAGAAACTCGGCGCAGACGTCATCAACGTGCCGGTTGCAGCCTCCTCCGTGAACAAGGGCGAAGCGCTCATCGACACGGCGCAGACGCTCGGCGCGATGGGCGCGCATGTGATGATCATCCGCCACAGCGACTCGGCGGTGCCCGCCTCGCTCGCCGAGCGGCTCGACTTTCCCGTCATCAACGCCGGCGCCGGCGCCTGGGAGCACCCGACGCAGGCGCTCCTCGACGCCGCCGCGATCCGCTCCGTCCATGGCGATCTAAAGGGTCTCGTCATCGCGATCTGCGGCGACATCAGGCATTCGCGCGTCGCCGGCTCCGATGTGAGGCTCTTCACGCGCCTCGGCGCTGAAGTGCGCTTTGTCGGCCCGGCGCACCTGATGCCCGACGATGATCAGCACAAGGACGTCCGGCGCTTTGCGTCGCTCGAAGAAGGCCTCGCCGGCGCCGACATCGTCATGGCGCTGCGCATGCAGTTCGAACGCATGGAAGGCGACGGCAAGGTCGCTGCGCAGGGCTATTTCGAAACCTACGGCCTCACCTATGACACGCTGAAGCTCGCAAAGCCCGGCGCATGGGTGATGCATCCCGGCCCGATGAATCGCGGCATTGAAATCGACGGCGCGCTCGCGGATGATCCGGACCGTTCGCTCATCCTGCGTCAGGTCTTCTACGGCGTCGCAACGCGCATGGCGTGTCTCGATGCGCTGCTGACTGGAGGATTGTAGGTACATAGCGTCTTCATCTTCTCCAACCACCTCAGGAGAACAATATGAACGAAAAGCTACATTCAGTTTTTGGCGAAGACAGGCTTAGCAGCCGTCAGGTTGACGAAATGATTGGCTTGGCGAAGGGGATCGCCGCGGACGGAAAGATCAATTTTGCCGAGGCCGAATTCTTGCAGAAATGGCTCTCGCAAAATCTTCATATCACCGATCATCCTCTCGTCCGAACTCTGTACGCGCGGGTATCAGAAATGCTAGGCGACGGGTCATTAGACGTGAGTGAAACAGTAGAACTGCTCGACACTCTAAATCGGCTTTCAAGCAGAGACTTCGAGCTTGGCGAGGCGATGAAGGCTACCACATTGCCGCTCTGCTCACCCGCCCCTGATGTGACCTTCCTAGGTAGCACTTTCTGTTTCACAGGCACCTTTGTCTTCGGAAATAGGAAACAGTGCGAGGAGGCGGTGATTAAAAGGGGTGGGAATGCTGGCTCATTAACCGCGAAGACGAATTTCGTAGTGATTGGGACCTATGCAACGGACTCTTGGAAGCATTCCTCATTTGGAAACAAAATTCTCAAGGCGTGTGAATATCGCGACAAAGGCTACCCGATTTCACTCGTGTCGGAAGAACACTGGCATAAGTTTTTGTGATGTGAATCGATGACTTACGTTCTCCCCCTCGTCCTCGGCTATCTGTTCGGCTCAGTGCCGTTCGGGCTCGTCATCACCAAGCTTGCAGGGCTCGGCGACATTCGCACGATCGGCTCCGGCAATATCGGCGCGACGAACGTGCTTCGAACGGGCCGCAAGGACCTTGCGCTCGCAACGCTCATCCTCGACAGCGGCAAAGGCGCGATCGCTGTTATCATCGCTTATGCGATGGGCTGGCGGCCGGAAGTCGCCGGTGCGGCGGCGTTTCTCGGTCACTGCTTTCCCGTCTGGCTCGGGTTCAAAGGCGGCAAGGGCGTTGCGACCTTCCTCGGCACGCTTCTCGCCATGTGGTTCCCCGCCGGTATTTTCGCCTGCCTCATGTGGCTCGCCGGCGCCTATGTCTCACGCTATTCATCGCTGTCGGCGCTCGTCGCCGCTGCGGCGAGCCCCTTTGTGCTCTTCGCGATGGGCAAGCCGACTTTCTCGATCGCGGCGATTTTCATGACGCTGCTCATATTCATTCGGCACAAAGAGAACATCGCCCGGCTGCTGAAAGGCGTGGAACCGAAAATCGGCGCGAAGAAAAAAGAAGCGGCCGTCTAATGTTCGGAGAGCAGCGAACCCTTGATGCGCGCGAGCGCCTCGACTGGCTGCAGCTCATCCGGACGGACTCGATCGGTCCGATCAGCTTTTTTCGCCTCCTCACAAAATTCGGCGACGCCGGCGAAGCGCTGAAAGCGCTTCCCTCCATCGCGCGCAATGCGGGCCGCTCGGGTCCGATCAAGGTCTATGATCGGCGGCTTGCAGAAGAAGAACTCGCTGCCGCCGATAAATTCGGCGCGCGGCTGATCGCGGCGTGCGAGCCCGACTATCCCGCGATGCTTCAGCATATCCCCGACCGGCCGCCGATCCTCTGCGTCAAAGGCCATGCCTCGCTTTTCGAGCGGCCAGCGGTCGCGATCGTCGGCGCGCGGAACGCGTCCGCGGCGGGACGCAAGATCGCGCGCAATCTCGCCGAAGGGCTCGCCCGTGAAGACGTCGTCGTCGTATCTGGCCTTGCGCGCGGAATTGACGGCGCGGCGCATGCAGCCGCTCTCGACAGCGGCACGATCGCGGTCGTCGCTGGCGGCGTCGATGTCATCTACCCGCCGGAGCATGCAGAGCTGACGCGCGAAATCAGCGAGCGCGGCGCGATCATCTCCGAGCGCGCGCTCGGCCAGCAGCCGACGGCGCGCGATTTTCCAAGGCGCAATCGCCTTATCGCCGGGTTGTCGCGCGGTATTGTCGTCGTCGAAGCGGCGACGAAATCGGGAACGCTTATCACTGCGCGTTGCGCGCTCGATTATGGACGCGAGGTTTTCGCCGTACCGGGCTCGCCGCTCGATCCGCGCTGCCAAGGCGCGAACGGCCTCATCCGTTCGGGGGCGACGCTCGTCGAGAGCGCGGAAGACATTCTTCAGGCGCTCGCCGAACAGAATCGCGGCGCGCGCGACGGCGGTTCTCTCTTCGATGACGACTGGAACGCATCGCGCGGCGATGCGTTCGAAGCCGGCGCTTCAGAAGCTCTCCGCGAATCAGTCTTCGAAGCGCTGAGCTTCACGCCGATGCACCGCGATGAAATTCTGCGTGAAGTTGACGCGCCGCCCGGCCTTGTCGCCGATGCCCTGCTCGACCTCGTCCTCGCGGGCAAGGCGGAAGAGCATTCCGGCGGGCGCTTCTCAAGAGCGGCTGACTAGGCGATCAGAAACCGGGCCAGCTAACCGAATGTCTGGCGACGGGCTTCAGCACGCGCGAGCCCAAGCAACTCGCGCAGCCGCGCCAGGTCAGGCCCCTCCGCAAGACGCTCGAGCTGGGTGACCAGCTCTTCTATATATTCGGCTCGCTGGGACGGCGTCAGCGCGGACGAAGCCGGTACGTCACCGGCGTAAACCGCCGACGAACCCTCATGCCTGAACGACATTCTCTCCCCCATTTTCAATCATTAGCCCGCCCGAATTTTCAGAATAAAGCAACAACTCTTAATACGCAAACATGGTTAATGCTTACCATAGGTTGTATTCTTTTAAAAGAGCCCATGTTGACAGAGCCGCGGCGCCCAACGCAGTTTCCCGCGCCAACGCCGGGGCAGCCCCCGGCATCGCGGCCAGGGAGAAGCGCGGCGCATGCAGGTAGTGATCGTCGAATCGCCGTCCAAAGCAAAGACCATCAATAAGTATCTCGGGTCCGGTTATAAGGTCCTCGCCTCTTACGGGCATATCCGCGACCTCCCCTCGAAGGACGGATCGGTCAAACCCGCCGAAGACTTTTCCATGCTCTGGGAGCTCGATCCCGGCTCGAAGAAGCGCGTCGCCGAAATCGCCGATGCGGTGAAATCGGCTGACCGTCTCGTCCTCGCAACCGACCCCGATCGGGAAGGCGAAGCGATCTCCTGGCATATCCTCGAAGTGCTCGCGCAGAAGAACGCTCTCAAGGGCAAAGAGATCGACCGCGTGGCGTTCAACGCCATCACGAAGTCGGCCGTGCTCGAAGCGATGGCGCATCCGCGCAAGATCGATCAGGACCTTGTCGACGCCTATCTCGCGCGCCGCGCGCTTGATTATCTCGTCGGCTTCACGCTCTCCCCGGTTCTTTGGCGCAAGCTACCCGGCGCGCGTTCCGCTGGACGCGTGCAGTCTGTCGCCCTCCGGTTGATCTGCGACCGCGAGACCGAAATCGAAATCTTCACGCCGGAAGAATACTGGACCGTCGCGGCCTCTGTGACGTCCGACGGCAGCGCGCCCTTCGAAGCGCGCCTCGTCACGCACGAAGGCGAGAAGCTGAAGAAATTCACGCTCAACAACGAAACGTCGGCGCTAGCGGCTAAGCGCGCGGTTGAGACGTCGAAATTCGCAATTGAATCCGTTGAAGCGAAACCTTCGCGCCGCAACCCGCCGCCGCCCTTCACGACCTCGACTCTGCAACAGGAAGCTTCGCGCAAACTCGGCTTCAATGCCGCGAACACGATGCGCGTCGCGCAGCGCCTTTACGAAGGCATCGACATTGGCGGCGAGACCACCGGTCTCATCACTTATATGCGTACCGACGGCGTCGACATGGCCGGCGAAGCGATTGCGGATGCGCGTCGCGTCATCAGTGGCGAGTTTGGCGACAATTACGTTCCGGACTCTCCGCGCGTCTACAAGACGAAGGCGAAGAACGCACAGGAAGCGCACGAATGTATTCGCCCGACCTCCTTCTCGCGCCACCCCTCGAAGGTTCACGGCCTCGATCAGGATCAGCGCCGCCTCTACGAATTGATCTGGAAGCGCGCGATGGCGAGCCAGATGGAAGCCGCGCGCCTTGAGAACACGACGATCGAAATCGTCTCGTCAGACAAGAAGACAGGCCTGCGCGCGACGGGCTCCGTCGTGCTCTTCGACGGTTTCCTCAGGCTTTACGAAGAAGGCCGCGACGACGCGGAGGGCGAAGAAGGCGCAAGCATTCTGCCCAAAGTCCGTCAGGGCGCGGGCGCCGATGCGCGCGATGTGAAAGCTGACCAGCATTTCACGCAGCCCCCGCCGCGCTATTCGGAAGCAAGCCTCGTCAAACGCCTCGAAGAACTCGGCATTGGCCGCCCCTCGACTTACGCCTCGACGCTCTCGACTTTGCGCGACCGCGGCTATGTCACGATGGACAAGAACCGCTTCGTGCCGGATTCGAAAGGCCGCATCGTTACGGCGTTTCTGGAGAATTTCTTCCGCCGCTACGTCGAATATGATTTCACGGCGAACCTCGAAGAACAGCTCGACGAAATCTCGAATGGCGACGTCAACTGGAAGGAATTCCTGCGCGACTTCTGGAAGGACTTCTCGGCGAGCGTCGAAGATATCGGCGAGCTGCGCATCACAGATGTTCTCGAAGCGCTCAATGTCGCCCTCGCCCCGCTCATCTTCCCGAAAAAAGCAGACGGCTCGGACCCGCGCGCTTGTCCTGCCTGCGCCGATGGGCGTCTGTCGCTGAAGACGGGCAAATATGGCGCCTTCATCGGCTGCTCGAACTATCCGAATTGCAACTTCACGCGACAACTTTCCGCGGCCGAAGGCGATGCAGCGGCGGAAGGCGACCGCGTTCTCGGCATCGACCCGAATTCGGAGCTTGAAGTCACTCTGAAAATCGGTCGCTTCGGCCCCTACATTCAGCTCGGCGAGCAGGAGAAGGATTCAAAGGAAAAGCCGAAACGCGCCGGGATTCCCAAAGGCTGGAAGATCGAGGACCTCGACCTCGAACGCGCGCTGATGCTGCTCTCTTTGCCGCGCGAAGTCGGTCCGCATCCGGAAGATGGCGAGATGATCGAAGCCGGCCTCGGCCGCTTCGGTCCCTTCGTGAAGCACGGCAAGACTTACGCGAACCTGCCGTCGATCGATGACGTATTCGAGATTGGCCTCAATCGCGCAGTCACGCTCATCGCAGAAAAGCGCGCCAACCCGCGCGGCCAGCGTGGAGCCGGCGCAAAGCCGCTGAAGGAGCTTGGCGCACACCCCGTAACTGGCGAGCCGGTGAACGTGATGGACGGCCGCTACGGCCCCTACATCAAACACCAGAAAACCAACGCGACGCTTCCGAAGGATCTATCTCCCGACGCGGTGACACTCGAAGACGCGTTGCCGCTCCTCGCCGCGCGCGAGAAAAAGCCGCCAACCGCCAAGAAAAAGGCGACCAAGAAGAAAGCGGCCGCGCCGAAGAAAGAAGCCGCAAAACCTGCGGCGAAAAAGGCGGCGACGAAGAAAGCGCCTGCAAAGAAAGCCGCCAAGAAGGCGACAAAAAAAGCCGCGAAGAAGACCGCCGCCGAATAGCGGGGATTTTTCCTGCAAAGTTAACGACGCCGCGCGAATTCCCGCGCTATGATGCGCCCAGTCTGTTGCGTCTGGGGTTCGGATGGCGTCCGCGCGCTTTCTCGTAATCGGTTTTATCGCCGTCGGTTTGACGGCGTGCGCGAGCACGCCCAAGGGAGGCGCGCTTTCCATCGGGGGCGCTCCAACGCTCTGCGCAGGCAAGGTTTCAAATGCGCCGAAGACGGATTCCCATGGCCGCGTCGCTGGCTTTTCTCCCCTCGCCGATGTGCGAGGCGTGACGCTCGCGCGTGCGCCGGTTGACGCGTGCATTTCGTCAGGATTCGGACCGCGCAATGGCGGCGCTGGCAGCTTCCATGACGGTGTCGATCTTTATACCGGCAGCCCTTCGCCTGTCGCGGCGGCTGGAGACGGCGTCGTTCAATCCGCTGGCAAGCTCAGCGGTTACGGCTCCACCATCCTCATCCGTCACAAGAACGGCGTCGAAACGCGCTATGCGCATCTTTCGAGCTTCGCCTCGGGCGTGCGTAAAGGCGCGCGCGTGCGCCGGGGCGAGATCATCGGCCGCACCGGGCGGACGGGAAACGCGACAGCCGTTCACCTACATTTCGAAGTCCTCGTTGACGGACGGGCGGTGAATCCGCTTACCGTCGGGCAGTAATATTGGGCGGGCGGCCCCAATCGCGCGGCCCGCACGGAAAGGCGGCGCGTGGCCAAGCACGGAAAATCCGGCGAACTGCCTTCCAAGGCTGATCTTCTCGAATATCTGAAGACCGTCGGCGGAAAAGTCTCGCGGCGCGAGATCGCTCGCGCTTTCGGTTTGAAAGACGAAGCGCGGGCCGCGCTGCGCGGTCTCCTGAAAGAGCTTGAAAGCGACGGCGCCGTCGGCCGCGAAGGGCGGCGCATTGCGCATCTCGACATGCTGCCGCCGGTCGCCCCGATCGACGTCATGTCGATCGACGATGATGGCGATCTCATTTGCATGCCAGTCAGCTGGGAAAGCGACGCTGAGCCGCCAATGATTCGCCTGCCCGCGCGCAAGGCCGCGCGGATGAAGCCGGCGCCGGGCGTCGGCGACCGTCTGCTCGCGCGCCTGAAACACGCCGGCGACGAAGGCTATGAAGCTGAAATCATCAAAGCGATCGGCAAAAGCGCGCACCGCTTCCTCGCCGTCTTCCGCAAAACCGATCGCGGCGGCGTCGCCCAGCCTGTCGAACGCCGCGTACGGAACAATTTCATCATTGGACGCGGCGATGAAGGCAAGGCGAAAGAAGGCGACCTCGTCTGGGTCGAAACGAAACACGCCAAAGGCTATGGGCCGCAACGCGCGCGCGTGCGCGAAGTCGCAGGCCATATCGACTCTCGCGGCGCCTATTCCCTGATCGCGCTCGCCAATCACGGCGTACCGATGGATTTCTCGCCGGGCGCAATGGAAGAAGCAGAAGCTGCAAAATCCCCGCCGCTGGGGACTCGCACGGACCTGCGCGACATCCCGCTACTGACGATCGACCCTGAAGACGCGAAAGACCATGACGACGCCGTCTGGGCGACGCCTGACGACGATCCCGCCAATAAAGGCGGCTTCCGCGTTATCGTGGCGATCGCCGATGTGAGCTATTTCGTGAAATCAGGCGGCGCGCTGGACCGCTCGGCGCTCGCGCGCGGTAATTCCGTTTATCTGACCGACCGTGTCGTGCCGATGCTTCCGGAGCGGCTTTCGAACGATCTTTGCTCCCTGAAAGAAAACGTCGACAGGCCCTGCCTCGCCGTCGAAATGAAACTCACCAAGGACGGCCGCAAGCTCAGCCATTTCTTCATGCGCGCAATGATGCGCTCGGCCGCAAAGCTCAGCTATAGCGATGCGCAGAAGATCATCGACGGCGGGAAAGGCGCGCACGACCACATCACCGAGACGGTTCACAATCTCCACAAGGCCTTCAAGGCCCGCTGGCATGAGCGCAGCAAGCGCGCGCCGCTCGATCTCGACATGATCGAACGCAAAGTGATCCTCGATGAGAAAGGCGATATCGCGCGCGTTGAAAAGCGCGAGCGGTTCGACGCGCACCGCCTCATTGAAGAATTCATGATCCTCGCGAATATTGCAGCCGCGGAGATGCTTGAGCAGCGAAAAGTCGCCCGAATCTATCGCGTGCACGATGCGCCGGATCCGGAGAAGCTGGAAGCTGTCCGCTATTATCTCGAAAGCCTCGGCTATTCGCTCGCGCCGAGCGGAGCCGTGCGCCCCGCCAACTTCAATCAGATCCTCAAGCTCGCCGAGGAGCGCGACGAGAAGGATATGATCTCGGAAGTCGTGCTGCGCTCGCAGAGGCAGGCCATTTATTCAACGGAGAATCTGGGCCATTTCGGGCTGAACATTCCGCGCTACGCGCACTTTACATCGCCCATTCGACGTTATGCGGACCTTACAGTGCACCGCGCCTTGGTGACAGCCTGCAAGCTCGGCTCCGGCGGACAGACGGACGATGAAGCCGCGCACCTTACGAAGATTGCGGAAGAAATCTCCAACCTCGAACGCCGCGCCATGGCGGCCGAGCGCGAAGCGACCGACCGATACCTCGCCGACTATCTCTCGACGCGCATTGGCGCTGAGTTCGATGCACGCATTCGCGGCGTCACGCGCTTCGGCCTGTTCGTTATGCTTGATGAAACGGGCGCAGACGGTTTCGTCCCGATCCGCTCGCTCGGTTTCGAGCGCTTCACCTTTGAAGAAGAACTTCATTCGCTCGTCGGCGACACGAGCGGCGGCTTCTACCGTCTTGGCCAGCCGGTGCGCGTGCGCCTTGAAGAAGCGGTTCCGCTCACAGGGGGCTTGCGCTTCGAGATGATCTCCGAGCCGCTTACGGAGGGCCTTCCGATGAAGCGGCGCTCGCGCAAGACGACGCGCAGGGATCGCGCGCCGAAGTCTTCCCGCAAGGGCAAGATCAAGGAAAAGAACAAGACCCGGCGAAAGGCGCCGCGCAAACGCGTCTAGAGCGCATTCCGAAAAGTGGAAACCGGTTTTCGGACAAAATGCGCGACAAAGCAAAACCTAGAGCGCATTCCCCGACTCGTATTTTCGGGAAGGTGCTCTAGCCTTCAAGCGCCTTTTCGACATGCGGCATGAGCGCGTTTTGATCCATCGTCGCATAATCGCTTGCGAGCTCCTTCGCGACGACGCCTGAGAGCGCTGCTGGCGCGACGTCGCGCCAATAGCCTAGCGCGCGCGGCCCCGCTGCGACGATGAGTTTTTCAAACGCCTTCTGCGACCGCAATTCTTCAAGGCGCGCCGCCACTTTCTGCACGAATTCGCGCTCTATCAGTTTTTCGTGGTCGCTGCGCGGCTCGGCGGCGCTGCGGCGCTGATCAGCGCTCGAAAACGCGCGGCCGGGTTGATCGGAGAATTCTGGCTTTTTTTCACCCGCCATCGGAAAGCCGGCAAGCGGCGTCAGACGCCGGTCCGCCCGCTCAACAAGAAACGCCTGCGCCGCGGCGCCATCAAACGTTGCGAATGCGAATTTGTGCTTTGTCGGCATTGAATCTCTCCCACACGAGAGTTGCGGTAGCCGACAAGGTAGTCACATGAAGGCGCGGCTTCAAGAAGGACTAAGGGCGCCAACGTCGCAGTACGCCGCCCGTCATGGCGTGCGGGGCATGCGTCGTCTTGGGGAAACTGATCGGCAAGCGCTTGAGGCTTCGTACGGCGAGATAGGCGAAGCACTCCGCTTCTATGTCGTCGCCGCGCCATCCTGCTTCTTCCGCTGCGACAACGGGCGCATCGAGCGCCTTGGCGAGCGCTTCCATAATCGCAGGGTTACGCCGCCCGCCGCCGCATACGACCCAAAGCGCAGGCGGCGCCGGAAGAAACTTCTCGCTCGCTCGAACGCAGGCCGCTGTGAATGCGGTCAACGTCGCTGCGCCGTCCGAAAGCGGCAGCTTGAGCACCGCTTCAAGCTTGAAGTCATACCGGTCAAGGGATTTCGGCGGCGTGCGCCGCAGGAACGGATTGAGAAGCATCGTACGCAGAATGTCGGTATGTACTTTGCCGCTGCGCGCAAGCGCGCCGTCTTCATCCATGTGAAGACCGGTCTTGATCTGCATCCATTCATCGATGAGGCCGTTGCCGGGTCCGCAGTCGAAAGCGATGAGGTCGGTCGGTTGGCCGCCTATGCTGACATAGGTGATATTCGCCACGCCGCCGAGATTGAGCACGGCGACCGGCCCGCCGAGCCCGCGCGTATAGTCTGACGCGTTGACGAGCGCCCAGTGATAGATCGGCGCAAGCGGCGCGCCTTCCCCGCCTGCGGCGACGTCAGCGGAGCGGAAGTCGAAGACGACGTCGATCTTGGTCTGGGCGGCGAGCTGCGCGCCGTCACCGATCTGCCAGGTCCGCCCCTGCACGCCGGACGAGCGCGCCGGACGGTGAAGGATCGTCTGCCCGTGAAAGCCGATCACATCGATCGAGCTGCGTTGAAGATTTTCCCGCTGGATGAGTCCTTCGACGGCGGCGACATGCGCGTCTGTGACGTCGACGGCGGCCTGCCCCACTTCCGTCGCGCCTTCGCGCCCTTCAAGGGCTGCCCTGATCGCGCGCTGGATGCTCGCCTTGACCCCCGGCGTGTAAGGAAAATGCAGCGCCGGCCCCGCCTCGACAACCCGCTCTCCGTCTGTCCGAAGAACCGCCGCGTCAACGCCATCGAGCGAAGTGCCGCTCATCAGGCCAATCGCTGTGAGAATGTCGCTCATGCGGCCTTATCCCTCTATTCGCCTTGGTTGGAAATCGGGCGCGAAGATGCTACTGCCCGTCCGGCCTTTTCCCAGCCCAATCCGGCTTTTTCTCGCCGCGGCGGATAGTTTATGACCACGACCGTTAAGACACAGTTCACTTCTGACTTCCTCAACGTGCTGAACGAGCGCGGGTTCATTGCGCAGGCGACGAACCTCGAAGAACTCGACCGGCGCGCGGCGAGCGAGACCCTCACCGGCTATATCGGATTCGACGCCACGGCGAAGTCGCTCCATGCCGGCGGGCTCCTGCAAATCATGATGCTTTACTGGATGCAGCAGACCGGGCACCGCCCGATCGCACTCATGGGCGGGGGCACGACAAAGGTCGGCGACCCGACAGGCAAGGATCAGCAGCGCCTCCTCCTCACCGACGCGCAGATCCAGGACAACATGAACTCAATCAAGGGCGTCTTCGAGACGTTCCTGAAGTTCGGCGACGGCCCGACCGATGCGCTGATGGTCAACAATGACGACTGGCTCTCAAAGCTCGGCTATGTCGAGTTCCTGCGCGACTATGGCGTGCATTTCACGATCAACCGCATGCTGACTTTCGATAGCGTCAAGCTCCGCCTCGAACGCGAGAGCCCCATGACGTTCCTCGAATTCAACTACATGCTCATGCAGGCCTATGACTTCCACGAGCTCTACAAACGCTATGGCTGCATGCTGCAGCTTGGCGGAACGGACCAGTGGGGCAATATCGTCAACGGCGTCGAGCTTTGCCGGCGCAAGGATGGCGTTGAAGTCTTCGGATTGACGACGCCGCTTCTGACGACCGCCTCCGGCAAGAAGATGGGCAAGACGGAAACCGGCGCCGTCTGGCTCAACGCCGACATGTTCAGCCCTTACGACTACTGGCAATATTGGCGCAATTCCGAAGACGCCGATATCGGCATGCTGCTCGCGCGTTACACGCTCCTGCCGATGGACGAAGTACGCCGGCTTGCAGCGCTTGGCGGGGCTGAAATCAACGAGGCGAAGAAGATTCTCGCCAATGAAGCGACGGCGCTTCTTCATGGCCGCGCCGCCGCGGATGAAGCGGCGGAAACGGCTCGCAAGACGTTCGAAGAGGGCGCCGCGGGCGAAGGCCTGCCGACAGCCCTTGTCTCCCAGGCAGCGCTCAATGCGGGCCTTCCCCTGCTCGATCCGTTCCGCGAGACCGGCCTCATTGCGTCGAATAGCGAAGGCCGGCGACACATCAAAGCGGGCGCGCTGAAAGTGAACGACCTTGTGCTATCGGAAGAGCGCCCGCTGACTTCGGCTGATATAGTCGATGGCGCGATCAAGCTATCGATCGGCAAGAAGAAGCACGCGCTTGTAAAGCTCGGCTAGCGAGCGTGTTTCACTCTGTTGGCGGCGTGCTCTCTTGCGTTGCAGGCGCGGGTTCGACGGGCGTGACGTCCTCATGGTCTTCGAACATCCGGCGCAGGAAACCTGGCGCAAGCGCGGAGAGCGGATTGACTGTCACCGTCGGCGCGTCTGACGGGCCGGAGACCGAATAGGACAAGGCCACAACGCCCTCTCCTTCGCGATTGACAAGAATCTCCCCGATGAGCGGCGCTTTGCCGAGGAGAGAATTGACCTGATAAGCAGGCGCAACAGCGCCTGTGAGCGAGACCTCGCCTCCTTCGCCGGCGGCGATCCGCCCCTGACCGGTGATGCCGACCGAGGGGCCGGTCGCCCTCGCATCCTCGATCGCAATAACTCCATTCGAGAAGTCGAACTTCGCTGAGCCTTCGCTAAGCGCAATGCCATCGCCGTTCAGAAGGTCGGATAGTCCATTGAAGGAGCCTGCCGAAAATATCCGTGCAAGCAAGGGCGCTTTGACGACACGAACGCCGCGCGCTTCCAGCTTTCCCTTGAGCCCCTGTTCGCCATTCTTCTTGTCGCTGACGAGAACTTCCATGACGCCTTCGCCGCCCTTGATGGAGCGGATATCGAAGACGGAGGAAAGCAACGCGCCGATATCGTCCGTACGCGCCTCTACGACCTGGCGCGGTCCTTGTTCCGAACCGGTCTCCTTCAGCACGACAGAGAGCGGCTTGCCGTCCGCCGTTCGCGCTGAGAAGTCCAGCGCTTCCATCCGCTCGGCGCCGCGCCGAAGATCCAGACTCGCATCCGAATAAACGCTATCGCCGCGAGCATGGAGTTTGTTGACGCGTCCGCGAAGCACCGCTCCGACGCCCCAGCCGAATTCACCGCGCTCGTCACTGCGAGGCCCCGATTCCACCGCCGACATAATGAAGCGGGAAAGATCGATCGATTCACCTGTCAGAGTGAGTTCGAGAATGCCGGAGTCGGCGCGGCTCGCCTCAACAGCGAAGTTGGAGTCCTCTCCAAGTTGCACGCGCGGAAGGTTGACGTTTTCGATATATCCGTGCGCGCCAAACCGCGCCGTTCCGAAAATGGCGATTGGAGAGAATTTCTTCAGCGCTGCGCCCGCTGGCTGGCTTGCCTCTGTTTCAGATACAGGCGTCTCTGCACCGAAATCGTTTGTCAGCGCAAAGTCCCGGACTTCGATTGCGCCTTTCCTGAAGGCGAGATCAATCGCGAGCTTCGCCGGTTCGCCTGCCAGTTTCGCGAAGTTGAGCGCGTCGACAGAAAGAGAGGCCCGTTGCAAGTCGGCTGTCGCGCGCAGCGTATCGATGGCGCCGAGACTGCCGATCGCTTCCGCCGAATAGGAAACGGTCCCGCGAACAAGGCCGCGCTGCGACATGCCGAGCACATCGCCCGCAAGAGTGTCCATCTCGCCGCTGACCCTGAATTTAGACGACCCCTTCTTGCGATTGAACGCCTGGTCCCAATCGATCTTGATCGGCGATCCCGCGAGCTCGCCGTTCGCACTGACAGTCATTGACTGGGACTTGAGCTCAAGCGTCCCCGCCGCGCGATCAATGTCCGCACCATTGAAGATTTCTGTCACGGTGAGATCGTCGAACGTCGCACGGCCCGCAAAAGCGTAATCCTCGCGGGCCACTTCCCGAAGGTTCGGCCGCATGATCTCCATGCGCACGCTCACATCTCCGATGAAACGGGAAGAGTCGAAACCGGTGTCTTTCAGCACAGCCAACGGTTCTTCATTCAAGATGTTCAGAATGTCAGATGCTTTCCCGTTAGCGCCGAAACGATAGAAGACCGGCTCTCCGGCAGGAGAAAGCGCCGTGAAGTCAATCTCGCCCTTGCCTAAGGCGACGGGGCCGACCTTGCCCTGGATGGAAGAGATGAGGAAACGATTGCCGGTCAGACGCGCCGTACCGGAGGCATGCGTCAGCGGGGTCATGCCTTCACCATAGATGACAGTCGCGTCGAGCACGTCGAACGAAAGCTCCATCGCTTCGTCCGGCATTGGCTCCCCCGGCTTGAGCGAGCCCGCAGGCATGTCAAGCTTGAAGACAACATTCTCGGCGCGCCCTTCCGGCAGTCGCTCTGTAATGAAATCGCGCGCGCCAAGGCCGAGCGCCGTCGGCCAGCCGGCCAGTATCTGTTCGCGATGGAGCACGCCTTCAACGCCTAGCTGAACTTTTACCGACGGCGATGCGCGCTGCGCTTCCTCGCTCTTTGGTCCAGGCGCAAATTCAAATCCGCCAGCGATGGTTACGCCGAGCAAGTCCGCGGAAACGCTATCCGCCGCGAAACGGCGCGTTTGGAAATCATAGGAGCCGGCGAGTTGCAGCGAATTGACGTCCAATGGCTGCGGCAGGAAGCCCTCCGTATCGAGCGTAATTTCTTCGCCCTGAAGCCCGAAACGCATCGCGCTTGGCTTCTTTGTTTTCTTCGAGATCTCGATATCGACATCGCCGGCAAGCACGCCGTGCGACCCGTCGGCTGAAAATTCAATGCGCGCGATCTTGAACAAATTCTGCGCCGGATCGAACGCTGCATGGAAGTCTGCATAATCGAGCGGAACACGCTTCTCGCCGACGGTGAGTTCGCCTGCGCCAATCCGGGCGTCGATCTGTGAAGAGACGATCTTGGCGGATTGCGAAATAGCGAACGTCGCCCGGCCTGTCACCGGCGCTGACAGAAGCGCGAAACTGCGTCCTCTGGCTATTTCCAGCAGATCG
The DNA here is from genome assembly GCA_020638525.1 of Caulobacterales bacterium. Classification (GTDB taxonomy): domain Bacteria; phylum Pseudomonadota; class Alphaproteobacteria; order Caulobacterales; family Parvularculaceae; genus Amphiplicatus. Next base: position 451,021 of record JACKIL010000001.1, on the reverse strand, counting down.
CCAATTGGCGCGCCGACGACATCTATCGTGGTGTTGAACGTGTCGGCATCGTCTGCATAGTCGACAAGCACCTTGAGGCTCGCCGGCTCGCCGTCAATGTCGAAGAAACCTTCCGCTCGTCCGACTAACCCGCCCGCAGACTTGTCGATTCTCGCCGACGCCTTGTTCGCGACCCAGGAGCGCCCGGACGCCGGGTCCTTGTAAGCGATCCGCGCATTGCGGATTTCCGCGCTCGAAAAGGCGGTGCGAAGAAACTTGCTTCGCATGAAGGCTCGCAGCGGCGCCTTTTCTTTCGCAGCGCTCTCTCGCCGTTCCGGCAGCATTCCGCGTTCCAGTTCGAATACGCCGTCTTCTGCGAAAACGCGCCGAGGGCCCAGCGCGCCGACAAAGAGGTCAGAGGCGAAGAACTGAAAATCCAGCGCCGAGAGTTCCGAGATAGCAGCGCCCTTGTCGTTCGAAATGATGAGCTTGCGAAGCGTCAGGTCATATTCGCCTGCGCTTGCGCCCCGGGCGATCGCCATGGACCTGATGTCTACGGAATAGCCGCGCGGCAAGGCGCGGGAAGCGGCGAACTCGGCGCTTTGTTCAAAGAAGGTGAGCGGTAAAGGTCCGGACTGAAGACGCCAGTAGAGAAGTCCCGCACTAGCCGCGGCCACGGCGATGAGAACGCCCACGACTTCAAATGCGATCAGGCCGATCCTGGCGGCGCGGCTACGCGTCCTGTGCATTCGAACCGCCCGTCAACGCTTGCCGCACAACTATGCTTCTACTTTCCGGCCCCGCCCGCCAATCGGAAAGGCCTACTTTCTACCTCGTCAGGAGGCAAGCGCCGCGCCAATTCGTTCCCCGCCATCCAGCGAAGATTGGGTTTCGCAGGCAATCGCTCTAGTTTCTCGCCCCTCAGCCCCTTCCCAAGTTCCAGCTGGAGATTCCGACGTGACGAAAACGCTCAAGGAAGGCGACAAAGCCCCCGCCTTCTCGCTTCCCACAGATGGCGGCGGCAAAATCGCCCTCAAAGACTGCGCCGGCAAAACCCTTGTTCTCTACTTCTACCCGAAAGATGACACTTCCGGCTGCACCCGGGAAGCTGTCGACTTTTCGGCTCTCCTCAAGAAGTTCGAGAAGGCCGGAGCCGTTGTGCTCGGCGTCTCCAAGGACACTGTTCAGAAACACGACAAATTTAAGGAAAAACATAGCCTTAAGGTCACATTAGGCTCGGATGAGAGCGGCAAGACCGTCGAGGCTTACGGCTCGTGGGTGGAGAAAACGCTTTACGGGCGAAAATATATGGGCATCGACCGCTCTACATTTCTGATCGACGGCAAGGGCGTGATCAGGAAGATCTGGCGGAAGGTGAAAACGCCAGGCCACGCAGAAGAGGTCCTCGCCGCCGTTCAGGCGCTCTGAGAAGGCTGCCGAGCACCAATGGATTTCGCCGAAGCAGCCCTTCGCGCCCTAACCGCTGCCGACCCGCAGGAGAAAGTCGCAGCGGCGGGGGAAGCCGCCCGGCTCGCGGCGGGCGGAGAGCTATCCGCCCCTGAAGGTTGGCCTTCTCCGCCGGATCGGCCGGCGCGGCCCGCCGCCCCGAAGCTCGTCTCGCCCGGTGATGTACCGCGGCGCCGGCTTGGAACGCCTCAGGGAAAGATCGCCCTTCTCCACGCCCTCGCCCATATCGAGTTCAACGCCATCGACCTTGCTTTCGACATGGCTACTCGTTTCGCCCTCAAGATGAAGACCGAGGGGCTCGACTGGGCGGCCTTTGTCCAGGATTGGGCCGCGATCGGCGGAGAAGAAGCGCGCCATTTCGAAGCGGTTGATCAAAGGCTGAACGACCTCGGCTCAAGCTATGGAGACCTCCCCGCCCATGACGGCCTGTGGTCGGCGGCGCTCTCCACCTCGGACGATCCGCTTGCGCGCCTTGCGATCGCTCCATTGGTCCTTGAAGCGCGCGGCCTCGACGTCACGCCGACGATGATCGAGAAGCTCACATCGCTGGGTGACATTGCAAGCGCATCAGTATTATCAATGATTTACAGGGAGGAAGTCGGCCATGTCGCCGCCGGCGTCCGGTGGTTTGACGCGCTGTGCGAGCGGCGCGGCCTCATCCCTTCCGAAGCGTTCCGCAGGCTCGTCTCCGAGCGCTTCGCGGGCGGTCTGAAGCCGCCGTTCAACCGCGGGGCGCGCGATAGAGCTGGGCTCGCCCCGGACTTCTACGAAGGTGCGGCCGGTCTGAAGGGAATGAGTCTTGCTGGTTCGGAAGGAAGCGCTGGTTAGCGATCTGGTGAAAAATGTGGTTACTTCATCACATAACAGTTGCGAAATCGTCGTAGATACGCTGCAATATCTTAAGGGGTGTAGGCGTAGAACGCATGGCGTTGACACAGGGGCGTCGGTGAATGAGCCGTAAATCCGGCCGCGTTAAGCGTATTATCAGCCGTCTCTTCAAAGAGCGGCAGATATACCACCGCAGCGACGGCGTCGTTCATTTCATTTCCATGTCCACAAAGACCCAGATCGCCCTGGCGGCGGTTTTGGGGTCCTTCCTCCTGTGGGTCGCCTACGCATCGGTGAACGTGGTCTTCAAAGAGCAGATCATCGTCGCCAAGGAGCGCGATGCCCGGGTCATGGAGACGGCCTACACCAAGCAGCTGCAGAAGCAGATGCGCGCCTATGACGACGTCGCCTCGCTCAACGTCATCATGGAGCAGCAGTTCGACGCCACCATGGCGGAGATCTCCAGCCGCCATCAGACGCTGAAGAACATGGTCGAACGCAAGTTCGCCATCGACCAGACCATCGACACGCTCGCCAAAGGCCTCTCGGAAGCCGGCGCGCCCAACGGCGCGAAGCCTTCGAACGGCAACCGCATCATGATTGACGTCGCGCCGGCGGAGACGACGCCGCGCCAGTCCCGCCTCTCGATCCTGCGCAAGGAAGCGATCGAGGAGGCCGCGAAAGGCAGCACCCAGGTTCCTTCAGGAAGCCCGGCCGCCGCAGCGATCGACAATATGGAGTCGGCGGCTGCCGATCTCTATGTCGAGCAGATGCTCCTTCTCGCCTCGCTTGAAGAGCGCGCGACGAAAGAAATCGACACTCTTAAAATGGTGATGGACAGCACCGGCGTCTCGGCCGACGAGATCGTGCCGCCCGCCAAGATCACCAATCTCGTGCTTGCGCAAGGCGGGCCCTATATCGACGTTTCAAATGTCAGCGACGCTTCGACGGCGTTTTTCCGCCATGCGAACCGCGCAGGCATTCTGATCGATGAATTGACGACGATGCAGGAAGCCATCACCCGGCTTCCGCTCTCTTCTCCCCTAATGGTTAGCCGCCGTTATACGAGCGGCTATGGCGTTCGCCGCGATCCCATCACGGGCCGCGCCGCGAACCATTTCGGGATTGATTTTGCGGCGGCTTGGGCGTCGCCGGTTACGACGACGGCGGCGGGGGTAGTCAAGTTCGCCGGTACGAAGAATGGTTGGGGGCGGGTTGTAGAAGTTGACCATGGCAATGGTTTCATGACGCGTTATGCGCATTTGAACCGCATCACTGTCTCGGCTGGTCAGAAGCTCGCTTTGCACGACAAGGTTGGCGAGCTTGGATCGAGCGGTCGGAGCACCGGTCCCCACGTTCACTACGAAGTTCTCTTCAAGGGCAAACCGAAGAATCCGAGACGATTCATCGAGGCAGGTCGATATGTTTTCGAAAGCTAAGACGAAGCAAAACGCAGAAGATAAGGCGGCGAAGTCCGTTCAGGCGGATATCACGCAATCTTCCTCTCCCGCTCCATCGAAAAGGTCGAGTTCCATGAAACCCGCTGGCGTTCCTTCCATCATCTCCGCTGACGTCGTCATGCGCGGCAACATCAACGCCGCCGGCGAAGTCCAGTTCGACGGTTCGCTCGAAGGCGACATTCGCGCCACCTCGCTGATCATCGGCGAGAAGGCGACCGTCAAAGGCGAAGTCGTTTGCGAGAACGTCACCGTTCGCGGCCGCGTTGAAGGCGGCATTCGCGCCAAGCAAGTTTCGCTCGCCGCGACGGCGCACATTCAGGGCGACATCCTTCATTCCTCGCTCTCAGTGGAATCCGGCGCGCATTTCGAAGGCAACTGCCGCCATTCGGACGATCCGCTTTCAGAAGCCGCCGCGAAGGACTTCCGCAAGGCGCGTCCGACCGTTGGAACGGGCGCCGCGCCGAAGCCGGTGACGACGGGCGAAGATGCGGGCATGCAGCGTTCGGCGGCGAATGAAGCGCCGTCCTTCCTGACGCAGGGACGTTCGCCACTGCGCTAGGCGAAGCCTCGCCTTTTCAATTTAAGAAAGCGTCTCGGTTCTTACGAGCCAGCGACCCGCTGCGCGAGCGAAGCGGCCATGAAGGCGTCGAGATCGCCGCCAAGCACGGCTTCCGGGTCCGGGCTTTCGACCTGCGTTCGCAGGTCTTTCACGAGCTGATAGGGCTGCAGCACGTAAGAACGGATCTGGTGGCCCCAGCCGATATCCGTCTTTGACGAGGCCGCAGCCGCTGCCGCCTCTTCGCGCTTCTGTAGTTCGAGCTCGTAAAGGCGCGCTCGAAGCATTTTCCACGCGGTCGCGCGGTTCTTGTGCTGCGAGCGCTCGTTCTGGCACTGCACGACAATGCCAGTCGGAATGTGCGTGATGCGCACCGCCGAGTCCGTCGTGTTGACGTGCTGACCGCCGGCGCCCGACGCCCGGAAGGTGTCGACGCGGCAATCGCTCTCGTTCACGTCGATCTCGATATTGTCGTCGACAAGCGGATAGACCCAGACGGACGCGAAAGACGTGTGCCGGCGCGCATTTGAATCGTAAGGCGAGATGCGCACGAGACGATGCACGCCTGACTCAGTCTTGAGCCAGCCATAAGCGTTATGGCCTGTAACCTGGATCGTCGCCGACTTGATGCCCGCCTCTTCGCCGGGCTGCTCTTCGATAACCTCGACCTTGTATCCGCTCTGCTGGGCCCAGCGCACATACATGCGCAGAAGCATCGACGCCCAGTCGTTAGATTCGGTGCCGCCAGCGCCGGGATGGACTTCGACGAAGCAGTCATTGGAATCCGCTTCGCCAGAGAGAAGCGCCTCCGTCTCGGCCTTCGCCGCACGTTCGCCGAGCGCGGCGAGCATCGCCTGCGCTTCATCAAGGCTCGCCGTATCGCCCTCTTCATCGGCGAGTTCGGCGAGCTCCATCAATTCTTTGAATTCATCGCCAATCTCGGAAACGGCCTTGATCTGGCCGTCGAGCGCGTTGCGTTCCTGCATGACGCGCTGCGCGGCCTGCGGGTCGTTCCACAGATTGGGGTCTTCCGCCTGAGCGTTCAGTTCCTGGAGGCGCGCCTGCGCTGCGTCCCAGTCAAAGACGCCTCCTCAGCAGCGACACGGACTGCTCAATTTGCTCGGCGATGGTTTCGATTTCTGCACGCATAATCCGTGCGCTCCTAATACGTTCCGCCCGCCACGGCAACAGCCGGCGGAACGTTCGGTTGTCAGTAGAGCCCGTTAAGATCGTCAGTCGGCTCTTCGGAAGCGGCCGCCGGGTCCCGCGGCGCGGCGCTGAGCGGGTCGAGCGTCAACTCGTCATTCGCCGGTCCCTGACTCAGAACGTCGTCCGCCTTGAAGGCTTCAAGGATGACATTGCTGTCGCTCGCGCTCGCCGGACGGCCCGTCTTGGCGTTCACGCGCACGAGGCGGATGCCCGAGGGCACGCGGAACGGAATGGCCGCCTTGTCTTTCAGAGCCTCCGCCATGAAGTCACCGAAGATCGGCGCGGCGACTTTGCCGCCCGCCTCGCCCTGCCCCATCGATTGCGGCATGTCGAAGCCGACGAAGACGCCCGCGGCGAGGTCCGGAGAGAAGCCGACAAACCACGCGTCGCGATATTCGTTTGTCGTGCCCGTTTTCCCGGCGACGGGCTTGTCCACGACCTTCCGGACCGCCGTGCCGGTGCCGCGAAGAACGACGCCTTCAAGCATCGACACCATCTGATAGGCCGTGCGCGGATCGATAACCTGTTCGCGTATGTCGGGAAGCTGCGGTTCAGCCTGCTCGGTCCATTCAGCGACCTTGCAATCGAGGCATTCGCGCGTATCGCGCTTGTAGATCGTCTTGCCCGTGCGGTCCTGAATTCGGTCGATAAGGACAGGTTCAACGCGCTTGCCGCCATTGACGAAGGTCGAATAGGCGGCGGTGATCCGCATCACCGTCGTCTCCGCCGCGCCGAGCGAGATCGCAAGTTCGCGCGGCAGGCTGTCGGCGATGTGGAAACGCTCGGCGTAATCGACGATACGCCCAATGCCGAGGTCCTGCGCAAGACGCGCCGTCATCGTGTTGCGCGACTGCTCGATGCCGACGCGCAGCGTGCTTTCGCCATAGAACCGGCCTTCGACATAGTTGCCGGGCTTCCACCAGCTATCGACGCCGGGAGCGACGAAGGGCGCGTCGAGCACGATGCTCGACGGCGTATAGCCGCTGTCGAGCGCCGCGGAATAAACGAATGGCTTGAACGCCGAACCCGGCTGGCGATGCGCCTGCAGAGCCCGGTTGAATTCCGAAAGCTGGAAGGAAAAGCCGCCGACCATAGCGAGGACGCGGCCCGTGTGCGGATCAATCGCAACGAGGGCGCCGTTCACCGCCGGAAGCTGACGGAGGAGATATTCGTCATCGCCGGAAGTCTCCACGGAGCGTTCCGTTTCGCTTTCATCATGCGAAATCTCAGGGTTCGCCGGTTCGACGTAGATTACATCGCCTACGGAAAGAACCTGGCCGACGCTTTCGACTTCAGGGCCGATGCCGTTCACGTCCTTATAGGCGCGCGCCCAGCCGAGCGTTTCAAGACGAATGACGCCCTCGCTCGCGTCAGCAAAACCGATCTTCGCTTCTTTCTTTGAAACCGCGAGTACGAGTGCGGGTTTCCACGGCGCGAGATCTTCAGCGATCGTGCGCTTTTCGCTGAGCGGCTTGATCGCTTCGGCGAATGCATCCGCCCAGCTCGCCGGCGCTTCCATCTTGGTGATGGGGCCGCGCCACCCGTGGCGCTGGTCATAATCGACGAGCCAGCGACGAAGCGCGAGGCCCGCCGCTTCCTGCATGTTCGGATTGAGCGTCGTACGAACCGAAAGCCCGCCATCATAAAGCGCCTCGGTTCCGTACATGTCGGCGACCTGCTTCCTGACTTCCTCCGCAAAATATTCGGACGCCCAGTCGCGCGCGCCGAGCGGCGGGGCGATTTGCGCAACGAGCGGTGAAGCGCGGGCTTCGTCAGCTTCTTGTTGCGTGATGCGCCCGTCCTCAAGCATACGCCCGATGACCCAGTTGCGGCGCTCAACGGCGCGGTCGTGATTGTAGATCGGGTGATAGTTGCTCGGGCCCTTCGGGATCGCGGCGAGATAGGCGGCTTCCGCGATCGTCAAATCGTCGAGCGACTTGTCGAAATAATTTAGCGCAGCGGCGGCGACGCCATAGGAGCGATTGCCGAGATAAATTTCGTTCAGATAGAGCTCGAGGATGTGGTCCTTGGTGAAGGCTTTCTCGATGCGGCGCGTCACCAGCATTTCACGCAGCTTGCGTTCGATTTTCTGCTCGCTGGTCAGGAGAAAGTTTTTCGCGACCTGCTGCGTGATCGTCGAACCGCCTTCAAGGCGCCGGCCCTTGATGATGTTGCCGACATTGGCGACCTGCGCGCGGAAGATACCTTTGAAGTCCAGGCCTTCATGTTCATAGAAGTTTTTGTCTTCCGCCGAGACGAATGCGTATTTGAGGTGATCAGGCATCGCCTCGATCGGTACGAAGAGACGCCGCTCGCGCGCGAATTCCGCAACGAGCGTTCCGTCGCCTGCGTAGACGCGCGTCGTCACCGGCGGCGCGTATTCAGCGAGCACTTTGTAGTCCGGCAGATCCTGGCTGAGCTTGTGGAGATACCACGCGCCATAACCGACGCCGGCGAGGCCGATCATCACCACGCCGCCGAAAGCGAAGCCGATGAGCTTCAGCCAGAGCGGCATGCGCCCGCGCGTCCGCTTGGACGGTTCTGAAGAAGGAGCGCTCCTTCTCGGCTCGGCGCGAGGGCTGTCGTCATCCGCTCCATCGCCCGCATCGTCGAAAAGGTCATCCTTCATACGAAACTTCTCTCTTCGCCCCTCCGGGCGGGCCGGGAACGGTTCTCCCAAGCCATTTTCGCCCGAAATTGAATTCTAGCCTCGCCCTTGGGCGATTTCCATCGACAAACCAGCCATAGGCCGAACATCGACGTATTATCGCTCTCCTCGCGGCGGAATTGTGAAAATCGGCTGCTGACAGGCGCTAATTCGACGCGTGGCGGGTGTTTTTCAGGCTATCGAAATAATCGTCGATCGCGGTCGCCACCGCCGTCATGGTGCGTTCCCGCCAGGCGGCGGAAGTCAGGTTCGCGACATCTTCCTCGTTCGACATATAGGCGAGCTCAAACAGGGCCGCCGGCACGTCAGGCGCGAGGAGCACAAATAGATTGCCCTTGCGATGCGTGTTGTTGATGAGCGGCGTCACGCCCTTGAGGTTGCGCACAAGGATTTCCGCAAAACGTGAGGAATTGTTCTCCGTATAGGCCTGCGCCTTGTCGAACAGAATGCTGCTCACTTCCGGCGAGAACTCGTTGAGATTGAGGCTGAACGCGTCGTGGTCGCCGAGCTCTTCGGCGGTCTGCGCGGAGCGAGCCCGCCCCTCTTCCGAGACCGTATAGATCGACCCGCCGCGCACTGACTCGTCATGGAAAGCGTCGGCGTGAAGCGAGATGAAGAGCTGCGCTCCCGCTTCGCGGGCAAGGCGCGAGCGCTCATAGACATCGAGACGCGTATCGTCGGCGCGCGTCATGACGATCCGGTATCGCCCCTTTGCATTGAGAATCTCGGCGAGCTTCTTCGCCGCCGCCAGCGTGACCGCCTTTTCCTTCACGCCGCCGACCCCAGTCGCGCCGGGGTCCGCGCCGCCATGGCCGGCGTCGATGACGATGATCGGCAGTTCTTCCTTGGCTGGCGCAGGCGCGGGCTTGGGCTTTGGCTCTTCCGCGGCGGCGACCTGCGTTGGCGCGGTGACGGCTTTCAAAACCTCAGTCAGATCCTCATATCGCGAGGGAAGGCTTGCGACGAAAGCCGCCTTGTCGGCGGTTGCAAGGTCGACGACGAGGCGGTGTTTCTTCACGCCCGCGCTCGGCGGAATGATGAATTGCTCTTTGATTTTGGCGGTTTTTGCGAAATCGAACGTGATGCGCGTCGCATCGCTCCCGACCGGCTCGACGCTGAAAGAGGCGACGTGCCCTGCCCCTTTTTGGGTCGCCGGCGCGCCTTTGACGCCGTTGAGGTCGATCGAGATGCGTCCAGCGCCATGGTCGTCGCCAGAGATCGTATAGTCGGGCGCATCAGAGAGGTCGATAACGATGCGCGTTGCATCGCGGCTGGTGACGCCAAGGCGAACATCGAGCAGATCAGCGGCCTTCGCAGCCCCAGCGAGCGTCAAGAACGCAGCTATCGCAACAAAAAATGTTGAAATATCAATTCGTTGCAGGGGTGGAATACGCATGCTCACTTCGCCCGAGACACTTTCTATACCCGAGGAGCCGCCTTCCCCGCACAAGTCACAATATCGGCGGCCCATCTTTTTCGCTTATCGTTAACGCGCCCTTAAATGATTTGCCACTTTCCATGGAAGCGTGAGTCGCTAGCGAGACCCGCTTTTCTTTTTCGACAGGCTCATGCATGGTCCGTTCCGGTCGGAAGGAGAAGCGCCGCGCTATGTGCGCTCTTCTCTTTCGGGCCGAATACTGGTTGGCCAAGCCTATTTTCTGATATTTTTCAGAACCTTAGGTGAAACGCCAGCCTAAATTTGAGGTTTTCCGTGCGATCCGCCCCGCTGGGGTTCCGCATCGGGATGAGGCCGGCAGCTCCGACAAGCCGGCAGGCGCGACCGCCCCTGAGGGCAGGTCTGCGGCGGAGCGAAGCGGGCGCCCTGGGCGCCAAAAATCAACCGCCGGCCGAGCCGGCATATGGAAACATTCGCCATGTTGCGACGAGCTTACTCGAACTGCGCATCTGACCCGACAGGGACGATGCCGGCGACAGCGCGCGCGCTCTGGCGGCCCAACCGAACCGACGGCGCGGCGAGAGCCGCGCGTCGCGGAGCACTATTCAATGACGAAACAAATGCTGATCGACGCAGCCCACCCGGAAGAGGTGCGGGTCTGCGTCTTGGAAAACGGCAAAGTCGAAGAGTTTGATTTTGAACTTTCGGCGAGAAAGCCGCTAAGAGGCAACATCTATCTGGCGCGCGTGACGAGGGTCGAACCCTCGCTGCAGGCCGCCTTTGTCGAATATGGCGGGAACCGTCACGGCTTCCTCGCCTTCAACGAAATACACCCCGACTACTATCAGATCCCTGTTTCTGACAGGCGTGCGCTTCAGGAAGCTGAAGCGGAAGAGGCCGAACTGGCGGCGGCGCTCGAAATCGGCCAGCGCGGCGATGAGCACATGGGCGGGGTCGACGATGACGACTTCGATCTCGACGCCGGCGCCGAAGATGGCGCAAGCGAAGCCAGCTCTGACGAGGACGACGAAGAAGAATCCGAAGCCTCCGCTGAAGCTGAATCCGATGACGCCGATGCGGTCGAAGGTGAAATTAGCGAAGACGAAAGCGGCGATGATTCTGAAGCGCCCGCGAAAAGCGACGAAGCCGCGCTGAACGCTGCGCCGCTCGAAAGCATTTCGTCTGAGGCGTCAGCGTCGGACGAAGACGAAGCCGAGCAAGAAGCTCCGGAAGAAGAGATAGCCGACGAAGACGCCGAAGCTGGCGATGAAGACTCCAACGAGGCGAACGCCGCCGCGGAGACAGAAGCGTCCGGCGAAACGGAAACCGCGGAAGCGCCGACAGACGAAGCCCCCGCCAAGCCGGAAGGCAAATCGGAAAAGCGCGGCGCGCGCCGGGCCGAACTTCTCGAGCGCTACAAGGAAGCGCGGCGCAAGCGCGCGCGTCTCCTGCGCAATTACAAAATTCAGGAAGTCATCAAGCGCCGGCAAATCCTGCTGGTTCAGGTCGTGAAAGAAGAGCGCGGCAACAAAGGCGCGGCGCTGACGACCTATCTCTCCCTCGCCGGCCGCTATTGCGTGCTGATGCCGAACACCGCGCGCGGCGGCGGCATCTCCCGCAAAATTCCGACGCCTACGGACAGGAAGCGCCTGCGCCGCGTCGTCGACAGCCTTGAAGTGCCGAAGGGCATGGGGCTGATCATCCGCACCGCCGGCGCCAAGCGCACCAAGGCCGAGATCAAGCGCGACTACGACTATCTCATCCGCCTTTGGGAGAACATCCGCAGCCACACGCTGAACTCAATCGCGCCCTGCCTCATCTATGAAGAGGCGAACCTCATGAAGCGCGCGATCCGCGACCTCTACGACAAGGATATCAGCATCATCCAGGTCGAGGGCGAAGCGGGCTACCGCGAGGCGAAAGACTTCATGCGCATGCTGATGCCGTCGCATGCGAAAAACGTACAGCCCTATAAAGAGAAGACGCCGCTCTTCCTGAAATATGGCGTCGAAGGCCAGCTCGATGCGATGTACCAGCCGACGGTGAGGCTGAAATCGGGCGGCTATCTCGTCATCCACCAAACGGAAGCGCTCGTCGCCATCGACGTCAACTCCGGCAAGTCGACCCGCGAGCGTAATATCGAGCTGACTGCGCTCAAGACGAACATCGAAGCGGCGCGCGAAGCGGCGCGCCAGTGCCGCCTGCGCGACCTTGCAGGCCTCGTCGTGATCGACTTCATCGACATGATGGAGAACCGCAATAACCGTGCGGTCGAGAAAGCGCTCAAAGACGCGCTCAAAGGCGATCGCGCGCGCATTCAGGTCGGGCGTATTTCGAATTTCGGCCTGATGGAAATGTCTCGCCAGCGCCGGCGATCAAGCATTGTCGAAGGCACGACGCACACCTGCCCCACTTGCAGCGGGTCTGGCACGGTGCGTTCGAACGAAATGGCCGCCTTGCGCATCCTCCGCGCAGTCGAAGCTGATGCGCTTTCAGGTCGCGCGGCTGTCGTCACCATCAAGGCCTCGCTTGACGTCGCGCTCTACATGCTCAACCACAAGCGCGCCTGGCTGAAGCGTATCGAAGACGACTACGCGCTCTCGATCGAGATCGTTGCCGACAGCACGAAGGCCGGCGATCAATACGACATCGAGAAAAGCGGCGCGCCGCGCGAGCTTCCCGAAGCGCCCGCCGCAATCCGTCCCGATCAGATCGAAGCGCCTGTCGAGGCGATTGAGAGCGAAGAAGAGGCGGAAGACGCAGGCGAAATCGAAGCCGAAGGCGAACCCGCTGCTTCCGGCGAAGCGAGCGGGCGCAAGCGCCGCCGCCGCCGTCGCGGCAGACGGCGTGAGGAAGGCGGCGCCCCTTCCGATGAAACAGTTTCCGCGCAGCCTGCTGGCGAAGGCGATGAAGAGGACGATGCATCTGCCGGCGAGACTGAGCGCGCCGGCGCGGAAGGCGACGAGGATCAAGCCGCCAAGAAGCGCCGCCGCCGCGGACGCCGCGGCGGACGCCGCAGCCGCCGCAGGCCTGAAAATGGCGAAGCCGGCGCCGAGGCGGGCGCTCAAGCGTCCGACGAGGCGTTCACTGAAGATAGTGGCGCTGTCGATGCAGAAGATATTGCGACCGACGCCGCCGCGCCCGAATTCCCCGAGATTGGCTACACCTATGAGGAAGTGGTGATGGCGACGCCCGAGCCCGCTTCTGATGAGGTCGCCGAAGAACGGCAGCCAGAACCCGCCGCCGCGGCTCCTGTCGAAGAGCGCGTGGAAGAAGCTGTCGCCGCAGCCCCGCAATCCGAAGCAGAAGAAGCGCCGAAGGAAGAGGCTTCCCGGGAGCCGAAGACAGCGCGGCGGGGCTGGTGGCAGCGGGCCATTGGCGGCTAGGACAGCGACCCGACGCTCATCGGCGCCGGAATTCGCGGGCTTGTGCGTTTAATTATATCAGCAGCGGCCTTAATTTGGCCGCTGCTAGTTCCTAAATAACGCTCAGGATGCCCCGACGCGGCTTACCTGAATATTGGGAGTTGAGTTCCTTGCGTCTGCGCAAAGCCCTTCTCGGACTCGCCGCCGCCCTCACCTTCGTAGGCCAGGCCCACGCTCAGCAGCTTCTGCGCGACGCGGAAATCGAACAATGGCTCGATGATTATTCGCGGCCGATCTTCCGCGCCGCGGGCCTGCCTGCCGATCAGATCCAGATCCTGATCATCGGCGACCCGACCATCAACGCCTTCGCCGCGAGCCTCATCATGGGCGTGAACACCGGCACGCTGACGAATGCGGATACGCCCAACGAAGTCGTCGGGGTCATCGCGCACGAAACCGGCCACATGGCGGGCGGCCATTCGGCCCGCTCCGATGACATGGTCGCCGCCGCTACGCGTCCGATGCTTCTCAGCCTCGTTCTCGCCGCCGGCGCCATCGCCGCGGGCGCGCCGCAGGCCGGCATCGGCATTCTCGGCCTCGGCCAGACGATCGGCACGGCGAACTATCTGAAATACAGCCGCGGACAGGAAGCGAGCGCCGACCAGGCCGCCGTCACCTATCTCGACGCTCTCCATGAATCGAGCGCAGGCCTCATCTCGTTCTTCAACAAGATGAAGAACTCGCAGATCATCACCGGCTACAAGATCAATCCGTACATGGTCAGCCACCCTCTCGCGCTAGACCGCGTCCAGGCGCTCGAACGGCGCGCGATGGCTTCGCCTTATTACGATCTGAAAGATTCACCCGAAGAAATCGAGCGGCTGAAGCTCATTCAGGCGAAGATCAACGGCTTCCTTCAGGATACGAATGTCACGCTGCGGCAATATCCGCTCTCGGATCAATCGGACCCCGCGCATTATGCGCGCGCCGTCGCCTATTATCGCGGATCGATGATCGAAAAAGCCGAAAAAGAAATCGACTATCTGATCGAGAAGCACCCGGAAAATCCATACTTCTACGAATTGAAGGGACAGATGCTGTTCGAGTTCGGGCATGTCGCCGAGTCGATCGAGCCGCACCGGCGTTCCGTGGAGCTGGCGCCGACGAAGGCGCTGCTGCGTATCAATCTCGGGCGCGCGCTCATCGCCACGGAAGACGCCGCGCAATTCCCTGACGCTATCAAGGAACTGAGATCCGCTCTCAACATCGAGCCGGACAATTCCTTCGGCTGGTTCGAACTGGCGCGCGCCTATGGCGGCCTTGGCAATGAGGCGATGGCCGATCTTGCGACGGCCGAGTCTCGTTACCATAGCGGCTCGCCCGGCGAAGCCGCGGTCTTCGCGGCGCGTGCGCGCAAAGGGCTGACGCCAAACACGCCTGAATATCGGCAGGCATCCGATATCATTGCTGCAGCGCAAGCGATCAGCGCCGGCGGCAGAGGCGCACGCGGACCGTCACGCCTTCCGTCGCCCGACCCCGGGCAGCAGACGCCTGAGGACGATGAGGACGGCGGAAGCGATACAGATAGCCAGGATAATGGCGGCAAGACCCAAACGCCCGCCCCTCAGAGCCCTAAAGACGGCGACGTTCCAGACCCGCCGACGAATTGACAACGGGCGCTCCAAGCGGGCTTTATGAGCGCCAAAAGAACCAGCAGCAGGAAGTTGTAATGAACCAGAAATTCGCCATCGGCGCGGCGCTCGCCGGCGCTGCAGTCCTCGGAGCGCTCGCAGTCGCTTACTCAAATGCGCAGACGAGCAGCGGCGAATTCAGCCCCTCGCAAGAAGACGCGATCAAGGAGATCGTGCGCCAGTATATCGTCGATCATCCGGATGAAGTTCTGGACGCAGTCAATTCCTACATCTCGCAGCGCCAGATCGACGCCGCCGCCGAGTCCAAGAAAACTGCGGAACAATACGCGCGCGATAATCTCAGCGAACTTCTCGACGATCGCCATGGCTTTGCAGCAGGCGCCAATCCTGCGGCGGCGCAAGTCGCCGTGGTCGAGTTCTTCGATTATCATTGCGGGTTCTGCAAGCGCTCGACGCCGTTCGTGAAGGAGCTGACCAAGAGCGACCCCGCGGTGAAGGTCGTTTTCCGCGAATATCCAATCCTGCGCGAAGAATCCGAATACGCCGCGGAAGCCGCCCTCGCCTCGCGCGCGCAGGGCAAATACACCGAGTTCCATTTTGCGATGATGAATGCGAGCGGCCTCATCAACAAAGAGCGCGCGCAGGAAATCGCCAAGAGCGTCGGCATCGACCTTTCTGCGCTCGACAAGGAAATCCAGAATCCGGACATCAAGAAAGCGATCGATGAAACGCATCGCATCACGTCCGAAATGGCCGTCGACGGCACGCCGACTTTCATCGTCGCGTCGCTGAACGGCAAATATGTCGAAGTCATTCAGGGTGCGGATACGGACGGCGTGAAAGCCGCCATCGCGGAAGCGAAGAAAGCCGCGAAGAAAGGCTGACCCCCCGCGGGCTCTTAAATGAGCCCCGCGAGCGGCGACGACGGATCGGCGTAACGCTTCTTCGGCATGCGGCCCGCGAGATAGCTCTCGCGGCCTGCGATCACCGCGTGCTTCATCGCGCGCGCCATGCGGATCGGGTCCTTCGCCTCAGCGATCGCCGTGTTCATCAGAACGCCGTCGCACCCAAGCTCCATCGCAATCGCCGCGTCCGACGCCGTGCCGACGCCCGCATCGACGATGACGGGCACGGAAGATTGTTCAACGATGAGGCGGATATTGATCGGGTTCATAATGCCGAGGCCCGACCCGATGAGCGAGCCCAAGGGCATGATCGCGCAGCAGCCAGCGTCTTCCAGCTTGCGCGCATAAACGGGATCGTCCGAACAATAGACCATCACCTCGAAGCCGTCCTTGATGAGGAGCTTCGCCGCGCGCAGCGTCTCTTCCATATCGGGATAGAGCGTCTTCTGGTCCGAGAGGACTTCGAGCTTGACGAGCGACCAGCCGCCCGCCTCGCGCGCAAGCCTCAGCGTGCGGATCGCATCTTCCGCGGTGAAGCATCCGGCCGTGTTCGGAAGATAGACGTATTTCTTCGGATCGAGGAAATCGACCAGCAGCGGCTTGTCGCGGTCGGTGAGGTTCACGCGGCGCACAGCGACCGTCACCATCTCTGCGCCGGCGGCTTCCGCCGCACGCGCATTCTCCTCATACGTCTTGTATTTGCCGGTGCCGATGATGAGGCGCGAGGCGAAGCGCCGTCCCGCTATGACAAGGTCTTCAGACACGGCTAGCCGCCTCCAACGAAATGCACGATCTCAATGCGGTCGCCATCGCAGAGCGCAGTGTCGGCGTAAAGCGATTTCGGGACGATTTCGAGATTGCGCTCGACCGCAACCTTTCGCGGCTCAAGCTCAAGATGCTCGAGGAGACCCCGAATGTTCAGCGCGCGCGCGATTTCGAGGCTTTCGCCATTGATCGTCAGCTTCATCCGCTCTATCGCCCTTCACTGGTTTTGCGATCTTGACGGGCCCGGGGAACGGGCATGGTGTATATGTGCTGAGGGCGCTGAATCCGCAACCTCGGCGGCTGGATAGGACCCATGGCGGGCGCGATCGTTTATCTCCTCAATGGACCGAACCTCAATCTCCTCGGAACCCGGGAGCCTGAGGTTTATGGCAAACAGACCCTCGCCGACATCGAGGCCGCAGCGAAGAAGCATGGCGAGAAAATCGGCCTCAGCCTCGATTTCCGCCAATCGAACCATGAGGGAACGCTCGTCGACTGGGTGCAGGAGGCTGGCAAGAAGGCCGCTGGCCTCATCATCAACCCCGGCGCGTATACGCACACCTCAATCGCGCTTCACGATGCGCTGAAGGCCGTCGCCTGCCCCAAAATCGAGCTACACTTGTCAAATGTGCACGCCCGCGAGGCTTTTCGCCGGGTTTCCTTCGTGAGCCCGGCCGTGGACGCCGTTATCTGCGGTCTTGGGGCGGACGGTTACACGCTGGCGCTTGACGCGGTGCGGCGGCTCATTGAGAAACGGGCCTAACTTCGCTTCAATCATTATCCGGACTGAGTTTCATGGCGGAAAAAAAGCACGAAAACAAAGAGATCGAGTCGAGCTGGATCAGGGAGCTCGCAGCGATCCTGCACGAGACGGGCCTGACAGAGATCGAAATCGAGAAGGAAGACGTCCGCCTCCGGGTTTCGCGCGCCGCGGCGCAAGCTGCTCCTGTCGCCTATGCGGCCGCTCCGGTCCCCGCCGCTCCGGCGCGCGTTGAAGAGGCGCCGGCCGCACCCGCCGCCAAGCCGGCCAATCATCCGGGCGCCGTGCCTTCGCCCATGGTCGGCACGGCCTATCTCGCACCCTCGCCGGGCGCTGCACCCTTCGTCCAGAAAGGCGACAAGGTGCGCGAAGGCCAGACCTTGATGATCATCGAAGCGATGAAGACCATGAACCCGATCGCAGCGCCGCGCGCCGGCGTCGTGACGGAGATTTTCATCACCGACTCCCAGCCGGTCGAGTTTGGCGAGACGCTCGCCATCATCGAATAGCAATCTCAGATAGATTGGCCCTTGGGCTTTCCGGGACGCACGCATGTTTGAAAAAGTCCTGATTGCAAATCGCGGCGAGATCGCCCTTCGCATTCACCGCGCCTGCAAGGAACTCGGCATCGCCACGGTCGCGGTGCACTCGACGGCGGACGCCAACGCCATGCATGTGCGCCTTGCGGACGAGAGCGTGTGCATCGGCCCGCCCGCCCCGAAAGACAGCTATCTCAATATTCCGGCGATCATCTCAGCGGCGGAAATCACCGGCGCCGACGCGATCCACCCCGGATACGGGTTCCTTTCGGAAAACGCGCGTTTCGCCGAAATCGTCCGTGCGCACAACATCACCTTCATCGGTCCGGAGGCGGAGCATATCCGCGTCATGGGCGACAAGATCGCCGCGAAGGAAGCAATGCGCGCGGTCGGCGTGCCGCTGGTTCCAGGCTCTGACGGCGGCGTTTCCAGCATGGAAGAGGCGCGCGCGGCGGCCGACAAGATCGGCTATCCGGTGCTCGTAAAGGCGGCCGCCGGCGGCGGCGGGCGCGGCATGAAGATCGCGCGCGGGCCGGAAAACGTCGTTGAAGCCGTCTCCACTGCGAAGGCGGAAGCCAAAGCCGCATTCGGCGACGACACCGTCTATCTCGAAAAATACCTCGAACGCCCGCGCCATATCGAAATCCAGATCGTCGCCGACAGCAAAGGCAATGTCGTTCAGCTCGGCGAGCGCGACTGCTCGCTGCAGCGCCGCCACCAGAAAGTGCTCGAAGAAGCGCTCTCGCCGGCGCTGACGCAGAAAGAGCGCGAGAAGATCGGCGAGATCGCGCGCAAGGCGATCGCCAAGCTCGGCTATCTCGGCGTCGGCACGATCGAGTTCCTTTACGAGAATGGCGAGTTCTATTTCATCGAAATGAACACGCGCCTGCAGGTCGAACATCCGATCACGGAACAGGTGACGCGCATCGACCTCGTACGCGAGCAGATCCGCATCGCCGCCGGCGCGCCTTTGAGCTTCGCGCAGAAAGACGTCGTCTTCAAAGGCCACGCGATCGAATGCCGGATCAATGCGGAAGACCCGCGCACCTTCCGCCCCTCGCCGGGCGAGATCACTTACTTCCATGCGGCGGGCGGGCCCGGCGTGCGCTTCGACAGCGCGGTCTATACCGGCTACCGCATTCCGCCCTTCTACGATTCAATGATCGGCAAGCTGATCGTTTTCGGCGACGACCGAGCGCACTGCCTCGCGCGTCTTCGCCGCGCACTCGGTGAAATGGCGCTTGTCGGCGTCGACACGACGATCCCGCTTTTCATCCGCCTGCTCGATGAACCCGACTTCCAGAAGGGCGAGTACCACATCCACTGGCTGGAAGAGTGGCTGGCGCAGTAGCCCGCGGACTTCCCTTCATTAACATTGTTACGGCCTGATTGCCGGGCGCTCCGTTTGTGCGGCATACTAACTTTTATGCCACGCGATTCGGCCAGCGAGATCCTGCCCGACCAGCTCCTGAAAGCTTACACGCTGGGCTATTTTCCTATGGGCCGGAAGCGCGCCGACCCCAGCGTCGTCTGGGTGCTCCCCGATCTGCGCGGCGTCCTCCTCCTCGACGACGCGCGCGCGCCGAAGAAGCTGAAGCGGCTCGTTGCGCGCGAACCTTTCGAGGTGCGCATCAACACCGCCTTCCATGAGGTGCTGCTTGGCTGCGCCGAGCCTGCGCCGGGCCGCGAAGAAACCTGGATCAACGACCCGATCGAGGAAGTCTATTGCGAGCTGCACCGTCTCGGCTTTGCGCATTCAGTCGAGTGCTGGAAAGACGGCGCCCTCGTCGGCGGGCTTTACGGCGTTGCGATCGGCGGCGCCTTTTGCGGCGAGAGCATGTTTTCGCGCGTCGACAATGCGAGCAAGGTTGCGATGGTTCACCTCATCGCGCGGCTGAAGCTCGGCGGCTTCCGCATGCTCGACACGCAGTTCTACACAGAACATCTGTCGCAGTTCGGCGTCGAGGAGATGCCCAACGAGGACTATCAGGGTCTTCTCGCCGAGGCGATTAATCTTGATGCGGACTTTTTACACGCGCCGGCTCAGTTGTCGACGACTTCCGTCTTGCAGTCGATCACCCAGACGTCATAGACGGCGTGTTCAAGCGGATTGAGCGCGGGGCTCGACGCAAACATCCAGCCTGAAAAAATACGATCGGGATCGGCCGCCGACTCCGTAGGCGTTTCCTCCGTCTCTTCCGCCGCCGCCACTTCGGCAGCGGCCATTTCCATCGCCGGCGCCGCATCCTTCGCGTTCAGCGGCCGGGCTTCGACGGAAGCGGCGGCGCGCGCGCGCGACAGATCGCGGTCGAAGATTTCAAGGAAGGCCGTCGTTTCCGGGAATTCTTCGGGCGGACGCTTGTCGCAATAACGCGGCAGAATTTCCAGCGAGCCGAATTTCACCGGCTCGCCGATCGGCGTTTCGACATCGGTGTAACGCGCTGTGATTTTGTCGAGCGCACGCACTGTGACGGAAACGCCGTGGCGTTTCAGCGTTTCTTCAAGCTCCGGAAACGCCTTGTCGTCCGTGCGCGAGAGAAGGTCGAGTTCGCTTGGCGGTTCGCCGAGGATGTCGTCGATAGAAGTCTCATCCGCCGCCGCCTCGTCGGGCGCGGAAACAGGGCTCTCCTGCGCCATTGCAACGCCAAGCGCGAGGGCGCCAGCCGAAAGGCCGAGAAAAATCGTCCGTACCATGACTAAAGGCCTCCGGAAGTATCGTCAGCGGGCTTGTCGGCGCCGCCCGAGCCCTTGCCCGCCGCATTGTCTGAGAACGCCTGCATGGCGATGCCGAGGAGATCGACAGAGCCTTGCGTGATGGTGATCGCTTCGTTCGCCGCGAGCATAATGTCAGAAGCGCCCGGCTCGATCGACACATGAGCGCCGCCAAGGAGCCCGTCCGAAACGATCTTTGCGATCGAGTCTTCCGGCACCGGCACGCCGCCTGTGATTTGCAGGTCGAGCTTCGCCTCATAGGTGTTCGTATCGAGCGCGAAGCCGGAAACGGTGCCGACCTTCACGCCGGCGATGCGCACTTCCGAGCCCACCGTAATGCCGTCGACCCGGCCGAAGATGGCGTTCAGATTATAGGCGCCCGCCGAAACCTGCTTGCCGCTGACCGAATAGGCATAAGTGAGAAACACCGCCGCGACGGCGATGACCACCGCGCCGACGACCGTCTCGAAAATCCCTGACCTCGACATCACGCGACCCTTTCAGGCGACTTCTCCTACGCGCGGTTTGTTACAGCGCGGCGGCGTTCAGGCGTTCCTGATCTTACGCATTCACTTTACGCATTCTCCGGAGACCACGCCTCGTAATCCTTGGCGACACCCTTGGCCGCGCCGGTCACAAGACTGCCCGGCGGATGATAGGCGAGCGGCGTGCCCGTCATGTTCGGAATATGGTCCTTCTCCCACTTCCGGCGCAGCAGCGGGGCGACCGTCGGCGGCTCCTCGAAAGTGTGGTGGAGCCAGCCATGCCAGTCCGCCGGCACGCGCGAGGCTTCGGCGACGCCATGGTAAACGACCCAGCGGCGCTTGCCGCCGCCCGGCATGCTCGGCTCTTTCTCCTCGAAATAGCGGTTCCCCTGCTCATCGCGGCCGACAAGGCGCGCGCCGCGGCGCCAGAGCGTGAAGGAGGTGCCGAAGGTGGTGCTGTTCCACCAGGTGAAGAGTTGCGCGAGCATTCCAAAAAACCTGTTCAAACCCAAGAAATAAGCCGTTTATGGCGGCGGGAATATGGCGCCCGCCGCGCCCCCGGTCTAGGCCGCGCGGGACTGATTCGCCCCGCTTGCCTCGCCCGCCGAACATTGAGATTAGCAGGGTGAGTCTTTACATTACAGCACCTGACCCGCTGAATCCGGACCGCGTATGCGAATTGACCGACGCTATGTCAAAAAGCCCGGGGCGCCTTACGACGCCTTCAGGTTCCGGCGCGCTCATAGCGAGATTCGCACGCTCGGCGGCGAGCTTCTGTTCGAAGCCCGCGACATTGAGGTTCCGGCCCATTGGAGCCAGACCGCGATCGATATTCTCGCGCAAAAGTATATGCGCAAGACCGGAGTTCCCGCAGCGGTAAAGCGAGTCGCGGAAAAGGGAGTCCCCCAATTTCTCCAGCGCTCCATCCCGGATGTGGCGGCCCTCGCGAAATTGCCGGCGGAAGCGCGCTATGGCGGCGAGACGAGCGCCAAACAGGTGTTCGAGCGCCTCGCCGGAACCTGGGGCTATTGGGGCTGGAAGGGCGGCTATTTCAAAACCGAGAAGGAAGCGCAGGCCTTCGTCGACGAGATGCGCTTCATGCTCGCCGCGCAAATCGGCGCGCCGAACTCGCCGCAATGGTTCAACACCGGGCTTCACTGGGCCTATGGCGTCGAGGGCGACGGGCAAGGCCACTATTACGCCGACCTTGAAACGGGCGCCCTCTCGCTCTCGGCGAGCGCCTACGAACATCCGCAGCCGCACGCCTGCTTCATCCAGTCGGTGAACGACACGCTTGTCGGCGATGGCGGCGTGATGGATCTGTGGCGGCGCGAGGCGCTGCTCTTCAAATACGGTTCGGGCACAGGCACGAACTTCTCCGCCATTCGCGGCGCGGACGAACCGCTCTCGGGCGGCGGCAAAAGTTCCGGCCTTCTGAGCTTCCTCAAAGTCGGCGACGTTGCGGCGGGCGCGGTCAAATCCGGCGGCACGACGCGGCGCGCAGCGAAGATGGTGATCGTCGACGCCGATCATCCGGACATTGAAGAATTCATCAGCTGGAAAGCGACGGAAGAAGAAAAAGTCGCCGCGCTCGTCGCCGGCTCGCGCGTAATGGCCGCGCACATGCCGAAAGTCCTCAACGCCTGCTGGTCCGAAGGAGCGGACGGCGATGCGCGCTTCGATCCGCGCGAGAACGCCGCGTTGAAAGATGCGATCAAAGAGGCGCGCAAGGCCGCCCTCCCCGACGCGGTCATCAAGCGCGCGATCGATTTCGCGCGCCAAGGCTATCGCAAGATCGATATCGACGTTTACGACCTCGACTGGGATTCGGAATCCTATCGCACCGTCTCCGGCCAGAACTCCAACAACTCCGTGCGCGTCAACGACGCCTTCATCAAGGCCGTCGCGGAAGGATCGGAGTGGGAGCTGAAGCGCCGCACCGATGGCGCGGTGACGAAGAAAGTGAGCGCCCGCGCGCTGTGGAACGAGATCTGCCGCACGGCCTGGGCCTGCGCCGATCCCGGCCTTCAGTTCCACGACACGATCAACGCCTGGCACACTTGTCCCGCGGGCGGCGACATTCGCGCTTCCAATCCGTGTTCGGAATATATGTTTCTCGACGACACGGCGTGCAATCTCGCCTCGGTGAACCTTTTGAAGTTCAAAACCGAAGCAGGCTTCGACGTCGAAGGCTTCGAGCATGTCTGCCGGCTGCTCACTTTCGTGCTCGAAATCTCCGTCGCGATGGCGCAATACCCTTCCGCCGAGATCGCGCGCCGCTCTTACGACTACCGCACGATCGGCCTCGGCTTCGCCAATCTCGGCGGGCTGTTGATGGCGGCGGGCATTCCCTATGACAGCGATCAGGGCCGCTCGATTTGCGCCGCTGTTTCTTCGCTCATGACGGGCGCGGCCTATCGCGCCTCGGCGGAGCTTGCAGCCGCCGTCGGCCCATTCGTGAAGTTCAAGGAAAACCGCGACGCGATGCTGCGCGTCTTGCGCAATCATCGCCGCGCTGCGCTCGGCTCGAAAATCGCGGGCGAGTATGAAGGCCTCAACTACGCGCCGGCGCAGTTCGACGCCGTCATCTGCCCGTGGGAGAATCTCGCCGAACGCGCGCAAGGCGTCTGGAACGAGGCCTATGAGCTCGGCGCTGTCAGCGGCTTCCGCAACGCGCAGGTGACCTGCATCGCGCCGACGGGAACGATCGGCCTCGTCATGGATTGCGACACGACAGGCATCGAACCCGACTTCGCGCTCGTCAAATTCAAAAAGCTCGCGGGCGGCGGTCAGTTCAAGATCATCAACCGCTCGGTCCCGACCGCCCTCGCCGCGCTTGGTTATACGCAGGACGAGATCGAGGACATTACGGATTACGCAGTCGGGCGCGGCACGCTTGAAAACGCGCCGGGCGTCGATCTTGAAACGCTGCGCCGCGAAGGCTTCGACGATAAGCGCATCAAGGCGCTCGAAGAGCGACTGAAAACGGCGTTCGACCTCACCTTCGCCTTCACGCCGCAAGCGATCGGCGAAGATTATTGCCGCAACGTTCTCGGGTTTGAAGAAAACCAGATGAACGACACCGGCTATGAAGTGTTGCGCGATCTCGGCTTCTCGGACGAAGAAATTCACGTCGCGAACATTTATTGCTGCGGGGCGATGACGCTTGAAGGCGCGCCGCATCTGAAATCGGAACACCTGCCCGTTTTCGACTGCGCGAACCCTTGCGGGCGCATTGGCGTGCGCTCGCTCTCGGTCGACGCGCATATGAAGATGATGGCCGCCTCGCAGCCTTTCATCTCGGGCGCCATCTCGAAGACGGTGAACCTTCCCTATCGCTCGAGCATTGACGAATGCGCGCGCGCTTACACGCTCGCCTGGAAGCTTGGCCTCAAATCGATCGCGCTCTATCGCGATGGTTCGAAATTCTCGCAGCCGCTTTCGGGTGCGCTCCTGCCGCGCGATCTCGATGACGAGCACGAGGACGATCTCGCCGAAGCGCTGGCGGAAGCGCCGGCGGCGAAGAAGTCGAAGATCATCGCTGAACGTATCGTTGAGCGCATCATCGAGAGGACGCCGGGCCGGCGCCGCCTTCCCGACCGCCGCAAGGGCTATATCCAGAAAGCGATCGTCGGCGGGCACAAAGTCTATCTGCACACCGGCGAATTCGACGACGGCGAACTCGGCGAAGTGTTCATCGACATGCACAAGGAAGGCGCGGCCTTCCGCTCGCTGATGAACAATTTCGCGATCGCGGTCTCGCTTGGCCTGCAATATGGCGTGCCGCTCGAAGAATTCGTCGACGCTTACGTCTTTACGCGCTTCGACCCGTCGGGGCCCGTTCAGGGCAACGACCAGATCAAGCACGCGACGTCGATCCTCGACTACATCTTCCGCGAGCTTGCGATCTCCTATCTCGGCCGCTCGGACCTTGCGCATGTCGACCCGCAGGAATCCGCGGTCGATGCGATTGGGCGCGGCGTGACGAACGAGAAGGCGCAGCCGGATGCGACGCGCCTCATCTCCAAGGGCTTTTCGCGCTCGACAGTCACCGACAATCTCGTGATCCTGCGCGGCGGTGATTTCGATCGCCTCCGGAAAGGCGCCGAAGGCGCGAACGAAGAAGACGTGAAAGAAATCGAGGCCAAACCGTCTCGCAAGGCCGAAGCCCCGCCCGAAATCGAAGCGCAGATCGCAAAGCTCGCCGAAGCCGTTAACCAGAAGGCCTCCCCGGGCAGCCTCGCCGCGCCGACAGCCTCGCAGACGCGCCAGGCGCGGATGAAGGGCTATGAGGGCGACGCCTGCAGCGAATGCGGCCAGTTCACCCTCGTCAGAAACGGCGCGTGCCTTCGCTGCGACAGCTGCGGGGCCTCGAGCGGGTGTTCTTAATGCTCCGTTAACGGATGGGGCGAGCCTCGCCTCTATCGGTTCCGATAAACCAATCATTATTCTTAAACCGTCTTTGACGGGTTTCTTCGAAGATGGCTCCCGTAGAAGTCTCACGGATTCGCGGGAACCGTCGCCATGCTCCGCATTGTTGCGTTGATTATTCTGTTCATGGGCATGACCTTCACGGTCGTCACCAACATCGCCGCGCGCCATGGGGGCGGCAAGGGCGTCAACCCCATCGCCGCGATCGGCAATGGCCTTAAAGACATGCTCAACGGCGCTGACGACATCGCGCCCGAAATCTCGAACGCGCTCTCTCGCGCCGAACTCAACATTCCCAAGATCGGCAAGAAGGCGACGACCGGCCTCGCCATGGCGATGGAAGACCTTTCCGGCGCCGACTTCAGCGGCCAGAACAAAGAGAAGGCCATCTTCGCGAGCGCGCTCGCGACAAATGCAATCTTCGTCAACACGCTTCTCGACGGCGCGACCTTCGAAGGCGCCGCCGCGCAAAATGCGAACCTCAAGAAAGCCCGCCTCTCGAACGCCAATCTCAACGCCGCGCTGTTTCCCGGCGCCGATTTCAGCGACGCCGATCTCAGCCAGTCTGTCGCGCGCGCGGCGGACTTCACCGGCGCCAATTTCGCGAAGGCCGACCTTTCCTATGCGAAGCTTTCCGCCTCGTCTGGCGCAAGCGCGATCTTCACGAGCGCCTACGCGGTCGGCGCGATCTTCACCGACGCGCAGCTTCCTGGCGCGAAATTCAATGGCGCCGAACTCACCGGCGCGCGCTTCTGGGGCGCCGATCTTTCTGACGCCGACTTCTCCGGCGCAAAGATCGAAGCCGCAGACTTCACGGGCGCGCGCATTTACGGCGCGGATTTTTCCGGCGTGATCGGGGCGACGCATGAGCAGTTCGCGAAAGCCTGCGGAGACGCGGCGACGAGACTGCCCGATGGCGTCGCGCCGCCTGCTTGTGCCGGAAGCTAGAGCTAGGCATTCTTCCTCTCGCCATCGCTTCGCGCTCACTACCACGCCGTCATCCCCGCGAAAGCGGGGATCCAGAAGCAACAAGCGCAGACGCAAGCGGCCCTGGGTCCCGGCTTTCGCCGGGATGACGGGAGTGGGTAAGCATCTGAAAATTGAATCGCGTCTAAGCGACTCAGCTCTCGTTGCGAGATTCGCCCAGCCGCGTCGGATCGATCGATGCGAGCGCTGAAAAGGCGATTGACGGCAGCGGCTCGTTGCGAAGCTGACTGAAGATCGCATAGGCGCCGGGCGCGGCCGCTTCGGCGCTTTCTTCGCTCGCCGCCGGTTGCGCAGCGGAAGGCGCCGACGCAAGCGTCACGCTTCCCGCCGAATAAACGCCCGACGAGCGCATGTTCTGAACCGCGGCGAAGAGGTTTTCGCGAAGGCTCGGAAAGCTTTTCGTTTCAAGCGCAGGCGTTGCGGCCGGCGCTTCGGCCGCTGTATTCATCGACGCGCCGATTGAAGCGATCACCTCGCCGACTGTCTTCGCGCGAGCGCCGTCATAAAAGACGTTGCGATTTGCGGAAGCGGCTTTCGGCAGGATCGTCGCAGCCGTGTCATCGCTCGAAGCGGAGAGCAGCCTCGCCGCGCCGTTCGCGCCGAGGAAGTGCGCCGCGTAGACGTCGACGGAATTGACGGCGCGCCCGAGCTTGTTCTCAAGCGCTGTCGTGTTTTCCTGAATGAGTTCGCCCGCGAGCGCGGACGCCGTCGACGGATCGAAGCGGAGATTCAGGATCTCCTCGCGCTTTTGCGCATCCGCGACGACATATCTGCCTTTCGCGTTCTGCGTGATCGAAGCGGCCTGTTCTTCAAGGCCGTGCGCTGCGCCATATTTCTTCACCGCGCCGAGCCATGTCTGGTCGATGAACTGGAACAGCCCCGCGGCGGATGATGTCTTCGCTTTCGCGTCGGGGTTCAGCGAGCTTTCGCGCTGCGCCATATTATAGAGAACGTCGAAGCCGACGCCGGTCGCGTCCGCTGCGCGTTTGAGCGCCGTCGTTACGGCGCGCGCGCCGCTCGTCGACGAAAGAATGTTTACAGCATCAGCCGACATGGTCGCGTCAGACTCTTCCCCGGGCGTCTTTTCGCCCTGAGTGTCTTCGGTCATGATTACGATCTCCTTAAGGTTAACGCGGTTCGAAGCGGCCCGGGCTGAAGGCCCCGAGCGCGCTCGCGTTTTCCCCCTCAAGAATGAGCGACGTTAACTTTTCGGCCGTCTCTGGCGCGAGAAGAACGCCGTTTCGGTAATGGCCGAGCGCGAGAAAGAGCCCTTCGGGGCTTTCCGCCGGCCGGCCGAGAATGGGCGCGCCGTCAGGCGTGCCGGGCCGAAGCCCCGCCCATCGTTCGAGTTCCGCGCAGGACGAAAGCGCAGGCGCCGCGTCGATCGCCGCGCGCTTCAACGCTTCAACACGCGATGAAGATGGATCAAGCGAGGCGTCATGCGGCGCCTCCGTCGCGCCGATGACAAGCCGCCCGCCCGCCTTCGGACAAAGATAAGCATGCTTCGTGCGAACGACGCGCGCGAACGGAACGCTCGTCATATCAAGCGCGAGCGCCTCGCCCTTCACGGGGAAGACCGGCGGCGCAAGATCGCAAATCTGTGCGAAGGCGCCGGTCGCAATGACGACAGCGTCGCCTTCGATCGTCTCTCCGCTTTCGAGCGTCACGCCGCGCGCGTCGCCGTTCTTCGTTGCAAGCGACGTCGCGCGCGCGGCGATGAACGCGCCGCCGGCTTCGAGGAAAACCCTGTGAAGCGCGGCGAGCACGCGGCGCGGATCGACCTGCGCGTCGTCATGCGCGAAAAAGCCGCCACGAACTTTCGCCGAGAGCAGCGGTTCGCGCGCGCGGATCTCTTCCGGAGAAAGCCACTCGACCGAGGCGCCGCGCGCCTTCAGGGGCGAAAAGGCGCCTTTCAGCTCTTCCTCTTCCGCCTCGCTGAGCGCTGCGCCCAGAATGCCGTCGTCGCGATAGTCGATGCGCATGCCGGCGTCGCGCTCAAGCATCGGCGCGAAGTCGCGCCAGCGCGCAAGGCTCTCGACGCTGAACGCATAGAGGGCTTCGGCGAGCGGGCCCGCCGACTGTTCGAAGGACGGCGCGAGCATGCCCGCCGCCGCATTCGTCGCAGGCGGCGCGCCGGCTCCGGCGTCGATCACGCTCACGCGAGCGCCCGCGCCGGTCAGCCGCCAGGCGAGCGACATGCCGATGACGCCGCCGCCGACAATGATGACATGGCTTTCGCCCATCGCCTCTTCGCCTCGTCCTTCAGTGCTCAATCACGTGAAACAAAACCGCCCGGGGTGCAATACGGGAGCGCAATATCTCCCCGCGTCACTCTTCCGCGTTCTTCCGTCCTGTCAGCGACATGAGGCGCGTCTTCTCCTTCGAGCCGAGCGAGGAGCCGAAGAAGTAGTTGACGACCGCCGCCGTCATCGTCGCGAGCGCGCCGAGCATGATCGAGAACTCCGTCTCGTAGCCCGACGGCAGGCTGCGCGTCACCATCGCGCCGAGAACGATGAAGAAGCCGAGGATGATGAGCCCGCCAAGCGCGGACGGCATCCAGTCGTTCATCGCCTGCTGGCGCGCGCGCGCATTCGCGCGGTCGCCTGCGTGAATGCGCGTCTCTTCCACAGTAGCGTTTGCAAGCGCTGTCTGAAATTCCATTTCCGCTTTGACGAGCGCGGCCGCCTGATCGGCTGACAATGTTTTCAATGCTTCGTCGATCGCGTCTTCGCTTGCGCCGTCGCTTCCAAAGATCGCGCGAGAAAGCGCTGAAACAGCAGAACCTGCGAGCGGTCCGCCAAGCGCTTCGGCGATCTTCGGCGCCGTCGATGCAATCGCGCTCTTGATGCGGCCGCGTGTTTTCTTCTTTTCATCCGACATGTCACGAGAACTCCGTCTTGTCGCCGCATGCGATTTGCAGCGACGCGTTTCGAAGCATCATACGGCGTGAAAAGAAGTGTCGGATAACTATCCCCGCTTTGAGGATAAGTCCGCCTTAATTCGCGCGCATGGAGAAAAGATCGCATGCGGCGTATTCTCAGAACGGCGCCTTGCAACCGAAAATTTTGCAACCAACTTGCAAATTGTAACGCGCGAAGACTCGTAACTCGGACGACTGACCAAAATTCAATTTGCATTTGTGAACGGATCAATCCAGATTCGGGCTTACTGATTCGGCGGTCGATGTCGACGCCTGCAGTCGGTTGAAGTCTGATCCAAGCGGCGGGTCAGCGTTTTGTTCTTAACGAAGTGGGTTCCCATGACGCTTGCGCTGACAGCCATCGTCTCCATTCTCGGATTCTGGATGCTGTCGCGCCTGCGCATCGCTCGCGCCGCCGCCGGCATGCCGGCGCTGCTTCTCGTCGCTGGCGGCGCCGCTTCGCTTTTCCTGCAAGCCTTCGGCGCGCAACCCTTGCCGACCGACCTCATCGCGGCGGCCGCCGAGACTGGCCTTGCCGCGCTCGTCTTCGTTTCAGCCGCGCAACTGCGCGTCAGCAAGTTCGCGCGCCGGTGCCCGGCCTCCTTCCGGCTCACCCTTGGCGGCGCGCCGCTTTTCCTAATTGTTTGCAGCCTTTGCGCCTTCATTCTTCTCCCGCAGCTTTCACTGCCGTCAGCGCTGCTTCTTGGCGGCGCCCTGATGCTCAACGGCGCCGCGTTCGACCGCCGCGCGGTCATCGACGCGCCGGCGCCGTCGGCGATCAAGGCTGCGGTGAGAATTGAAAGCGCGGCGATCATCGCGTTCGGCGCGCCGGTCGCGATCCTTCTCGCCGCGAACGCTGTCGCCGCCGGCCCGAACGAGCCCGCCGCAGCGCCGCTCTTCTTTGCGAGCATTGAAGTGCTCAAAGGCTTCGCGCTTGGCGGCGCGATCGGCTATCTCGCCGCGCGCTTCCTTGGGCGTCGCGCTTACTGGCGCGGCGGACGCGCGGCGGCTTTCGCCGGTCTTGCGGCGTTCCTGCTTGCGCCGCTCCTTGGCGCCGAGCCTGTCATCGCCGCCGGCGCCGCCGGTCTTCTCTGGGGCGAAGAGACAGACGCGCGCGATGTCGCCCGCCTGCGCCTTCGCCGCATGGTCGAGCAGAGCGTCGCACCCGCCGCCTATCTCATGTTCGGCTTCGCGCTCGCCGGCCGCGTGCTGCAGGCCGATCTCCTTTCAGTGCTCTTCGCCGCCGCGGCCGTGACAGTCATGCGCGCCGGGCCCCGCCTTGCGACGCTGCAATCGTCGAAGCTGCCGAAGGAAAGCCAAGCCTTCCTCGCCTGGTTCGGGGGCGCTCCTGGGGCCGCTTCCGCCCTTTTCATCCTCTCGCTCGTCGATGACGCAATGATCGTCGATCACGAAGGCTTCCTCACCGTCGGCGCGCTTGCTGTCGTCGCCGGCGTGTTCGCGGCCCGCATCACCTCGCGCCCGCTCGCCAACGCCTTCCTGCGCCAGACCGCGCTCGCCAAGCGCCGCCGCATGTACGCCGGCTGAGAAGCGATCTCGCCAGAGAAGGCTTTCTTCAATGAATTCAAGTGAGTGGCGTATTATCTTCGGATTAGGGGGCGCCTGCCGCCGGACCTGATCCGGGCGTTGCGCCGAAGGGGAGCCAACCATCCGGCGGGAAGCCGGCCTGCCATACTGATCGCATCCGCCTGACGCCGTTCCTGGCCCCGCGCCGGTTCCGGCGATCAGTCGCGGGGCGCCGCCAAATATTTGGCGCAGCGCGCAAAATCAGCTATGCGGGAAAAATTCGCGGAATACGAGCGCATGGAAAAAACTCCCGGCAATGATCCAGCCTCTTCGTCGCAAGGCGAGAATGGCGGACGTTTGAAGTTCTCGAGCATCGTCGAAGCCGCCGAAGCGGCCGCCGACAGCATGCCGTGGCGTGAAGATCCCGCGCCCGCCGCCGGCCCGATCGTCGCGCAGGAGCGCCCGCGCGCGCGCCGTCAGCGTCCGCGCTGGTCGGCATGGGGCAGGCAGATGGTTCAGGCGACGCGCCTGGCCGCCATTCTCTTCTTCAGCTCGGTCGTCATCGGCTGGCCGCTCGGCAAGATGCTCGCCTATCGCGAACTGAATGGCGGGCTCGACGGCTACTCGCCGTTCGACGGACTGCCCATCGAAGCGTTCATGCTTGCGACGCTCGTGCCGATCCTGATGGTGCTCATCGGCTATATCATGTCGCGCCAGATGGCGATGATGGACGCGGCCGAGACCATTGCGAGCGCCGCGCGCCAGTTCATGCACCCGGATGACAGCGCGCGCAGAAACGTTGAAAGCGTCGGCATCGTCGTCCGTGAACAGATGGATGCGATGAACGCCGGCCTCGACGACGCCCTCACCCGTCTCGCGACAGTCGAGGCGATGATCCGCCAGCATGTCGAAGTGATCGAGACAGCGGGCGTCTCCATTGAGGCGCGCACGAGCGGCGCCGTCACCCGCATCGCCGACGAGCGCGCGCGGCTGATCGACCTTACCGAAAACCTCAACCAGCAAGCCGACGCCTTCGCGACCGCCATCGCCGAAAAAGCGCAGGCGAGCATCGAGTCGCTTCACTCGGCTGACGACTTTACGGACCGCGCGCAAACGCTTCTCGAAGAGCGCCTGTCGCGCCTTGAGAACGCCGCGCAACAGGCGCTCGTCAGTTTCAACGCGCTGAGCGAAGCGCTCTACGCCGCTGACGATTCCATGCGCACGAACGTTCAGGCGATCGACAACACCGCCGCGGAAACGCGCGCGGCGACCGAACGCGCGACGAAAGCATCGGAAGCAGCCGCCGAATCCGCCGCGCGGAACGCCGCCAATGTCGGCGCCGCCGCAGCGCGCGCCGCGGAAGAAGCAAGGAAAGCCGCCGAGGAAGCGATCGAAGCGACTTCGCGCAACATCGCCAATGTCGGCGCCTCGGCTGCGAAGGCGAGCGAGGAAGCGAAGAAAGCCGCTGACACCGCCGTCGAAGCCGCCTCGCGCGAAGCTGAGCGCGCCTCGCGCGCCGCTTATGAAGCGGCGGAACGCGAAGCCAAGCGCGTCTCTGAAACCGCAAGCAAAATTCTCGGCGACGTCAAGAAGTCGACCGACGATCTCGTCGCGCGAATTTCGAAGGACACGGAGAACGCTGCGAGCGCTGCGAACAAGCTCAGCGAGAGCGCTCAGAAATCAGCGGAGCTTGCGGCGAAGGCCTCCGGCGACGTCGCCAAGGCGAGCGCCGAAGCGCAAAAGCACGCCGAAGCCGCGCTCGCGCGCGCTGAAGAGTCCGCGCAGAAAATCGACGAGCGCAACAAGGCCCTCGCCGAGGCGCGCACCGCGCTCGAAGCAGAGAACCATCGCCTTGAGAGCCTGATCGAGGAACAGCGCAAACGCGCCGACCGCCTCGCCGACGCGATCGCGACGCAGACCGAACGTCTCAGCAAGCTCGCCGAAGCGCAGATCCGCGAACAGGAAGCGAGCGCACGCCTCGCCGAGGCCCAGCGCATCGCCCGCGAGCGCGAGGAAGCTGAAAAGGTGTCGGCGGCGCGCCTTGCGGCCGAGCAGAAGGCCGAGGAAGAAAAAAAAACCGCTGAGCTGAGAGCCACGCAGCAAAAAGCCGAAGCGGAAGCGACAGCCGCCGCCGAGGCGGAAGCCGCGAGGCAGCAGGAACTCGCCCAGAAGGCCGAAGCAGAGCGCATGGCCGCGCAAGACACGCAAGGCGGCGTTCTCGATCTCGGCGAGGCTGCACAAAAAGATGTCACGGAAGCAAAGCCTTCGCGCCAACGCCTTGATGAGATGGCAGAGGATATCGCGCAGCGCCGAAAACCTGCAGCACGCGAAGAGCAGACGCTCGACTTGACCGATGGCGACAAGAAATCCGCCAAGCCGTCGCGCCGCGACAAGCACAAGGTGACGTGGCGCGAAATCCTTGACGCGACAGACGACGCCGAACCGCTCGATCTTGCGGCCGCGTCAGCGACGAAGCCCGAGCCGGGTCCCGACGGCGCTGCGGATGCGATCAAGATCATCAGCGAGCTTCAGAACTTCACGTTCAATCTTGAAACGCGCCTTTATGGCGAGCCGCCGGTTTCCCTGCGCGAGCGTTTCGAGCGCGGCGACCGCAACGTCTTTGCGAACCGCCTCCTGCGTCTCAACGAAACGGATGTGAAGCGGCGCATTCGCGTCGAGTCAGGTCGCGACAAGCTGTTCGAGCGCGATATTCACGGATTCCTGCAGGGCTTTGAACGTCTGCTCGAAGACGCGACGACGTCGGAAACGGCGGATGAGGATCTTGAGGAGTATCTCTCCTCGCCGCTCGGCCGCGTCTATCTCCTGATCGGCGCGACGGTCGGCTATTTCGCCTAGAGCGGCGGACGTTTCATTCGGATCGCAGCTTCGGCTGCGTCATCCCGTGCGCGTTGCAGCACGAAGTGATGCAATGCAGACACGGGACCCAGGGGCCACGGGCGCAGAGCATGGGGCTCCTGGATCCTGAATCTGCGCCGCGCTAATGCGCGGCTTGTTCAGGGTGACGCCGAAGGAATCGTCTGCGAAGAAACTTTGGGATTGAGCGGAAGCCGGATGGGGCGCGCCAGATAGACCGCCGGACGGTCCGGCGTATCTATTGCGATTTCCGCGCAGACGCCTCCGCGAAGGTCCACTCGACCAATTCGCGCAACGTCTCGGTCATCGCCCCGTCAAACGCCTTGACGACATCTGGCTCCGTATCGCCGCTCGCCGGCTCGGCATGCTTGAAGAGTTTCGCCGCATAGATCTTGCCGCGCCCATTGGTCAGGCGCGCGAAGATTTCGATGGTCGCGTTCGGCGCGCCGTTTTCATAAGTCGCGTGGAGCGTGCGAATGTCCGTCTCAAGAACGAAATCGCTGAGCGCCATGGTCGCGCGGTCGCCGACGCCGAGAATGCGGCCGCTGTTCTCGAAGCTGCGGATGATCGCCGCTTCGACGAGGCGCGGCCCGCGGTCGGCCCATTCGCCCGTCGCGTAATATTCGACCCTGCCCGGCGCGCGCACGAGCGCGATCTTGGTCGTGTCGTAAACGCGCGTCGATTGCGGATCATCGACGGCGAGCGACCAGGAGACTTTCGGGCCCTCTTCGGCCGAAAAGTCGACCGGCGAAAGAAGATACCGCGCGGCAGCGGGCGGCGCTTTCGGCAGCACCGAAACGCACGCGGAAAGAAGACCGGCGGCGGCGATTGCAAGCGCGATGCGCGAAGAATTCATCGTCATTGTTTCCCCGCCTCATATTCCGGCGTCGACTCGCCGAAGAGATAGCCGCGCGGATCGCGGTCGATTTCACGAAGGATCTGGTCGAGCGTGCGCATGAGGCGGCGCGCTTCGACGACGGCCGGCCCGACTTGCGCAAGGCCCTGCTCGGTGAAGACGGCGATCGGTTCGCGGCTGTCGTCGACGATCGAGTCGACGTCGTTGATGAGCGCGCGCGCCGAGGCGAGCATGTCGCGCGCTTCAGCGAGCACTTCCGGCGCATCTTCCGCCGTGAGCTTTGCAAGGTTCTCCGTGAGCTCGTTGAGCTGGGCGGAGGCCGCTGCGAGATCGGACGTGATCTGCGCGGAATTTTCAATCGTCAGCGCAAGGTTCTCATGCTGCTCGGCGAAGACAGTCGTGATCTCGTCGATATTCGCGAGGATGTGCGCGACGGCTTCCGTGTTCGCAGGCGAGAGCATCCGGTTCGCAGCCTCGACAATGTCGCCGCTGCCTTCAAGGAAGGCCGCAAAGCCTGAAGCGTCCGCCTTGATGCGCGGCACGCCGCGCGTCATCTCTTTCAGGAGCGGCGCATCCTTGCTTCCGCCTACGAACTGAATGACGGCGAGCCCCGTAAAGCCCACAAGCTCAAGTTCCGCCTTGGTGTCGGTCTTGACCGGCGTGTCGCGTTCGACGCGCACCCGCGCGATGACGATCGAAGGATCGTCCGGATCAATCCGGAGCTGCGCGACTTCGCCCTTTTGAATGCCGTTGAAACGCACCGCCGCGCCGTTCGAAAGGCCCGACACGCGCTCGGTGAAGATGACGTCATACTCGTCGAATTCGCGCTGCGTCTGTCCGAGCCAGAGGATGAACAGAAACGCGAAGGCGATCGCGCAGAGCACGAAAGCGCCAACAAGAACATAATGCGCCCGCGTTTCCATTTACTCAGAGCGCCTCCCCACGCGCGCTCGTTTTCGGCGCCGGCCTTTCGCCGAGCGCAGCCCGTCCGCGCGGGCCGCCGAAATACTCTTCAATCCACGGATGCCCCGTCCGGCGCACCTCTTCGATCGTGCCGCAAGCGATGACTCGCTTTTCTGCAAGCACGGCGACGCGGTCGCAGGTCGAGTGCAGCGTATCAAGATCATGGGTAACCATAAACACGGTTAACCCTAAGGATTTCTTGAGACTTACGATCAAATCGTCGAATTTGGTCGCGCCGATGGGGTCGAGACCCGCCGTCGGCTCGTCCAGAAAGAGAAGCTCGGGGTCGAGCGCGAGGGCGCGCGCAAGGCCCGCGCGCTTGCTCATCCCGCCCGAAAGCTCTGAAGGGTATTTCGAGCCCGCTTCCGGCGGCAGACCTGACATCGAGATCTTGAGCGCGGCGATGTCGCGCGCGAGCGCTTCCGGCAGATGCAGGTGCTCGTTGATCGGCGCCATGATGTTCTGCGCGACAGTCAGCGAGGAGAAGAGCGCGCCGCCCTGAAAGAGAACGCCCCAGCGTTGCTCGATCTCGCGTTGCTCCCTCTCGCTCGCCTCATAGAACTCTTCGCCGAAGACTGTGATCTTTCCGGCGCTCGGCGGCTTCAAGCCGATGATCGAGCGCATGAGCACGGATTTACCCGTGCCCGATCCGCCGACGACGCCGAGGATTTCGCCTTCATGCACGTCGAGGTCGAGATTTTCATGCACGACGAAATCGCCGAACTGCGTCTTCAGTCCGCGTACTTCGATGATGTTTTTCGTCGCCCCGTTCGCCGCCATCAGAAGTCGATCTCCAGGAAGAACATGGCGAAGAACGCATCGAGCACGATGACGAGGAAGAGCGACTGCACGACCGACAAGGTCGTCCTTAGGCCGAGCGATTCCGCGCTGCCTTCGACTTCCATGCCCTGATAGCAGCCGACGATTGCAACCGCGAAAGCAAAGAACGGCGCCTTGATGAGGCCGACCCAGAAGTTCGACATGGCGATCGATTCCTGCATGCGCGTCAGGAAGAGCGCCGGCGAGATATCCATCGACTGCCAGGCGACGAGCCCGCCGCCGACAAGGCCGATCATCGCGCTGATGAAGGCGAGCACGGGCATCATAAGCACCAGCGCGATCGCGCGCGGCAGCACGAGAACCTCGATCGGGTCGAGGCCGAGAACGCGCATCGCGTCGATCTCTTCGCGCAGCTTCATCGAACCGATCTGCGCCGTGAAAGCGCTGCCCGACCGGCCGGCGATGAGGATGGCGGCTAGCAGCACGCCAAGCTCGCGCAGCACGCCGATCGCCACCATCTCGACAACGAAAACCTCCGCGCCGAACTGGCGCAGAATTTTCGCGCCCATGAAGGCGATGACCGCGCCGATGAGGAACGACATGAGGCCGATGATCGGCACGGCGTTCAGGCCCGCCTCCTCCATATGCGCGAAGATGGAGGTGAAGCGCATGCGCGACGGGTTGATCAGCGCCCGGCTCGCCGTCGTCAATGTCAGCCCGACGAAACTCAAAATCTGAAGCGAGGCGAAGTAAGCGTTGATGACGCCCTGCCCGAGGCGTTCCAGCATCAGGATGAAGGCGTTCATCCGCGTCGGCGCGACCGAGCACGGCGCAAGATGCGCTTCGACCTGCTTCAGAAGGGCGTCATGGATGGGGCTCGCCCCGACGATGCGGGATTTGTCCGACCGGCCAGCCGATGAATGCAGCACGCGCTGCAAAACCATCGCGCCGGTGGTGTCGAGCTTATCGACCGCTTTGACATCGATGATAATATCGCGACCGGTCGAATCATCTTCGAAGTCGCGGAGCGCAGTATCGATGAGGCCGATGTTGCGGGCGCGCCAGTCGCCGCGGGCGATCAGCTTGAGCATGCCGCCTTCAAGTCCGACTTCGAATTTGGCGGCCGCAGCCTGCATCTTAACTCTTTCTTCACCTTCGAAACCCGCACGGCGCGCGGCTTGCATTAGTATGGTGTATCTCAGGATATTAAATTCATCCTGAAGGGCTTGCGAAGGCGCGCCGGCTGGGCGAGGCGTTGTTTGAGGCTGGTTTTCGGGACGGCGGGAGTAAGGACTTGGCAGCGAGGAATATGTTCGCCTCTCAGTTTCGGTGGTTGAAAGCGCTGCCGCTGCTGATCGTGACGGCCGCGCTGGCGATCATCGCCATTGGCGCGCTGCCGGGCGACGCATCTGGCGCGGCTGTAGGCCGCGAGAAGTTTTTTGACTATTTTCAGCGCCTTAGGCCCGCAAATTCAGGCGGCATCTCGCCTTTTCATGTGGTCTCCATCGACCGGGAGAGCATCGACAAGATCGGCCCGTGGCCGTGGCCGCGCACGATTTTGGCGGAAATCGCCACGAAAGCCCGCGCCGCCGGGGCGAAGGGCGTCGTCATCGTCGAGCCGGTCGATTCCCCCGATCCGCTCTCGCCTGCGACGATCGGCGATTTCTGGCTCGCCGGCGCCCGCGACGAGGGCCTCGCCCGCC
Source organism: Caulobacterales bacterium (assembly GCA_020638525.1). Taxonomy (GTDB): domain Bacteria; phylum Pseudomonadota; class Alphaproteobacteria; order Caulobacterales; family Parvularculaceae; genus Amphiplicatus. Next base: position 413,237 of record JACKIL010000001.1, on the reverse strand, counting down.
AGCTCGCGCTCCTGCCGGGCACAGACGAAACGCTGGCCGAAGCCCTGGGGAAAATTCCCGGCGCGGTCGCCATTGGCGAAATCCCCGCGGCGCCGGGCGCCTCAGAACTCCTCCAGCGCACGGATGCGCGCAACGCTTCATGGCTCACCATGCAGGGCGGCCAGGGCGAGTTTCTCGCTCTGCCGGGCGCGCAGGCGCGTTTCCCCGTCAACAAGGCGCTCGCCGGCGCCGCACAGATTTCGGTCGCCGCCCTTCCCGCTGACGCCGACGGCGTCGTGCGCCGGGTGACGCCGCTTTGGTCAGTAAGCGGAACGCCAACGCCTTCCGTTGCGCTCGCCGCTGCGCGCCTTGCTTTCGATGACGCGCCGGTCACCGCCTGGCCGTCGACGTCGAGCGTGAGCGCAGCCGGCGCGCCGGTTGGCGAACTCAAGGTCGGCCCGCGCAAGATTACGCTATCGACGGATGGCGCGATGAGGCTCTACCCGCCGCGCCACACGGCAGCGCCGCAGACGCCCGCATGGCGCGTCCTCGACAAGGCGGCGACCAACGGACAGCTTTCGGGTCAGGTCGTGCTGATCGGCCTCGATATCGACCAGGGCCGCGCCGTCGAAACCGCACAAGGCGTCATGTCGCCCGTTCAGGTGCAGGCGCTCGCCGCGCGGCAGATCTGGTCCGGCGCGAGCGTCAGCCGTCCGAACTGGGCCGGCTATCTCGAAGCGATCGCCGTCATGCTGCTCGGCGCCGCGGCGATCATGTGGTCGCAGCGTCTCGATTTCTGGAAAGCGATCGGCGTCGCCGCGCTTTGTTCGCTCGCGCTTCTCATCGCGTCGGCCGGCGCGTTCATGGCGGGCAATCTGCTCATCAACCCGATGCCGGCGTCGCTCGCGCTCTTTCTTGGCGCCTTCTCCGTCGCGGGCGGGCGCTCGCTCGGCGTCGTCCTGCGCGACGACAGCGTGCGCGGTTCGTTCCACGGCTCGCTTCCCGAACCGACGATGAAGAAACTGCGCGAAGAAGGCGCCGCGGAAATTCTCGACGGCGACTATCGCCCGCTTTCCGTGCTCGCCTGCGAACTGCGCCTCGTCGATGAAGACCTCGAAAAGCTCGCCGACACGCCCGACGACGTGACGAAGCTCATCGCGTCGGCCTGCATCGACTTGCGCAAGGCGATCATCGACGCCGGGGGCGCGGCCGATCAGGCCGAAGGCGGAAAGATCTTCGCCTATTTCAACGCGCCGCTTGAAAACGCCGATCATATCAACGCCGCCTGCGCGGGCGCGCTGCGCCTCATCGAAAGCATGGACAAGGTGAACGCCGAGCTTGAAGCCTCGCCCCGCCTTCGCGGCGTGCAGCTTCACCTCGCCATCGGCGTTGCGTCCGGCGATTGCTTTGTCGGCCCGATGGGCCATGGCCGCAATAACCGTTACTCGGCGGTCGGCCCCGCAGTCGACATGGCGACCTTCCTGCGCCGGCAGGCGGAGTATTACGGCCCCGCGATCATCTGCGACGAGACCGTCTACCGGAAGACACATCACCACTTCGCCTTCCTCGAACTTGATCGCCTGAAGACAAACAAGTCCGACAAGCCGACGAGCATCTTCGCGCTGGTGGGCAATCCGTTCATCAAATCGTCGAAGAGCTATCGCGCGCTCGATGAAGCGCACAGAAAACTCCTCGCCGCCTATCGCGAAGGCGATGTCGAAACCGCGCGCGTCTATCTCTTAAAGGCGAAAGAGTCGCCCGGCGCCAAGATCGCGCTCTTCGACATCTATGAGCAGCGCCTGCGCGAAATGGCTGAGAACGGCGCGCCGAAAGACTGGGACGGCGCGCATTCGGTTGTCGTCTGACTACTCGACGAGCCTGCCGCCTTTCCACATGCGCGACAGAAGCAGGGTGAGAACGAACGCAATGGCTCCCATGCCGGCCATCAGGAAATAAGCCGCGCCCGCGCCTGCCGACTGGAACACATAACCGCCCGCAATCGTTGCAAGCCCTGTCACCGCGCCGACGCCCGCTGTCGAGTTGAGAGTCATCGCCGTGTTGATGAGCCGCGCCGGCGCCGCGCGTGCGATGAACTCGATGGTTCCGATATAGGTCGCCGCGAATGTCAGGGCGTGCATCGTCTGTATGAGGAAGAGCAGCGGCAAAGGCGGCTCCAGCGCGATGAGCGACCAGCGGAGCGCCGCGCCGCCCGCGCCAAGCGCGATGAGTTTCGCCGGGCCGAGAAGCCGCGCGGCCGCGCGCATTCGCGTGAGCAGAAGGATCTCTGCAATGACGCCCGTCGCCCAAAGCATTCCGACGATGCGCGGCGAATAGCCGATCGAACTCCAGTGGAGGATCGAGAATGCGTAATAGACGGCGTGCGCGCCCTGAACGAGCGCAGCGGCGGCGAGCGCGAGCAGGAAGACTTTCGAGGAAAAGAGCGCGCGCACATCGCGCCAGTTGAGTGCACTTCCCGGCCCGCTTTGGCGCCGCTCGGACGGCAGCGAAAGCCCGACCGCGAAAGCCGCACAGGCCGCGGCCGCCATGATCGGCGCGGCGGCGTTGAGCCCGAGACGCGTCAGCGCCTCCCCGCCGAGGATCGTCGTCGCAAGAAACGCAAAGGAGCCAATCGCGCGCGCCTGTCCGAAATTTGCAAGGCCCGCCCGGTCCGCGCGCAAAACGGCGGTGTCGACAAGCGGCACGAGCACGCCGAAGGACCACATGACGCCGATCGAAGCGGCGGCGATGGCGAGATTGTTCACTGGCAGGTTCAGCGCGAGCGCGCTCGCCGCGAAAACGAAAGCCAGAAACTTCAGGCCCCGCAGCATGTCGTCCTGCTGGTCGGCCCAATAGGCGACGAACGGCCCGAGCAGGAGCCGCATCACGAGCGCGCCGCCGGTGATGAGCCCGATCTCGCTCGCAGAGACGCCTTTCAGCGCGAGCCAGCCGGAGAAAAACGGCAGCTGAATGCCGAGCAAAATGAATTTGCTCGAATAGAAAGCCGCATAGGAAAAATGAGTGCGCGGGTGCATGTTCGCCTGACGCCCCTCTCCTAAGGCTCGCCGGCTTCAGCGTCGAGGTCCGTCGCGTCTTTCAACTGCGATCCAATGGAGCGCGCCATGAACCTGAAGCTCATCGTCGCCGGCCTTGTCGGCTTTCTCGCCGTCGCCCTCGCCGCTTTCGGCGCGCATGGTCTTCCTGCGACGCTCCCCGATATCCAGCGTAACGCCTATATGACGGGCGGACAGTTCCACCTCGCCCATGCGCTGCTTCTTGCAGCGCTCGCGCTCGGGCCCCGCAGCGCGCGCCTTGCCTGGAGCTATGGCGCGATCCTGCTCGGAACCGCGATCTTCTGCGGCGTTCTCTATGCCTATGCGCTGACAGGAAACGGACGGATCGCGATGTTCGCGCCTGTCGGCGGTCTTACATTGATGATCGGCTGGCTTTTGCTCGCGGCGGCCGGATTAGGCGGCGGGCCCAAGCGGGAAGCCTAAAGCGACCCTCTGGAAACGTTCGGGCCGGGCGCGGCGAAGGTTTCGGTCTGGTCGCCATCGACGCGGTCGGCGAGCAGGTCCGCCGCAGCGCCGAGTTCGCGAATGGCGTCGTCGAACTCAGACTTCAGTTCACGGACATTCGTCGTCTGAACCGGCTCGCCATGCTTTGCGAGCGATTTGAGGCTCGCGACATAGATGTCGCGCGTATCGCGCAGATCGCCGATCGCTTCTTCAACAATCGAGACGTCCGCCTTTACGGGACGAATAGAGCCCGCCGCAGCGTTCGCTGCGCGGGCGAGCGCGCTCGCCGCCGCAAGATGGCCCTGCGCATCTGCGAGCACCTGATCGGGCTTGCTTTGATCCGAAGACAGAGAATTGAGATAGGCGTTGATCGTTTCAGACTGGCTAAGGCGCTCGCCGCCGGGGCTCATCGAAATGAAACGCGCCTGCCAGGAGGCGTTCTGTGGATGCGGCCATTTCGTCTTGGCGACCTGGGAAGCAGCGTCGATCAGCGCTTCGCGTTCGACTGCGGCGGCGCGTTGCGTTGACGTATTTTCCGAGAAAACGACGGTTGAGCAGCCGCCGAGGGAACCAAGGAGAGGGCCTGTGAGAAGCGCCCCGAAGACAACGCCGACCAACCGCAGATTAATACGCACCCGCCACGCACTCCCGCCCAGCACCTAATACACGCCGCCAACGAACGGTTAATCCCGACTGCCCGGTCGACTTTTCCGAACTTACGGACCTTGCCGAACTTACGGACCTTGATTGACCGCCCGACCCCCTGTTTAAACACCGTAACACACCCTTCAGCGGACCGTAAGCAGTCAAATGTCAGAACGCCTCAGTTTGTACCCGCCGATCGAACCTTTCTCGACCGGCTCGCTCAAAGTCTCCGACCTCCACCAGATTTACTATGAAGTTTCAGGCAATCCGAACGGCGTTCCCGCCGTCGTTTGCCATGGCGGACCCGGCGGCGGTTCGACGCCGTCAATGCGGCGCTATTTCGATCCGACGAAATACAAGATCATCGTCTTCGATCAGCGCGGCTGCGGGAAATCTACGCCGCATGCGGAACTTCGCGAGAACACGACATGGGATCTCGTCGGCGATATCGAGAAGCTGAGAGAGCATCTCAATATCGACAGATGGCTCGTTTTCGGCGGTTCATGGGGCTCGACGCTCTCGCTCGCTTATGCAGAGGCGCACCCAGAGCGCGTTCTCGCGCTCGTCCTGCGCGGCATCTTCACGATCCGCCGCGAGGAGATCGACTGGTTCTATCAGGAAGGCGCGAGCTGGATCTTCCCGGATGCGTGGGAAGATTATGTGAAGCCGATCCCGGAAGCGGAACGCGGCGATTTCGTCAGCGCCTATTACAAGCGCCTGACGGGTGACGATAAAGCCGCCCAGCTCGCCGCCGCGAAAGCGTGGAGCGTGTGGGAGGGCACCACGGTTTCGCTTCTTCCGTCCCCGGAGCGTGTCGAGAGCTTCGGCGGCGACGCATTCGCGATCGCCTTCGCGCGCATTGAGTGCCACTACTTCATCAATCGAGGCTTCTTCGAACGCGACGACCAGCTCATCGCGAATGTCGGCAAGATCCGCGACATACCGGCGGTGATCGTGCAAGGGCGCTATGACGTCTGCACGCCGATGAAGACTGCGTGGGAGCTGCACAAGGCCTGGCCCGAGGCGGAGTTCGTCGTCGTGCAGGACGCCGGGCACGCGGCGAGCGAGCCCGGCATCATCCATCACCTTGTCGAGGCGACGAACAAGTTCGCCGCCTCGCTTCAGTCTCCCGCTACTTCAGCAGCGGCGCGATGATCGTCGAATAGGCGATGACCGCGCCAATGCCGACCGGGCAGACATAGCGGATGAGGAAGCGCCAGCGCTGATACCAGAGCTCGGTTTTGAAACCGAGCTCCTCGCGCGAAGCGCTCGCCGATACGACCCATCCCGCAAAGACCGCGGTGATGAAGCCCGCGACCGGCAGCATGATGTCGGTGAGCGCGGAGAGGAAGCTCAAGAGCTCCATGCCATTGAATATCTCGACCGCATCCGCGGGCTTCCACGTATTGAAGAAGTTCGCGTGTTCGCCATTCGCGCCGACAGGCACCTGGCTCAGCGCGTTCGCAACGCCGATGATGAAGGCGATGACGCCGAGAACGATCGCCGACGTCACGCGGTGATCGCTCTTGCTCTGCTCGTTGAACCAGGCGGTCGAGACTTCAAGAAGCGCGATCGACGACGTCACCGCTGCAAAGAACGCAAGGATGAAGAAGGTGAGCCCGAAGAGCCCGCCGGCCGGCATTTGCTGGAAGGCGAGCGGGAGCGTCTGGAACATCAGGGTCGGCCCGGAAGACGGATCGAGCCCGACCTGAAAGACGATCGGGAAGATCGCAATCCCGGCGAGAATGCCGACGCCCGTATCGGCGAGACCGATCAGGCGCCCGGCGCGCGGAATGTCCTGCTCCTTCGTCATATAGGCGCCGTAGGTCATCATCAACGCGGAGCCGAGACCGATCGAGAAGAACGCCTGACCGAGCGCAGCGGAAATCACCGACCCGTCTGCGAGCCCGTGAAGAAGCCCTTTCTCGCCGCCGAAGCGAACGCCGAGCAGGAAGTCGAGCCCGCGGACCTGATCGCCCTGCACGAGCGAAAAGCCGACAAGCACGATCAGCATCACGAAGAATGCCGGCATCAGGATCGTCACCGTCGTCTCGATGCCGCCCTTGAGGCCGCGCGCGACTATCGCCACCGTGATCGCCATGAAGACGCCGTGATAGAAGATCATCCGCACAGGATCGCTCAGGAGCTCGCCGAGTTTGGCGCCCACCTCGTCCTGGCTGAGCCCGGAAAAGGCGCCGGCGGCAAGCCCTGAAAGCCCCTGAGACGCGACAGCGGAGAAGAGATCGCGTGCGATCATCACCGCGTAGGCGATCACCCAGCCCGCGATGACGGAGTAGAATGTGAGAATGATGAAGGCCCCCGCCATGCCGACCCAGGACTGAAGCGTCCAGAGGCTCGAGCGTCCTTCAGCCCTGGCGAGATGGGCGACCGCGCCTACGGCCGAGCCTTTCCCCCGCCGGCCGATGAAGAGTTCGGCCGCGAGCACCGGCAGGCCGATCAGGATGACGCAAATGATATAGACGATGACGAAGGCCCCGCCCCCGTTCTCGCCGGCGACATAGGGAAATCGCCAGAGATTGCCGAGGCCTACGGCGGAACCGATGGCGGCCAGAATAAACGCCGCCCGGGACGACCAATGTCCGGAATCTGCAGGTTGGCTTGGACCTGTCAAAACGCCCTCCTTTGTGGGTTGCCGGCGGATTTCTCCCTCACCGCCCGAAGGGTGGCTTTAGACATATTTTTACGGATTCTTGCAAATCTTGGTCCCGACGAAGGGGGAAGCGAAAGCTTCGCATCAGCCGCCAGTACGGGGCAAAAGTGGACGCCATTATGGGCGAGAATTCAGACGGTTACGCCTCAAAGTCCGGGGGTGACGCGCTGCTCGACCGCGAGCAGATCGACAGTCTTGTCGCCGCCGCCGGCGTCGACGGGACCTGGGAAATTCTCGACGCTTTCCGCCGTTCTACGGACGACCTTCTCGCAAAACTTCACGTAGAACTCGCCAGCGGCGACCTCGCCGGGGCAGCCCGCACCGCCCACGCCCTCAAGGGCTCGGCCGCCAATGTCGGCGCTCTGACGCTCTCGAAAGCCGCCCGCAAGGTCGAAGACGCCTGCCGGTCGCAGAATGGCGCCGGGGCGCAAGAAAGCCTCGCCGGGGCCGGCAGCCAGTTCGAAGCGACCCTCGCCGCCTTCAAGGCTGTTCTCGACGCCGCCTGATCGCCGGCCGCCCACCGCTGCCGACCAGCCTTGGCAGCCATAGCTGCAGTTCAGCCAATCCCAAGTCCGATAATTTTGTCCGATCGCAGAATAAAGCGGTAGGTGAGCCGCGCAGGGCTGCCCGGAAAGTTTCCCGAGACGAGCGCGCGGACGACCTGCCGTTCGCCGTCCTCATCAATCGTCTCCGGTTCGACCGTCACGCTATATTTGCGCGTCGTCTCCTCCATCCACCCCCGAATGGCGGCGTGACCGACATAAGTCTTCCCTTCGTCCTTGACGGCGGCCTCCGCCGCAAATGACGCAAGCATGGCGTCAATGTCGTGCCGGTTCTTGGCCTCGTAATAGTCCATGATCGGTTTGGGGGCGTTAAGCGACATCAGAAGTCTCCTCGTGATTGGCTGCGCTTTGCTGCCCGTAAGTTGGGGACTAACATCACCTCATGACAAGAACGCACGAAGATGTGGGCGACTTACCTGAAGGTAAGCGCGAAGAAGATGAGACAAGCTACACGCCGATGACCGCCGCGCTCGCCGTTCAGGACGCGCTGAAGATCATCGACGGCAGGTGGAAGCTCGAAATTCTGTTCTGCCTTTTCGGCGGACAGGTGCGGCGCTTTTCCGAACTTGAACGCGCGATCGAAGGCGTCTCGCAGAAAATGCTGGCCCAGCAACTGCGCCAGCTCGAAAGCGCGGGCATGGTGCGCCGCGTCGTCTATCCGGAAGTTCCGCCGAGGGTCGAATATGCGCTGACGGATTGGGGCCAGTCGCTTTGCCCTGTCCTCGACGCGCTGCTCAAGTGGCGTGCGCGCGCAGGCGGCGAAGCGCAGTCAGACAAATTCTCGGAATAGCCCTTCCTCAGGAAAGGCCCTCATGGTCGCGGCTCGCATGCGCGCTCATGACAATGCCGAAGCCCGCCATGATGGTGAGCATCACGGTGCCGCCATAGGAGACGAGCGGCAGCGGCACGCCGACGACGGGCGCAAGACCCATCACCATCCCCGTATTGATGAGCACATAGAGCGCGAAGGCGACGACGATGCCCATCGCCGTCAGCCGCGCGAAATGCGTCTTGGCGCGCAGCGCGATGCCGATGCCCATCAGGATGATCGCGTAATAGATGCTGAGGAGCACGAAGGCGCCGACAAAGCCGAACTCCTCGCCGAAGATCGTGAAGATGAAGTCTGTCTGCATCTCCGGCAGGAACTTCAGCTGGCTTTGCGTGCCGAGCATGTAGCCCTTGCCCGCAAGGCCGCCTGAACCGAGGCCGATCTTCGATTGAAGAAGGTGATAACCCTGACCGAGCGGATCGCGGTCCGGGTTCATGAAGGTCAGGATGCGTTCGATCTGATAGGGCTTGAGGATCTCGAAGCGATAGGCGCTGTAACCGGCCGCGACTGCGCCGAGAACGCCGATCAACCCAAGACGCCAGCTCAGCCCCGCAAGGAAGACGATCGCAAGTCCGGTCGCTGCGAGCAGCATCGCCGTGCCGAGGTCGGGCTGAATGAAGACGAGGCCCACCGGCGCGCCGATCATGATCGCCGGCGGGATGAGATAGAGAATGTGCGAGACCTGCTCGGGGCGAAGGCCGTGATAGTAGCGCGCAAGACCGAGCACGAGGCCGACCTTCATCAGCTCCGAAGGCTGGAACTGGAAGTGGCCGACATCGATCCAGCGCTGCGCACCCATGTTCACTTCGCCGATGATCGGCACGAGCGCGAGCGCGATGAGTGCGACGAAGTAAATCGGATAAGCGAGCGCCATCCAGTAGCGCATGCTGATAAGGCCGAACACGATGAGCAGCCCGAGCGAAACCGTGAAACGCATCGCATGCTGGAGCGCCCATGGCTGCCAGTTGCCGCCCGCGACTGAATAAAGCGTCAGAACGCCCGCGGTCGCGAGCAGGGAAAGCATGATGATCAGCATCCAGTGAAGCTGACCGAGGCGGTCGCGAAGTCCGCGGCGACGGCCGGGAAGCTGGATCGTCGCCATCGCCCTACCCTTCCTGACGCTGCGGATTGACCTGCGCGAGCGAGCGCGGATCGAAGGCCGGGCGTGTCGCCGGGTCCTTCTCCATCACCGCCTTCATGATGGCGGAGGTTTTGCCGCCCGCCATGCGCGAGCCGCCAATGCCGTGTTCGACGATGACGGCGCAGGCGTAACGCGGATTGTCGAAGGGCGCGAAGCTGACGAAGAGCGCGTGGTCGCGCCGCTCCCAAGGGAGTTCTTCCTGCTTGGTGAGGCCGCGCGCGCGGTCTTCCGCCGAGATCTGGTAAACCTGGCTCGAACCGGATTTGCCGCCCATCGCCCATTCGACGCCGGTCGGCCTGTAAGGAAACGCCGTCCCGCCCGGTTCGTTGACGACGCCCGACATGCCGGCGCGCACAACGTCGAAATAGCTCTGATCGATATCGAGATTGCCGAAAGGCTGCGGCGGCAGGTCGAGCGCGCCGCGCATCCGGACGATCCGTGGGCGAACTTCCTTGCCGGTCGCGATCCGCGCCGCCATCACGGCGAGCTGAAGCGGCGTCGCGGTGACATAACCCTGACCGATGATGACGGAGAGCGTTTCGCCCTGGAACCACGGCTGGTTCTGAGGCGAGCCGGCGAAATAGGCGCGCTTCCACTCGCGGCTCGGTACGACGCCGCGCTTCTGGCCGGGAATGCCGAGTTCGAAAGTCTGGCCGAGGCCGAGCTTCTTGGCGACATCGGCGATGATGTCGATCTCGAGGTCTTTTGCGACCGTATAGAAATAGGTGTCGCAGGAATGCTTGATAGCGTTGCGCATGTTGATGCCGCCGCCATGGCCGCCGCGCTTCCAGCAATGGAAGTAGCGGTTGCCGTACCACATCTTGCCGCTGCAGCTGACCGAGAACGAGGTTTTGACGCCGGCGATCTGCGCCGCGATCGAGCTGATCGTCTTGAAGGTCGAACCCGGCGGATAGACGCCGCCAAGCGGCTTGTTCAGAAGCGGGTGGCGCGGATCGGAATTGAGTTCGCGCCACAGGTCGGGATTGATGCCGACATTGAAATCGTTCGGATCGAAAGCCGGCGTTGAAGCGAGCACGAGCACATCGCCCGTGTGAACGTCGAGCACGACGGCCGCGCCGCTCTCGCCTTCGAGTTCGCGCATCGCGACCTGTTGCAGGTCGGCGTCGATGGTGAGCACGAGCGTCTGGCCCTGCGTGGGCGGCGTCGCGCGGTCCGCCACTTCCTCGATGACGCGGCCATAGGCGTTGACCTTGACGTCCATCTTGCCGGACTCGCCGCGCAGCTCCTTGTCATAGGTGCGCTCAAGCCCGTCGCGGCCGACTTTGAATCCCGGCTGGCGAAGCAGGACGCGGTCCGCTTCCGTTTCCTGCGATTTCAAATCTTCTTCCGTGACGGCGCCGACATAGCCGATGACGAACGCGGCCGCAGACCCCAGCGGATAGTCGCGCGTCTCGCCGACATCTGGCATCGCGCCCGGCAGTTCCGGCAGTTCGTAATTGAGCTTGGCGAATTCGTCCCAGCTCAAATTCGCCTGAACCTCGACCGGCGTGAAGCGGCCGCCGCGTTTGATCTGGCGGAGGAGCCTGTCGCGCTTTTCGGGCGAGAGCTCGATAACATGTGCAAGCTTGTCGAGCGCGCCTTCAACGTCGCGCGTCTGATCCGGCATCAGCAGCACGCGGAAATTCTTCCGGTTCGAGGCGAGCACATTGCCGAAGCGGTCGAGGATCTCGCCCCGCAGCGGCGTCAGGATGCGCGTGTTGAACTGGTTGTCCATCGCCAGCTTCACGTACTTGTCGTGATCGGCGATCTGCAGCTGGTAAAGGCGCCCGACAATGCCGGCGAAGGCGGCGGTCGTCGCGGAGCCGAAGAGGAAAGCGCGCCGGCTCAGAATTTCGAGGCGTTCGGGATCGTGAGAGTTTATCCGCGCCATCTCACGCCTCCACGATCACACGGCGTTGCAGATGCGCAAAGCCGAAGTTGAACAGCGGATAGGTCAGGACGGTCGTCGCCATCTGGGCGAGAAGAGCGCCAACGGGCAGAAGTACGCCAGACATCAAACTCATCACGAGCCACAATATAAGCGCAGCGCCCGTCGCAGCAAAGGCGAATCCGATCCACACGACTTTCTGCTCGCGCCCCAGAAAGTAGGAACGCTGCGAGATGACGATATATTGCGTCACAAGGTAAACGGCGGGCCAGAGCCCGAGCGGGCCGCCCGTCAGCATGTCCTGCAGGAGGCCGATGAGGAAAACGCTGCCGGCCGGAAGATAGCTCGGCCCGTAGACGCTCCAGAAAAAGACGATGATGAGCGGCAGCAGCGGCGTCGGAACGACGCCCGCGCCGAGGCGCAAGGGAAGCGCGAGAAGAAGAACGCCGACGACGCCGAGAAGGGTCGGCGTCGCCGCCTTCATCAGTCTCGACATGCTGTCTGCGCGTCTGCTCATAAGCCTGGTGTCAATCCGCGCTAGTCTTCAACTTCTTCAGGCAACGCCTCTTCTTCGGTGCGGACCGGGCGCGGCGCTGCGGCCGAAGCCGGCGTCACCGGCGTCACGGCCTGCGGCGTCGGCTGCACGGTGCGCGTCTCCTCGTTCGACGCAGAAGCGCTCGAAGAAGACGCCTCGGGCTGCGCTGCGCCATCCGAAGGCGTCGCGACTTCATCCGGTTCGACCGTCGGGAATTTGTAATTCAGCACCCGGACAAGGCGCGTGCGTGCGTAGTTCGCATAGAGCTCGACAATCGCCTCGCCCTTGCGGTCCTCGGCGACGACGCCGACCGGAAGGCCTCGCGGGAGGACGCCCCCCGCCCCCGAGGTCAAAACGCGCTGGCCGGGTTCGAAAATGACGGGCTCGGAGCTTTTCGTGAACGTGACGGCGGGGCGCGCCTTGGTGCGCCCGACTAGCAGACCCTCGACGTCGGCGCCTTCGATATAGACCGGCACGCGGCTTTGCACGTCAGTCAGGAGAAGGATGCGCGAGGCGGCCTTGCCGACATCGACGATGCGCCCGACAAGCCCCGAAGGATCGATCACGGCCTGTCCGTGCGAGACGCCCTCATCCGAGCCGACATTGACCAGCATGGAATGCGAGAACGCGTCGTTCGACTCGCCAATGACGATGGCGTTGATCGGGCGGACGGCCGGCGGCGCGTAATAGGCGTGGAGCATTTCGTAGGAAGCGACCGTCTCGCGAAGGGCGAGCGCTTCATTCATCCACTGGCGAAGCTCGGCGTTTTCCTGACGCAGCGCTTCGTTCTGCTTCAGCACGTTGAAGTAGTCGCGAATATCGCCGACTGCGCCTTGCACGGCGTTGATCGGCCCGGCGAATAGCGCAAGCGCAGGCGCGGCCGCATCGACGACCGTCTCACGCGCCTTGCGAAAAACCGATGCTTCGGCCGAATAGAGGCTTGAGAGAAGCAGCAGCACGGAAACGAAGAACAGCGTCAGCAATGTGACGCGCGAATCCGCCCTGCGTCCCAGTCCTTCCCGCCGATCCTGCCCCAAAACTTCCATGTTACGCCCGATCGCCTGGTCTGAATTGCGCGCTCCTGAATGCGCGCCCCAAGCGCTCATTTAGTCACGGAACGCGCGATCAAAACTTACCTTTGACCGGGTTCTTGATCCACCGCTTTGCGAGGCTGGTCCAGAGACTTGCTCGGCCCGCGCGCTAGATCGCGGAGGAGAGCACGCCGCGCATCGCCTTGGTGTTCTCAAGCGCCGCGCCCGTGCCAAGCGCCACGCAGGAAAGCGGATCGTCCGCAACTGAGACAGGCAGACCTGTCTCATCGCGCAACACCTGATCGAGATTGCGCAGCAGAGCGCCGCCGCCGGTCAGCATGATGCCGGTGTCGACGATGTCGGCCGCGAGTTCCGGCGGCGTCGCTTCGAGCGCGACCTTCACCGCTTCGATGATCTGGCTGACAGGTTCGGCAAGCGCTTCAGCGACTTGCGCCTCGCCGATGCGAACTTCCTTCGGCACGCCGTGCATCAGGTCGCGGCCCTTGATCTGGATGGTTATCCCTGAGCCTTCCGTCGGGATCATCGCCGAGCCCACTTCCTTCTTGATGCGCTCGGCCGAGGCCTCGCCGATCAGAAGGTTATACATGCGGCGGATATAGGCGATGACGGCGTCGTCCATCTTGTCGCCGCCGACGCGCACCGAGCGCGAATAAACGATGCCGCCGAGCGAGAGCACGGCGACTTCCGTCGTGCCGCCGCCGATATCGACGACCATGGAGCCCGTGGGCTGGGTGACCGGGAGCCCGGCGCCGATCGCGGCGGCCATGGGCTCTTCGATGAGTTCGACTTTGCGCGCGCCGGCCGACAGAGCCGATTCCTGAATGGCGCGGCGTTCAACCGCCGTCGCGCCCGAAGGAACGCAGACGACGATGCGAGGGCTCGCGAAGGAGCGGCGATTGTGAACCTTGCGGATGAAGTGCTTGATCATCGCCTCGGCGACTTCGAAGTCGGCGATGACGCCGTCGCGCATCGGGCGGATCGCTTCGATCTCGCCCGGCGTGCGGCCCAGCATCTCCTTGGCTTCATTGCCCACCGCGCGGACGATTTTACGGCCCTGGCGCGTTTCGATCGCGACGACCGAAGGCTCGTTGAGGACGATCCCGCGGCCCTTGACGTAGACGAGCGTGTTCGCCGTACCGAGGTCGATCGCCATGTCCGCTGAAAGCATGCCGAACAGTGTGGAGAGCATGGAGTAATCCTATTCGCCGGAGTTTTTACCGGCGTTTGATTTAACCTTAATGGGTTCCGAAATCGTCAACAAAAGCCGGCATTCTCCGGGAAACCGCACTAACCCTCAAAAAGATAGGAAGATTCTTGCTTCCCGGAATGAGGGGGCCTCACGAATTTTCTTCGCCCTCCCGGGCGTCGCGCCGCCGCATCCGGAGATAGATCCAGCGCGTGGCGAGAAGGAGGCCGAGCCAGGCCGGGATGATCAGCGCCATGATGGCGAGGTCTTTCGGGTCGCGGCTCGTAAAGAAGTCGACAAGGCCGCTAACCCCTTGTTTTAGAACGGCCTGATCCGGCGAAAAGGCGCCAATCACCGCAACGAGGATGATTTTCGGCGTGATGCCGACGCCCGTGCCGACCCAGAACTTCCAGAGCGGGATATGCGCCGCGCCCGCCGCCGCATTGACGATGATGAAGGGCGCGGAGGGAACGAGCCGGACGAGACCGCTGGCGACAATGCCGTGGCGCGACAGGAAATCGATGGAGGCGTTCACCCGCTCGCCACCGAACCGGCGCACCCAGCGCCCGCCCAGCATATGGCCGAAGAAGAAAGTCAGGGTCGCGCTCGCCATGGTCGCGATCCAGGAATAGAGGGCGCCCGTCTGGGGACCGAAGGTCAGGACCGTCGCAGCGAAAAGGAGGATCTGCGGAAAGCCGGTGAGCGCGAGGAGCGAGTAAACCGAGATGACGCCAAGGAGCGCCCACGGATGGTTCGCCGCCTTCGACATCAGCTCCGTGAGCTTGCTGCCATTCTCGAGGCTCACATCGTCGACATTGAGCCAGCCCTGCCCGTAGACGAACATCAGAATGACGAAGATGAGCAGGATGATCGAGACGGCCAGCGACGTCATCGCTCGCGCGTCCATATTGTTCAGAAAGCGCGCCGCCTGGCGCACGAAAGCGAACATTCACGGCCCCAATCAACACCGCGCGCCGACGCGCCGCAAAGCGGCCGACGCTGACGCGAGCCCCCTCAAGCCGCGTCACTACTCCCACCCTGTTGGAACCGTTTCATCGCCCCCGCGCGGTCCGCGTTATTGAATAACGGCCGGCAGGCCTGAATGCAATGACCGCTTCTGTCGATCGTAGCAAAAAGCCCTAAAAACAGGGCGCTTTACTACGTTAACACGACATCCAGCGCGGACGCGGCGTCGCTGGCGCGCGGCCAGTCCGCCGCCTGATTTCGAAACCAGGTGAGCTGTCGTTTTGCAAAGTGACGCGTGTTCTTGCGCGCTAATTCACTCGCCTCTTCGAGACTGAGTTCGCCCCGCAGATGCGCCATCAGTTCAGCGGCGCCGAGCGCTTTCATTGCAGGAAGCTCGGGGTCGAGCCCGCGCGCGAGAAGCCGGCGCGCTTCTTCAAGACCGCCGCGTTCGAGCATCAGGTTGAAACGCGCATCGCACGCCGCATATAGCGCTTCCCTCTCCGGCTCGATGACGACGCGGGCGGCGACGTCTTCAATGAGGGGCGTGCGCGGCGCATTCTGGAAATGAGAAAGCGGCTCGCCCGTCGCCTCGAAGACTTCCCATGCTCTGAGGAGCCGCTGGGCGTCGCTCGGCGAAAGCCGCGCCATCGCCGGATCGCGCGCGACGACTTCTTCCCGAAAAGCGGCGAGACCGAGTTCATCGAGACGCACGCGCGCCGCATCGCGCGCTTCGGGAGGCGCATCGGGAATGGGCGAGAGCCCTTCCGTCAGCGCCCGAAAATAGAGCCCCGTCCCGCCGACGACGATCGCCGGGCGCCCTCGCCCGTGAACGCCCCGGATTGCATCGGCCGCCTCGCGCGCCCACATGCCGGCCGAGCACCTGACGCTCGCATCGAGGTGGCCGAAGAGATGATGCGGCGCGCGCGCCATGTCGGCGGCCGATGGCCGCGCCGACAGGATGTCGAGATCGCGATAGACCTGCATCGCGTCCGCATTGACGATCTCGCCGCCGATTTTCCCGGCGAGATCAAGCGCCGCCGCCGACTTGCCGCTTGCGGTGGGGCCTGCAATAAGGACCACGCTTTTCGTCAGTTCATCCGGCATCGGAATATATGGATAGTTTTGTCACGCTCATTTGCAACCCGGCCAAGCCGGTTCTCGACGAAACTCAAGTCGCGCAGGTTGTAGACCTTCTGCGCGCCGAAGTCGCGGGGGCTGAAACGCGCCTCCTGGCGCCCGGCGTCGCCGCAGATATCGCCCTCGCCTCATCCGTTTCAGATCCGAAGGCGCTCGCGGAACGCGTTTCTTCCACGCTCGCAAGCGCGCCAATCGACGTCATCGTGCAGCCCGCTTCGAACCGGAAGAAGCGCCTCCTCATCGCCGATATGGATTCGACGATCATCCAGCAGGAGTGCATCGATGAACTCGCTGAATTCGCCGGCAAGCGCGCGGAGATTTCAGCCATCACCGAGCGCGCCATGCGCGGCGAACTTGATTTCGAAGGCGCTCTGAAAGAACGCGTCGGCATGCTGAAGGGCCTGCCCGAAAGCGTTCTTTCCGAGACGTTCGAGACGCGCATCAAGCTGACGCCGGGCGCGCGAACGCTCGTCCAGACGATGAAGAAATTCGGCGCCTATACCGCGCTTGTCTCCGGCGGCTTCACCTATTTCACGAACCGCGTCGCGGCCGCCGCCGGCTTCGACTTCAACGATGCGAACACGCTGCTTGTTCATGAAGGCGCTCTCACCGGCGAAGTCGGCATGCCCATTCGCGGGCGCGCCGCGAAGGAGGCAGCGCTCTTGCGCATGTCGGACGAACAGAAAATCCCGCTTGAAGAAACGCTCGCCATCGGCGACGGCGCGAACGATCTCTCAATGCTTGGCCGCGCCGGTCTCGGCGTCGCCTTCCACGCAAAGCCAGCAGTGGCGGCAGCTGCACATGCGCGGATCAATCACAGCGACCTCACGGCGCTGCTATATTTGCAGGGCATTCCGCAGTCGGAATTTGTTCAGTAGGGAATTGGGAATGGTGAATCGGGAATAGAACATCCATTCCCTATTCCCAATTGCCTATTCCCTTCTACGGCCGCAGCGACTCGTAAAACAGCAAGTCCCCGCGCTGCACATAAATCTGCACCGGGCCGCTGTTCAAATTGCGCAGCTTGTCGAGCTTTTCGACGGCGGCTTCAGGGCGCGTCATGCGCTCCCAGCCGATTTCGAGAATGACATCGCCCGGCTGGAGAACGGTCGAGGCCGCGCTGTCGGGATCGACGGCGGTCACGACGACGCCTTCAATGCCAGCGGGAAGGCCGAACGCTTCCGTCACTTCGCGCGTCGGCTTTTGCAGCGTCAGGCCGGCGCCCGTCAGCGCGCCCGCCGGAAGCGGACCGACGCCGCTGGCGGCAGCGATGAGGCGGGATTCACGGCGATCGAGTTTGACCTGCAAGGTCATGCGTTTGCCGTCACGAATGACGACGACCGGCGCGAGCGAGCCGACCGGCGTTTCGGCGACGGCGCGCGTCAGTTCGCGCACGCTTGAAACCGGACGCTTGTTGAACTCGACGATGATGTCGTTCGCCTGAATGCCGGCGGCCTGCGCAGGGCTGTTCGGGCGCACGACCGAAACGACGGCGCCGCGCGGACGTTCCATGCCGGTCTTCCCGGCGAGCTGCGGGCTCACTTCGTCAATGCTGACGCCAAGCCAGCCGCGGCGCGTCTCGCCATATTTGATGAGCTGTTCGACGACGAGGCTCGCAAGGTCCGAAGGCACCGCGAAGCCGACGCCGACCGAACCGCCGGTTTGCGAATAGATCGCCGTGTTGATGCCGATGACGCCGCCATTCATGTCGAACAGCGGGCCGCCCGAATTGCCGCGGTTGATCGCGGCGTCGGTCTGGATGAAGTCGTCGAAATTGCCCGCTTCGATGTCGCGGTTGCGCGCCGAGATGACGCCGACCGTCACCGTGCCGCCGAGGCCGAACGGATTGCCGACCGCGATCACCCAGTCGCCGACCCGCGCCTTGCCGGAATCGCCGAAGGTGACGGCGGGGAATTTCACGCCCGTCGCTTCGAGCTGCAGCACCGCAAGGTCAGTTTCGCGGTCGACGCCTTTGATCGTCGCTTTGTATTCGCTGCCATCATGGAGCGTCACCGAAATCTCGTCGGCGTTGTCGATGACGTGGTTATTGGTGACGACGACGCCGCTCGCATCGATGATGAAGCCCGAACCGAGCGAAACCGCCTGGCCGGAGAATTTCTTCTGAAGCGGCGCGAGTTCGCCCGAGGCTTTAACGCCCGGCGCGCGCTGCGAGGTCGAGATGTTGACGACGGCGGGCGTCAGCTGCTCGGCGAGATCGGCGAAACTTGCGGGCGCCCCGCGATAGGGAGCCGCCGCTTCCGCCACCCCAAACCCAAGCGAAATCGCGGCGACCGCCGCAACCAGACCATGCCGCATCATTTGAACGCCCTCGACTTTCCCCGCCGCTGCCACGTTGCGTTAGGTTAACGCAATGAAAGCGCACGGCAAAGCGCTTGTTCGATAAGCCGAACCGGCCCCTGCCCGGCTGACACCTATCAGCGCTTGCCTTCCAAATTGTTGAAATACCGCATGAATTCGCTGTCTGGCGAAATCAGGATCGTGGTGTCGCCTTTTTTCAGCGCCTCTTCATAGGCGAGAAGCGAGCGATAGAAGGCGAAGAACTCGGCCCGTTGCGGATCGCGCTGCGCGTTCGGATCGGTGAATTCGCAGGTGATGACCGCGCCGACATTGCTCGCCGCGTCGCCTTCAGCGACTTCGCGCTGGACCTCATCGATCTTCACCGGAAGACCGTCATAGGCGCCGGCGAAGATGCAGTTCCGGGTCGCGTCCGCCTGACCAGTGATTTCGAGAGACTGGCGGTTGGCGTCGGCGAGAATCTCAGCCCGCTTGCGGTTTGCTTCGGCCTGAATGCGCGTGCTCTCGCGCTTGCCTTCCGAGCGGATGAGTTCGGCTTCTTCTTTCCGTGCGGAACTCATCTGGTCGTAGACCGTCTGCGCGATATCCGCCGGATAGTCGGCGCGGCGGATTTTGACGTCGATGATCTCGACGCCGAACTTGCGCGCTTCGTCTTCCATGCGCGTCGCGATGCGCTTCATCAGCTCGGCGCGCAGATTGGTGACGATGTCTTCAATGCTGACTTCGCCGAGCGTCTGGCGAAGGCTGTTCTGCATGATGCGCTTGATCGCTTCCTGTCCGGCGCGCTTCAGCGATTCATCGTCCGCCGCGCCGGAGGTCTTGAAGCGCTGATAGTAGACCAGCGGCTCGACGATGCGATAACGCGCGAACGCGTCGACCGTCAGGCGTTCCTGTTTCACATCGGAGACTTCCATCGCGCGATCGAGATCGAATTCAAGATTGCGCTTGTCGACCTTGACGATGTCCGCCCACGGAAGTTTGAAATTGAGGCCCGCTTCGGTGACGACGCCGCGCGGATTGCCGAGCACGATGACGATCGCGTTCTCGGTTTCGCGCACAGTGAAGGTGCACATGCGAAGGACGATGACGAGCGCGAGAACCCCGCCCAAGAGCCCAAAGAGAAATCTGTTCTGCGGCATTATCGGTGGTCCTGATTAATTCTTCGGCTTGTTGAGCTGATCGAGCGGCAGGTAGGGAACGACGCCCTTGCCGGCCTCCTCGTCGATGATGATTTTGTTCATATCGCCGAGGACGCCTTCGACCGTTTCAAGATACATGCGCTGGCGCGTCACCTGCGGCGCACGGCGATATTCCGTATAGATCTTGTTGAAGCGTTCGGCCTGACCGATCGAGTCCGCGCCGACCCGCGCTGAATAGGCGCGCGCCTCCTCGACAAGCTTGCGCGCCTCGCCTTCCGCGACCGGAATGATCTGGTTGGAGGCGCGCTGGGCTTCGTTGATCATCTGCGCCTGTTCGTTGCGCGCCTTGATGACGTCAGCGAAAGCGTCGCGCACGGCGCGCGGCGGCTCGGGCTTTTCCATGTTCACGCGCAGCACTTCGATGCCGCTTTGATAGGAATCGAGAACTTCCTGAATGCGCTGATGCGTCTGTTCGACGACAAGCGCCTGCCCGCTGGTGATGATCGGACCAAGGCGATTGCCGCCGACCGTTTCGCGCATCGCCGATTCAGCGACCGCTTTCACCATCGAATCCGGATTCTCGATATTGAAGATGAACTTCGCCACGTTGGGCAACTCGCCCGCTTCAGGCGCCGCACGGTCGATCTTCCAGTCGACCGTGAAGCTGATATCGACGATGTTGCGGTCGCTCGTCAGCATCAGGTTCTCTTCCGACGCCTGCGCGCCGGTCGAAGAAAAACCGATATAGGCGGTCTGCTGCTTGTCGACCGGAACGAGCGTCACGCCCTGAATCATCGGCGCGCGCCAGTGAAGGCCCGGCCCGGTGATGCCGGCGTATTTTCCGAAAGTCGTCGTGACGCCCTGCTCTTGCGCGTCGACCTGATAGACGCCGCTCAGCGCCCAAAGGCCGAGGAGAATCACAAGGCCCAATCCGACCGTGCGCGGCGTCATCGGGATTCCGCCCGCGCCGCCGCCATTGCCGCCGCCTGCTCCCCCGCCGCCGCGGCGCGGAAAAGCGCGCTTCAGGCGCTGGCGCGAGGCTTGGAGAAGTTCTTCGAGATCGGGCGGCTGACCGCGTCCGCCCCCCTGTCCGCCGCCGCCATTGCCGCCGCCGTCTCGCGGCGGCTGGCCCCATGGCCCGCGCTGGGGACCGCGTCCGCCACCACGCCCGTCATTGCCGGAGTTGTCAGACCAGGGCATCCAAACCTCTATCTTTGCGAATTATTGCATTCTGGGCTCGCGGGCGGGGTGCGCCGCGGTTCAGCACCATATATGTCATCGCTTTCGCGCTTCGCAACGTAACCCCATTGCTTTTTCATGATTAATCTATGCCCAACGACCCACTGATCATGCGCGTGCGCGCCGCCCTCGCCGCGGTGAAAAACCCCGCGAGCGGGCGCAGCATCATTGCTGACGGCCTTGTGCAGGGCCTTTCCGCAAGCCCTGCGGGCGTCGTGCGTTTCACGCTCGAGTCTGCCTCGCCCGAACTCTCCCGCGCCGCAACAAAGGCGGCGGAGGCTGTCGAGGGCGCTGAGCGCGTCGTGGTCGTCGCCACCGCGCACAAGGGCGCGCAGGAAGCCGCAGGCGGCCATTCGAACCCGATGGGCCTACAGAAGAAGCAACGGATCGAAGACGCAGGCGACGCGCTTTCGGGCGTTCGCAACATCATCGCCGTCGCCTCCGGCAAGGGCGGCGTCGGCAAATCGACGGTCGCCGCGAACCTCGCCGTCGCGCTCGCAAAGCGCGGGCTCAAAGTCGGGCTGATGGACGCCGACATCTATGGCCCCTCTTTGCCGATCCTCTTTGGGCTGACGAAGCGGCCGGAGACGCGGGACGGCAAGCTCATTCCGGCAGAAGCCTTCGGCGTCAAGGCGATGTCCATCGGGCTTCTCGTGGAGCCCGAACGCGCGCTCGCCTGGCGCGGACCGATGGTGATGGGCGCGATCCGCCAGTTGATGAGCGATGTCGACTGGGGAACGCTCGACGTTCTCGTCATCGACACGCCGCCGGGCACAGGCGATGCGCACTTGACGCTTGCGCAATCGAAGAAACTCACCGGCGCCGTCATCGTCTCGACGCCGCAGGAGCTCGCCCTCGCCGACGTTCGCCGCGGGATCGAATTGTTCCGCAAGGTCGACACGCCCATTCTCGGCGTCGTCGAAAACATGGCCTGGCTTGAAGGCGCGAATGGCGCGCGAACCTATCTCTTCGGTGAAGGCGGCGCCGAGCGCGCGGCGAAGGAACTCGGCGCGCCCTTCCTCGGCGCGCTGCCGATCTATCCTGACTTGCGGGAAGCCTCCGACGCGGGAACGCCGATCGTTGCAAGCGCGCCGGACTCGCCCGCCGCGAAAGCTTTCACGTCACTCGCCGAGCGCGTCGCGTCGACTTTTACTGCGTAACAGCTTTTACTGCGTAACGGTCGGCGCCGCCGTCGAGTGATCGGCGACGATGCGCCAGACGCCGTCAAAGCGCTTCATGACGAGCGAGAAGACTCCATTGTCCGTCTCGCCATTGCGCGTCAGCACATAGCGGCCGATGACGAGGCCGACTTCATCATCGACCATCTGCACTTCGAGATTTTCGAAGCTGAGACGGCCGAGGCTCGCGCCTTCGCCGTAACGGTCCTTGTACTGCTTGAGCGCCTGGTTCCAGCCTTTGGAAACGCTGCCGCCTGAAATGAAGCGGACATTGTCGTTCTTCCAGTAGCCGTTCATGAACGCGTTGAGGTCGCCGTCATTCCATGCGGCGGCTTGCGCGTAGAGCACGTTCTTGATGACGTCTTCTGCAAGGCGCGGCTTGGCGGCGACAGGTTTCGGCGCAGACGCTTCAACGACGGGCGCTTCGGCGGCGGGCGCGGCGTTCGTCGCCGGATTTGAAATCTTCTCCGACTTCGGCTCGCCCTCATCGTGCAGCGGCGCGATGTCGAGACGTTCTTCGGAAACCTTGCCCGGTTCAGCGCCGGTGATGCGCCCGACGGCGGAAACGCGTCGCGGCGCGGAGGTCGGCTCGAAGGAGGCGCTCTCAGGGGCCAGCGCGACAGGGCCGCGGCTCGCAACGCCCGGCTCTTGCGCGAGCAATGTCTCCTCGCTCTCCATGCCTTTCGTTTCGAATGAGCGATCCTCGATGGCGAGCGATTGCATAGGTGGCGGAGACGGCGCTTCGAGTTGCGCCGGCGCAATCGGTTCTGCTTCCGGTTCAGCTTCAGACGCGGAAGCAAATTCCTGCGCCTCTTCCGTGAGGTAAGCCGTCTCGGCGTCAGGCGCCGTTAATTCGTCCCCGGAGGATTCGCCTTCGCCGATCGGCGTTTGATCTTCGAGCGAGGCGACGGCGACACAATCATAGCCGCTGTCCTGCAGCGAGCGAATGAGGTCGCGCGCGCGTGCGCTGCAAAAGTCCGCCGCATTGTCGGCGTGGTATGGCACGGAAACATTGGCGCCGCTCTCGCGGACATATTTGAGGTCGCAGGCCGCGCCGACAACGCCAGGCGCCATCACCTCGATTACGCGCGTGTCGCTCCCGCGCGTGCAGGAGTGAACATCGGACGAGGCTTCAGCTGCGCCCGCGAGGGCGGCGCCAAAGCCTGTCAGGGCGGCGATGCGCGCCGCGCTTGTGAACTTCCCCATGGGCTCCCCTTCTCATCATAAGGGCGCAGCTCCCCGAGCTGCTCACTGCTCCGGGGCGCACCCATTTCTCCCGCTTCAAGTTAAACGGAGTCTTGCGATTCTGCGATCAATTCACGTGGCTTTCGCAGATGCGGAAAAAGGCGGCTATTCCGGGCGATGGGCGCGGTCGAGGATGAAAAATTCGCAAGAATATTCGTTCTTCTCGCTCTTTTCGCACCCGCCGTCCGAGGTCCGCCGCCAGTCCTCCTCCGCAAGGTCCGGAAAGCGCACCGCGCCATCGAGGCGCACATCGACCCGAGTGAGATAGATCCGGTCCGCGCGGGCGACGGTCTGCGCATAGATTTCGCCCCCACCGATCACGCAGATTTCATCCGCCCCCGCCGCCTCGGCCAGCTGCACGCCGATTGCGAGCGCCTCCTCGACGCCGCCAGCCCGGATGGCGCCCTCCGCCGACCAGTCGGCGCTGCGCGTGACGACGATATTCGCGCGCCCGGGGAGCGCCTTGCCGATGCTCTCGAAAGTCTTCCGCCCCATGACGACCGGCTTGCCGAGCGTCACCTTCTTGAACCATTTGAGATCGTCGGAGATGCGCCAGGGAAGTCTTCCCTGATCGCCGATGACGCCATTGCGCGAGACCGCGACGACGAGCGCGAGGCGCGTCATCACCTGGCCCCATGGGCGGCGAGTTCGCT
Source organism: Caulobacterales bacterium (assembly GCA_020638525.1). GTDB lineage: Bacteria > Pseudomonadota > Alphaproteobacteria > Caulobacterales > Parvularculaceae > Amphiplicatus. Next base: position 389,360 of record JACKIL010000001.1, on the reverse strand, counting down.
CAAGGCGGCGCCCGTCAGCCTGAAGACAGTCCACTCGTCCATCGGCTTGGCGCCAAGCGATTTGTAGAAGGCGATCGACGGCGCATTCCAGTCGAGCACCGACCATTCCATGCGCCCGCAATCATTCTCCACCGCGACACGCGCAAGTTCGGCGAGGACCGCCTTGCCGATGCCAGCCCCTCTATGCGTCTCCTTCACGAACAGGTCTTCGAGATAGACGCCGCGCTTGCCGAGGAAGGTCGAGAAGTTGAAGAAATAGAGCGCAAAGCCGCAAGGCCCGTCTTCGGCGTCGACGATCAGTATACGGACATGGTCGTTCTCGATCGCTTTGCGGAAATCATCCGCGCTCGCGACGACGTCGTTTTCAAGCTTCTCATAAACGGCGAGCTCGCTGACAAGCGATAACACGAGCGGCGCATCCTGCGCCGTTCCTTTTCTGATTTTGAAACTCATAGGGCGATGCTCACACGGCTACGGGGGCTTTGATGTGTTTCTGCGCTTCGTAGCCTTCGATTTCAACATCGTCGAACGTGAAATCGAAAATGCTCTTCACATCGGGGTTGAGCAGCAGGCGCGGCAGGCGCGTCGGCGTACGCATCAATTGCTCGCGCGCCTGCTCGAAATGATTGTGATAGAGGTGCGCATCGCCGAGCGTGTGAATGAATTCACCGGCCTTGAGGCCTGTCGCCTGCGCCATCATCTCCGTCAGCAACGCATAGGAAGCGATGTTGAACGGCACGCCGAGAAAGATGTCGGCCGAACGCTGATAGAGCTGGCAGGAAAGCCGCCCGTCCGCGACGAAGAACTGGAAGAGACAATGGCAAGGCGGCAGCGCCATCTCGCCAATGTCGGCCGGGTTCCAGGCGCTGACGATGAGGCGGCGCGAATTGGGGTTCGTCTTGATCTCGTTTTCGACCGAGGCGAGCTGGTCGATCGTTCGCCCGTCGGGTGCAGCCCATGAGCGCCACTGCTTGCCATAGACCGGCCCGAGTTCGCCCTTCTCGTCGGCCCATTCATCCCAGATGCTCACGCCATTGGCTTTGAGATAGCCGATATTGGTCGAGCCGGAGATGAACCACAAAAGCTCATGGATGATCGACTTCACATGCAGCTTCTTCGTCGTCGTGAGCGGGAAACCGTCCGCAAGGTCGAAGCGCATCTGGTGGCCGAAGACGGAGCGCGCGCCGGTGCCGGTGCGCTCGGCGCGGTCAGCGCCGAAATCGTGGGCGCGGCGCAGCAGATCCAGATATTGCTTCATGGCGGAACGAATCTCCTCTCGGGCTGGGAGTTTAGCGCCTCGGGGCCGCTAGGGCACGGTTTCGCGGCCCGGCCAGCCTATGGTAGTTTCCCCCAATCGGGGGATCGGGGTGGACCAGAATGACGACGCCTGAGGATAGCCGACCGGGTCCGGGCTTTGCGCTGTTCGGCCTTGTCACGGGGCTCGCGACGGGCGCCGGCGTCTACGCCATCCTGCAATATTGGGTCGATGAAAGCACCAAGCAACGCCTCGCTCCGACGGCGCTCATCGCCGTCGCGGTGTTCGGCAGCGTCCTCCTGCTTCTCGCCGAGCGCGGCGCGCGCCTCAAGGCGGTCCTTCCGGCGGCGCTCGTCGCCGCTCTGGTCGCTGGCCCGACCTATTTTCTCCTCGTGGCGGCGGACCCGAACGCCAATCTCAGCGAGTTCCCGCTCTTCTTCTGGTTTTTCATCGCCGCGCCCCTCGCCGGCTTCCTGCTGACGACGCTCGCGAAGGCGACGATTCTCGACGGCGCGCCGCCGCCTTACAGAAGCGTCTTCTTCCACGGGCTGACGCTGCCGCTCATCGCAGGCGGCGCGAAACTCTTCGCGCTCCTCGCCCTCGTCTTGATTTTCGCCTGGGCTGCGCTCCTCAAAGCGATGAATGTCGACTTCTTCCACAAGCTCTTTCAGGAGCCGTGGTTCATGCTGCCATTCCTTGGCGGCGTCGGCGGCCTATCAATCGCGCTGATGCGCGGCATGGAGTCGGTGCTCGGCGCGCTGCGCTTTCTCCTTCTCCTGTTCTGCCGCATCGCCATGCCGATCACGGCGGTCTTCTCGCTGACATTCATCGGCGTTCTCGCCGCGAATGGAACGGATGCGATTTTCTCTCAGCCCTATCCGGGCGCCATCATGCTCGGGCTCGCCTTTGCGGGGATGCTCATCTTCAACGGCGTCTATCAGAATGGCGAAGGCGGACCGCCAGCGCTTTGGCTGCGCCTTTCGACGATCGTCGCGCTCGCGACTTTCCCAGCCTATGCGGGGCTCGCCGCATACGCGCTGTGGCTCCGCATCGGCGAATATGGGCTGACGCCGGCGCGCATCGCCGGAGCGGCGATGAACGGTCTCGCCGCGATCTATTCCGTCGTTTGCCTTGCGGGGCTCCTCACCGAACTCAACTGGAACGGCAAACGCTGGATGCCGCTCGTCGCCCCGTTCAACACGGCGATGGCGGCGCTCTGGATCATCGTGCTGCTTGTTCTCGCCTCGCCTTTGGTCAACCCGTGGGCGCTCTCGGCGAAAAGTCAGGAGCTGCGCCTTGCGACCGGCAAAGTCTCCGCGGACGAATTCGACTTCGGCTATCTTCGCTTCAAGCTCGGCGACTATGGCGAAGCGGCGCTCGACCGGCTCGAAGCGCTGCACTCGCATCCGGAAGCAGCGAAGATCCGTGCAGGCGTCGCGAAAGCGCGCGCTGCGAGCAATGAATGGTTCTACGATTTTCCGGATGAGGCGCCGGTCGAAGCGGAAGCTCCCTCAGAAGCGGAAGCGAGCGCGCCACCCGGCCCGATGCAACTCCAGCTTCATCCTGAAGGCGCCGATCTCGGCGACGACGACACGCCGGCGACCGAAGACCAGCCCGAAGGCGATCCGCAGCAATAGGCGTTAGTCTTCGTCTTCTTCGCGGCGTTGAAGCTTGCGGGCGGGGCCGTGGTAATCCGCAACGCCCTCCGCAATCGCAAAGCAGGCGAGCCTCACCGATTTCGGGATCTCGACCTTCTCGCCTTCGCGTTTGCCGCTTTCATAATACTGGATCATTCGGCGCTTTAGGCCGAGGGCGTGCGCTGCGTCCTTCTGGGACATTTTCAGCGCCTTGCGCCACTTCTTGAAGTCGCCAGGCTCCATTTTGGCCTCTCGGTCAAACAGCGCGCCTCGTGCGCCTTCACCGAACCGCCAATAATGCATCCTTATTACAGTGATTTGACAATCCGAGGAAAATCGACCGCGGTCTTCAAAAAGCCGCAGGATACGCCTACATTCAATTCGCCGTCGCAAGGCGGCTATGGCGATAAATGGCGCGTGTAATAAGCGGTTCGGACCCGGGGGCGGTACCCGGCGGCTCCACCCAAGCGCCCTTGAGAAGCACTCTCAAAGGGCGTTTCGGCGGGGCCGAAATAGGATCGACGAGCGTGTAAAGACGATGTTTTCGCTCGGTTGGCCTCCGTTATTTGGCCAAACTCGATAGTTGCCAACGACAACTACTCGGAAGAACTCGCTCTCGCTGCGTAACGCAGCTGAGCGGTTCGCTCTTAAAGTCCTAGCCTCTTCCAAAGGCTAGGCGGGGTTCGGGAGCACCTGGCAACAGAAGCTCCCACTTTTTTTTTCAATTGCCGGCGTTCGCCGGCCGGGCCGGCGCCTGGCGACAGAAGCCGGGACTTTTATTTTTCTCCGAGTATGGCGCCGGGATTCTTTAGTTTGCCCGCCTTCGCGGGCGGGGCGCCTGGCAACAGAAGCCCTCACTTTCATTTCCTCAGTTGCCGGCGTTCGCCGGCGGGGCCGGCGCCTGGCGACAGAAGCCGGGACTTTTATTTTTTCTCCCAAAATGGGCGCGGACATTATTCGATCGTCATCGCCGGGCTTGTCCCGGCGATCCATGGGCGCTTCATGTTTCGTGAGACTCTCATGGATGCCCGGGACGAGCCCGGGCATGACTCTGCCTAGAACCCGGTTTTCCCCAACTTTTCCCCAGCCCTTCCACAGTCCCATTGTGGAACAGACGCTCTGAAACCGACGCCTTGGCCATCGGTCGCAGGCTTTCCGCGACTGCGTGGTCTGTATTTGAGCGCAGGCTTGTGCCAAAAATTTGCGTTCGGTCCCGGTAAAGGAGAGTCGTCTCCTCCCCCGCGAGCGAGCCCCGTTTACTTGCGAAGCCCAAGCACCAGCGACGCCAGAGACGTCCAGAACAGAGGCGGCCAGTTTCCGTGAGCGATATCGAATTCGATTATGAATATCTGACGCGCCGCGCGCTGAAGCGCGTCGTCCAAGACGTCCTCTCCGTCACCGCGGAGCTGAAGAAGACGCCCGGCGAGCATCACTTCTACATTGAGTTCGAAACAGGCGCGCCCGGCGTCGACATTCCGGATTTTCTGCGTGAGGCCTATCCGGAGACGATGACCATCGTTCTCCAGCACCAGTTCGACGATCTCATCGTCGATGACGAGCACTTCGCCGTCACGCTCTGGTTCAAAGGCAAGCCTGCGCGCCTCTCTATCCCCTTCGAAGCGCTCACCAATTTCGCCGACCCGAGCGTCGCCTTCGGTCTTCGCTTCGTCGACGGCGCCGAAGAGGTCGAAGCAGCTTCGGAAGAAACCGAGACGGCAGAAGAATCCGAAAAGGATCAGAGCGACGCGCAGGTCATCAGCCTCGATTCTTTCCGGAAGAAGTGAACGAGAAGGGACTCGGGATTAGGGACTAGGGAATCGAGATTGGCTTGAAAATCAGGCTCCCTCCTATAATCCAAGGCTACAAGTCCCTAATCCCTAATCCCGAGTCCCTTTCCCATGACCAAGACACGCACCGAAACCGACACTTTTGGCCCGATTGAGGTAGACGCCTCGCGCTATTGGGGCGCGCAGGCCCAGCGCTCTCTCGGCAATTTCAAGATCGGTCTCGAAAAGCAGCCCGCCCCGATCATTCGCGCGCTCGGCGTCATCAAGCGCGCGGCGGCGGAAACGAACATGGCGCTCGGAACGCTCGACCAGCAGCTTGGCGAGACGATCGTCAAAGCGGCGCAGGAAGTCATCGACGGTAAGCTCGACGATCATTTCCCGCTCTCTGTCTGGCAGACGGGCTCGGGCACACAGTCGAACATGAACGCGAACGAAGTGATCTCGAACCGCGCGATCGAAATGCTCGGCGGCGAGCTGGGTACGAAGAAGCCCGTTCACCCGAACGATCACGTCAATATGAGCCAGTCGTCGAACGACACCTATCCGACGGCGATGCATATTGCGTGTGCGGAGGAAATCTCCCACCGCCTGCTCCCGGCGCTGAAGAAGCTTCACGGCGCGCTCGCCCAGAAATCGACCGAGTGGCAGGACATCATCAAGATCGGCCGCACGCATACGCAGGACGCGACGCCGCTGACGCTCGGCCAGGAATTCTCGGGCTACGCCAAGCAGCTCGAAAACGGCTTGGCGCGCATTGAAGACACGCTGCCGCGCCTGATGGAGCTTGCGCAGGGCGGCACCGCGGTCGGCACCGGCCTTAACGCGCCGATCGGCTTTGCGGAGAAAGTCGCAGAGCGCATCGCGGCGATCACGAAACTCCCCTTCACCTCGGCGCCGAACAAGTTCGAAGCGCTCGCCGCGCACGACGCCATGGTGATGAGCCACGGCGCGATCGCGACCGTCGCCGCCTCGCTCTTCAAGATCGCGAACGACATCCGCTTCCTCGGCTCGGGCCCTCGCGCCGGCCTCGGCGAGCTCGCGCTTCCCGAGAACGAGCCCGGCTCCTCGATCATGCCCGGCAAAGTGAACCCGACGCAGTGCGAAGCGCTGACGCAGGTTTGCGCGCACATCATGGGCAATAACGCGGCGATCATCTTCGCCGGCAGCCAGGGCCATTTCGAGCTCAACGTCTTCAACCCGATGATGGCCTACAACTTCCTGCAATCCGTGCGCATCATGGCGGACGCGGCCGTCTCCTTCACCGACAATTGCGTCATCGGCATCGAGCCGCGCCTCGACAATATCCGCTCGGGCGTCGAGCGCTCGCTCATGCTCGTCACCGCGCTCGCGCCGAAGCTCGGCTATGACGCCTGCGCCAAAATCGCGAAGACCGCGCACCGCAACGGCACGACGCTCCGCGAGGAGACGGTCGGCGGCGGTTATCTCACCGACGAAGAATTCGACGCGCTGGTGCGTCCCGAAAAGATGATCGGGCCAAGCTAGACCAAAGACCCATTCAGGCGATGCAGACGGCGTCGCCGCCTGCAGAAAACAGGAGGGTGAAATGGGTGTGACTGGAATCGGCGGCTTTTTCTTCCGCGCGAAAGACCCGGAAACGTTGCGCGCTTGGTATGTCGAGCATCTCGGCGTCGGCTCGACGCCTTATGGCGTATGGGAGACGCAAGCAGGCCCCAGTGTCTTTGCGCCTTTCTCGGCCGACACCGATTATTTCGCCGCCGATCGCCAATGGATGCTCAATTTGCGCGTCGACGACCTCGACGGCCTTTGCGCGACGCTGAAAGCCGCCGGCGTCGACGTGATCACCAAGCCGGAGTGGGACATGCCGGGCGTGGGGCGCTTCGCGCGCATCCACGATCCAGAAGGCAATCCGATCGAGCTGTGGCAGCCTGATCAGGCGCAGTGAAACTCGATGCGTCGCCTGTGAATTCCGCAACTTGCGCGCGTAGGCGGCGCCTTCAATCTCCGCTCCGGCGTTGCGATTGTGAAATGCCGGAAAATCGGGCGTCTTCAAGCGTCTAAAAGGTTTATTGCAAGCGGCGACTGGGCTATCCCAATGACGCGCGACGCTTCGCGCATTCAGTAGTTGATGGGGAATGGTCGATGTCAGAGACAGTCAAATCGCCAAGCCAGCTCCGCCTGCTCCTCGCCCAGTTCATGTTCGCGCATAACATCGACGTCGAGAGCCTTTACAAGGCGATGGGCGCCGACCTTGCGTCTTCGGATAATGAAGCCATCTCGCACATGGCCGGCATCATTGACGGCATCACGCTCGCCACGACGAAAATCCGCGCGCACGGCCTCGATAACTGGACCAAGGGCTGATCCGATCAATATTGCGATCGGTGTATTGATTCACCGCCACGCCTCGCGCCACCATGCGCGCCATGCGCAAACGGTCGATCGCCATCAAGGGACATCGGACCAGCGTTTCCCTCGAACCCGCGTTCTGGGAGGCGCTCGACGAAATCGCGCGCGTCGAGGCGCGCTCTCTCGCCTCGCTCATCGGTGACATCGACAGGATGCGGCTCGCCCAGTCGCCGGCGCCAGGCCTTGCTTCGGCCTTGCGCGTCTTTGCGCTCATGCGCGCGCGCAATGTGGCCCCGCCCCTTTCCGGCGCCTCGCCGGATTCAGGACAGGCGCTGAACTCAGCCGTTGGCGATGAGGCTTAGCGACGGGCGGCCCAGCACGAGCTGCGCATAGAGCCGGCTCGTCTCTTCCGCATAACCACGCATCAACGGACGGATCTGCGAATAGCGCTCGACCTCTGCAGCGCGCGCGAGGAGCGCGGCGAAGCGACGGCGCACCGGCTCGCGATGCGGATCGGACCAGCGCGCGAGCGCGCGGGCGGTCGCAAGGCGCGTCCAGAAGGCGCGCGCGGCTTTGAGCGTCTCCGCGACATCGCCAGTGATCAGGTTGGCGCGCGCCATCGTGTCGAGCGAGGCGTTCACCCCGCCTTCCTGCGTCGCCGGCTGCGCGGCGGCGTGACGATAGATCAGTGTACTGATGATGAGTTCGACATCATAGAGCCCGCCTTCGGACTGCTCGAGATCCCAGTCCGATCCCGCCTTGTCGCGGCGCAGGCGCTGCGCGCGGGCGCGGTCGAGATCGCGGAAGAGGATGTCGGCGCGCTTCGGATTGGAAACGCCTGTTCTGAGCGCTGCGCGCGCCGCCTTGCGCGCCTCGTTCGAACCCGCAACGACGCGCGCCCGGGCGAGGAGGATCTGGTCGGACGCGACCGCCTCGCTCTGGATGTAGCATTTGAAGGCCGCGACATCGGGCGAGAGCCCGCCCATCGGCCCGCCGGGGCGATGCGACACATCGGGCGCAAGCGCGAAGACGCCTTCGCCGAGACCGTCGAGCGCTTCCATATAGGCGCGGGCGAAAGCCTCGTTCTCTTCCTGCTGGCCGCCGGAAGCGATGAAGCCCATGAGGCTCGCCGAACCCGGAAGGCCGCGCGCCGGCCCGTCGAAGACGTGAAGCGCGACGCCGGCGCCGCTCTTGGTCTCCCGCTGAACGGCGGCGAAGGTTTCAGACAGCGCCGCATTGTGCAGCGTTTCGAGCGCTTCCGCCGCGCCGTCGAACGGCATGTCGCCGGAAGCGGCGTAAAGGGCGATCCGCGCGATGCTTTCGCGGCGCCAATGCGCGATGTCGGCGACGTGCGCCTTGTCTCCTGGCGGTGCGAACCGCGCGAGCCATTCAGCGCCGCTCCGCGGAATCTCCGCGCCGCGTTCATCGAGGCATTCCGTCGCGTGAGCAGGCGATTCCGTGAGCGGCGCGACCGCTTCGCCGAAGCAACCGAGCGCATCGACGAGGCCATCGCGCACGGCGCCGACGCGCGCAGCGCGCGACAGCGCATCCTCGCCATCGGGCGCGGCGCTCAACAGCGCATCGAAGAGACGCGCTGCATTGTCCGGATGCTGCGTTTCGCCGAACGCGGTCAGAAGCCCCGGAGCGATTTCGGAAAAGCGCACTTCATTGGCGCCAGCCGAGGCGATATCGACCCAGCGCTCAATCATGCCCGACAGATCGGCGCCGTCGGTGAACCCGAGATCCTCGAGTTTGTCGATATCGTCAGCGCCTTCGCTCACCGCTTTGTAACGGTCGAATTCGGCGAACGGGCCTTCGCGCAGGCGAAGGTGCGAGTTCGAAGCGTCCGCGACGAACCCCGCGAGCGTCGTCGAAAGCAGATCATAGTTGCGGAAACCGCAAAGCGCGGCGAGCGCGGTCTCTTCATCGGGCCGCGAGGCGCCGAAAGCCGTCGCGCCCTTCATCATCTGCGCACGCGAAACGAGCTTCTGCGTAAAGGCTTCGCCATCGGCGAGGCGGCGCGCGACGTCGTGCGGGAGGTATCCTGACTTCGAAGCCAGTTCGAACACTTCATGCGCAGGCGCTGTGCGGAAGATCGGCCGCGCGGCGCCGAAAGCGAAGCGCAGCGCATCGGCGATGCGGCGGAATGGCGTACGCGGATCGACGCTCGCTTCGGAAACGCCAGAGCCATCCTTTTCGAACGGCCGAATGCTGCGCCAGACGGACTCTTCAATCTCTTCGAGGAAAGCGCCGCCCGCGGTCCTGTCGCCCGCGACGACGCGCGCCGTCGCGATCCAGCCGCGCGAAGCGGATTGCTGCGGGTCAGCGAGCACGGCCTTGGCGCGCGCTTGCGATTCCGTCAGGCCCGCCCCGCTCACCGCCGTGCCGAACGGCGTCTTCAGCGTGAAGAGCGGATAATCGCCGGGCTTTCCTTCGAACGCCTCGCGAAGTTCTGCGCCGATGCGCACGAAGGCGCGCTCGGCCATGCGCGCGGCAGGTCCGTCAAAAGCGCGCTCATCGTAGATCACTGCAATTTCGAGCGGGCCGTAAGGGGCAAGGTCTTCATGCGCGAGATCGCCGCCGGCGAGCGCGAAGACATTGCCGACATGGGCCGAATCTTTCGCCGCCCCGAGTTCGCCGCGGCTGACCGCACCGCGAACCAGCCAGGAAAGCGCCGTTTCGATGAGGCGCACGGCGAAATCCGCGCGCACCACCGCCGCTTCCGCCGCGGACCAGAGGCCGGAGATTTCCGCAATGGCGATCGCAAGATCGGCCCGGCATTTGATCGGGGCGAGCGCGCCATAGAGCGCGTCGGCGCCGCCAACGCCGCCGCTAAGACCCGTGAGGTCACGCGCGGCTTCCGCAAGAACGAGCGAGGCCCCGTCATCGACAAGGGCTGCGGCCGCCGCGCTCGGATGCTTGAGGCACAGATCGGCGAGGCGCCGGGTCGAACCGAAGACGCGCAGCATGGTCAGGCGGCGGTCCGGCCTGTCCAGCAGCGAACCGGGGTCCTCCCCCCGCGCCTCGGCGAGCGAGCGCCGCCAGCGGGCGAGCCCCGCGGCCGCCCGCGTCGGGTCGATCTTGTCGCTGCCTTCAAACTCGCCCCGCCCAGCCCCGGCGGCAAAAGCCGCTGAATTCGGCGTTACTGAACTCGTTGTCATCGTCACGCTCGCCTCACGATTTCCGCGCAATTACTTCACGGCCAGAGACGAACTGTGTCATGACGGGATAAATCGGCTGTTAAATCGATAGCAACAGTTCGACCTAAGCCCGTATCCGGTTGTGAACAGACTGCTAACGGAACGGCGGGCCGGGCCGGCTGCGGAAGGCCTCGTACGTCATGGTACGGAACATTGCGAGATTACGCGTTCATTTGCGGCGCGCGCGGCGGAAAATCTCCGCACTGGCGCATGGCCTCGGGCCAGCCGGCGTGTGGGTGTTCGCCGTCATCATCGGCGCGGCGTCAGCCTATGGGGTCATCGGGTTTCTGATGGCGATCGACGCCGTGGCCGCGCTTTCCTTCGGAGCGTCGGAAAAGACGCTGATTTCCGGCGCGCAGGCGCTGGCGCCCGGCCGCGCCTGGGCGGCGCCGGTCATGGGCGGCCTCGCGGTCGCCGTGCTGCTGTTTCTGGCGAAGCATTTCGGCTGGATCGACGAGCCGCGCAATTCAGGCGTCGCTGACGTGATCGAGGCGCGCGCGGTGAAGAGCGGGCGCATTTCGCTGCGCTCCGGCATCGTCTCCGCCATCATCTCCGCGATCGCGCTCGGCTCAGGCGCGAGCGCCGGCCGCGAAGGGCCCGCCGTGCATCTCGGTGCGACAATCGCATCGATCCTCGACCGTCGCTTCGGGTTTTCGGCGAAAGACCGGCGCACACTCCTTGGCTGCGGCGCGGCGGCGGCGGTCTCGGCGAGCTTCAACGCGCCGGTCGCGGGCGTTCTCTTCGCGCTCGAAGTCATCCTAGGCAATTACGCGCTTTCCGTATTCGGACCGATTGCAGCGGCGAGCGCGACGGCGGCGATCATCACCCGCATCCATCTCGGCGACTTTCCTGCGTTCGTCGCTCCCCATTACAGCGCCGCCGGGCCGATCGACGTTCCCCTTTCCGCGATTCTCGGCGTCATCTGCGGGTTCGTTGCGACGGCCTTCATCATCGGCGCCGACCGGACGACGCGCGTCGTGCGCGGCTTCGCAGAGAAACAAGGGCTTCCGATCTATATTCTGCCGCCGCTTGCGGGCGTCATCGTGGGGCTTATCGGCGTCTTCCGGCCGGAAATTTTCGGCGTCGGCTATGAAGCCGTCACGCGCTCTCTCGCCGGCGCCTATTCGTTGAAGCTTCTCGTTCTTCTTCTCGCGCTCAAGATGGTCGCGACGATCATCACGGTCGCCTGCCGGTTCGGCGTCGGCGTTTTCTCACCGGGGCTTGTCATTGGCGTTTTCGCCGGCGCCGCCTATGGCGGCGCGCTTGCGCTCATCTTTCCGGATGCGACGGCGAGCCCTGCCTATTACGCGATGGTCGGCATGGGCGCGGCTTCAGGCGCCATTCTCGGCGCGCCGATCTCGACAACGCTCATCGCTTTCGAGCTGACCGGCGAATACGGGATTACCCTGTCGCTGATGGTCGCCGTCGCAATCGCGACCTTCATCACACAGTCGATCAGCAGGCGGACTTACTTCCAGTTGCAATTGAGCCGACGGGGATACGATCTCTCCGAAGGGCCGCAGGGCGTCATCCTGCAGACAATCCGCGTGCGCGACGTCATGGACAAGATGCCGCCCGGCGCGCCGCTCGAAGAAAATGCGTCTCGCCTCGAAGCGCAGCAATCGTTAGGCGAAGCGCTCGCCCGCCTTGAAGATCTCGGCGAAGACGGCCTGCCGGTCGTCGGGATGGAAGATAAGACGAAGATTGTCGGCTATCTTTCACGCATCAAGGCGCTTGCAAGCTATAATCGAGCGCTCATCGAAAGCCATGTCGAGCATCACCGCTGACGGCGTCTAAATCCGCCCGCGCGCTATGCTGCTGAAAATGCCGATGCGTTTGCGGATCGGCGACGGCCCTTTTCCACGCGCGAGATAAGAAGGCGTCAGCCTGAAATGCGCGAGCGCGGGCATCGCCAATGCTGAGATTTCGCCAAGCTTCTGCGCCGCTTCTTTATGAAAACGCGCAGCCGCTTCCGGCGCCGCCTCACCCAGATGAGGCGCGAGCGCAGGCCCGATCCGTGCAAGCGCATTGCCGACAGCGGCTTCCTCAACGCCGAGCATCGCCTCCGGCGAAAGCAAGGGATCGAGCGCGCGCGCGGCGATGACGGCGAGCGCGCCTTCCGTGCGCGCGAGCCAACCCGCCAGTTCATCGACGTTTGAGAAAGGTTCTTCATAAAGAAGCCGCGCCCGCGAATCGATCGCCGCATCGAGGCTCGCCCGCGCCTCCCGCGCGAGCGGCGCCTGCGCCAGCATCGCTTCAACCACCGGGTGGGCGCGCGCCGGCTTGCCCTCATTCACTTCGTCGAGAGCATCGCGCCACCATTGCAGGCGAATCTCGCCAAGCGGGGCCTCGCTGACGACGCCGGGTATGCGTTCAATCTCGGCGTGAAGCGCATAGAGAGCGAAGAGCCGGGCCCGCTCGCGGGGCGGCGCGTAATTCGCCGACAGCCAACGGTCTTCATCGCGCCGGCGCACAAGGTCCGCGCAATGAGCAATGGCTGAAACGATGGCAGAATCTGTCTTTTGGGTCACTTTTCCGCCGCCAGCATTGACGCGCGCCAATTGAAGTTTAGGTAAGAGGCCTCTTCGCAACACGCAACCGAGTGAGGCTCACGTGGCTATTACGCTTCCTCCACTTCCCTATGCCCGCAACGCGCTTGCGCCCCATATTTCGGAAGAAACGCTGAACTTCCACTATGGCAAGCACCATCAGGCCTATGTCGACAATCTGAACAAGCTGCTCGACGGCAAGCCTGAAGCGAAAGCCTCGCTTGAGGATATCATTAAGGGCTCAGCGGGCGACGCCGCCAAGGCTGGCGTTTTCAACAACGCCGCACAGGTGTGGAACCATACCTTCTACTGGCATTCGATGAAGCCGAATGGCGGCGGCGCGCCGACCGGCGCGGTCGCGGAAGCGATCAAGAAAGACTTCGGCGGCTATGACGAGTTCAAGCAGGCCTTCTCGCAGGCCGGCGCGACGCAGTTCGGCTCCGGCTGGGCCTGGCTTGTCGCCGCGAACGGTAAGCTCGAAGTCCGCAAGACGCCGAACGCCGAAACGCCGCTCACGGACAAGAACGCGACCTCGCTCCTCACCATGGATGTGTGGGAGCACGCCTATTACCTCGACTTCCAGAACCGCCGTCCGGACTATATCGGCACGTTCCTCGGCCATCTGGTGAACTGGGATTTCGCGAACGCGAACCTCGCCAAAGCGTAAGGCGCGTTTGCAAAACCGGAAACGAAAAGACCCGCGCCGTGGCGCGGGTCTTTTTTATTCAGGGATAAGCAATCGCTCAGTTGCAGAGCGAAGCTTCCGAAAGGCGCTCAGAGCTTGAGAAGATGTGCGCAGGCGCAGAGGCGTAAAGCTCCTTGCGCTCGCCTTCGATCAGCATCTTGATGCTTTCGATTTTCGGCTCGAACGGCGGATAAGCGCGCTGCTTCCACTCGGGAAGCTTGTCGACTTTGCCGAGCTTCTCGCCAAGGATCTTATCCGCGCGCGAAGCGGCGAAAGCGGCGCGTTCGAGATCTTTCGAATAGCCCCAGCCTTCCGAGAACATCACCGCAAGGTGGTAGTAGGAAATCGGGTCGTGCTCTTTCGTCGCCGCCTTGCAGACAGCCGAGCGAATTTCATCCGGCGAGAGCCAGCGCGTTTCATCGAGCCCTTCGGAGGCTTGCATCTTGCGCACCGCTTCAATGGTCGACGGACCATAGTCATTGTCCGGACCATTCACGAATTCCATCCAGCCAAGCGATTCGAGCGCATATTGCACGGCGAGCGTGACGGCGCGGCCGGCGAAGGAAACGCGGCCCGATTCTTCGTGCATGAAGGAGAGCTCGTTAAGACGCGAGAGCGCGGCCTGATCTTCAAGCTCGGCAAGAACGTAAGGGTCGGTGCGCAGGAGGCGGGCTTTTTCTGCTTCCGCCGCGCGGCGCTCGATCGGCGCGAGCGCAGACATGCGCGCAGCGCTTTGCTTGTCGAGACCCCAATCCTTGTCGCTGCTCTTGCCGTAGATCTTCGACGCGCCGGATGACTGCCACGCCTGGTTCGCCGCCGAATAGGCCGCAGCCGCGAAGACATCGTCCCCGCCGAAATATTTGCACTCGGCGATCGACGTCAGGCGTACAAGACCAAGCGGCCCGAGACGCGCCAGTTCATCGCTGATCTCTCCGCGCGCCGCCGCCTGCTGGGCGGGCGTCGTGTCCTTGACGAAGTCCTTGTAGCGATCTTTCAGATCGTCGATCTCGGCCTCGCGATATTCGATGAATTTTTTCTCGCGCGCGGTCCAGACTTCTTTCTCAGTGATCCCGCCGAAACGGCGGAACGAGATGTCGCCTTCGAACTTCATGCGGCGCGTCATGCGATCGCGCTCGTCAATGTTCGGCAGGCCGTCCGATTCGCAGGCGGCGAGCGTCAGCCATTTGAGGGCGTAGACTTTCTCTTCCGACGAAAGCGAGGCCTTCGTGCGCGGCGCGGCGCATTTCGCAAGTGCGAACTGCGCGTGCGGGTCGCCGCCAAGCGCCGCCCACTCAAGATATTGATGCTCTTCGAGACTGAATTGTTCGGAGCACTTCTGCTCCTCCGCAGCCTTTGCGCCGCTCGCCCCCAGCACCGCAACCGCGAGCATGCACCAAAAAATGCGCATCGCCCTTCCCCTCTTGCCCTCTAACGCGAACGTCGTGGACGATATTTGTTAACCGTTCGCTCCGCAACTCTACTCTCCCCACAGAATCTTGAATTTTCTGTTGGGCCGCACAGAGCTTTTATTTTCAATACGTTACGGAAGGCGCAAAAGGCGCGCCTTTAGCAAAATGAGCAGGTTTGGGCGCCCCGTCAGGGCGTTGCGGGCGCCGGGGCCTTCGACCAGTCGCGTTTGACGCCGGTCGCCATGAGGAAGGGCGAGGCTACAAAGATCGACGAATAGGTCCCGATCAGGATCCCGAAGATCATCGAGAAGGAGAAGCCTTGCAGGACCTGCCCGCCAATGACGAAGAGCGCGATGAGGGTGAGCAGGGTCGTGCCCGAGGTCATCACGGTCCGTGACAGGGTCTCGTTGATGGAGAGGTCGATCAGCTCCGCAAGGTCCTTTTTCTTGTACTTGCGAAGGTTCTCCCGGATGCGGTCATAGACGACGACTGTGTCGTTGATCGAATAGCCGACGATCGTGAGAATCGCGGCGATGATCGGCAGATTGAACTCAAGCCGGGTCACCGCGAACATGCCGAGCGTGATCGAAACGTCGTGGACAAGCGCGACGATCGCGCCGACGCCGAACTGCCACTCGAATCGCAGCGAGATATAAAGGAGCATCATCGTGATCGAGAGCGCAACGGCGAGCGCGCCGCTGCGCACGAGTTCGGCGGAAACCGTCGGGCCGACGACCTCGATTTTCCGGAATTCGATATTGTCCCCGAGAAGCTCTTTCAGCGCCGCCTGCACCTTGTCAGAGGCGTCCTGCTGGGCGACTTCACTGTCGACTTCAGCGCCATCGGCCTGCTGCTGCTGGAGGAAGACGACGACGCCCTTCTCCGAGCCTGAGAAATCCTGGACTTCCTGCACCTTGGTGTTTCCAAGGCCGAGACCTGTGACGGTGTTGCGAACTTCGCCGAGATTGATCGGCTGATCGCTGGCGACCTCGATCGTGATGCCGCCGCGGAAGTCGACGCCGAAGTTGAAGCCGAGCAAGGCGACCGCCGTCAGCGACGAGACGACCATGATCGCGGAGAACGCAAACGCGATCACCCGCCAGCGCGTGAATGGAATATGTGTATCGGTGGGGATGAGCTTCAGTAGCATTAGAGCGGTTCCCCTAAATATGGATCGTCTTCGGACGCTTCGAGAGGAGATAGCCTCCCGCGAAGATCCGCGTCAGGACGTAAGCTGTGAAGACCGAAGTCAGGACGCCCATAGCGAGCGTGACGGCGAAGCCGCGCACCGGCCCCGCGCCAAGCTGGAACATGATGAGCGCGGCGAGGAAGGTGGTCACGTTGCCGTCGAGAATCGCAGAGAAGGCGCGCTGGTAGCCGGCCTCGACCGCGTGGATCGGCCCCTTCCCTCCCGCAAGTTCCTCACGCACGCGCTCGAAGATGAGCACGTTCGCGTCGACCGCCATGCCGATCGTCAGAACGATGCCGGCGATGCCCGGCAAGGTCAGCGTCGAACCGAAGATCGTTAGCAGCGCGGCGATGAGAACGACGTTCGCGAGCAGCGCGATGTCGGCGTAAATCCCAAAGCGTCCATAGGTCAGCACCATATAGACGATGACGGCGAGGAAGCCGACGATCATCGCCGTCGTGCCGGCGCGCACCGAATCCGCGCCGAGTTCGGCGCCGACGGAACGCTGTTCGATCACGGTGAGCGGCGCCGGCAAGGCGCCCGCCTTGATGAGCGTCGCGATCAGCGTCGCCTTTTGCGCCGTGAACTGCCCGGTGATGCGCCCGCTGCCGCCAGTGATCGGCGTCTGGATGCGCGGAGCGGAAATGATTTCGTTATCGAGCACGATGGCGAAGAGCTCGCCGACATGATCGCGCGTGAATTCGGCGAAGCGAAGCGCGCCGCGATTGTCGAATTCGAAGTTGATCTGGAAGCCGCCATTGTCGTTGTCGATGCCGGCGGAAGCATTCTGCACCATGTCGCCGGTGACTTCCGGATCGGCGTAGAGCACGAGCGCACCCTGTATATCCTCAGTGGATGCGTAAGGAACGAGAATGCGGCCCGGCGGAAGCATGCCCGCTTCAGCGTCGGCAAGGCTCACGGTCGGATCGACGCGATGGAAGGTGAGCTGGCCTTCGGCGGCGATCTTTTCGCGCATTTCCTGCGGATCGCTGTCGCCCGGCGCCTGAATGATGATCCGGTCGAAGCCCTGCGGCGCGATCGAAACTTCCTTGTTGCCTGCGGGGTCGATACGACGGCGGACGACTTCGATTGAGTCGTTGAGCGCTTCATTGGCGAATTGCTTGCGCGCGTCCGGCGTAATCTTCACCTCGATGAGGTCGCCAGTGACGGTGACGTCATAGGGACGCGCCGTCGCGGACAGCATGCCGCCGCGCGTCAGTTCACGCACGCGTTTGGCGGCGTCCTCGACCTGCGCCGCATCCTTCACCCGCAGCTTGATCGAGCCTGACGCGACATCGACGCTCGGAAGCGAGTTGAGTACGATCCGCTCCTTGCCGCCTGAAGGGCGCATTTCGCGCTGAATGTCCTGCCGAAGGTTCGTCAGCCGGCCTGAGATCACCTTGTCGGTTTCGACCTTGAGCAGCAGAAGCGAGCCGCCGCGAAGGTCGAGGCCGAGATTGATCGTGCCCTTCGGAAGAAAGCCCGGAAGCGCGTCGCGCTGCTCCTGGCTGAGAAGGTTCGGCGCCGCGAATATCGCGCCCAGCAACATGACGGCCGCAACAAGGCCGATCTGCCATTTCGAAAACTGAAGCATAGGCGCCGACAGGCCGCACGGGGGCGGGCCCCCGCGCCGCCCTCCCTTCCTCTTTTATTGGTCGTTCGCGGGTTGCGATTTCGAGCGGATGTCGGTGAGCGTGGCTTTGAGCACTTTCACCGTCACATTATCCGCGAGCTCCACCATCACCTTGTCGGCGTCATCGCCTTCGAGAACCTTCGTCACTTTGCCGACGATGCCCCCAGCGGTGACGACCGTGTCGCCGCGGCGCACATTCGCGACCATTTCCATGTGCTTCTTGCGCGCCTGCTGCTGCGGGCGGATGAGCAGGAAGTAAAAAATGACGAAGATGAAGACGAGCGGGGCGAGCTGAACGAGCGCATTCGGCGCGGCAGCCGCCGGATCTGCGCCTTGCGCATAGGCTGTGGAAAAGAACATGAAAGCCGTGTCTCCCTTGGCCGGAGCTTCTGTGAAGGGTGCAATGGCTGCGAGGATCGACGCCCCCGTGAGCCGGCCCGCGGGGTATATAGTGAACCCGCGGCTCCTTGCAACGCATTGAAATATGGGCCCGCCGGGGCCGGTTCCCCGCGGGGCCGTTTCGGGGCTAGAATTGGCGCTGATCACGGGAGGGGGCGATGCGCATACTGATCGGAGCGGGAATCCTGGCGGCGGCCGTCATCAGTGCGGGCTGCGCGACCGGCGGCGAGAGCGACGGCGGCCAGTGCGAGGCCATGGTCGCCCAGTGCCGGGCGGACTGCGACGAGGCCTTCGAGCAGAACCCGAGCAGCTGGGACTATCAGTCCTGCCTCAAATCCTGCGAGCCGGACCCCGGCGCGATCTGCAATCAATAGGCGTCGCCGCTCGCCCCTCAGGCGGCCGTCAGCGCCTTCTCCATCGCCAGGATCGCTTTCTTGCGGGCGACGCCCCAACGATAGTTGTGAATGACGCCGGACGACAGAATGACCCGGTGACAGGGAATGAGGAGCGAAATCATGTTCGCGCCCACCGCCGCGCCGACCGCGCGCTGGGCCCTCGGGGCGCCGATCTCCTGCGCGATGCTTCCGTAGGTGACGACCTCGCCGAAGGGAATGTGCAGGAGCGCGTTCCAGACTTTCAGCTGAAAGTTCGTACCCTGAACATGAAGGCGCAAGGGATCTCCCTCGCGCTGGCCTTGCGCGAAGGCGAAGGCTTTCACCGCAAGCGGCTTCACGAAGGCAGGGTCTTCAATGAACCGCGCCGCCGGCCAGTCGCCTTTCATTTCGTCGAGAACAGGTGCGCGCGAGCAATGGCCTGAGAAAGCAAGCCAGGCGATGCCTTTGTCCGTCGCGCCGATCAGCGCTTCGCCGAAGGGGCCATCGACGAAAGCGTAACGGATCGTCTCCCCCTCGCCCTTCTTCTTGTAGGCGCCGGGCGTCATCGCTTCGGCGACGAGGAAGAGATCGTGAAGGCGCGACGGGCCTGAAAGCCCCGCCGCGAACGCCGCATCGAGAATGCTCTCGCCGCGTTCGAACGCCTGCTTCGCCTCGCCCGCCGCGAGGAATTGCAGGAAGCGTTTCGGTGAAATGCCCGCGCCTTCTTTGAAGACGCGCTGAAAATGCGCGGGGCTGAGGCCGATATGCTCCGCCGTCGCCTCAAGGCTCGGCGCGCTCTCGAAATTGTTGACGAGATAATCAATCGCGCGGGCGACAGGCTCATACCCATCGGCGCGGGCGAACGAAGGCTCATCGGCGCGGAGCGCAAGGCTTGCCATTTGGCTCTCCTCTTCTTTCCTGTCCGCCATATCTCGCCCTCTCCGCCCCGGCTCTCCACCCGTTTCTTGCGGGCCGCAGGGCCATCAAAACCCTGCAATTTTCCCCAATCGCTTTACCCGCCCTTAACCTTGATGACCCCTTAAATAGGCTCAAGGAGAAGAGCCATGAAAGACCTAAGCTATATCATCAGCCTTGGATTTTCCGGCGCTGATATCATTCCCGCGGTGATTATTGCGTTCTTCCTCGCCATGTTCGTGCGCAAGGATGCGCCGGTCTGGAAGATGGCGCTTGTCGCCCTGTTCCTCGACCGCATGGTCTGGCCGGTGATGGCGCAGGCCCTCTCGGGCGCGGACATTCACACGATCTACGCGACCATCGGCGCGATGTTCCATTCCGCTCCGGCCGATCTCGGCGTTTATGTCGTTCGCTTCTTCGGCCTGCTGGTCATGATCGCGGTCTTCGTGGCGCTGCGTCATCGCATCCACAAGATGACGCTCAGCAAGAAGGGCAAGCCGGCCGCGGCTTGAAGCTAGACCCGCTTGAACGCGAGCACCGCGTTCAGCCCGCCAAAGGCGAAGGAATTCGAGATCGCGACGTCGATCTTGCGCTCCTTCGCTTCGTTCGGCGCATAATCGAGATCGCAGGCCGGGTCCGGTTCGTCATAATTGACCGTAGGCGGAACGACGCCGTTCTTCAGCGCGAGAATGGAAGCGATCGCTTCGATCCCGCCGGCGGCGCCCAGCAAATGCCCGTGCATCGACTTTGTCGACGAGACGACAAGCTTGTCGGCGTCAGCGCCGAAGACGTCGCGGATCGCTTTCGTCTCCGTCGGATCGTTCATCAGCGTGCCGGTGCCATGCGCGTTGATATAGACCGCTGACGGATCATCGATCTTGACCGTCTCAAGCGCGATGCGCATCGCGCCCGCCGCGCCGTTCACATCCGGATTGATCATGTCCTTGCCGTCGGCGTTCATGCCGAAGCCGACGAGTTCCGCGTAAATCTTCGCGCCGCGGGCCTTCGCCGCTTCGTATTCTTCGAGTACGAGAACGCCCGCGCCTTCGCCGATGACGAGCCCTTTGCGGTTCTTCGAAAATGGTCGGCAAAGCTCGTCCGAAACGATATGCATCGCCTTCCACGCTTCGAGCGCGCCGAAAGTCAGCACAGCTTCGCTTGCGCCCGCGATGCCTGCATCGGCGACGCCCGAGCGGATGAACTCGGCGCAAACGCCGATCGCATGCGCGCCGGACGCGCAGGCGCTCGAAATCGCGAAAGCCGGCCCGCGCGCGCCATAGCGGATCGAGACATGGCTCGCCGCAGCATTCGGAATGGTCTTGAGGATGCTCAGGGGATGCGGCCGGCGCCCGTGGCGGAGCATGCCGATATAGGCCGCATCCATCGCCGCCTGCCCGCCAATGCCGGTGCCGATGATCGCCGCCGTGCGCGCGCCGAGGCCGGATGCGAGATCGATGCCTGAATCGGCGACAGCCTCGTCAGCCGCCGCGATGGCGAATTGCGTGAACCGATCGGCCCGCGTCATGTCACGGCCCAGTTCAGCCGCGCGAGTCTCGAAATTATCGACTGGCGCGACCGGCAGCGTGATGTCGAGACCTTCGCCAGCGGAATAGGTCCGCTTGTCGATGCCGCACTTGCCGGCTTTCAGATTTTCCCAGAATTCAGGAACATTCGCGCCCGTCGCGCAAACGCCGCCCAGCCCCGTTACGACAACCCTGCGCGTCATCGCCTCAAGCCGGCTTGGCGAGTTTTTGAAGCGCGTCGATGAGATCGCCGACCGACTTCATCTCGCCGAAGGGATTCTCATTGGCGTTGAAGGGAACCTCAACGTGCAGCTTCTCTTCGACCTCATAGATGATCTCGACCACCGCGAAGGAGTCGATGCCGAGGTCCGAAACCGGCGTTTCGCGCGTCAGCGGCCCGGTGAGCCCGACAGCGTGGTTCTTGATGATCTCGAGCAGCGCCGCTTCCATTTCCGCCATCGCTTACCCCCATGTTTTTTCTGGGTTTATCGCATGAGCGCGCGCCTGTCCACGCGCTGAGGCTCAATCCCGGAAGTTCTTGAACTGCAGCGGCTGCTCGATCTTGAGCCCTTTGATAAAGGCGATCACTTCCTGCAGGTCGTCGCGCTTCTTGCCCGTGACGCGCAGCTCATCGCCCTGAATCGCCGCCTGCACCTTGAACTTGGCGTCCTTGATCTCCTTGACGAGCTTCTTGGCGAGTTCCTTGTCGATGCCTTCCTTGATCTTCACGGTCTGGCGAACCGACTGGCCGGCCGCGGGCTCTTCCTTCTGATAATCTAGCGAGCCCGGCTCGATGCCGCGCTTTTGCAGATTGCCCTGCAGGATTTCGTGCACCTGCCGCAGCTTCATCTGGTCGTCAGCGTGAATGGTGATGACGGCTTCCGCGATTTCAACCTTCGACTTCGATCCCTTGAAGTCATAACGCGTTCCGATTTCGCGCATGACGTTCTGAATCGCGTTGTTGGCTTCGGCGAGATCGACTTCGGAAACGATATCGAATGAGGGCATGGTTTCTCCCCTTTATTCCGTTGGCTGATAAGCCTCGATAAACTCTTTCGGCATGCGCGCGGGCTTGCCTGACTTCATGTCGATGGTGACGAATTTCGTGCGTCCGCGGAAGAGCACCTTGTCATCCGAAGCGCGGCGAAACTCATAAGCGCGCGTCAGGCGCACGCGCCCGTCGCTTTCGGCGATCCACGTCGCGATATCGACGGCTTCGTCTTTCAGCGCCGGCGCGACATAATCGAATTCATGGCGCCAGACGACGCAGCCGACGCCGATGCGTTCATAGTCTTCGAAAGAAAGACCAAGCGTCGCCGAATGCGCCCAGGCGATCTCATTCGCCCAGTCGATATAGCGCACATTGTTGACGTGCCCGAAGCCATCAATGTCGCCAGCGCTGACGACACGGCGTTCGACATAAGGGTTTGCAACGGGCCAAGCGTGAATCGCGTTTTGCATCGCGCGCACCATAAGCGAACGCTCCAAGTCGGCAATCTTCTATTGCTGGTAAAAGTGTCAGACGGCCTGTAAGCCGGGTTCTGTACCTCTTGCGAGGCGGCGACCATTCCTCTGGGACGCCGCTTGCGCGACGCCTCTAGCAACCAACCCGGGCGACTGGATGCGAAGACGCATCCCCCTTTCGGGACGCCGCCCCTATTCGGTCTTGCTCCAGACGGGGCTTGCCATGCGCGGTCCATTGCTGGCCCGCCGGTGCGCTCTTACCGCACCTTTTCACCCTTACTCCGGCTGGCCGGAGCGGTTCGATCTCTGTGGCGCTTTCCCTCGGCCCGCCCCGAAAGGCGAACCGGCCGGGCGTTACCCGGCGCCTTGTCTTCGTGGAGCCCGGACTTTCCTCCCCGCCTTCGCTCTGCGAGCTACGGCGCGGCAAGGCCCCTGAAAGGAACGAAGAGCCTTGTCGCGCCATAGCCCGGAGGGCGAAGGCGGAGCGGCCGCCCGGCCGTCTGACGGGCAAGATGTGCGGCCTAGGGGGCCCGGGGTCAAGGCGCTGGTCGCACCGCGCTCTCCGCCCGATATCGCTGAAGGCGGCGCAAATCCCCGAATTTGAGGCGTTCCGCCTTGGGCGCGCCCTGCCGTTTATGCGGCTTGCACAGGAGGCAGCCAGCCCGGGTCGATTTCGGACCCTTTCTCTTATGATGCGCCATGCCGTTCACCTCCGACGATACAATGCAAGCCCTACTCGCCCTTTGCGGCGAGAGAAAGACCGCCAAAAAGGAGTGACGAGCGGCACAGCGCGCCAGATGAAGAGATTGCATATCGACCGCACGAAACGGATCGACTGCAAAAAAGACCAGAGATATGACGCTCTCCACACTCCTTGAAACGCCGCCAACAAGAAGCGCGCTTATGAACGCCGACAAGAAGAATTCCGACATGGCGAGCCCCGCCGACATGCACGACGCTTTCGAAGCGGCGCTGGAAGCGGCCTACGATTTCCGCCTCGACATCAAAACGCGGGGCCCTGCGCCATCGGCCGACCCGAAAGCTTTGATGGCGGCCTTCGATGTTCCGTTTGCGGATCGCCCGCGCGCCGCCGGCGACGTCATTCGCGACCTCGCCGCCGCAGCCGCGCCGGGCCTGATGGGCAATGCGGGTCCGAACTTCTACGCATGGGTTATGGGCGCCTCGCACCCGGCGGGCGTTGCTGCTGACTGGCTCACCTCCGCCTGGGGGCAGAATTCCGGCCTCTATGCGACAGCGCCCGCCGCAGCCGTCGCCGAAGAAGTCTCGATGAAGTGGCTCCTCGGCCTCTTCGATCTCCCGAGCGATTGCGGTTTCGGTTTCACGACCGGCGCGACAATGGCGGGCTTCACCTGCCTCGCCGCGGCGAGAAATGAAGTTCTCTCCCGCGCCGGATGGAGCATTGAAGAACGCGGCGTCTTTGGCGCGCCTGAGATAAAAGTGTTTCTCGGCGAGGAAGCGCATTCGACGATCTTTGCGGCCCTTCGCTATCTCGGCTTCGGCGAGCGCAATTTCGTGCGCATCGCCATCGACGGTGAAGGCCGCATGTCGGCGAGCGATCTCGCCGCGCGCCTTTCCGAACATGACGGCCCGAAGATCATCATCGCGCAGGCCGGGCACATCAATTCCGGCGCCTTCGATCCGTTCACGGAGATTGCTGCGCTCTCCGAAAAGCACGGCGCGTGGCTTCACATTGACGGTGCGTTCGGCCTTTGGGCGCGCGCAACGCCCTCCCTCGCTCCGCTCTGCAAAGGTGCTGAGCGCGCCGATTCATGGTCGGTCGACGGGCATAAATGGCTGCAAATCCCTTATGACACCGCCTTCGCCATCGTGAAGGATGCGACCGCGCTTCGCCGCGCCATGACGATCGCCGCAAGCTATCTCAATGCGCCGCCGGAAGGCCGGCGCGATCCTTCGAATTACGCGCCGGAGCTATCGCGACGCGCGCGCGGATTCGCCGTGTGGGCGGTGCTGCAAGCGCTCGGCCGTTCAGGCGTTGAAGAGATGATCCTGCGCCACTGCGATTGCGCCAGGCGCCTCGCCTCGCGCCTCAAGAGCGAACCCGGCGTCGAGATTCTCAACGAAGTCGTGCTGAACCAGCTCGCGATCGCTTTCGCGCCTGAAAAGGATCGAGAAACGCAAGCGCGCCTCACCGACGAGGTCATCGCCGAGATCCAGCGGCGCAATCGCTGTTATGTCAGCGGCGCGGCATGGAAGGGCAAGAAGATCATGCGCGTTTCGATCTCTTCCGGCGAGACGGACTTCGACGCGATCGATCTCCTTGCGGAGGAAACGCTGGCGGCGTGGCGGAAGGTTCGCGAGAGGGCCTAAGCCATCGCGCGCGCGGCCCATAGGAGCGCGGCTTTCGTCAGCGGGCTCCAGCCCTGCGCGAGTTCTGTCGGACAGAAGCGGCGCTGAAACGCAACAAGCGCTGCGCCTGTCGCCGGAACGCCCGGCGCGACGTCGAGAACCTCGTAGCCTATGGCGCGCAGAGCGGCGAACGCGTCGGCATAATCAATGGTTTCATCCGGCGCGCCTTCATAGGGTCCGATCGCCAGCCCTTCGTCGCCGAGGCGCTTCCACGGAAACTTCTCGCCGGGATCATCCTTGCGCGCCGGCGCGACATCGGAATGAGCAATGACACGCGAGAGCGGCACGTTCCATCGCGATTGAATGTCTTTCAGGAGCGCGACGAGCGCATCGACCTGCGCCTTCGGAAAGCCGCGATAGCCCCACTCGTGGCCCGGATTGACGATCTCAATGCCGATTGAGCGCGCATTGATCTCGCCCTCGCCCTTCCAGCTTGAAACGCCGGCGTGCCATGCGCGCTGTTCTTCGGCGACGAGGCGAAAGACGCGGCCATCTTCTTCGATAAGATAGTGCGAGCTGACGCGCGCAGCGGGATCGCAGAGGCGCGCCAGCGCCTCCTCTCCGGTTTTCATGCCGGTGTAGTGCAAGATGATCGTGTCGATCTTCCGCGTTCGCGCGTCGAAATTCGGCGAAGGGCTGTCGATCACGTTCATTGCTTCTCCTCCTGCGGCGGCGCGACGACGACCGCTTCCGGCGCGCCGGGCTCGACAATGCGGCCCTTCGTCGTGCGCAGCAAGACAATCGCGACCCCCGTCATCGCCAGCGCGCCGCCGATGAAGAAGCGGACCGATAGCGCTTCGCCGAGGAAGAGAACGCTGAAGGTGACCGCAAAGACGGGAATCAAAAGGCTGCTCGGCGCCACAAGGCTTACCGGCAGGCGCTGCAGGAGCCAGTAATAGGCTGTGTGACCGAAGATCGATGCGAGCACCGCCGAATAGACGATTGCGCCGCCCAGCATCAATTTGTTCGACGCCGCCAGCGCTTCCATCTGGCCTTTTTCAAGGAGCCAAGTTGCAGGCGTCAGCGAAATCGTGCCGATAACAGCGAACCAGGCGAGCAGCTCATAAGGTTTGAACCCTTTCGAGCTCTTCACAAGCGTGGAACCGGTCGCTTCGACCAGCGCGGCGGCGGCGAGAAGCCCCGCACCGACGCCGAGGCGCTCATCAGCGGCGCCGATGCTGCCCTTTGAGAGCGCAATCACGGCGACACCGGCGAAAGCGAGCGATATGCCGAGAATGCGCCGCCAGCGCACCGTCTCCGACAGGAAGACCACGGAGAGGATCGTCGCGAAGGGCACGTAGAGCTGGCCGATGATCGCAGCGACGGAGGCAGGCGCCAGGCGCAGCCCCGTAAACATCAGCGAGTAGTTGAGCGCGCCATAGCACACGCCCGCAAGCAGCACGGTCTTCATCTTGCCGGGTCGCCAGCGAAGCCAGGGCGACAGCAGCAGGGCGACGAGCGCCATACGCATCGAGGCGTAGAACATCGGAGGCACCGTTTCGACCGTCACCTTGATGACGACGAAGTGGAAGCCCCACACCGTACACATGGCGATGAGAACGAATAGCTCGCGCGGGCTCACGGTAGTCCCCGATAGGTATGATGCGGGCGCGCGAAGTCACGCCCGATGGCGCGACGAGCCATAGGCGCAAGCGTGCCTGCGCGCCACTGGATTCAGCGGCGGGCTGGCAGACGCGCAGCAGATTGTGAAGGCGCTAGATCAGCGGCGCGGCCGCGGCGGCGAGCTCGTCAGCGCCCGCGCCCGAAAGGAGCGCGGCGAGCGCCATGGCGTCATCGCCGGAGGGGGCCGCCCCGCCCGCATAGCCGTCATCGTCGTCGCTGAGAACGTCGTCAATGCTCGGCGCGCCGTGGGAAGCGTGGGAGGAATAGGACGCATCCTCCGTAGGCGTTGCATTATCGGCGGAGGCGCCGACCGTCGAAACTGTCGTTTGTGCTGCGGCGACGGCGATGGCGGCTGAAGGCGTCGCTACGGTTTCCACATGCGCGTGAGCGATGCTCGCCGTCGATGTCGAGACATGCGCATGGGCGTGCCCGGCGCTCGCCGATGCCAGATGATCCTCATGTTCGCCGCTTTCGCCCGAAGCGCTGTCGCCATGCCCTTCATGCGAATGCTCGTGCTCGCCGCCCTCTTCATGGTCTTCGTGCTCGCCATGCGCAGCGTGGTCGCCGGCGGCTGCATCGGCGCCCGAATGCCCCTGATGGGCGCCGTGCGCCGAATGGCCTTCATGGCCGCCGCTCATTCCTTCGTGCGCATGGTTCATGTCGTCCGAAGCGGACGCCATCTGCATTCTTGCGCAACCGCCGTGCACGGCGCCTGAATGGTCGCCCTCGTCAGCGCCGCCGAACGGATCTGCAAAGCGCGACGCGAACGGCCCGCCCGCGCCATGATGGTGCGCGCCGCCGAGAAGACCTGCGAGATTGAGCGCCCCGCCATGTTCGTGTTCGCTACCTCCGAGACCGCCGGATTCCTCCGTACACAACGCGCTGACGGAGAGGAGGTCTTCCAGGCTGTCAGCGACGGGAAGCCCCGCGAGATCATCCACCGCGCCTGCGTGCACGCCTCTTTCGGAGGCGGAGACTTCCGCCGACACCATCGCCGCAATGAGGCTGAAAGCGAGCGTGCGCCCTTCGAACGTAGCGTCTGCGTTCGACCGGCGCTGCCTGCGGCGGCGTGACGGCGGAAGGGCGTAATCGGACGAAAACTCGAAAGGCGAAGAAGCGCGGAACTGGGAGCTCATGGGGTATGCGCCTGCAAGAAAAGGAACTCGGAACGAATTCCACTCTGGCGCCAATTCATTTCGGCATTCCGCGCGGGCAGCGCAAAATTTTAGGCAATAGCGCGCCCGCCCGGCTGAAGGGTGTTAACCATGACTTGTCATAAGAGAAAAGTTAGCCGGCGTGGGCTTCGCGGCCGCGCTTCGTAACGAAGAGCCCGGCGATGGCCGAAACGGCGAGAGCGACAGGCGCGGCGAGCGCCAGAGCGACAATGGCGACGGCGGAAAAACACAGAACAGCGACGAGAATGACGGCGTCAGCAGCCGCGCCGAGGAAATGCCCTGCGCGCTCTTTGTGCGCCCCCTTCAAGCGATCATTCCCCGATTTCGTCACTACAAACTCTCGTCACAACCAACGCCACGTAACCGCCAACGGATAAATATTCTCAAAATTTAACGGCAAGCATTTGCCCCGTCCAGTGCAATATGTGCGCAGGAAATCGGCGGAAATATGGTCAGGCGGCCGCCGTCATCGCCTTTTCATAGGCGGTATTGATTGCCGCCATCCGCGCTTCGGCGATCTTTACGAGCGCCGCAGGCACGCCGCGCGCGATCAACGCGTCGGGGTGATGGTCGCGAACGAGCGCCCGATAAGCGGCCTTGATCGCCACTTTATCCGCCTCCGGCTCGACCCCCAGCACGACGAAGGGATCATCCGCATCGAGCCCGAAATGCACCGCCCGGAGCCGGCGATAAGCAGCAGGCGAAACGCCGAAGAGTTCAGCCGCCTTGTCGAGGAACGCCTTCTCGCGTGGATGCTCGACGCCGTCAGCGACCGCGACATAGAAAAGGCAATCGAGAACATCTTCGAGGACCTGCCGGTCATCCTCGAAGATCTTGGCGACACGCGCGAGGTAATGCTCGAACCCCGCAACATCCTGCTGGGCGAGCCGATAGACCATCTCCACTTTGCGCGCTTCGGATTCCGGATAGCTGAAGAAACGCCGGAACGCTTCGATCTCGTCATCCGACACGACGCCGTCGGCTTTCGCCATTTTCGCAGAAAGCGCAATGAGTGCGATAGAGAACGCCGCCTCGTCCCGTTTCGCCTTCTGCTCGGCAAGCGCGTCGAACACCGCGCCGAAGGTGCGGCGCGTGGCGATGTCGATGAAATTCTGAAGTCGATCCCAGAACGGCATGAGGCCTCTGTTACTTTCCCCTTCGCGGCGCGGCTAGGCGCATCACGCGAAAACGATGCTCGTTTCCGATTTGCACAGCGTCTGTGGAAAAGCGTGGAGGCTTTGGGGAAAAATAGTCCCCAGACCATTTTTCAATGAGTTAGCCAAAGCACGGCGCACGCCTTGCGCAACGAGCCGATTCGAAAGTTTTGCAAATATTTCTTCGTTCAATCACAATTCCTTCGGGGACTATGAGAGGGCGAAACGATGAGTGCAGTCCTTCACCAGTTGCGCATTCTCGCAGCCGGGCTTCTGTGCGGGGCGGCGTTTATGATTATCCTCCTGGCTGTCGCAGGAGCAATCTGACTTTCAGTCGCGTTTTCAATCAGGGTCATAAGCAAGGATCGGAGAGAGCCACTTCTCCGTTTCGCGAACTGTCATTCCCTTGCGCGCCGCATAATCTTCCACCTGGTCGCGGCCGATCTGGCCGACGCCGAAATAGAGCGATCCCGGGTGGCTGAAATAAAGCCCTGAGACCGACGCCGGCGGCGTCATGGCGAAACTTTCCGTCAGCCCCATCTCCGCATTCGTTTCGGGATCGAGCAGCTTGAAGAGCGTCTTCTTTTCCGTGTGGTCAGGCTGCGCCGGATAGCCGGGCGCCGGGCGAATGCCCTGATAGTCCTCGCGGATCAGCGCGTCGATGTCGCGGGCATCACCCTTTTCAAAGCCCCAGAACTCCCGCCGCACGCGCTCATGCAAGTGCTCCGCAAACGCCTCGGCGAGGCGGTCGGCGAGCGCTTTCGACATGATCGCGGAATAGTTGTCGGCGCGCGCATCGAAGCTCTCGGCGAGCGCTTCCTCCCCTACGCCCGCGGTAACTGCGAAAGCGCCGACGTAATCGGCGAGGCCTGTCTCTTTCGGCGCAACGAAGTCAGAGAGGCAGTAATTCGGCGCGCCTGTTTCGCGCTTGGCGATCTGCTGGCGAAGACCGTGAAAGCGCGCAAGTTCCTTCCCGCGCGTCTCATCCGTATAGAGAACGATGTCATCGCCGTCGCTGTTCGCCGGCCAGAAGCCGACAACGCCATGCGCGGTCAGTTGCTTTTCGTCGACGATCTTCTTCAGCATCGCCTGCGCGTCCGCGAAGAGCGCGCGCGCCGGTTCACCGACGATCTTGTCGTCGAGAATTTGCGGATAGCGCCCCGTCAGCTCCCATGACGCGAAGAATGGCGTCCAGTCGATATAGCGGGCGAGCGTTGCAAGATCGTAATTGCGAAGCGCGCGCACGCCGGTGAAGCCCGGCGTCGGCGGCGTATAGCCTTTCCAGTCGATCGGCGTTTTACGCTCGCGCGCCGCCGCAATTGAAATACGCGGATTGCGCTCGCGGCCTTTTTCATGCTGCTCGCGCATGCGAACATATTCTTCGTTCACCTGATCGAGATAAGGGCCTCGCTTTTCCGGCGAAACGAGAGAACCGGCGACGCCAACCGCGCGGCTTGCATCCGTCACATAGACGACGCCGTGATCGTAATTGGGCGCGATCTTCACCGCCGTGTGCGCGCGGCTCGTCGTCGCTCCGCCGATAAGCAGCGGAATCTCGAAGCCCTGTCGCTTCATTTCAGAGGCGACATTGCGCATCTCATCGAGACTCGGCGTGATCAGCCCCGACAGTCCGATGATATCGACATTGTGCTTACGCGCTTCAGTGAGGATCTTCTCGGCGGGAACCATCACGCCAAGGTCAATCACCTGATAGTTGTTGCACTGAAGAACGACGCCGACAATGTTCTTGCCGATATCGTGCACGTCGCCTTTCACCGTCGCCATCAGGATGACGCCGTTCGGCTTTCCTTGCGCAAGGCCCTGCTCTTCCTTTTCCTTCTCCATGAACGGCGTCAGGTAAGCGACGGCCTGTTTCATCACGCGTGCGGATTTCACGACCTGCGGCAGGAACATTTTGCCCGACCCGAACAGGTCGCCGACGATGTTCATCCCGTCCATCAGCGGGCCTTCGATGACATGGAGCGGCCGGCCGAGCTTGGCGCGCGCTTCTTCCGTGTCTTCAACGATGAACTCGGTGACGCCTTTG
Source organism: Caulobacterales bacterium (assembly GCA_020638525.1). Lineage (GTDB taxonomy): Bacteria > Pseudomonadota > Alphaproteobacteria > Caulobacterales > Parvularculaceae > Amphiplicatus. The sequence continues at coordinate 358,626 of JACKIL010000001.1, read as the reverse complement.
ACGAGCGCGTGACGCAGGCGTTCTTCAACGCTCGCATTGCGCCATGAAAGATCGGCCTCGATCTTCTTGCCCGCCTCGCCGCGGTAACGTTCAGCGACTTCGAGAAGCCGCTCGGTCGCGTCAGGCCGGCGATTGAGGATTACATCTTCGACGGGCTCGCGCAGCTCGGGCGCGATCTCGTCATAGATCGCAAGCTGGCCGGCGTTGACGATGCCCATATCCATGCCGGCCTTGATCGCATGGTAGAGAAAGACCGAATGCATCGCCTCACGCACAGGCTCGTTGCCGCGGAACGAGAAGGAGATGTTCGAAACGCCGCCCGAAACGCGCGCATGCGGCAGCGTCTTCTTGATGGCGCGCGTCGCCTCGATGAAATCGACGGCGTAATTGTTATGCTCTTCAATGCCGGTCGCGACTGCGAAGATGTTCGGATCGAAGATGATGTCTTCCGGTGGAAAGCCAGCTTCGGTGAGAAGCTTGTAGGAGCGCGTACAGATTTCGATCTTGCGCGCCGCCGTGTCGGCCTGACCCTTTTCATCGAACGCCATAACGACGCTCGCTGCGCCATAACGCATGATCTTCTTGGCGTAAGCGAGGAACGGCTCCTCGCCTTCTTTCAGCGAGATCGAATTGACGATCGCCTTGCCCTGAACGTTCTTGAGTCCCTCTTCGATCACTTCCCATTTGGAGGAGTCGATCATGATCGGAACGCGGGCAATATCAGGCTCGGACGCAATGAGGCGCAGGAAGGTGCGCATGGCGGCGACGCCGTCAAGCATGCCTTCGTCCATGTTGACATCGATCACCTGCGCGCCGTTTTCGACCTGCTGGCGCGCGACCGCGAGCGCTTCATCGTAGCGCCCGTCCGTAATCAGCTTGCGGAATTTGGCCGAGCCGGTGACGTTAGTCCGCTCGCCAATGTTGATAAAAGTCGGGAGCGTCATGCGGCGGCTTCCGCGCCTTTCGCGGGCGCCGCCCGAACGCCGAGCATGTGACACAGCGCATAAGCGAGGTCATCGCGGTTGAGCGTGTAGAAGTGGAAGTGCTTGACGCCCTCTTCCGCAAGCTCAAGGCATTGCTCGGCCGCAACAGTCGCCGCAATGAGCTGGCGCGTCGCCGGATCGTCATCGAGATTCTGGAAGAGCTTCACGATGCGGCCCGGGATCGTCGTGCCGCAAATATCCGCCATCTTCCTCACGCCGGCGAAGTTCGTGACCGGCATGATGCCCGGAATGATCGGGATATCGAGGCCCGCGGCCCGCACCCGGTCGACATATCGGAGGTAAGCAGCGTTATCGTAGAAGAACTGCGTGATGGCGCGCGTCGCACCCGCATCGACCTTGCGTTTCAGCATGTCGATATCGGCGGCGAGCGAGGGCGAGTCCGGATGCTTTTCGGGATAGCAGCCGACGGAGATTTCGAACGGCGCAATCTTGCGCGCGCCCGCAGCGAGATCGGCGGCGTTCGCGTAGCCGCCTGGATGCGGCGTGTAACGCTCGCCCGGCCCGCCCGGAGGATCGCCGCGCAGCGCGACGACATGGCGAACGCCCGCATCCCAATAGGCGCGGAGCACGTCATTCACTTCTTCTTTCGTCGCAGCGACGCAGGTCAGATGCGCGGCGACGGAAAGCGAGGTTTCTTTCAGGATGCGCGCGACCGTTTCATGCGTGCGCTCGCGCGTCGACCCGCCCGCTCCATAGGTCACGGAGACGAAATCCGGCGCGAGCGGCGCAAGCTTGCCGACCGACCGCCACAGCCGCTCCTGCATGTCGGGCGTTTTCGGCGGAAAGAATTCGAACGAGACGTGAAGCTGAGACAAGGTAGCGACTTTCTATGCAGCGCTTGCGCGGGTTTTCAGTTTACGGACGGATTGCGAGGCCGCGCACATCCATATCTTGACGGTGAGCTTTTGCGGCTCGCGCGATTGCGGCGTGAGCGTTTCAGTTGCGACGAGATCGAGGCCCGAGGCCTGCAGCCAGCCGGCGACTTCCTCGTCGGAGAAACCAAGGCGCCGGTGGGCGTGCTCATCGCGCAGGAATTCGAGTTCGTGCGGCGCGAAATCGGAAATGAGAAGGCGCCCGCCGGGTTTCAGGAGCCGCGCAGCCTCGCGCACCGCCGCCGCAGGCTCCGTCAGAAAGTGCAGCACCTGATGCAGACACACGAAATCAACCGATGCGTTCTCAATCGGCACGGAGAAGATGTCGCCGTGGCGGACCTGAGCATGAGCGACACCCGCCTTTTCCAGATTGGCGCGCGCGACAGCGAGCATTTCCCGCGACAGGTCGAAGCCGAGCCCTGCGTCATAACGGTCGGCGAAGAGTTCGAGCATGCGCCCCGTTCCCGTGCCGAGATCGACGAAGCTCGCCGCACGCTCATCGCCAGCGAGCTTGCGCATGCGCGATTCAATGTCGGACTCCGGCAGGTGAAGCTTGCGCACCTGATCCCACTCGGCGGCGTTCTCCTGAAAGTAGGCCGCCGCCGCTTGCGCCCGCGCATCCCGGCTCTGGCCGAAACGGTCGCGATCGCGCGCGATCACCCGGTCCGAAGCGGTGCTGAGATCGGCGAGCGCGCTCAAAATGCCGGGAATGCCCGCCTGCCCGCTGGCGGCCGCGCGATAGAACATCCACGAGCCTTCGCGGTAACGCTCTACCAACCCGGCGTCCGCGAGAATCTTGAGGTGCCGGCTCACGCGCGGCTGGCTCTGCCCCAGAATCTGGGTCAGTTCGCTCACGGTCAGCTCTCCCCTTAGGAGAAGCACCATGATCCGCAGCCGGGTTTCCTCCCCGATCGCCTTGAAAACATTGAGGGTCGTATCGAGATTCATCCGTCGGCCTCGAAGATTCGGGAGATATAAACATATCCTTATATCCCCGGCAAGTGAGGCCCGGCTTCCGATTTAGTGGGAATAGCCGCTGTCGCCGCAGCGCATCACATGTCATGCTGACGAACAATCGGGGACTTATAATCGTCGCCGGCGCGCTTTAAATGGGCGTCCGCGGGTGGCTGAAACGATGTTGGAGCGAATGATGAGGGGAGTTCGGGGGCGCTTGGCGCTGACAGCGTTGGCGAGCGTTTTGATGGCGGCCGGTCCTGCGGCGGCCCAGCTCGGCAACACTGGCGACGTCGAGTCGACAACCGCTGACCTTGAGCGGGCCGCAGGCGACACCGGCGGCGCGGAAGGCGACCCCTGGGAAGGCTTCAACAGGAAGATTTTCGCGATGAACCTTTTCGTCGACGACAATCTCTTCGTCCCTGCTGCGAAGGCGTATCGGTTCGTTACGCCGAAGCCCGCAAGAAAAGGCCTCAGTAACTTCCTCGCCAACGCCGCCTCGCCGAAGACGCTCGTCAACGACATCCTTCAGGGCAAGCCGAAGCGCGCGGCGGAAACGACGGGCCGCTTCATCATCAACTCGACGATCGGCTTTCTGGGCCTCACGGACGGGGCGGCGACGCTCGGCATTCCGGGGCATACGGAAGATTTCGGGCAGACGCTCGCTGTCTGGGGCGTCGGTTCCGGCCCTTACGTGTACCTGCCCTTCTTCGGACCGTCATCGGTGCGCGACGGTTTCGGCTCGGCGGTCGACATTGCGTTCGACCCGCTCATCTACATCGACACCAATCCGGCCTCGCTCGCGCGCTATTCACGGGCGGGCGCGACCGCCCTCGCCTTGCGCGAGCCGCTGATCGAGCCGCTTGACGACATCCGCTCGAAGTCGCTCGACTATTACGCATCCATGCGCAGCTTCTACATGCAGGCGCGCAAAAGAGAGATCGCCGACGGCGTAACGAACTACGAAGATCTGCCGGATATTGGCGAGTACGAGGAATTCGACGAGATCGAGTGAAATCCTAAGGGGGGACGACGCTTTCTATGATGAATGAATTGCACAGTCTGACCCGGAGAGCCGCGCTCGGCGTTAGCGCGGCCTTGGCCTTCGCGCTCGCCTTCTCATCACCTGCGCGCGCCGACCAGGCCGCGGAAGACTTCATGAGCGGCATTCTCGACGAAGCGAACATCGTCTTCGAGGCGCAAGACGAACAGACGCGCCTTGATGGCATCGAGACGCTGGTCAACAAATATGTCGACATGAAGCGCGTCGCCATGTGGGTGCTCGGCCAATATGCGCGCCAGATCACGGACGCGCAGAAGGAGGAGTACTTCCCCCTCTTCCGCCGCTACGCGACGCTCGTCTATCAGGAAGCGCTCTCGGATTATTCCGGCCAACGCCTTGAGATCGTCAATTCGGTCGACCGTTCGCCGCGCGACATCATCATCAATACCCGCTTTTCGAATCTAAGGCCGAACGATCAGTACGCAGACGTCACCGTCCATTGGCGGGTTTACCGCGACGGCGACGGCGAGATGTCGATTTTCGACGCCGGCGCGAACGGCGTCTGGCTCGCGATCGAGCAGCAAAGCCAGTTCAAGTCCGTTATCGCGAATAATGGCGGCGGAACGGCGGGCATTGACGCGCTCATCGCCGACCTCAAAGCCAAACTCGCCGGGTAAGGAGCTTTCCGGCGCATCCGCCAATGAAAACGGCCGCCCCGAAAGGCGGCCGTTCTGAGATTCCTGTTCGTCGCGAGTCTTACGACGCGTAGTATTCGACGACGAGGTTCGGTTCCATCGTGCACTGGTAAGGCACTTCGGCGAATTCCGGCACGCGAACGAAGGTCGCCGTCATCTTTTTCGGATCGACGTCGATATATTCCGGAATGTCGCGCTCGCCGCTTTGCAGCGCTTCAAGCACGAGGGCCATGTTCTTCGAGCGGTCTTTGATCTCGACGACATCGCCCGGAACGCAGCGGTAAGACGGAATGTTGACGTTCACGCCGTTCACTTTGACATGGCCGTGATTGACGAACTGGCGCGCAGCGAAAACCGTCGGCACGAATTTCGCGCGGTAGACGAGCGCATCGAGCCGGCTTTCAAGAAGGCCGATCAGGTTCTCAGCGGTGTTGCCGCGGCGGCGCACAGCTTCCGTAAAGATGCGCTCGAAGTGACGCTCGGAGATGTTCCCGTAATAGCCTTTCAGCTTCTGCTTGGCGCGCAGCTGCAAACCGAAGTCGGACAGCTTGCCCTTGCGGCGCTGGCCATGCATGCCGGGGCCGTAGTCGCGCTTGTTGACGGGAGATTTAGGCCGGCCCCAGACGTTTTCGCCTACCCGGCGGTCAAGCTTGTGCTTGGCGCTGATGCGCTTAGACATTCTTCCTCGCTTTTGACGCCCCCTGGTTCCGGAGCCAATCCCCGAAACGATTCCAACGGCAGGCAGGGCGCCGCCCGTTTTGAAGGGCCGGGTGATAGCCGCCGGCCTCACGCCTGTCAAACCCCCGGCCCCGCCAAAACAGCCGGATTCAATAGAAAAGGCCCGCATCTATCAGATGCGGGCCTTGGAAACCCTGCCAGAGGAACTGGCTTAGATCTTCTTCTTGCGGCGGGAGCCGAAGCCGAGGCCGGCGATGCCGGCGCCCATCAGCCAGAGCGCGCCCGGAACCGGGATAACGTCCGCTTCGCCGAATTCGGTGAAGTGGCTGAGGCCGAGGCCCGTCGCGCCATTATAGGCGAGAACGATGTTCACTTGTCCGCCGGACGTGTTCTTCACGTAAATCCGTTCATTGCCGAGTTTCAGGACAAGGTACTCAGCGAGCGAGTTGATCGTCGTCGGCGGATTGCTCGCCGACTTGCTGCCATCCGTACCGATGAACAGGCCGGCTGTGCCAATGAGGATGCTCAGCTTCGAAGCTTCGTCTGACTCGTTCGACGGAACGCCGTCATAGAGCTGCGCGACGGTCGAAGAAAGCGAGCCTGCCGCAGTCGGGTCATTGCTGCCGTTCGGGCTGCCGCCGGTGAAGGCTTCGCAGCTCGGCGAACAGGTGATGGTGGCGGGACCGCCCCCGATGGTGATGACATTGGCGAAAGCAGGCTGCGAGAGCAGCGCGGCGGCGGCGACGAGCGAAGCGGCGACCGCCTTGGTCAGGAAACGCATTGAACAAACCCCACAAAACGCAACTAAACCGGGACGCCCCCGGCTCTTGGGGTACTGATATTCAACTTTCGATCCAATTGTCAGGGGGCTGTTAGTACTTTTTTGTCGCAGATGCGAGAAAGATGCTTAACATTCCCCAAATGCGCGCATCGGACGGAAGCGCTTTCAATTTAAGCTCGAAACTGCGAGCGATTCTCCGTGTCCGGACGTCATCATCAGGCGATTTTGCGAACCGTGCTCGCAAAGCCGGTCAGGATTTGATCGTGAACGGCGTAAAGTCCGTATCCGTATCATAGACGTCAACGCCCTCGGCCCGTTTCAGGAATCCGACGACGCGGTAGGTGACCGGCGTCAGCAGGGCTTCCCACGCGACTTTCAAGGCGTAATTCGTCGCCATGACGGTGAGCAGGAGCTCCGTCGACCACACGCCGGCGAAAGCAAGCGGATAGAAAATGATTGAATCGGCCGCTTGCCCGACGACAGTTGAGCCAATCGTCCGCCGCCAGAGATGCTTGCCGCCCGAGGCGACTTTCATTCGCGCCATCACATATGCGTTAGCGAATTCGCCAGCCCAGATCGCAAGGCATGAGGCGAAGACGATGCGCGGCGCCTGTCCGAAATTGAGAGCGAACGCCGCCTGCTTCGTCACGCCGCCGCCGAGATCGATGTTCCAGCCTGGCGCAGGCGGCATGGCGGTGATGACCGCCGCCATGCCGGCGGCGAAGGCGGCGGAAGCGAATCCCGCCCAGACGACGCGGCGTGCGCGGGCATAGCCGTAGACCTCCGTCATCACATCGCCGAGGACATAGGAGAGCGGAAAAAAGAGAACGCCCGCGCCGAAAGCGAAGCCGTTGATAGAGGCGACTTTCCCTGCCCCGATGATGTTCGCGCAGACGATGATCACGCAGGTCGCCGCCATCGCGAAGTCGTAATAGCGGAAGCGATGCGCCGAGAGCGCCTGCGCGTGATCGATCTTTTCGATGTGGTCGCTCACTCGGCCTTTTCCCAGCCGGTCCAGCCCGGCCCGCGAACGACCTTGCCGGCGAACGCGCCCGTATGCTGTTCATTTTCGAGCGTCAGCACGCCGTTGATGAAGACGTCTTTGACGCCGGTCGCGAGCTGGTGCGGTTCTGCGAATGTCGCGTGATCCTGAATGGTTTCCGGATCGAAGATGACGACGTCGGCGTAATAGCCCTTCGCGAGCTTGCCGCGGTCACGCAGTTTCAGATTTGTCGCGGGCAGCAACGTCATCCGATGGATCGCATCTTCAAGGGTCAGCGCTTTTTCCTCGCGGACATATTTGGCGTAAACGCGCGCGAAATTACCATAGGCGCGCGGATGGGTGCTCTGTTCCATGAAGACGCCTTCGGGCGCCATTGAACCGGCATCCGAGCCGAAGCTCATCCACGGCAGGGCGACCTTCTTTTTCACATTGTCTTCCGACATGGTGAAGTAAGCGACCTGTACGCGGCTGTCGTCTTCGACGACGAGATCGATCGCGGTTTCTTCGGCAGGCGTTCCGCGCTCGCGCGCAACATCGCCGAGCGTCTTGCCGATATATTTCCGGAGCGCCGGGTTCCTGAAACCGAGAAGCAGCACCCCATCCGGTCCGCCCGCATCGTCGAAGCGGTTCTCCGACCCTTCGCCCGGATTGCGCATTTCCTCGGCGACTTTCTTGCGGATCGCAGGGTCCTTCAGGCGCGCTACCCAGGCGTCGTGCCCGCCTTCCTGCACCCAGAGCGGCATGGCCGCGTTAAGGCCCGTAGAACTCGCCGGATAGGAATACATGTCGGCGGTGATCGCGAGGCCTTCGGCGCGCGCATCGTCGACCATCTTGATGGCGACGTCGAGCTTGTCCCAGTTCGACCGGCCGCTCGCTTTGAAGTGATAGATCTCAGCGGGCACGCCCGCCTCTTTCGCGATGCGCTTCACTTCATCAATCGCTTCGAAGAAGTGCGAGGACTCCGAGCGGATATGCGAAATATACATGCCGCCGAACTCGCCAGCCGCGCTTGCAAGCGCGATCAGCTCTTCGGTCGGCGCGAAGTTCGCCGGCGCATAGATGAGCGAGGAACCTACGCCCATCGCGCCTTCGCGCATCGCCTCGCGCGTCAGCTCTTCCATGCGCGCCAATTCTTCCGGCGTCGCCGCGCGGTTGTCGTAGCCGACTTCGTGAATGCGCAAGGTCGTCGCGCCGACGAAGGACGCGACATTGGTCGAGATCCCCTTCGCCTCAAGCGTGTCGAGATATTCGCCGAGTGTCGTCCAGCTGATGTCGAAAAGGATATCCGTCTGGTTTCTCTTCGCTTCTTCCTTCATGGCCTCGTTCAAAGGCCCCATCGACCAGCCTTCGCCGAAAACTTCGAGCGTCACGCCTTGCCGCAAGTCGCCCATGCCGCGACCGTCGATGATGAGGTCCTCATTCGCCCAGCTGAGCATGTTGATGAAGCCCGGCGCGACGGCGAGCCCCGCCGCATCGATGACTTTGTCAGCCTTCGCGCCTTTAAGGTCGCCGATCGCGGCGATGCGCCCGTCCTTGATTGCGACACTCGCGGAAACGCCCGGAGCGCCCGTGCCGTCATAGACTTCGCCGCCGACGATGAGGGCGTCGTAATGCTCCGAGCCGCCGCCGCATGCTGCAAGCAGCAGTGGCGCAGCGAGGAGCCCCAGATAGCGACTACGAATTCCCATGATCGTCCCTCCCGTCTCAGCGAATCGGGAAGAGCTTAGAGAGGGCGGGTCGCAGATTGAAGCTCGCGGCCTGCTATTCGCCCGCCTGCCGATCTCGCGGTTGGCGCGACAGCGCCTTGATGACGCCGCGGAGCGTTCGGGTCTCGCCTTCGGTGAGCCCGGCGCGCGAGAACGCGACGCGCAGGTTCCGCTCCATGATCGGCTGCTTTTCCGGCGGGAAAAAATAGCCGCGCTCGTCAAGCGCGGCGAAGAGATGCGCCATCAACCCCTCGAAATCTTCCCGCGAGGCTGGCGCGGCCGCATCGAGATCGCTGGCGAAGGCCTCGCGGCCGTCAGCGCGCGCCCATTCATAGCCGACGATCAGCGCGGCCTGGGCGAGGTTGATCGAGGCGAAGGCGGGATTCACAGGGATGGAGATGACGCCGTCAGCGCGCGCGACCTCCTCATTGGTGAGGCCGGACCGCTCGCGGCCGAAAAGAACGGCGCATCGCTCGCCCCGGTCGATTCGCGCTTTCAGGGCCGCCGCGGCCTCGGCGGGATCGAAGACCGGGAGCAGCATCTCGCGCGGGCGCGCCGTCGTCGCGAGAACGAACTGGCAGTCAGCGAGCGCCTCTTCGAGCGTCGCAAAGACCCCCGCCCCGTCGATCACCGGCGCCGCGCCTGAGGCCATCGCCGCCGCAGCCGGATTCGGCCAGCCATCACGGGGGTTTACGAGCCGCAGGCCTGAAACGCCGAAATTCAGCATCGCCCGCGCCGCCGCGCCGATGTTTTCCCCAAGCTGAGGCTCGACAAGGATGAAGAGCGGCGCGGGGCCAAGCGCGCCTGCGCCATCTCGCCTCGCTATTCGCTGTTCGACCATCGCCCTGCCGTCCGCCTCTTTTTTCCCGCGCCCCCCGATGCTATAGGCGCCCGCGAGCCATTCTCAGAGCGCCCGCGGCCGCATTCCGGCGCGCCCGAAACCCGGTAGGACCTTCCATGCAGAAAATCAAAGTCGAAAACCCGGTCGTCGAAATGGACGGCGATGAGATGACCCGGATCATCTGGGCCCTCATCAAAGAGAAGCTGATCCTCCCCTATCTCGATATCGACCTGAAATATTTCGACCTTGGCGTTGAAGAGCGCGACCGGACGAACGACCAGATCACCATCGACGCGGCCAACGCGACCAAGAAGTACGGCGTCGCCGTCAAATGCGCGACGATCACGCCGGATGAAGCGCGGGTCAAAGAATTCAATCTCAAGGAAATGTGGAAGTCGCCGAACGGCACGATCCGCAACATTCTCGGCGGCGTCGTCTTCCGCGAGCCGATCATCATCCGCAACGTTCCGCGGCTTGTTCCCGGTTGGACCGAACCAATCATCATCGGCCGTCACGCTTTCGGCGACCAATACCGCGCGACCGACATGCTCTTCCCCGGCAAGGGCAAGCTCACCATGAAGTGGACGGGCGAGAACGGCGACGTCATCGAGAAGGACGTCTTCGACGCGCCGGACGCCGGCATTTATATGGGCATGTACAATCTCGACGGATCGATCCGCGATTTTGCGCGCGCCTGCTTCAACTACGCCGTCCAGCGCAAATATCCGCTCTATCTCTCGACGAAGAACACGATCCTCAAGAAGTATGACGGCCGCTTCAAGGATATCTTCCAGGAGCTCTACGAGACGGAGTTCAAGGCGCAATTCGACGAGATGAAGCTCACCTATGAGCATCGCCTCATCGATGACATGGTCGCTTCGTGCCTGAAATGGTCCGGCGGTTATGTGTGGGCGTGCAAGAACTATGACGGCGACGTTCAGTCCGACACGGTCGCGCAAGGCTTCGGCTCGCTCGGCCTCATGACCTCGGTGCTGATGACGCCGGACGGACAGACTGTCGAAGCGGAAGCTGCGCACGGCACCGTCACGCGCCACTACCGCGCTCACCAGAAAGGTCAGGAGACGTCGACGAACTCGATCGCGTCGATCTTCGCCTGGACCCGCGGCCTCGCCCATCGCGGCAAGCTCGACAACAACGACAAGCTGAAGAACTTCGCCACGACGCTCGAAAAGGTCGTCATCAAGACGGTCGAGAAAGGCTACATGACGAAGGACCTCGCGCTCCTCATCGGCGCCGAGCAGAAATGGCTTACGACCGAAGGCTTTATCGACAAGGTCGACGAGAACTTCCGCAAGGAAATGGGGGCGTAAGCCCTTATGCGGGCGCAGGCGCCCGCATCAAACCCCACGACCATCGGCCTCCTCAAGGCGCGCCTTGAAAGCGTTTTCGGTTTCAAGGCGTTTCGTCCGGGTCAGGAGGAAATCATTTCCGCCATGGTCGGCGGGCGCAATATCCTCGCCGTCATGCCGACGGGCGCGGGCAAGAGCCTGTGCTATCAACTCCCCGCCCTTGCCGGCGAAGGCCTGACCATCGTCGTCTCGCCGCTCATCGCGCTCATCGATAATCAGGTCGCCCAACTCCGAAGCGTCGGCGCGCCGGCGGAAGCCGTTCACTCCGGCCGCCTGCGTGAAGATAACGTTGCGGCGTGGCGGCGCGTCGCCTCCGGCGAAACGCGCCTTCTCTACATGTCGCCAGAGCGGCTGATGACGCCGCGGATGATGGAAGCGCTGGAGCGCCTCAATGTCGCGCGCTTCGTCATCGACGAGGCGCATTGCATCAGCCAGTGGGGGCATGATTTCCGCCCCGATTATCTCGGGCTCGGCATTCTTCGCGAACGCTTCCCCCGCGCGCGCATCGCAGCCTTCACGGCGACCGCCGACCGACGCACGCAGGAGGACATTCACTCACGCCTTCTGGGCCCGGACGCCGCCGTCTTCGTCCATCGGCTCGACCGGCCGAATATCGAAATTTCGATTGAACCAAAGCGCGACGCGCAGGCCCGACTTCTCGACCTCGCGCGCGAACACAAAGGCGAGCAAGGCATCATCTATTGTCTTTCGCGCAAGGGAACGGAAGAGACCGCCGATTTTCTTTCCGCAAATGGAGTCAAAACGCTCGCCTATCACGCCGGCCTTGATGCGGCGACGCGCGCCGAACGGCTTGATGCGTTTCTCTCCGAGCCCGATCTTTCAATCGCCGCGACCATCGCCTTCGGCATGGGGATCGACAAGCCGGATATCCGTTATGTCTTCCATCTCGATATCCCCTCCTCCATCGAGGCCTATTATCAGGAGATCGGGCGCGCTGGCCGCGATGGCCTTCCCTCCCGCGCAGTAATGCTCTTTGGCGCCGGCGACATATCGCGCCGCATGCGGATGATCGACCGCAATGACGGGCCGGAACACGCAAGGCGCGCCGAGCAACGCCGCCTCCTCGACCTCGCCGCACTCTGCGAAGGCGATGGCTGCCGCCAGCAGGCGATCCTCAAACATTTCGACCAGGAAGCCCCGCCTTGCGGGAATTGCGACAATTGCCGAAACCCGCCGACGCTGAGCGATGCGAGCGCGCAGGCACGCCTCGCCCTTCGGGCGATCGTCGAGAGCGGCGAGACTTACGGCGCCTCCTACATCACCGAAGTCCTGCGCGGCGCAGACACGGAAAAGGTGCGCGCACGCGGACACGAAGCGCTTACGGCTTACGGAGGTGGCGCAGGCGAACCCGCCGCATTCTGGCGTTCGCTGTTGCGCCAACTTGTGGTGAAGCACTTCGTCTTCGCCGACCCTGAGCACGGCGTCCTGACGATCGCTGAAAAAGGGAACGCGCTTCTTGCCGGCGAGATAGACTTCGCCATGCGCAAGAGCGAGCCGCGCACATCGCGCCGCGCCAAGGCCGCAATCGCCGCCGACGTGGCGGGCGCAGACCCTGATCTTCTGCAAGCCCTCAAGGCGCGCCGCCTTGAGCTCGCGCGCGAGCGCGGCGTACCGGCTTATGTCGTTTTCTCCGACCGCACGCTCATCGACATGGCGGTGAAAAAGCCGTCGAACACCGAAGAGTTCTCCGCCGTTTTCGGCGTCGGCGCAGCCAAGCTCGCCGAATTCGCCGATGAGTTTCTCGCCGTCATCGCATCGACGGCGTAAGGTGAAATTTGCGTAAGAAGTGCGGCGATTGCGCCAGACCGTTCTGCGGGAGCGCCGAATTGCGGGGCCCCGCGCGCTCAACCGCCTGATTCAGTCCTTTTATCGCAGGCGGCTTGCCCCGAGGCTTCATCCGCGTGACACTTGTAGCGGGTAAGTTCAGGAAAACCGACAGGAGACTGGAGATGACCAACAGGGCGCACATTCTCGCGATCGCGACAGCGATCGCGCTCGCCGGCGGCTCTGCCCTCGCTGACGAGCAGACTTATGATTTATCGGGCTTCAAAACCATTTCGGTTTCCGCCGGCATTTCGGCGAAAGTTATGGTGGGTTCAGACTATTCCGTTCGCGCCGAAAGCACGGCCGAAGAGCTGGAGCGCCTCGACATACATGTGAGGGGCGACGAGCTTTCGATTGGCCGCAAGAATGGCCGCTTCTTCAATTTCAGCCACGACCAGGCGACGGTCTATGTGACGCTTCCCGCGTTGTCGGGGCTCGACGTTTCTTCCGGCGCCGATGCTGAAGCGAGCGGCGTTTCTTCGAGCGCGTTCGCTCTTGAAGCTTCAAGCGGGGCGAGCATCATCATGAGCGGCGAGTGCAGCACGCTCTCGGTCGATGTTTCCAGCGGCGCCGACATCGATGCGGAAGATCTCATCTGCGAGACGGCGAATGCGGACGCCTCGTCCGGCGCCAGCGCCGAAATCCATGCATCGAAGAGCATTGTCGCTGACGCCTCCTCAGGCGGAAGCATTCGCGTTCACGGCTCACCGACGAACGTCAATCTCGACCGTTCGAGCGGCGGCTCGATCTCGATCCGGAAATAAGCTTCTAGCTGGCGGCGGCGATCGCTTTGGCGATCGCCTCCACGGCCTCACTCGCCTTGGCGCCGTCGGGCCCGCCGGCTTGCGCCATGTCGGGCCTGCCGCCGCCGCCCTGCCCGCCGACAGCTTCGGCGCCCGCGCGCACGAGGTCGACAGCGGAAAGGCGTTCCTTCAAATCGTCCGTCACGCCGACGGCAAGCGCCGCCTTGCCGTCATTGACGCCAATATAAGCGACGACGCCGGAGCCGAGTTTCTTCTTCGCCGCATCGATCAGCCCACGGAGATCTTTCGGCGCGACGCCCTCAAGCACGCGGCCGATATAGCTGACGCCGGAGACGTCGCGCGTTTCTTCGGCCGGCGCCACAGCCCCTCCGCCGCCAAGGGCGAGCTTTTTCTTCGCCTCAGCGAGCTCTTTCTCGATTTTCTTGCGCTCAGCCATCAACGCTTCGATGCGCGCCGGAAGTTCGGCCGGCGAAACCTTCGCCGCATCAGCCGCTGCGCGCAGCGCATCGACCTGTTCTTCGAGATAGCGGCGCGCAGCCTCGCCCGTCAGCGCTTCGATGCGGCGCACGCCCGCGGCGACGGCGCTTTCGCACGTCACTTTGAAGAGCGCGATGTCGCCCGTGCGGCGCGCATGCGTGCCGCCGCAAAGCTCGACGGAATAAGGCGCATCTGAATTGTCGAGACCGGCGCCCATGCTGAGCACGCGGACATCTTCATCATATTTCTCGCCGAAAAGCGCCATAGCGCCCGAAGCGACCGCATCGTCATACGGCATGATGCGCGTCTCGACGGGCAGGTTCTGACGAATGACCGCATTCACGCGCTGTTCGACGTCGGCGATTTCCTCAGCGGTCATCGCTTTCGGATTCGCAAAGTCGAAACGCAGGCGATCGGAAGCGACGAGCGAGCCCTTCTGAACGACATGGGTTCCAAGAACTTCGCGCAGCGCCTTGTGGAGCAAGTGCGTCGCAGAGTGGTTCGCGCGCGTCTGGTCGCGGCGTTTCACATCAATCGCGAGACGCACGGCGTCGCCTTCGCGCACAACGCCCTTTTTGACGACGCCGATATGGCCATGCAGCGCGCCGCCCCGTTTCTTGACGTCGCTGATGACGATCTCAAGACCGCTTTCAGACTTGATGACGCCGGCGTCGCCCGCCTGGCCGCCCGACTCCGCATAGAACGGCGTCTGGTTGACGACGATCTCGACGGCGTCGCCTTGCTTGGCTTCCATGACGACTTCGCCATTCTTGACGATCGCCTGCACGACGCCTTCCGCCGCATCATGCACATAGCCGAGGAACTCGGTCGCACCCGTCTTCTCGCGAATGTCGAACCAGATCGACTCGGCCGCCTGATCGCCCGAACCGGCCCAGGCCGCGCGCGCCTTTTCCTTCTGCTCTTTCATCGCCGCGTCGAAGCCCGCGACGTCGACGGCGATGCCTTTGCGGCGAAGCGCGTCCTGCGTCAGGTCGAGCGGGAAACCGTAAGTATCGTAAAGACGGAAAGCGGTTTCGCCCGCCAGCGCCTTACCCGCGCCGAGATGCGAAATCTCTTCGTCGAGCAGCTTGAGGCCGCGGTCGAGAAGGCTCTTGAACTTTTCTTCTTCCGCACGAAGCGTCTCGACGATGATGGGCTGCGCGCGGACGAGTTCGGGATAGGCCGCGCCCATCTCCGCCGAAAGCACCGGCGCAAGGCGCGCGAGGATCGGGTCTTTTGCGCCGAGCTGGTGCGCATAGCGCATGGCGCGGCGCATGATCCGGCGCAGCACATAGCCGCGACCTTCGTTCGAGGGCATCACGCCGTCCGCCATGAGGAAACACGAAGCTCGCAAATGGTCCGCGATCACACGGTGCGCCGGCGCATCGTCGCCTACCGCCTTGCGGCCCGTGAGATCGACCGACGCATTGATGAGCGTACGGAACAGATCGACATCGTAATTGTCGTGAACGCCCTGGAGCACCGCAGCGATGCGCTCAAGGCCCATGCCGGTGTCGATCGAGGGCTTCGGCAGATTCGTTTGCGAGCCGTCCGGATGGCGCTCGAACTGCATGAAGACGAGGTTCCATATCTCGATGAAGCGATCGCCGTCTTCATCGGGCGAGCCCGGCGGGCCGCCGGGAATGTCGGCGCCGTGATCGTAGAAAATCTCCGAACACGGACCGCAGGGGCCCGTGTCGCCCATCGCCCAGAAATTGTCATTCGTCGCGATGCGGATGATGCGGCTTTCGGGAAGGCCTGAAATCTTCCGCCAGAGTGCGAACGCTTCATCGTCCGTGTGATAGACGGTGACGCATAGCTTTTCCTTGTCGATGCCGAAGTCGCTGGTGACGAGCGACCATGCCGCTTCGATCGCGCCTTCCTTGAAATAGTCGCCGAAGGAGAAGTTGCCGAGCATTTCGAAGAAGGTGTGGTGGCGCGCCGTGTAGCCGACATTGTCGAGGTCGTTGTGCTTGCCGCCGGCGCGCACGCATTTCTGCGAGGAGGCCGCGCGCACATAGGACCGCTTCTCTGCGCCGGTGAAGACGTTCTTGAAAGGAACCATTCCGGCGTTGACGAAAAGAAGCGTCGGGTCGTTCTGCGGGACAAGCGGCGCGGACTGCACGGCCGTGTGGCCGCGCTCGGCGAAGAAATCGAGAAAGCCTGTTCGGATGTCTTTAAGCGAAATCATGGGGCGCGCCGCGTCTCTTCTTGTCTGGTCTTCTTTTCATGTCCGGACTTGTCGGCGCCGGGGCCGTCGTTTCCTGGCGAAAGGAGGAATGATTCGAGCCGCCCCCGCCCAAGAAGCAAAACCAATAAACAAAACCGCGCCGTCCGGTCAGCCCGGCGCCGGCGCGGTTCATCTACATAAGGACCGAGCCGGGGCGCGTCCAGCGCCCCGGCCCGATCCCTACGCTTTCACGGGCTGCGCAAGTCCCCCAAGCGCGCCCGCAAGGGCTCTATCTCAGGCCATGCAGAAGACGTTCAGCTTGTTGCCGTCGAGGTCGCGGAAATAGCCGGCGTGAAAGCCGCCATCGCCGCGCGGGCCCGGCGCGCCTTCGTCCTTCGCGCCGAGCGCCAGCGCCCGGGCGTGGACTTGCTTGACCTTTTCGGGGCTGTCGACAGCGAGCGCAACCATGACGCCATTGCCGACGGTCGCCGGTTTCCCGTCATAGGGCTTGATGACGGAAATGCCCGGCGAGGCCATGCTCGTCCCCCAGGCGATGAAAGTGTCCGCCTCCATGATGCGCTTGGCGCCGAACTCCTTGGCGAGTTCGTCGTAGAAGGCGGCGGCTTTTTTAATGTCGTTCGTCCCGAGCGTTACATAGCCGATCATCGGTCTCTCCTTTTCGATGAAGACGGGCGCTTCTCGCCCGCCATTGCTGTTTCCCCGTCCGGTTCCCACTCAAACTCATACTTCTCGCCCAAGGGCTGACAGAGGGCGCAAGATCGCACGCGCGCTCGATGCGCGCGCCCCGCGATCATCGGTTCCGCCTCTGGCTGGTTCAATCACGGCGAACAGCGGCTCGCACGAATGTGTGCGCTCGCCGCTGACGCAGTCGGCGATCAGGCCTCGGCCGCCTCGCCCATATCGGAATCGTCGGAATCGCCTGTCAGCATCTCTTCGGCGACAAGGCCCGCATTGGCGCGGATCGCGCGCTCGATCTCTTCGGCCATGTCGGGGTGAGCGCGAAGGAACTCTTTCGCATTCTCGCGCCCCTGCCCGACGCGTTCGCCATTATAGGAGAACCATGCGCCCGACTTTTCGACTACATTGGCCTTCACGCCGAGGTCGATAAGCTCGCCCATTTTCGAAATGCCTTCGCCATACATGATGTCGAATTCGACCTGCTTGAATGGCGGGGCGACCTTGTTCTTCACGACTTTCACGCGCGTCTGGTTGCCGACGACTTCGTCGCGGTTCTTGATCGCGCCGATGCGGCGGATATCGAGGCGCACGGAAGCGTAGAATTTCAGCGCATTGCCGCCTGTCGTCGTTTCGGGCGAGCCGAACATGACGCCGATCTTCATGCGGATCTGGTTGATGAAGATGACAAGCGTGTTCGACTTCGAGATGGAGCCCGTGAGTTTCCTGAGCGCCTGGCTCATCAGACGCGCCTGCAGGCCGGGAAGCTGGTCGCCCATTTCGCCTTCGAGTTCGGCGCGCGGCGTGAGCGCCGCAACCGAGTCGATGACGAGAATATCGACCGCGCCTGAGCGAACGAGCGTGTCGGCGATTTCAAGCGCCTGCTCGCCCGTGTCCGGCTGCGAGATCAGAAGTTCGTCGAGATTAACGCCGAGCTTGCCGGCGTAAATGGGATCGAGCGCATGTTCGGCGTCGATGAACGCGCCGACGCCGCCCTTCTTCTGGGCCTCGGCGAGACACTGCAGCGCCAGCGTCGTCTTGCCCGAACTCTCCGGCCCGAAAACCTCAATGATGCGCCCTTTCGGAAGCCCGCCAATGCCGAGCGCGATATCGAGCCCCAGCGAGCCAGTCGAAATCGCCTCGATCTCAACGACTTCGCGGTCGCCGAGCTTCATCACGGAGCCTTTGCCGAACGCCTTGTCGATCTGCGAGATCGCCGCGTCGAGCGCCTTTTTCCTGTCCACCCCGTCCGCCTCCACCAAGCGCAGACCCTGCGCGTTCGACTTGATCATCACCGCCTCCGTGCCTGACAGGGCCTCCCCCGTCAATGAGCGCACTTGTACGTGTTTTGTTCTCATTTGGCAAGATAGGGTAATATACTGAAATTACATAAAAAATAGAAATTGTTCCAAATTTGTTCCGGAAATATGGCCTCGCCCATATCCCCTCGCGACATGTAGCCGAAGAGGCGCAGACCCGAATCGTCATCGGTCCCGCAAGGCTACTCGCAGAGCGCCCACACAGCCTTCGGGTTCCGGAGAATGTGGTCGATATAATACTGCGCGTAGGGAACCGCGCTCGCCTTTTCCGCTTCGGACATCAGGCCGCCGGCGTCGCGCGCCCAGCGTTCGGCGCAGTCATTGCTGCCCTGATCGCTCGCGCAGGCGATGAGGTTTTCGAAGGCCTGCCTGTATGTCGTGAACGCCTTCGCATCCATCGGCGCGCCGTGGCCGGGGATGACGCGCTCGACAGGTTTTGCGGCGATGTCGTTCAACGCCTTCGCCCAACCTTCCGCACACCCCGTATCGAAGAACGGCGCCGGGAGCGTGACGAGATCGCCGACGACGGCGGTCTTTGTCGCCGGGTCCCACACCCAGATGTCGGCGGCGGTCGCGGCGTGGTCGGTCACGTTGAGTTCGAGCGCGCGCCCTTTCGCGGGCAGGCTCATCCGTTCGCTGACGGTGATGTCAGGGCGAAGCGCTTGCGGGTGATCGACCGCCTCCATGTCGAGGCGCATGTCGGCCTTCTGGCTTTCGGGCGTTTCGGGATCGTCGAGCGCCTCCGCGTTCATCGCGCGGCCGCGCGCAAGGAAGCCTTCGAGCGCGGCGCCGACAGCGCCCGTCGCGTAGACCTTGAGACCCGGATAGGCCGCGCGGAGTTCCGCATTGCCGCCCGTATGGTCGAGATGCCAGTGCGTGTTCACGATCGCGGCGATGGGCGCCCCGCGCATCTTCGCGTAATCGAGAATCTTCTGCTGATGATCGGGATGGCGTCCGGTGTCGATAACGATGAGGCCGTCTTCAGCTTCGAAAATGACGCTCGCGCCGTCCGGCGCGCGATCGCCCGGCACGGCGCCCGCGATGTAGTGCGGCGGCGGCGCGTCGCCACTCTTCGCACAGGCGCCGAGAGCAATGAGAGAAATGGTCAGGAAAAGAATGCGGCGCGCCATGAAGTCATCCTCCGGCGTTCAATCGTCCGGCGCATGATTGTCCGCGCAGAAACTCTCCGCAATCTCCAGACAGCGCGCGCAGCGACAGGATGAGGCCGTGGCGCGCCGAGACGAAGATCAGGTCGTCGTCATCGGCGCGAGGATGATGCGCCATTCCCACAGGCCATAGACCGCGAAGAGCCCGGCCGCCGCGAAGAGCGCGTGATGCGCCTTGCGCCAGACGGACCAGCCCGACGCCGTCCACACCGGAACGCTCGCTGCGGCGTTCGCGAGCGCCGCCGCCGCGGCGGCATAGGCCGCGACCTGCGCCGCGACGAGTGCAGACGGCGGCCAGCCAATCTCCACAAGGTCAGTGAGGCTCGCGCCGGAAAGAACCATCAGCGCCCAGACGAATATGCCGAGGAAAGCGAACCAGGAGAGCGCGACGGCGATCTGGCCGATGCTGAGCGCAAGGCCCGCCCCCGTCTCGCGGATGCGCCTGCCCTGCCGGCGCCAGGCGCCGAGGAACGCCGTCAGCGAGAAGAACGCGGCGGCGCATAACCCTGTGAAGAGCACGCCCGATGACTGGAAAAATCCGATCCGCTCAAAGGTGTTCGTGCCCATGCGCGCGGAAATGCGAATGACTTTGCCGTCCTTGCCGCGATAGGCGTGAAGGCGATCGCGCGCCCGGTCCGTCCATGTGTCGGGCGCAATCGGGAAATAGCGCTTCACGGAGCCTTCAGTGCTCGCGGTGAGCGAACCGTCATCATGCGCGACGATCGTCATCTCGCCGCCGAGCGAGGCGATTTTTTCGAATTTCGAAAAGAGCCGCCGGTCGCCGAGATATATTCCGGCCGCATCCTGCGCGGCGGCGATGAGAGCGGCGTCAGCCTGTTCGGGCTCGCCTTGCGAATAGGGATCGGCGCCGGCGATCTTCTCGACCACCGCAAGGCTCACCGCATCCGATACGCGCGTTCCTTCAGCGCCGTTGACGACGACGAAGACGCCCGTGTGGAGCGACGGAACGATCGTCATGTCGGCGATGAAACCGGTCAGCGTTCCGCCATGACCGAAGGTCGTGTAGCCGGCCATTTCGGTCTCCATGAAACCATGCGCGAAATCGGGCGCATTCGGCCGGTCGGGGAAAGCGCGCGTGCGCATGATCGCGAATGCCTGCGGCGAGAGAAGACGCGCGCCCCGATCGCCATAGGCGCCGCCGCGCAGGAACATCTGCATCCACTTCGCCATATCGCGCGCGCTCATCGCGAAGGCGCCCGCCGCGTAAGTCGGCTCGATCGCATCCTGCGCGAGGACTTTCGGCGCGCCGCCTTCAAGCTTGTGCGGTTTCGCCATGCGCGCATCGAGCGCGGGATCGTTGAGCGGCTTGCCGGCGATCGACGCCGGGTCGCGCATCGTCGTTGAGTCCATGCCGAGCGGCGTCAAAATCCGGGTGCGAACGAATTCGTCATAGGGAACGCCGGAAACATCGGCGACAATCTGCGCGGCGAGGTCGGAGCCCCAATTGGAATAGGAGCTGCGCAGGCCCGGCGGCGCGACGCGCTTGGGCATGTGGCGGATCATCGCTTCTTCGTAGGTGCGCCCGGAGCGGGATTCGAAAAAGTCGCCGAGGGTGTCTTCAAAGCCGGCGCGGTGCGCCATCAAGTCGTTCATCGTCACCGGCGCGCCGAACGCCTCCGGAATCCGGATGTTCTTGAGGTAGGTGTTGACGTCAGCGTCGAGGTCGATCTTGCCCTCGTCATAGAGCATCATCACCGAGACCCAGATGAAGGTCTTCGAAACGGAGGCGATGCGGAACAGCGTGTCGGGCGTCGCGGGCTCGCCCGTGTCGAAATCGGCGACGCCATAGGATTTGACGAAAGCGCCCTCAGGGGTCGCCACCGCGACGGTCATGCCGGGCGGGTAGTCGTCGCCCATTTGCGCTGCAGCGATTCCATCGAGATATGATTCGATTCCGGCGAGCGGCGCGCCCACATCGCCTTGCGCGCTCGCCGCGCTGAACGCCGCCATGACCGCGAGAACGGTCGCACAAAGCGCCGCGCGCAGAAAGCCTTCGCCAAGTTTGTTCATATCCGCCCCTCCCGCCGAGCCGCCAGCATAGCGCCGCGGCGATTGCGTCGCAAAATCCTTGCGCGCTTGCTTTATGTAGTTTCCTCAAGGTTTTATGACTGGCGCCTCGCCCCCTGCACAAGCGGGCGCGACGTGGTAACCTTCGTCCGATCAATGGCGCCGGCCTCTGGCGCCGCAGGGCGGCATTCGGAACGAGGCTCTCAGTCCGGAATTTCGGGCGGACCAGACTTGTGGGACCAAAACACATGAGCAGATTTTTCTTCGGCATTCTTGCGCTCATCGCGCTTCTCATCGCCATCGTCGTCGTCGCGCCTGGTCTGATCCCGGTCAGCGCCTATAAAGGGCAGATCGAGAACGCCGCGTCGGCGTCTCTCGGCCGGCAGGTGACCATCGGCGAAGGGCTGCGCTTCAAGCTGGTGCCGCAGACGGCGTTCCATGTGACGGATCTTGAGATCGCCAATCCGGACGGTTTTTCCGGCCCCTATCTCGCGCATGTGAAAGAAGCCGATATCGGCGTGAAGCTTCTGCCGCTCCTCAAAAAGAATGTTGAGATCGAACGCTTCATTCTCACCGAGCCCGACATGAAGCTCGAACGCGCGAAAGACGGCGCGGTGAACTGGAATCTCGCCGCCGGCGAAGCGAAGGAAACCGCCGAATCGACGGGCGCCGAAACGAGCGTCGGCGACATCAAGCTCGGCGACGTGCGCATCGTGAACGGCAAGGCGACCTTCGCTGACGCCACCGCCGGCAAGACTTACACGATGGGCGACATCAATCTCGCCGTGCGCCTTGCGAGCCTCGCCGAGCCGCTCGAAGCTGACGGAACGCTCACCTTCGAAGGCGCGCCGTCGAAAGTCGACATCGTGCTCACGAGCCTCAGGAAGATGCTCGACAAGGAGCCCGCCAATCTGAAGCTCGACATGACGCTCGGCGATTCCTCGGCGAGCGGCGACCTCGTTGTCGATACAAAAGACACGCTCTCCTATTCGGGTCCTGTCACCCTCAACGCGCCGAACCTTCCACAATTCGCCGCGCTCATGGGCGCGCCCCTCGCCGATGCGCCGGGCTTCGACACGCTTGCGGTCGAAGGAACGGCGACGGGCGGGGATACATTCCTCAAACTCGCGAATGCGAAGATCAACTTCGACAAGATCGACGCGACGGGAAGTCTTGCGCTTAACTGGGCCGGCGCGCGCCCGAAAGCAACTGGCGCGCTTGCGGCAGGAACGCTTGACCTGCGCCCCTATCTGCCGCCGCCGAGCGACAGCGCGAGCGGCTTTCCGGCGTGGTCTGAAGACAAGCTCGACCTGACGAGCCTTCGCAATATCGACGCCGACATCGATATGACGGCGAACGAAATCTACCTCAACGACATGAAGTTCGGCGCAAGCCAGCTCAAGCTGACCATCAATGACGGGCGCATGGTCGCGGACATTCCCGAGCTTGGGCTTTACGGCGGCGGCGGTTCCGGCCAACTCGTGGTCAACGCGAAGAACGCGACGCCGACCTTCGCCGGCAAGTTCGACCTCGGCTCGGTGGAGGCGCAACCCTTCGTCAAGGACGTCATGAAGAATGACCGCCTGCTCGGCCTTGGCGGCTTCAAGCTCGACTTCTCCGCCAACGGTTCGAGCCAGGCCGCGATCATGCGCTCGCTCGACGGTTCGGGCCGCTTCGACATCGCGGACGGCGCGATCAAGGGCATCAACCTCGCCAAGCTTGCGCGCTCTGTCGCCGAAATTCAGCAAGGCGGGCTCAACCCCACTGCGATCACCAGCGCGATTGCGACAGCGCAGAAACCCGACGAGCAGACCGACTTTTCTGAGCTGCTGTCGCAATTTTCGATCGCGGACGGTCTCGTCAACGCGCCGACGATTTCGCTCGCCGGCCCGTTCGTTACGATGACCGGAACGGGGAACGTCAACCTGCCGAATCAAACGCTCGATCTTCGGCTCTCTCCGAAGGCGTCGACGACTATGGACAACAAGGGCGGCAAGTCGATCGCCATTCCGATGCGCGTGACGGGCACGTTCTCCGAACCGAAGATCGTCATCGACCTCGAGACGCTCCTCCGGGGCCGTGCGGAACAGGGCCTGCGCGATATCATCAGCGGCGCCACCAAGAAGAGCGACGACAAGAGCTCGACCGACAAAACAGACACGGAGACCGAGAAGAAGAGCTCCGGCGAAAAGGCGCTCGACACGCTCAAAGGCATTCTCGGCCCGACCCAAGAAGAGACGGACGATGACGGGACCGACACGGAGGCGAGCGCCTCCCCCTCATCGACCGATGCGGTCGCCAGCGAGGCGATCAACGCGATCTTTGGGGCGGCCAAGAAATCCTCGGCCGCCAAGGAAGAAGAGCCTCAAGACGCCGACCCGAACTAATCTTTCCCCAGCCCGGTTCTGTTGAAAACTTGCGAGTCGGGCTGCCGATTTTTCATGGTGCAAGGCCTAGCGGCCCGTCGCGAATAAGGTACATATTGTGAGCCCTGAGCCAAAAGCTCACAAGATATTGGCGGATTTCCATGGACTTGCGCTCGTTTGGCGCTTGTCGGGAGCGGGAGCCGAAGGGCCCCGCCGGGCGGATTGGGTCTTAGATGCGGCGCATGATTGCGAACCTGCCGGCGCTGCGCCGGCCGCGCCTTAAGGCGCTGAAATCGAAGGCTCTTCTGACGGGGACGAGCGTCCTCGCCTGCATCGCCATGACCGCTCCGCCCGCAGCGGCCGCCGACGGTGGCTTCCTCTCAAGCATCGATCCCTTGCTCGTCGGCGCGATCGGCGCGGTGTCGATCGCGCTCGCGGCCGTCGCCTGGGCGCTCAGGGTCTCCGCGGCGACGCGCTCGCAATCGGTGAGCTGGTCCGACCGCCTCGCCGAGATCGAAACGCAGCTTGAGAAAGCGGACGCCGTTCTCTCCGCCCATCCCGGCCTCGTCCTTGTCTGGGAAGACGATTACGAGACCGTCGAAAAAGGCTGGGGCCAACCGAAGATTCTTGGCGGCCCGGCCGCCCTCGCCTCGCTCATGTCGTTCGCGCGGCAAGGCGAGCGCGATGTCGCCGCCTCGCCCGTCGACCGCCTTCTCGAAACGCTCGGCGACCTTCCGGTCGAGGATGACGGCCCGCCCGAAGACATCAAGAAGCTGCGGGAGAAAGTGCGCGAACTCCGCGCGCACGGTATTCCTTTCTCGGGCTCCATCGTCACTACCGAAGGCCGCGCGATTGAGGCCGACGGGCGCGTCGCCGGCGGTCAGGTCGCGCTCTGGCTGACAGACCCCGCCGCGCGCATGGCGGAAGACTCAGGCCTCGTCGGAAAAGTCCGGGAACGGACGGCTGATCTTCACGGCGCCCTCGCCATGCTTGACCGCGCGCCGATGCCGGCCTGGCGGCGCGACACCGCGCTTGCGCTCACCTGGGTCAACAAGGCCTATGTCGACGCCGTCGAAGCGCAAAACGCGGCGGCCGTCCTTAAAGACCAGACAGAGCTTGACCCTGCGGCGCGCAAGATCGCAGAGAAAGCCGCGAGCGAACGCAAGCCGGTCGACGGACGCATCATCGTCAACATTCGCGGCGAGCGGCGCGTTCTCAAAGTCACCGAAACGCCGATGCACCACGCCGGCGACGCCTCGCTCGGCGGCTTTGCGATCGACACGACGGAGCTCGACAAGACGCGCAACGAATTGCGCCAGCACATCGAAGCGAACCGCCGCACGCTCGACGAAATTCCCGCCGCCGTCGCCATGTTCAACGCGACGCAGAACCTCGCTTATTTCAATCGCGCTTTCGCCAGGCTCTGGAGCCTCGACGAGGCCGATCTCGACGGGCAGCCCTCGCATGGCGAACTGCTCGACCGTCTGCGTCAGGCCGGCAAGCTGCCCGAGCCTTCAGACTACAATGAATGGAAGAACGAGCAGCTCGCGCTTTACGCCGCTGACGTTTCGCCGGCTGGCGAAGAGCGCCGCACGGACGCGCCTGACGCGATCTGGCACCTGCCGGACGGGCGCACCTTGCGCGTCGCGCGCGCGCGCCATCCGCTTGGCGGCGTGCTTGTGGTCTTCGACGACATCACCGAGCGCCTGTCGCTCGAAGCTCGCTACAACACGCAGATCAACGTCCAGCACGCGACGCTCAACAATCTTTCAGAGGGCGTTGCGGTTTTCGGCGCCGATGGCGGCCTTCGCCTGCACAACATCGCGTTCCAGAAACTCTGGCGGCTCGACGCCGACCTCCTCAGCGGGCGCCCGCATATCGACAGCATTCTCGGCGCGCTCAAAGGCGGCGTTCTGAGGGGCGACGACGCTCTCGCCGACATCAAACGCCGCGCGACATCGCTGTCGCCGGAAGACCGCACGCCGATCAAGGAAAGATCGTTCCAGCTGATCGACGGGCGCACCATCCAGTACGGCACGGAGCCCCTGCCCGACGGCGCGACGCTCCTCCACTTTGTCGACGTCACCGACACGCGCGAGCGCGAAAAAGAACTCAAGGAGCGCAATGCGTTCCTCGAAGACATCGACCGGCAGAAGTCGAAATTCGTCGATCACGTCTCCTACCAGCTCAGAACGCCGCTCGCGACGATCATCGGCTTCTCCGAGATGCTCGACAACCAGATGTTCGGCATGCTGAACGACCGCCAGAAGGATTATATCGCGAGCATCCTCTCCGCCTCGCACCATCTGCGCGATCTCATCAACGACATCATCGACCTTGCGGTGATCGACGCCGGCAAGATGACGATCGACCCGAGCGAGATCGAAATCCGCGATCTTCTGAAGAACGCCGCAACCTACGCCGCGCTCAAGGCCGAAGACACGCAAGTCTCCCTCGCCGTCGAATGCCCGAAAGACATCGGCAAGATCACGGCGGACGCAAAGCGCCTGAAGCAGGTGCTGTTCAACCTCCTGTCGAACGCGTTCGCCTATACCGGCGCGGGCGGCAAGGTGACGCTCGGCGCCGATCGCGCGCCGGGCCTCGTGCGGATCTGGGTCGCCGATACGGGCCGTGGCGTTTCGCCGGAAGATCAGGCGAAAGCGTTCGATCCCTTCGAGAGCCGCGGCCCCAGCGCGGGAGCCGGCATCGGCCTTTCTCTCGTTCAGCGCTTCGTGAGCCTTCACGGCGGCTGGGTGCGGATGGAGTCGGAACTAGGGCGCGGAACACGCGTGACCTGTTATCTGCCGGCCGTCCAGAAGGCGCCCGCCGCCGAGCCCCCGGAAACGGAAGGCGCGGACCAGGCCTCAAGCGCGCCCCCGGCCGAGAAGAAACCGCCGGAAGCAGCGCCCGCTAAGCCCCGCCGCCGCGCCGCCCCCAAGGGCGACGCCCGCCCGCGCGCCGCGGAGTAATCGCTCCGACCGATGATGGAGCCCCGCGCCGCTTTCGCGGCGCGCGCCCAGCGTCTATGCTCCAGCCCCGCGCGCCGAATTGTTCCCGCGTCGACCGAAAGCGCCAGGCCACATGAACACGCCCCTCATCGCTCTGTTCCTCCTGATGACCCCGGAAGCGCTGGCGGTCGTTCAGGCGCCTGTCGCCGAGCAGCCGGACGCCGAATATCAGGCCTGCATCGACGGCGTTCATCAGGATGTCGAGAAGGGCCGCGCCGCGGCGCTCGAATGGGTCGCCGACGGGGGCGGCGCGCCGGCCGAGCACTGCCTCGCGGTCGCGGATCTTGCGGCAGGTTTCCCAAAGCTCGCGGCCATCCGCCTGCAGGAACTCGGCGAAAAGCCGGAAGCCGGCGACAACTTCATTCGTGCGCGAATTCTTTCGCAATCCGCCCTCGCCTGGATCGAGGCGGATGAGCCCGAGCAGGCGCAGGCCGCGATCGACGAAGCCTTCATTCTCGCGCCCGGCGCGGAAGAACTCTACCTCACCGCCGCCGCCGTGCACGCAGCGAACAACCGCCAGCAGGCGACGATCGACGCCGTAACGAAAGCGGAAGAGGCCGGCTTCACCTCGGTGCGAGGCTACAACCTGCGAGCGCGCGCGCGCATGACGCTGTCGCAATATCGCGAAGCGGCGAACGATGTCGTCGCCGCGCTGTCGGTCGATCCCTTCAATCTCGATGCGCTTGTGCTGCGCGGCGAACTCGCACAGGCCGGGATCGATATCGGCGCCAATTATCAGCGCGCCGACAAGCCGAAATAGGCTTTCTCCGCCTTCAAAGAACTCCAATCGGAACGACCGGTCTCGACGCCGCGGGCAAATCACCCCAGCCATTGGGCAGGGATGCGCGGTTCTTAACGCAATGTTAACGGCGGGGGGCGCGCAATTGGGCGAACAGAGCGGAGCCAGCATCAAATGCCCGTATTTGCGGCGAATCTGGAGGCGAAAGCCGGCCCGACAGTGCATGAACTGCAGGCGCTCGCCGAGAAAGCCGCGCGCCGGAAGCCGCGCCGCAAATCCCGCCTTTCCCGCGCCGCGCAATTGCAACTCATCGACATTCTCTCGCGCTGGGCGGCCTCCGGCCTCGCGGTGATCGCCGGCATTTCGATCTTCATCGCCATTACGGCTGGCCAACCCTATCCGATGCGCGCCGCCGCCTGGGGCGTGATGGTATTGAGCTCGCTCTATCTTTGCCGCCGACTGCAGCGCGAATTCCGCGCGGGCGAGCGCTGCGCCGCGCGCCCATTCAAATGGCGCAGCAATTACACGGCGGCTCTCGCAGTCCTCGGCGCCGCGTTCGGGGCGGGCGCCGTCGTCGCGCTGCCGAAAGGCGCGCCGGCCGAGCTTGCGTTCCAGACGCTGGCCCTGCTCATTTCCGCAACGCTCGGCGCAGGGCTGTTACATGCCGCCCACGGACGAAGCGCCGCGGCGATCGCCGCGCCCGCCGCCTTTTTCATCTTCCTTGGCGCGGCGCGAGATGTCGGGCTGAGCCTTGCGCTTGGCTGGGTCGGCGCCGCGGCGGCGACCGGCGGCGCAGCGATTTTCCTCTTCAACCGGTACCTTCGCGAACGAGCCATTCGCCGCTTCCCCCGCACCGGATTGTTGCGGCGCGAAATCGACTCCGGCGCCGAAGAGGACGACGCGATCGGCCACGCCGATCAATCCGGCGTGAACAAATCGCAAGGTGAAGCGGCGAGCGCCTAGCTATTCCGCTTGCGAATGCCATGGGCTGTCCGGGCGAAACTTCGCAGCTTCGTCGACATTCCCGCACGGCCTTGGCTGAAAATTCGTCAAATCTGAAAAATTCTTCACCGAATCATCATTCGGAAGCAGGATGTTGATTGCTAGAAAAGGCTGCTTTTAGCGCCGTTTGAGAGCCTTTCGCCGCCGTCCCCGTTTCGCTTCAATTCGTTAGACTTACGCAAGCCCTTCAAGCTATTACGCCCGCCAGATAGACGCTCCCCCCGGCCTGTCCGCATCCCGGCCCGCCGACGAAAGCGCCAAAGAAAAAGAACACGCGTCCCTCTGAGGAGACACCATGCAAGCCGCCATCCAGTCGAGCGTCGACGAGACGATCCTGAAAGAAGTTCTCACTCTCGCGAAGAAAGAAGACGTCGGCGATCTCAACAGCAAAGGCGAAACGGCGAGCGCTTTCGCAAACTACGCAAGCCAGATCGTCCGCTTCGCGACCGGCGAAGATTCAATCTGGGAAGATCCGCGCGCGCTGCTTGAGCGCGCCGCCGCAGCGTGGAACGTCAGCCAGGAAAGAAAGCCGGGCGAACATCTCATCCGTCTTTCGCTCAACAAGGCGGAAGACTGGCGCAAGAGCCGCCTCGTGCTCGACATCGTCACCGACGACCGGCCATTCCTTGTCGATTCAGTTTCCGCTGCGCTCACCGACGCCGGCAAACCGGTCTCGTTCTTCGCGAACGCCGTCATCAGCTGCGAGCGCGACAGCAAAGGCCGCCGCACGACGGAAGGCGGCGGCGAAACCGTTCGCGAGTCGATGATCCATGCGGAGATGGACCCACCTGTCGACGACACGGAAATCGCCGCCCTTGAAGCAAACCTCACGCAAGTCCTCGCTGATGTCGCCGCCGCTGTCGACGACTGGGAAGCGATGCAGACGCGCCTCGGTTCGTGCGTCGCGCAACTCGAACGGTCGCGGCCGGAAGGCGTGACGCGCGACGACCAACGCGAAGCCGTCGAGTTCCTGAAATGGCTGTGGGACAACCACTTCGCTTTCCTCGGCGTGCGCCGCTACAAATTCAGCCAGAACGGCGACAAGGTCACTTTCGAGCACGACGCGTCCGGCGATCTCGGCATTTTGAGAGATTCAACGCGCCGCATCCTGAAATCGACCTTCCACGAAGGTCATCTTTCTTCAGCTGTCGAAGACTTCATGCGCTCTGGCGAGCCTATTCTCGTTGCGAAAGCGAATGCGAAATCCTTCGTGCATCGCCGCGTCTACATGGACTATATCGGCGTCAAGACCTACTCCGTAGACGGAAAGGTCACCGGCGAGGAACGCTTCGTCGGCCTCTTCACGTCTGAAGCTTATAATCGCCCCGCTTCCGACATCCCTCTCCTTCGCGCGAAAGTTCGCAAAGTCGTCGAGAGCGCCGGCTTCCTTCCGGGCGGACACAATGAACGCGCGATCATCAACATTCTCGAGACTTACCCACGCGACGAGATGTTTCAGGTCGACGCGCAGACGCTCCACGAATCGGCGCTTGGCATCCTGCGGCTCTTCAAACGTCCGCGCGTCAAACTGTTCATGCGGCGCGACCGCTTCGACCGTTTCATCTCCGCCCTTGTTTATGTGCCTCGCGACCGGTTCAGCTCCCACATTCGCGAAGCGATCGGCGCCTATCTCGCTGAAATCTTCAACGGGCGCGTATCGGCGTTCTATCCGTTCTTCGGAGACGCAGCGCTCGTGCGCGTGCACTTCATCATCGGCATCGAGCCCGGCGCGCCGGAAGGCCCCGGCCTTCAGGAACTGACGCGCCAGATTCGCGCGATTTGCCGCGACTGGAGCGACGACCTTCTCGACGCCCTGCGATCGGCCCAGGAAGGCGCGACCTCGCATGGCCTGTTCGCAAAATACGCCAAGGCGTTCGACGCCGCCTATCGCGAACACACGCAGCCCGCTGAAGCGCTCACCGATGTCGCGGTCATGGAGAATCTCGGCGATCGCTCGTTCGCGCTCCGCGTTTTCCGCAGCGGCGATGACGGCCCCAATACGATCAGCATCAAGGTCTATCATCGCGGCGGACCGATCCGCCTTTCCGCGCTCATTCCGACGCTTGAGAATTTCGGCCTCAGCGTGCTTCAGGAAGGCGACTATATCGTGCGCCCGGCAGGCTCCGAGGCGATCTGGATCCACGATTTCTATACGGAAGAAAAACTCGGCCGGAACATCGATATCGACGCCGCCGGCAAGAACCTCGAAGAGGCGATGACCGCGACGATGAGCGGGCTTTGCGAGGATGACGGCTTCAACGCGCTCGTCGTCAATGCAGGGCTTAACTGGCGCGAAGCATGGGTGCTGCGCGCAGGCGCGAAATATCACCTGCAGGCCGGATTCCAGTTCTCACAGAAATATATCGAGGAAGCGCTTTCGAAACATCCGGAGATCGCGCGCCAGCTCATCGCCGTCTTCCATGCGCGCTTCAACCCGGCCGGCCAGAAAGACCCGGACAAACGCCTCGCCGAGGTCGCGAAGGCGGAGGAGAAAGTTCTCGCCAGCCTCGAGAGCGTTGAAAGCCTCGACGAAGACCGCATCATGCGGCGTTATCTCAACCTCTTCGGGGCCATGCTGCGCACGAACTATTATCAGCGTGCAGAGGATGGGGGCCTCAAGCCGCGCATCTCGTTCAAGATCAATTCAAGCCTCATCGACAACCTGCCGGAGCCGAGGCCCTATCGCGAAATCTTCGTTTCGGGTCCGCGCGTCGACGGCGTGCACCTTCGTTTCGGGCCGGTCGCGCGCGGCGGCCTTCGCTGGTCCGATCGCCGGGAAGACTATCGCACGGAAGTGCTTGGCCTCGTCAAAGCGCAGCGCGTGAAGAACGCGGTGATCGTACCGACAGGTTCGAAAGGCGGCTTCTATCCGAAGCAATTGCCGGCTGGCGGCGACCGCGCGGCGATTTTCGAAGAAGGCCGCGAAGCCTACAAGCAATTCATCCGTGGGCTGCTCGACCTCACCGACAATATTGTCGGCGGCAAGGTCGTCGCGCCGCAGAACCTCGTCCATTGGGACGAATCCGACCCCTATCTCGTCGTCGCCGCCGACAAGGGTACGGCGACCTTCTCAGACACGGCGAACGCCATCGCGGCTGAATATGGCTTCTGGCTCGGCGACGCCTTCGCGTCCGGCGGCTCGGCCGGCTATGACCACAAGGTGATGGGCATCACCGCGCGCGGCGGCTGGGAAGCGGTCAAGCGCCACTTCCGCGAATTGGGCAAGGACATTCAGGAAGAGCCCTTCACGGTCGCCGGCATCGGCGACATGTCGGGCGACGTTTTCGGCAATGGCATGCTGCTGTCGAAGCAGATCCGCCTCATCGCCGCCTTCGACCATCGCGACATCTTCATCGATCCGGATCCCGACACCGCGAGTTCGTGGGAAGAGCGCAAGCGCATGTTCGACCTGCCGCGGTCATCCTGGCAGGACTATGACAAAAAGCTGATTTCAAAAGGCGGCGGCGTATTCCCGCGCAGCGCCAAGTCGATCAGCCTCACGCCTGAGATCAAGACGGCGCTCGGCGTCAAGTTCGACAAAGCGACTCCTGCCGAACTTATCCGCGCCATCCTCGCATCGCCGGTCGAACTCCTCTGGTTCGGCGGCATCGGCACCTATGTGAAGGCTTCCTCTGAAGACAACACGGATGTCGGCGACCGCGCGACGGATGCGCTGCGCATCAATGCGGACGATCTTCGCGTCAAGGTAATCGGCGAAGGCGCCAATCTCGGCCTTACTCAGAAAGCGCGCATCGAGTTCGCGCGCGCAGGCGGCCGCCTCAACACCGATGCGATCGACAATTCGGCGGGCGTCGATTCCTCCGACCACGAAGTGAACATCAAGATCCTTCTCGCCGACGCGATCGAGCATGGCGACCTCAAACGCGAAGAGCGAAATCCCCTGCTCGCGTCGATGACCGAAGATGTCGCGTCTCACGTGCTCCTGCACAACTACGCGCAGACGCGCGCCCTCTCCATGATGGAGGCGACTGCGAGGGCCGATCTCGACGGTCAGGCGCGTCTGATCGCGGCGTTCGAACGCGACGGGCGTCTTGACCGCGTTCTCGAGGGCCTGCCTGACAATGAGGGCATTGCGAACCTCCGCGCGCGCGGGCTTGGCCTCACGCGCCCGGAACTCGCCATTCTTCTCGCCTATTCGAAAATGTGGCTCTTCGAAGCGCTCGTTGAATCGACGGCGCCCGATGATCCGCTCCTCGAAAGCGAACTGTTCGGCTATTTCCCCGAACCGCTCCACCGCTTCAAGCATTCGCTCGTCAAGCACCGCCTGCGGCGCGAGATCATCGCAACACGCATCTCCAATGAAATCGTCGATACGTGCGGGCCGAGCTTCCCGATGCGCGTTATTGACGTGACGGGCGCTGATGCCGCGACAGTCGCGCTCGCCTATGAAGCTGCGCGCCGCACGCTCAATCTCGGCGACTTCGCTCATGCGGTCGACGCGCTCGACAACAAGGCGCCGGCGTCGCTGCAGAATGCGCTCTACAACACCGCGGCCGATCTTCTCCGCGAACAGATGTATCGCATCGCGACCGATCCGCAGGCGAGCGCGCTTCTGGAGCGCGGCGGCCTCAAAAGCGTTATCGAGGAATATGCAACGCCTCTCGCCGATTTTGCGGCGGCGCTGCCGTCAATCCTGCCGGCGAACGCAGCCAAAGCCCTGAAAGCGCGCGCCGCCAAATGGCGCAAGGACGGCGCGCCTGAAGAGCTCGCCGAAGCAGCCGCCAAAATGCCGGACCTTGAGCGCGCTTTCGATGTCGTTAATCTCGCCCGCCAGACCGGCTGGACGAGCGAAGCTGCGGGCGGCGTCTTCTTCGCGGTCGGCCGCGCTTTCGAAATCGACACGGCGCGCGAGCATGTGAAGATTACGCCGATGACGGAGCATTTCGATCGCCTAGCCGCGCAACGCCTCATCGAGGACCTGTCGGCGCGGCAACGCGCGCTCGCCGCCAATGTCATCGCCTTCGCAGGATCGGAGCCGAAGACGCGCGCGGCTGGCTGGCTCGACGAGCTGATGAAGCGTTGGCGCACGAACAGCGAGACCGCGATCGACGGCTATGCGCGCTTCGTCTCCGAGATCGAGCTCGCCTCAGGCGTGACGGTCGCCAAGCTGTCGCTGCTGTCGAAAAAGCTCTCCGATATTTCGGATCGCCTTGCCGGCGTTTGACGCAAGAAAACCGACGAAAAATTTCATTCAGGGCAGGCGCGAATTACCTTTCGCGCCTGCTTTTTTAATGCCTGAAATGGCGCATGCCGGTGAACGCCATGGCGAGACCGGCATCGTCCGCGGCCTTGATGACGTCTTCGTCGCGGATTGAGCCGCCCGGCTGGATGACCGCTGTCGCACCAGCTTCGGCCGCTGCGAGCAACCCGTCCGGAAACGGAAAGAACGCATCCGACGCGACGACAGAGCCAATCGCGAGCGGCTGGGCTTCGCCCGCGGCATCCGCCGCATCGGCGGATTTGCGCGCGGCGATGCGGCTTGAGTCGACGCGGCTCATTTGCCCTGCGCCAATGCCGACCGTCGCATTGTCTTTCGCATAGACGATTGCGTTCGACTTCACATGCTTTGCGACTTTGAAGGCGAAGAGCATGTCGCGAAGCTCCGCCTCGCTCGGCTGGCGCTTCGTTACGATTTTGAGGTCGGCTTTCGTGATGACGCCATTATCGCGCGACTGGACGAGGAAGCCCCCGGCGACTGGTTTGACATAGCGCCCCGCCGCCGCCGGATCGGGCAGCCCGCCGGCAAGGAGCACGCGCACGTTCTTCTTCGGCGCGAGCAGGGCGAGCGCTTCTTCATCAGCATCCGGCGCGATGATGACTTCGGTGAAAATTTCGACGATCTTCTCCGCCGTCGCGCGGTCGAGCTTGCTGTTGAGCGCAATGACGCCGCCAAAGGCCGAAACGGGATCGCATTTGAGCGCTTTCAGATAAGCTTCTTCCAGGCTCGCGCCGATGGCGACGCCACAAGGGTTGGCGTGCTTGATAATTGCGACAGCGGGCTTTTCGGCGCCGAGCTCTGCGACGCATTCATAGGCCGCATCCGTATCGTTCAGATTGTTGTAGGAAAGCTCCTTACCCTGTATTTGCCGCGCGCTTGCGACGCCCGGGCGCCTGTCGCCCGTGACGTAGAACGCCGCCGACTGGTGCGGGTTCTCGCCATAGCGCAGCGACTGGCGCAGCGTTCCGGCGAAGGCGAGCGTGCGCGGATACTCGTCGCCAAGCTCGCGCGCGAACCATGAAGAGATTGCTGCATCGTAAGCGGCCGTGCGCGCATAGGCGCGCGCGGCGAGCGTGCGCTTAAGCTCCAGCGAAAGCCCGCCCGCTTTCTCAATTTCATCCGCCACCGCATCATAATCGGCCGGCTCGGTGACGACGCCGACGAAAGCATGGTTTTTCGCAGCCGCGCGGATCATGGCGGGCCCGCCAATATCGATATTCTCGACGCACTCGTCGTAATCGGCGCCTTTAGCGACCGTCGCTTCGAACGGGTAGAGATTGACGACGAGAAGATCGATCTCCGGAATGTCATGCGCCTTCATCGCGCCGACATGCTCTTTATTGTCGCGCAGCGCGAGGAGCCCGCCATGGACTTTTGGGTGCAGCGTCTTCACGCGCCCGTCCATCATCTCCGGAAAGCCCGTCAGTTCCGAAACATCGCGGACGTTAAGCCCCGCGCCGCGCAGGAGCTTCGCCGTGCCGCCGGTCGAGACGAGTTCGACGCCCGCGCCTGCGAGCCGCTTCGCGAAGGCTTCAACGCCTGCTTTGTCGGAAACGGATAGAAGCGCGCGCCGGACCGGGCTCGGCTGGGACATGGGGGATTCTCCTCACCGGAATGGAAATGATGAGGGTTGCTTAGTCGCCTGCCCGCCCCAATGCAATGGAGACGAAAGCCCGCACGCAGGGGGCTTTCCGGGGTCTAACAAATCGGCGGGCTTTAGCGCGTCAGCGGCCGGTTCTGGCGGGCCTGCTCGCCATTCGCGCCGGTGGGCTGGAATTCCGGCACGAGGTGGTGCACGGCCTCATCGAGCGCTTCCTGTTCGCCGTCGAGCGCATGCTCGATAACGTCGCAAAGTCGCGGATTGAGGAGCGGCAGGTCGATCATCGCAGGCGACGCGAGCAGTACGCCATCCGCGCCAGTCTTCACCAGCTTGTCAGTATCAAGAAAGATCTCTTCGAAGAGCTTTTCGCCCGGGCGAAGGCCCGTGAAGCGAATCTCTATGTCGACGCCGGGCGTTAGCCCATACGCTTCGATCATGCGCTTGGCGAGATCGAGGATCTTCACCGGCTCGCCCATGTCGAGCACGAAAATGCGCCCGTCATGGGTGACGACGCTTTTCTCGGCGCTGTCGAGGCTTGCAGCCTGAAGCACAAGCTGAACAGCTTCGCGCGTCGTCATGAAATAGCGCGAGATTTCGGGATGCGTCACCGTCACCGGCCCGCCATGCGCGATCTGGCGCGTGAAGAGCGGCGCGACCGAGCCAGTCGAACCGAGCACATTGCCGAAGCGCACAGTGACAAAGCGCGTATCGTTCTGCGCGACGTCGAGCGCCTGCGCATAAAGTTCGGCGATGCGCTTCGTCGCGCCCATGAAGCTTGTCGGGTTCACGGCCTTGTCGGTCGAGACGAAGACGACAGATTCAGCTTTCGCTTCCATCGCCGCGTCGAAAACATTCTTGGCGCCGAGAACGTTCGTGAGCGCGCCGGCGCAGCGGTTCTGCTCGACGATCGGCACATGCTTGAACGCGGCCGCGTGGAGAACGATGTCGGGCTGCACAAGTTTGAAAGTGCGATCGAGATGTTCGCGCCGGCAGACATCCGTCAGCGTCGAATACATGATCGAGTCGAACCCCGCCTCGCGCATTTCGAGATCGATGAGGTAGAGGTTGAACTCGGAATTATCGACGAGCGCGAGATGGGCCGGCTCGAAGGCCGCCGTCTGGCGCACGAGTTCGGAGCCGATCGTGCCGCCCGCGCCGGTGATGAGGACGCGCTTGCCGGCGATCAGTTTTCTCGCGGCGCGCTGGTCGATCCGGCGCGGCGGGCGCGGCAGGAGCGATTCGAGATCGGTGTCTTTCTGGGGGTTGAATGACGGGACTTTTCGCTTGCCGCCTTTGAACTTGCCGAACAGGTCGTCGAATACGCTCACTGGCAGCCCCCTCAACTTCCGGCGCTAGTCTTGCTGTCGCCCGCCCCCACGGCGTCAACTCTCCGGAACGCCCACTTGATAACCATATCGCCGCTTTCCCTCGCTTCCAAGCCGGAAGGGCCAAGAACGATCTGTTCCGTCGCGACGGGAAGCCCGCCCTCGCCGCAATAAATGCTCTTTTCGATGCGCAAGGACGGCGCATTGGCGCGGAAACGCCATCCCTCCCGGTTCGGCAGCGCCAAAATGACGGACTTGCCGTCGCGCGCCAGCGAGGCCCTGACGCCCGGATGGAGGTGGAACCTAAGGCGCCAGCTTCCGGCGATCGCGGAAGGGAGGTCGACAAACCGGTCCTCCCCGCGAAGGTCATCGCCGCTGATCGACAGGAACAGCCGGCGGAGGAATCTCGGCCCCTCGCGGCCTTCCTCGCCAAAGGCGCGGTCAATCTCGAGGAGCTGGCCCCGCGCGTCTTCCGCGCGGCGGTGCGTCGCGCTGCCGCCCGCCCCGAGGGCTGCGCTCGGCGCTTCGGCTGAAAGGGTCGAATGCGCCGCCGCCTGGCAAAGGACGCGCGCCCAGTCGCCCGGCAAATGCGCGCCGCTGCCGCAATTCACGACAATCCGGCTGCGCCCGGAGGAGAAATGGAACGAACCGGCGCTTTCATACCGCCCTGAAGCCGGAAATGCGCTCACATCGGCGATGACGACGGCGCGGGCCGCTTCGAGCCGCTGGAAGCCGGTCTGGCGTGCGAAAGCTGTCGGCGCACCGTCCGGATCAACCGATTGCAAAGCCGCGAGCACCGCCCTGCTGTCATCCTCATAACCGCCATTGAAGACCGCGAGGCGGCCATCGCCGGCGCGGAAGAACTGAACGTTCGCGGCTGCGCGTCCGATCGTGTGCTTGATGAAGGCGGGAACCTGAAGGCGCCGCGCTTCAAGGGCTTTCATCACCATCTGCAGGCGCAGCACGATCGAAAGCTGCTGCGAAGGATTGCGGCTGACATGCCCGCCATCGGGTCTGATCTGCAGGCGCAGTTCGCGGCGAAGAAGCTCGAGCCCGCGTTCCGTCTCTTCAGCGCAGCCCGGCAGGCACAGACTTGCGAGCGAAAGACCGAGCGCTGTCATCAGCCGCTCATAGCCAGTCGCCGCGCGATGGCTTGCGCGCGCAAGATGGCGCGTTTGCCGCGCCATCGATGTAAGAAGCCGGCTGCGCCAGAGCGCATCAGCGCCGCGCAGGAGAAGCGGACTGTGGCAGCAAAGCTGCGCAAGCCTTTCACCAGCAAGGAACGGCTCCCAGGCTTCCGGCGACCACCGCTCGAAACGATTGAGCCAGGCGCGCGTCAGCGCGCGCGCTGGCGCCGCCGAGCTTTCGCCCAGAGCATCGATATGCCGAAGCCATGAGAACTCGTGGAGGAAGGAATAGAGCTGGCTTCCGGGCGCCGCGAGATCCCAGACCTTTTCAAGTTCGCCTTCGCAGTCGATCGTGTTGGCGCCGATGGTGAGGCGGCCTTTCAGCACGGCCTCGCCGAGCGCGCGATCGGGCGTACGCGGATCAACGGGAAGAAAGATCAGCCGGTCGGGCGCCGGTCCTTTGAGCTGCGCCTGATAGAACGGGCTCTCGCCCCAGGCGCGCTGCACCTTGCTGACGACATCCTGCACGACCGAGCGCGACTGACGCGCGCGTTCCCCTGCGGCCATGAACTACGCGCCCCCGCGAATGGCGGCGATGTTCGCGGCGTAGCGCGCCGGATCGCCTTTGAAGACCGCCGACCCTGCGACGAGAACATCCGCGCCGGCGCGAATGACGGCCGGCGCCGTCTCGGCGTTCACGCCGCCATCGACCTCAAGCATGATGTCGCGCCCGCTCTTGTCGATCGCCGCGCGCAAAATCTCGATCTTGCGAAGCTGGGAGGTGATGAAGCTCTGTCCGCCAAAGCCGGGATTGACGCTCATGACGAGCACGAGATCGATGTCGCCCAGTACTTCGAGAACAGCAGCGACGGGCGTCGCCGGATTGAGCGCGACGCCCGCTTTCACGCCCGCCGCGCGGATGCGCTGGATCGTGCGGTGAAGGTGCGGGCCCGCTTCCGGATGAACCGTCAGAATATCGGCCCCGGCGGCGGCGAATTCGTCGATATAGGGGTCGACCGGCGAGATCATCAGATGCACGTCGAAGGGCAGCTTGCTCGCGCCCCTGATCGCCTTCACCACGAGCGGGCCGATGGTGAGGTTGGGCACGAAATGACCGTCCATCACGTCGACATGGATGAAGTCCGCGCCAGCCGCCGTTATCGCAGCGACTTCTTCGCCCAAACGGGCGAAGTCAGCGGACAGAATGGATGGAGCAATGCGGACGGACGCCATCAAAAACACCTATCGTGATGCGGCGCGCACGCGCAACAGCACTCGAGGGGTGTGAACAAAAGAAAACCCCGCTTTCGCGGGGCGAGGTCTACAGGAGCGCCGCTCAGAAGTGAGACAGCTCAGGCATCCCTCGCAAGCGGCGGGCCAAACGGGCGCTCTTCCATCCTCCTGCCGCCGGATTCCGGGCCCGAAAACAGATCGCCGCGCTTGGGGGGACAAGCGCGGCGAACCGTTGGGGTGCGTTGAGGGGAGTTAGAGCCTTTCAGGAACGGGCGCTGCGTTTCAGTGCAGGCCGTCGACAGTTCGAAAGATGCCTCCAGAATGCGGCGAGAATGCGGCCACATTTGGAAGATATCGCCGTAATGAATTGTTTTTACTGGTAAAAACTGCCTTAACCTAAAGCAGACAATTTTACCTATCTGTCCTGAACCGAAACGGGCGCGGGTTCCGTGCGGCGCGTTTCCTTGGTGCGGATTGCGACCAGCGCCCGGCGCGTGCGCGCGCTGGCCGTCCAGGCGAGCGCCACAATCGCGCCGCCTGCAAGAAGACCGCCCGCCCATTCGACGTCGAAAAGGCTGAAGCCCGTCAGGGCGAAGACGCCGAGACCCGCCATCAGAAGCGCGAAACGGACTGGCGAGGCCGCCGCGCGACCGACCGCCTTCGCCGCCGCGATCGGCGCGGCTGCGACCGCCGAAGCCGCCTTGGCCGCAACCGGGGCGGCTGCGCGGAACCAGCGTCCGATGCGTTTAGCCCCGATAAGATGGAAAAGGGCCGCGAGCGCCGCCGTCGCGGCGGCGGCGATGCCGACCTTCTTGATGGCGTCAGCCTTCGCAACAGGCTCATCAGCCGCGTGGTGGACCGGCGCGACGACCTCGACCCGCGCAGCCTCATAGGGCGCGGTCTCGGCGTGCGCCGCCGTTACAGCCCCCGCCGCAGCGAGCGCGCTCGCCGCCAAGAGAGCGGTGCGAAACTGGTTTCTCGTCGCCATGGTTCCTCCTGGATACCCGTCCATTGCGATATGGGCGCCGTGCGCCCCGCAATCAACGGGCCCCGAAGACAGGCTGAAACAGGAGGCTCGCCAGAAATCAGAGCTCGGGGTCGGCGAGCCCGCGCCGGCGGGCGGCGGCGATGACAGTGTTTCTGAGAAGGCATGCGATGGTCATCGGCCCGACGCCGCCCGGCACCGGCGTAATCGCGCCGGCGCGCTCTACTGCGGCGTCAAAGTCGACATCGCCGACGAGCCGCGATTTGCCGTCTTCCTCGATCCGGTTGATGCCGACATCGATGACGATCGCGCCGGGCTTCACCCAGTCGCCCTTGATCATCTTCGGGCACCCGACCGCCGCACACAGGATATCCGCCTGACGGCACACATCGGCGAGGTTCGACGTGCGCGAATGCGCCATCGTGACCGTGCAGTTCTCCGCAAGGAGGAGCAGCGACAGCGGTTTGCCGACAAGAATGGAGCGGCCGATGACGACGGCGTTGAGACCGCCAAGATCCTTGCGCACCGTCTTTGCAAGAATGACGCTCCCTTGCGGGGTGCACGGAACAAGCCCCTGCTTGCCGAGCAGAAGCCGGCCGGCGCTCGCTTCCGTCAGGCCGTCGACATCTTTCGACGGATCGATCTCGTTGATGACGCGGTTCGCATCGATATGCGACGGCAAGGGAAGCTGTACAAGAATGCCGTCGACCGCATTGTCGGCGTTGAGCGCGCGCACGAGCGAGACGACTTCTTCTTCGCTCGCGTTCGCCGGAAGGCGCTTCTCGATCGAGCGCATGCCGGCCTTGACCGTCGCGAGGCCTTTATTGCGGACATAGACCTGGCTTGCTGGATCTTCGCCGACAAGCACCACGGCGAGGCCCGGCGTTTCGGCTGTTTTCGCCTCGAAGACGCTCACCGCCGCCGCCACGCGCTCGCGCACGTCCGCAGCGATCTGCTTTCCATCAATCAGCTCTGCGCTCATTTACCGTTCCTAGTCCTGACCTTCCAAGAGCGGCGCGAGTCTCGCGATAATCGCAGCCGCGTCGCCTCTCAGAGCGAAGTTTTTCAGTCTGTCCTTCTCGCCAGCAATAATCGCAACGTCGGATTTTGCGAGCCCTGCCGCCTTCGCGATGAGCTTGCCTGCGGCGGCGTTCGCTCTGCCCTTGTCGGGCGGCGCTGTCACCCTGACAATCAGCCGCTCCTCCCCGTCCGGTCCGCGCCAGAGGCCGCCGACAGCGTCTTTCGACGCGCCGGGCGTCACGCGCACGCGCAGGAGGACGCCCTCGCCTGTTTCCTGAAAGGCTTTCGTCAAAGCCCCCGCGCCAGCATGGGCGCGAAGATGTAGCGGTTCACGCCAATCTGGAGCGCTTGCAGGCCGATGAGCAGAATGAGCGGCGAGATGTCGATGCCGCCGAGATTGGGCAGCGCGTTGCGGATCGGGCGGAGCACAGGCTCGGTCGCAGCAAGGCAGAAGCGCCACACAGCGTCAACGAACTGGTTGTGCCGGTTGATGACGTTAAAGGCGATCAGCCAACTCATGATGACGGACGCGAAGATGATGAAAGTGTAGATGCTGATCGCGGTGTTGAAGAGATAGGCGATGACGGCCATGGAGGGTTCCTTCGCGGGGCTTCCGACGAGCCGGACTTAAGGCGCATCGCGCCTGCCCGCAACAGAAGGGCCGGAAATCCCGCCCTTTTTCAGCTTTCCTCGTCTGACGGCGCAGGGCTCACCCGCTGGCAGAGCAGCGGCGTCGCAAGGCCGCCGACCCTGACGAAGCCGACCCCGTCCTTGGTCAGGATGAGCAAGGTCACATTCGCCGTCATGGCGCCGTCCGGATTGGAGGAGAAAGGCACGCCGTCCGCCGTCCACAGGAGCCGACCATCGGCGCGGATCGGCGCGGCGCTACTCTCCCAGCAACCGGAATAGGCGCACACGGACAGCGAACTCGCCTTGCCGGCCGCGCCGGCCGTCGCATGAATGTCCATCGGGGTGAATTCATCGGGCGGCGTCGCGGCGCATCCATCGGCGGCGCACCACACCTCGAGCTGGTTGCGGCAATTCCACCGGTCCGCCGGCAGTCCTGTGGTCGAACTCATCGCCATCGCGGCGATTGCTAGGAGATACATAGGCTTCCTCCCCTCGCTGGCTGAGCGACAGAGATCCAATCTGGCCGAAAATCAACGCGATTGACAGCCCCGGCGCTCCCTCCTAGATACGTCGCTCCCAAATACATATCGCCGGTTCGGGGCTGTAGCTCAGTTGGGAGAGCGCGTCGTTCGCAATGACGAGGTCAGCGGTTCGATCCCGCTCAGCTCCACCAGTCCTTTCCCTTCGCTAATTCCCTGACATCAAAAGACAAGTCGGCCTTCGCGTCTGCGCTCCGTCATGGACAGGCGTATTGGCGCGGCGCAAAGTCTTGGGAAAACGAAAATCAGACAGCGATAAGGGAGCTCATCCATGCCCGCCGATTCTTCCCGCCCGCTTGGCGCTCCCGAGCTAGGCGCAGAGCAGAGCAATCTCGCGCGCGTCTTCGCCAGGCAGAAAGCCGCGTTTGCGGCGGCCCCCGCCCCTGACAAGGCCGAACGCGTCAGGCGGCTCGATGCGCTCGCCGGCGCGATGGAGAAGAACGAGCAGCGGATCATCAAGGCGATCAACGACGATTTCGGCAATCGCTCGGGCGTTGAGACGATCCTCGCCGAACTCATCATGACGGCCTCGGCCATCAAACAGGCCAAGCACAATCTTTCGCGCTGGATGCGCCCGCGCAACGTGCCGACGCCTTTGAAGCTCGCACCGGGCAAGAGCCGGCTCGAGCCGCAGCCTCTCGGCGTCATCGGCATCATCGCGCCGTGGAACTACCCCTTCCAGCTCGCGCTTTCTCCGGCCGCGACAGCGCTCGCAGCGGGCAACCGCGTGATGATCAAGCCGAGCGAGCTGACGCCGCATCTGAGCGCGCTGATGGCGGAGATCATTCGCGAAGCTTTTCCGGAAGACGTCCTCGCCGTCATCGTCGGCGGGGTCGATGTCGGTCAGGCTTTCGCGGCGACGCCATTCGATCATCTGCTCTTCACGGGCTCGACTGGCGTCGGCCAGCGCGTCGCCGAAGCAGCGGCGAAGAACCTGACGCCCGTGACGCTCGAGCTTGGCGGCAAGTCGCCCGTCATCGTCGATCAGGGGGCGGACATTGCGAGCGCCGCACGCTCCATCGCGCATGGTAAAACCTTCAATGCAGGCCAGACCTGCATCGCGCCGGATTATGTGCTCGCCCCCAAAGGACAGACGGAAGCGATCGCGGAAGCGGTCGCAAGCGCGACGCGCAAGCTCTATCCGGAAATCGACACGACGAGCGACTATACGTCCATCATTTCGGACCGGCATTTCGCGCGCCTGAAATCCATGGTCGAGGAAGCGCGCGACGCCGGCGCGAAAATCATCGAAGTTGGCTCGTCGAACGCGCTTCATCCGCAGCGGAAAATCCCGCTGACGATCGTCATCGAGCCGCCGGCGAATACGCGGATGATGCAGGAGGAAATCTTCGGACCTGTGCTTCCGGTTCTTTCCGTCGCTTCCGCCGATGCGGCGATCGAGCATGTGAACAAGGGCGAGCGCCCGCTCGCGCTTTACTGGTTCGGCAAAGATAACGCCGCGCGCGACAAGGTTCTGACGCGCACTATCTCTGGCGGCGTCACTGTCAACGACACGCTCTGGCATTTCGCGCAGGAGAACCTGCCCTTTGGCGGCGTCGGCAAGAGCGGCATGGGCGCCTATCACGGCGACAAAGGCTTTGAGACATTCTCCCACATGAAGCCGGTCTTCTATCAAAGCCGCTTCTCAAGCGGGGCGATGCTGCAC
Source organism: Caulobacterales bacterium (assembly GCA_020638525.1). GTDB lineage: Bacteria > Pseudomonadota > Alphaproteobacteria > Caulobacterales > Parvularculaceae > Amphiplicatus. Next base: position 314,775 of record JACKIL010000001.1, on the reverse strand, counting down.
CCGCCCTATACGGAGAAGACCTCAAAGCTCCTCAACCTCATTCGCAAGATCGCTTAAGAAGAGAAAAAGCCATGAGCGAGAACGCATCGGCGAACGCCGGCGAATTCGATTACGTCATTGTGGGCGCGGGCTCGGCGGGCTGCGCGCTCGCAAGCCGCCTCACCGAAGATCCGAACGTGCGGGTCGCTATTCTGGAAGCGGGCGGCAAAGACAAAGACCCGCTCATCCATGCGCCGATCGGTTTCGCCTTCTTCCCGGACTGGTCGCCGGTCAACTGGCGCTTCGACACGGCGCCGCAAAAGCACCTCAACAATCGCGTCTGTTTCCAGCCGCGCGGGCGCGTGCTTGGCGGGTCGAGCTCGATCAATGCGATGATCTATATTCGCGGCACCCCGTCGGACTATGACGGCTGGGCGAAACTCGGCTGCGAAGGCTGGTCGTGGAACGACGTGCTTCCCTACTTCAAGAAGGCCGAAGACCAGCAGCATGGCGCCAGCGACCTTCACGGAAAGGGCGGCCCCCTCACCGTTTCGGATCTTCGCTACCATAATCCGCTCTGCGACACCTTCCTTGATGCGGCGCGCGAGCTTCAACTTCCGTTCACGGATGATTTCAACGGCCCGAAGCAGGAAGGCATGGGCTATTACCAGGTAACGCAGCGCGGCGGGCAGCGCTGCTCGGCGGCCGTCGCCTATCTTCACCCGGCGATGACGCGCTCAAACCTCACCGTCATTTCAGACGCGCATGCAGAACGCATCACCTTTGAAGGAAAGCGCGCAACAGGCGTGCGCTACCGCCGCAAGGGCGTCAGCGAAACCGTATCGGCGAAGCGCGAAGTCATCGTCTCAGCCGGTGCATTCCAGTCGCCGCAACTTCTGATGCTTTCGGGCGTCGGCCCCGCCGATCATCTCGCGAAGAACGGCATCAATGTCGTCGCGGATGTTCCGGAAGTCGGCCTCAACCTGCAGGACCATCTCGACTATATCCTCCTGCGGAAAACGCGCTCGCCGGACTCGATCGGCATGAGCCTTCCCTTCATCATGCGCGCCTTCTCCAGCTTCAACGCCTACCGGAAGCGGAAGGAAGGCCCGTTCACATCGAACCTCGCCGAAGCGGGCGGTTTTCTCAAAACCGATCCCTCGCTCGCCGACCCTGACATCCAGCTTCATTTCATTCCGGGACTGGTCGACGATCACGGCCGGAAGAAGCATCCGGGCGGCGGCTATTCCTGCCATGTCTGCGTCCTTCGCCCGAAGAGCCGCGGCAGCGTCAGGCTCCAGAGTCCGGACCCGCTCGCCCCACCGCTGATCGACCCCAATTTCCTCAGCGACGAAGACGATCTCCGCCGCCTTCTCAAAGGCGCGCGCATCGTCGAGCGCATTCTCGATGCGCCGGCCTTCAAGCCGGTCGATGGCGAGCAGATGTATGTCTCGCGCGGCGCGCCTGACGAGGAGATCATTGCCGATATCCGCGCGCGGTCGGACACCATTTACCATCCCGTCGGAACGTGCCGGATGGGCGCGGACGCCGGCGCCGTCGTCGATCCCGCCTGCCGCGTTAACAAAGTGACCGGGCTGCGCGTGATCGACGCCTCGATCATGCCGACCCTTGTCGGCGGCAACACCAACGCCCCGTCCATCATGATTGGCGAGCGGGCGGCGGATCTCATCAAGGGCGCGGCCTGAAGCCCCGCCCTGCCCCAAAGCGCAAGCGCCTATAATCGGCCGGTTTTTTGCTTAACTTCGGTCGGGTATGAATGATCATACTCGCGTGCTAGTAGAGCAAAAGTCGGTGATGGAGTCGCCCGCATGTGCGGCATTATCGGAATTCTCGGGAAATCGGACGTCGCGCCCCTGATCGTTCAGGGCCTCAAGCGCCTTGAATATCGCGGCTATGATTCGGCCGGCGTCGCGACGATCTCGAAAGGCAATCTCGACCGCAGGCGCGCACCCGGCAAAATCGCGGCGCTCGAAGCGCTGCTCGAAGTCCGCCCGCTTTCAGGCGCGCTCGGCATCGGCCACACCCGCTGGGCGACGCATGGCGCTGCGAACGAAACCAACGCTCACCCGCATGCGACACGCCGCGTCGCGCTCGTCCATAACGGCATCATCGAGAATTTCGCGGAGCTTCGCCGCGAACTGATCGACAAGGGTTACAATTTCGAGTCGGAAACCGACACCGAAGTCGTCGCGCAGCTCATCACCTATTACCTCGAAGCGGAGAACATGTCCGCAAAGGAGGCGTTCCACGCCGCGTTGAAGCGCGTGCGCGGCGCCTTCGCGCTCGCGGTCCTCTTTATCGGCGAAGACGATCTTCTCATGGGCGCGCGCCGCGGCAGTCCGCTCGCAATCGGGCGCGGCGACGGCGAAATGTTCCTCGGCTCCGACGCTTACGCGCTCGCACCTTTCACCAACCGCGTCACCTATCTCGATGAAGGCGACTGGACGGTTCTCACGCGCCACAGCATCGAAATCTTCGACGCTTCCGGCGCGCGCGTGAAACGGCCCGAGACGATCTCCTCCGCCGCCGATCAGATGGTCGACAAGGATGGCCACCGCCATTTCATGTCGAAGGAGATCCACGAGCAGCCGGAAGTGATCGCTCACACGCTGTCGCGCTATCTCGATCCGGCGACCGAAACCGTTGGCCTTCCGAAAGGCGCCTTCGATTTCGCATCGATGGACCGTCTCACGATCTCGGCTTGCGGCACCGCCTATTACGCCGGGCTTATCTCCAAATACTGGTTCGAAAGCTGGGCGGGCCTTCCCGTCGAAATCGACGTCGCTTCGGAGCTTCGCTACCGAAACGTTCCGTATACGAAAGGCGGCGGGGCCCTGTTCGTTTCGCAGTCCGGCGAGACGGCCGATACGCTCGCGGCGCTGCGGGAAGCCCGTGCGCACGGCCAGAAGATCGCCGCCGTCGTCAACGTGCCGGAATCGAGCATTGCGCGCGAAGCCGATGTCATCTTCCCGATGGCGGCCGGCCCCGAGATCGGCGTCGCTTCAACCAAGGCGTTCACCTGCCAGTTGACGGCCCTCGCCTGCGTCGCGATTGCAGCCGCCCGCGCGCGAGGACGTATCGACGAAGCGGAAGAACGCCGCCTCGTGCGCGCGCTGCTTGAAGTTCCGCGCCTCGTCGCCGAAACCCTGAAACATGGCGCCGCGATCGAGGAGATCGCGCGAGAAATCGCTAAGGCGCGCGACGTTCTCTATATCGGGCGCGGCGTCAACTTCCCGCTCGCCATGGAAGGCGCGCTGAAGCTCAAGGAAATTTCCTATATTCACGCCGAAGGTTACGCCGCCGGCGAACTGAAGCACGGACCGATCGCGCTGATCGACAAGGCGCTGCCCGTCATCGTCATCGCGCCGCATGACGCTCTCTACGAGAAGACGATCTCGAACATGCACGAAGTGATGGCGCGCGGCGGCAAGGCGCTGCTCATCTCGGATCATGAAGGCGTGAAGACAGCGGGCGACGGCCTTTGGGCGTCAATCGAAGTTCCAACAGTCGAGCCGATGCTCGCGCCGATCGTTTACGCCGCACCAATCCAGATGCTCGCCTATTATACCGCGACAACGAAGGGCACCGATGTCGACCAGCCGCGCAACCTTGCGAAGTCGGTCACCGTCGAGTGAGATGAAGACTATCGATGGCTGATCGCATTATCGTCACTGGCGGCGCCGGCTATATCGGCAGCCATGTCTGCGTCGACCTGCTTTCAGCCGGCAAATCGCTCCTCATCATCGACGACTTTTCGAACTCTTCGCCGGAAGCGGTGCGCCGAATTCAGGAACTCGCCGAGGGCGACATTCGCCTTCTGAAGTCCGACCTCGCAGACCCGGCGCAGCGCGAAAGAATTATTGACGCTGCAAGGGATTTCAGGGCGCAAGGCGCTATTCATCTTGCGGGATTGAAAGCGGTCGGCGAATCCGTCACGGAGCCTGAGCGCTATTACCGCGTCAATCTCGGTTCAGCGCTGACGCTCATCGACGCGCTGAAAGCGACAGGCGGAAAACTCATCGTCTTTTCCTCTTCCGCAACCGTTTACGGAGACCGGAACAAAAGCCCCGTCGACGAGACAGGCTTGCTCGGCCCGACGAACCCTTACGGGCGGACAAAGTATTTCATCGAAGAAATGTTGCGCGACCTTCACGTCTCCGATCCGGGCTGGAAGATCGCGAACTTGCGTTACTTCAATCCCGTCGGCGCGCACCCTTCAGGGCGCATTGGCGAAGACCCGAACGGCGTTCCGAACAATCTCTTTCCCTACATCGCGCAGGTCGCCGTCGGGCGGCGCGAAAAGCTGCGCGTTTTCGGCGACGATTATGACACGCGCGACGGCACGGGCGTGCGCGACTTCATTCACGTCTGCGACCTTGCGCGCGGCCATCGCGCGGCGCTCGACCATCTGGCGCGCGAGAAGGCGCCGGGCGTCGTCGACGTCAATCTCGGCACGGGTCTCGGATATTCCGTGCTCGAAGCAGTCGCCGCCTTCAAGCGCGCCTCGAACCGCGACATCCCTTATGAGATTGCGCCGCGCCGCGAAGGTGACATTGCAGAGATTTACGCGAACCCCTCGAAAGCGAAAGCACTTCTCGGCTGGACGGCTGAAAAATCGCTGGACGACATGTGCGCCGATCACTGGCGCTGGCAGCGCGAGAACCCGACCGGATACGGCGAATAATCGAACAGGCTAAGCGTCGATCCAGTCAGTGAGGCCTTCGCGCTTATGCTGTTCGCGCAGCGACGGCATCGCCTTGATCATCTTGAGATACGCAGCGATATGCGGCCAGTCGCTCGCCGGCTTCGGCATGTTCCGCGACCATCGCATGAGCATAGTGACGAGGAAATCCGCCGCGCTTAGGTGCGTCCCAAGCAGGTAAGGCCCGCCGCTCGCGATCTGCGCGTCCACGCGGTCCCACGCCTTTTCGATTTGCGCGCGCGCCTCCGCCTTTGCGGCTTCCGCGTTCGCTTCTCCCGCCGCCTCGTGCGGATAAAACCACAAGCGGAAAGGCGGCTGCACAGTGTTCGCCAGATAGAACATCCACTGCAGATAATCCGCACGCCCCGCTTCGCCAGGCGCCGGCCCAAGGCCCGCTTGCGGGTGCCGCTCAGCGAGCAACATCAGGAGCGAAGCGACCTCGCCATACGGCTTGCCGTCGACGACCAGGGTCGGCACGCGCCCGGTCGGATTGAGCTTGAGATATTCAGCGCTCTTCTGCGCGCCTTTTGTAATGTCCGTCGTGACAAGTTCGTGGGGCGCGCCGAGTTCGAGCAGCATCCAATGCACCGGAAAGCTTGCAGTTCCCGGTGAATAATAGAGGCGATACATGCGAGAGATCCCTAAGCGGTGACTTCCGCGAACTGACCGTATTTGCGGAAGCGAACCATATAGGTTGGCAGCACCGCTTCGACCGTTACAGGCGCGATGCCGAAATCGCCGATCACACCGACGGTTTCACCGCCCGCACCGACGACATTATCATGCTTCATCAGCCTGATCTGATCGCGCGTCACCGGCGGCTCGAAGAAAGGCGCAAGCCCGACCATCTCGCCCGCAAAGCCGATAACCGGCGCCAGAGCGAAAGGAACGGGCAAGAGAATGCGTTTGCGGCCAGTCTCTTTCAGCACGAGTTCAAGAAGCTCCTTGAACGTGTAAACGCGCGGACCGCCAATCTCATAAGTGCGCCCAGCGGCGGCGGGCGTCTCAAGCGCGCCGCAAATCGCGTCCGCCACATCGTCGACATAGACGGGCTGGAACTTGGTTTGACCGCCGCCGAACAGAATCGGAACCGGCAGGAAAGGCGGCGTCATCGACAGCATCGCCGCAAACTTGTTGAAGAACTTGTCTTCCGTGCCGAACACGACGGACGGGCGAATGATCGCCGCCGATGGCATCGCATCGCGCACGGCTTTCTCGCCAAGACCTTTGGAGCGCGCATAGAGGCTGTCGCTGTTCGCGTCCGCGCCGATCGCCGAGACATGCACGAAGTTCGTAACGCCTTCAGGGGCGGCGAGTTGCGCGATCGCCGCGGCGCCGCCCGCCTGCACCATGTCGAACTTCTGCGCGCCTTCCTGATGAAGGAGACCGACAAGATTGACGACCGCATCCGCGCCCTTGAGCGCCTCCGCGATCGAACCGCGATAGCGGACATTGGCCTGAGCAAGCTGGATCTGCCCGACAGCGCCCATCGGGCGAAGGAAAAGCGCGTGATGGGGTCGGCGCACCGCGACGCGAACGCGCCAGCCGCGCTTCGCAAGCTCGCGCACGACATTGCGGCCGATAAAGCCCGACCCGCCGAAGACGACGGCCAGTTTTCCCGCCATCCTGAAATCCTCCTGATTCGCCCGGCGGCGTTCCGCCCAGGGCAGCAGCGAAGGGCGAACGCCTAAAGGAATTTCCGCCGCAAAACAACGCGTCCGCGAGCCGCGCCGCCGCCAGAACCGCCCGCGCGCCAGCCTGAGCCCGCGCCAGGCGCGCCGCCTACGTCCTTGGCAAGCCCACCCGCCGTTTCCCAGCCGAAAAACGTCCCCCGGAAGCGGGGATTCATTGACAACAGAGCCGCCGCTCGCCTAAGGGAACCGCCCTACCCCCGGCTGCCCAGATGGCGGAATTGGTAGACGCGCAGGTTTCAGGTACCTGTGCCGAGAGGCGTGGAGGTTCGAGTCCTCTTCTGGGCACCATTGACGAAAATAACCTATAAATTTCAATGACTTAGAGGTTTTGGTGGGACACTTTTTCCTGAAATCGGAAAAGTGGGACACTTTTTTGTTCTACGAATGTCCGGCGCGCAGCTTCGCCATGGCGCTTCCGGCCAGCACCTTTTGTCTGGCCGACTTCGTATAGCGCTCGACCTCCTTCATGGTCTGGTGGCCGGTGACCGCCATGATCTCGAGTTCGGAACAGCCGAGTTCGGCGAGTCTCGACGCCGCCGCCTTGCGCAACCCGTGCGCTGAGCAGTGCAGTAGCCCCGCCTCGTCACACCAGGTCCGGAAGCGGTTTCCGAAACCGTTGTTGGAGAACGGCCGGCCCTGCTCCGTCACGAGGAACGTGGTCGCGCCGATCACCGACGCATCAAGAATGTGCTGGAGCGCCGGAACGATCGGCAGTTCGAGGGTGACCGGCCGCCGGGCTCGGTTCTTCTCCTGCGTGAACCGCAACCAGCCGTCCTTCACATGCTGCTGGCCGAGGCGGACGATGTCGGAGCGGCGCTGGCCCGTATAGAGGAGCAACGCAAAAGCAAGGCGCGCCTTGCTGCCGATCGGGTGCTTCTCCTCAAATTGCAGAACTTCTTCGATCGACCAGGCGTGAAAGCCGCCCTCCTTGGTGAACAGGTACGGCACCGTCATCGCCGGATTGGTTTCGGCGTATCCATATTCGATCGCGAATTTGTAGATTTGGCGAAGCGCCTTGATCATGTTGTTGGCGCCGCCCGGCTTGTCGGCTTTGTCGTCACGCCACTTTCGCACGTGTTTGGCGTCAAGCGCCTTGGCCGGCAGATCGCCGCCGATCTTGCAAATTCGATCGAGAATTTTTCGCCGGACATATTGGGTGCGCGGATGCAGCTGCCGGAAATCCGCCGAGCGATAATATTCATCGCAAAGCCACAGGAACGAGCCGCCGGATTGCGCTTTGATTTCCTGCGGCGTCAGCTTCTCAAGCGGCACATACCCATTCGCGGCCTGCTGATAAGCGACCCAGAATTGTTCCGAACCGATGGGGCCCGGCAATCTTACTTTTCTCTGGCCCCGTTTTCGAAAATAAAGGCGGACATTGCCGTGCCGGTCGGCGTCTTCAACCACATATCTAATTCTGATTTTCAAATCGTACGACATCCCATGGATTGAGGGCGCCATTTTCATCAGCGTGCGGCAGATTGCTGAACGCCAGGTCAAGTTCCGGCCGATCCCACAGCCGCCGGGCGCCGACAATCCGCGGTTTCGGCATCGACCCTGATCGTACCAGTTCATCGAACTTGGTGCCACTGATCCCGATATAGGCCGCCGCGACCTCTCGGCAGAGCCCGCGCGGGGGCAGGCTCAAAGGGAGAACCTCTGACCGCGCCGCTTGCCGCGCCGGCCGCAAACCGCGGAAAGTTTCAGGCGACTCCATCTTCACCATCTCTCTTCCTCATTCAGACTCCGCCCGACGCCTCCGGTCTCTGCCTCTGACTCTGACGCGTCCAGACGAGCGCGCTCGATTCTACCCCATTCGAAAACAGCGCCGCGCGCAGCGGCGCGGCGAAGCTCGGGTCGTCGAGTTCGACGCGCAGGAACTCCTGGGGCTCCTCGCCCTTGGTCTTCGCCTTCCATGCGGCGCCGAGCTCGCGTTCGCCGGCGACGATCTTGAAGTCCGGGGCCTTGTCATTGCCGTTCTTGTCGTTGGCGATGAAGGCAGCCTTGACGTTGATGGTCATGGTCCGGATGGTTCCGGCATAGCCGTCGTCCGTCTTCTTGAATGCGCCGATGATAGCCATGGCTTACTCCTTTTCACTGGCGGGTTGACGAAGGGTTTTGCGGGCGCGCCGGAAGGCCGCGTCCGAGTTCAGGAACCGCTCGATCATTAGACCTGCGAGTTCGCTCGCCGGGGTCTTCTTTCCGAATTCCGCGGCGTGGATTGCGGCGTAGTCTGCGAGCATGGCGTGAATGTCGGGCGGCAGCGACAGGGTGATCCTGACGGACTTTCGCTCCGGAACGGCGCCGATCTTGAGGCTCATCGCGCCGCCCTCCTCTGCTCATAAGGCCGCAGCACGAGATCCTTGTGGACGATGACGCGTAAGGGCCAGCCCGGGCGCACCTTGATCGTCGGCTGGATGTCGAGGTTGCGCTGCACGATTTTCTGGCCGGACTGATTGGCGGAGCTCTGCGCGGACTCCCTCAGCGCGCGGACAAGATCGCTTTCGGATTCGCCGAAAGACAATTCCGTACCGACGCCAAGCAGGGTCGAAAGAACGACGCCTTTCAAAATGCGGAAAGTGTGGAAGTCGACTTGATCCGCGAGCCCTGAATAGCCGGCGACATCGCTCGCCGGCATGTTGTCGATCGAGACCGAGGCGCCGTCCGGATAGATGATGCGCGACCAGACCAGCAATGCGCGGGACTGCCCGAAGGCGATGACGCTGTCATAGCGGCCGATGAGCTTTGCCCCCTGCGGGATGAGGACATAATGGCCGGTGACGCTGTCATAAACATTCTGAGTCACCTGCGCGACAACGGTTCCCGGCAAGTCGGAATTAATCCCAGTGATAAGGCTCGCCGGGATGACGGTCCCCGCCATCACTTCAAACGGCGTGATCGGGTCTTCGATGGCGTGCGGATTGTCAGTCGAGGACTCTGATCGATCACCAAGGAAGTCGAGCTTGCGAATCTGCCGGCCCGGATCGTCATCGCGCTCGGCGCCGAACGGGACCGGCGCAGACACGGGGCCGGGGAATTCAAAGGGCGATACTGGGAGGGTGTCGCTCAATGGCGATGGTTTCGGCGCCGCATTGGTGCGTGCGGCGAGCTGGAAGAAGACGCCCGCCTCCCGTGCCTCGGTGGCGATTTGCGCTTCACGCAAGGCGGCTTCACGCGCCGCGTCGGCTTCGGGAGAATTGCGGAACGGCGTCGGCGACAGGGCCGCGTAATCCGGACGCTCGAGAAAGCCTTCATCGCCTGATGCGGCGAGCGATTGCTCGGCCTTGAGGAGCGCGGCGCCGAGATCGCCCGGCAAGGGCGCGCCCAATTGCGGCTTAACGTCGGCATAGGATTTCGGAAGCGCCTCGAGGCCTTCGGCTTTGGGCTTGGTCTCGACATTATAGAGTTCCTTGGGCGCGGCCTCATCAAACGCGCGCGGCGGCTTCAAGGCGAGGCTCGCCGCGGCGAAGATGAGAAGGCCTGCGCCGCCCGCGGCGATCATCAGCGCGTTCCTGTTCAACCGCGTGACGGCGCGCGGCGCCGCGCGCAAGCGCAGCGCGTCCGGTTCGTCCTTTTGACGTTTGTCTTGGGCAACGGCGCTCATCTCAGATGCGCCCTTTGAGGTCGGTGCGGAGGATGCGCACGACCGACTGGCGTTTTTCGCCGAGACGCAACTCCGCCGCCGAAAACAGCCGGTCGACGACATAGTAATTCCCGCGCATGCGGTAATTGACGAGCTCGGGCTTGCCGTCGCGCGACAAGACGAAGAGCGGCGGGGCCTCGCCTTGCGCGATCGTCTCCGGGAACTGGATGAACACCTGCTCGCCATCATCGAAAGCGCGAACGGGCCGCCAGTGCGGGCGGTCGCCCTCGATCTCATAGCGGAACTTCAGATGGTCCGGATTGATGGCAGGGGCGACCACAGAGTCTGCCGCCGCTTTCGTGCGAACAGCCTCTTCGCGGCGCTTCACCAATTGGTCCTGCGGGTAGGTCCAAGAGATCGCCGCCATATAGGTTTCGCGGAAAGAGCGCATTTCGAGGTGATAGGCGCGCCGGTCCGTGGCGATGACGAGATTGGTTGAGAGACCCGGCGCGATCGGCTTGACGAGAATATGAACCCGCTCGCCCGTTGCGGCGCCGCTCCCGCCGGCGCCGCCACTTGAAGTGTCGCCGACGACCCAGCGCACGGTGTCGCCGGCGGAGACCGAATTCAATCGCTCGCCCGGTTCGAGCGCGATGTCGGTCACCTGTTCGGGGGCGGCGTAGAGCCGGTAAAGCGCGCCTTCCATGAAAGGATAGACCTGCACCGCATTCACGAAGCGGTCGAGATCGGGCTCGATCTTGGCGAGGCTGTTCGCCGCATCGATCTGCTCGAAGGGTTTCAGTTCCGGTGACGGCGCGTCACTTTCCTCGACCGGCTTCAATTGTCCCGGCAAGGGAAAGGGCGTGGCGGTCTCAATGATCTCGCGAACGGGCTTGCCGTCATCGAAGCTGACGATCTTCGCCGGGCGCATGGGCGCCGCATCGAGCGCGATGTCGGGATAAGCGGTCTCGCAGCCCAGCAGCGCGAGCGACGAAGCAATCAGAATTGAGCGCGTCATGAGGGATCTCCTGCGCTGAGGTCTTTCGACCAGTTGAGCCCGTGGACATAAAGGCCGAGGGGATTCTTCGAGAGCGCTTCGGCCGTGCGCGGCGGCGACAGCACGATGGTCAGATGCGCGGTGAAGCGTTCGAGTTTTTCGAACTGGCCGCCTGCGTACGTTTTCTCGGACCAGCGGATTTCGAAAGAATCCTCAGACGCCCTGACGACGTTTGTCACATCGACATTGACGCTGCGCCGCCCGACCTCGGCGAACGGGTCATGGTCGCGCGCGTAATCATTCAAGGCCATCGCGCCGCGATCGGTCGCGTAATCATAGGCTTTGAGCCAGTTCGCGCGAACGATGACAGGATCGATCGACACCGACCGCACGTCGCGGATGAAATTCGCGAGCGCATAGGCGATGACGGCGTCCGACGGTTTGTAGGCTTCGCTCGCCGGGCCGATATTGCGGACGGCGCCCTCGCCGTCGATCTCGACGATATAGGGCGTAACGATGGACCGACTTGATTGCCAGATGAGGCCGCCGCAGGAAACGCCGGCGATGAGCAGCGACGCGAAAGCGGCGGTGCGCCAGTTCGCGGCCTGGACCCGCGCCGAGCCGATGCGCTCGTCCCATAACTGATGCGCGCGCATATAGGGCGTCTCGGGCGGAGGCGTTTCGCCATAATGAGTGGCAGCGCGTTTGAACATTATTCGTGATCCTCCCTGAGGCGCGGCGCATCGGCGCTGCCGCCGCGATCGCCCGAGGCGATCACATGCGTCGCGGTGAGACCCGCGTCGCGCACGCCCTGTTCGCGGCGGAGTCGCTGCGCCCAATCAGGTGCGTTGTTGGCGGGCGCCCCGCTTGCCGCCGCCGTCGATGCTCCGCCGAGCTTGCCCCCGGTCGCGGTGAAAGCCGCACGCGCGCCCGATGCGAAGGCCTCGCCCGGATTGCCGAAGGCGCGCGATACAGAGTCCTTCATTCCCTGCATGACGGACGCTGCGCCCGCCGACGCGACGCCTGCAGCGCCAGCCGCGGCGCCGCGCATGCCTGATTGTCCGGAGGCGGCCGTGCCTAAAGTCCAGGCGGCGTTGGCGCCGCCGGCCATGGAGGCGCCGGCGCGAATGGCGGACTGACTGGCGGACGCGACGGCTCTCGCGCCGCCTGTTGCGAGCGCCCCGGCGCCAAGCACGGCCGCGCCGGCGCCGGCCGTCGTGGCGACCGCTGCGCCCGCGCCCAATTGCGGCGCGCCGGACACGAGCCCCGCCGCGATGCCGGGCCCGAAGATGCCGAGCGACAACAGGGCGAGTGAGGCCAATATGGTCGCCGCCGCGTCTTCGAGCGTGATTGCGCCTGGCGTGAAACTCGCAGTGACGGAAGAAAAGATTGTCGAGCCGATGCCGACAATGATGGCGAGCACCATCAGCTTGACGCCCGACGCCATGACATTGCCGAGGACGCGTTCGGCTAGGAACGACGTCTTGTTCCAGAGCGCGAAGGGAACGAGGACGAAGCCGGCGAGCGTCGTTAGCTTGAATTCGATGATGGTGACGAAGAGCTGGATCGCGAGGATGAAGAAGGCGAAGAGAACGATGAGCCACGCCAGCATGATGATCGCGATGGTGACGAAGTTTGAAAAGAAGCTCGGGAAGCCCAAAAGCGCATTCGCCTCGCCGAGGAGCGGATACGCCGCCTGGTAGCCGGTGTCGGCGACGAAGCCCGGCTGCATCAATTGCGCCGCCGTGATCGGCGAGCCGGTCGCGACGAGACCGAGGCCGGCGAAGCTCGCAAAGATGATGTCAGCGAGGAGCCGGAAATTATTGATGATGAAGGCGAAGGCCCCGACATAGAGGACCTTCTTGATGAACGCGCCGAGCACATTGTCGACGCCGTTCATCGACCAGAAGAGACCGGCGAGGACGATGTCGATGCCGATCAGTATCGCGGTCAGGAAGCCGACATCGCCCTGCAACAAGCCGAAACCGGAATCGATGTAAGCGACGAAGGTCGCCGTGAACTGGTCGATGACATTGAGATTGTTCATGAGCTTTTCCCGCTCGCGCCGGTTCGGCCTTCGGCTTCACGGCTCCGCGAAGTGCGGCCTGACCGGCCGGCGCGCGCTTGCGCTCGCCTCGCTGCGCTCGGTTTGCTCCTGAGGTTCATGGGTAAATGATCCCGTCGCCGATGAAGCGCGCATTGGCGATGCGGGCCCGCTCCTCCGTCTGCAATTGCCGCGCGCGATCGAGCGCGTCGGCGCGGGCGGCGACGGCGAAAAGCTCGGCCGCCTGCATCGACTGTTTCACTTGCAGGGCGAGGAGCTGGTTGCCGGCTTGCGCGGCTTGCAAATTGCCGACCGCAGTCTCGCTCTTCGAGACGATCGCATCGAGGTCGGTCACGTCGGCGGAGATCGTCTCGGCGATCTTCGCCTGCATGATCATCGAATCATGAAACGCCCGCGACGCCTCCTCCCAGTGGACGCGCGCATCCGACGCCATCGCTGCGTTCGAAACGGAAGAATAATCCTCCGGGAAAAGCGCCCGGAACGATGCGTCGATCGAGGCGACATCGTAAGCAAGCCCATTCGCGGTCCTGATCAGCGTTTCGATCTCGACGAGGCGCTGATTGAGCTGGACTCGCACCGTAAAGGGCAGGCTTGCGAGCTCCTTCGCCTCATTGACCAGCATCTGCGCTTCATTGGTCAATTGCTTCACCTGGTTGTTGATCATGGTGAGCGTGCGCGTCGCGGTGAGGAGGTTCTGCGCGTAATTGGTCGGGTCGTAGACGATGCCGCCGAAGAGCTGCGCCTTGGCGCTTCCATAAACGCCAAGCGTTGAGGCAATCGCGATGACGCTGGCGGCGGCGAGTTTCTTCATTCGGCGGCCCATGAGTAGCTCCTTTCAATGATTTGGTTTTCGGCGATAAGATCGGCGGCCCAGGCGAGGCCCTTGGCCCGCAGGAATTCGGCGGCGAAGTCGCCGCCCGCGTCGTTCAAAATCCTGTCGATGAGCTTTTGCGTCTCGGGGTCCGACGCACCGCAAACGCTAAGTGCGACGGGGCCGAGCCCCAATTCGAAGAGGCGATTGCCGATCGAAGATTGGTAATAATAGTGGCGCTTCGGCGTCGCCGTGGCGATCAGCTCGATCTGCCGTTCATTGAGCCCGAAAGATTCATAAGCGGACCGGATGCCCGCTTCCCGCGCCCGTGCATTGGCGAGGAAAATCCGCGACGGGCAGCTCTCGATGATCGCCGGCGCGATTGACGAGTTTTGAATATCGCTCAAGGACTGCGTCGCGAAGACGACCGAGACGTTCTTTTTGCGCAAGGTCTTGAGCCAGTCGCGCAAGCGTTCGGCGAAGAGCGGATGGTCAAGGAATACCCAGGCCTCGTCGATGAGAAGAAGCGTCGGGCGTCCATCGAAGCGCGCATCGAGCCGGTCGAAGAGGTGGGATAGCGCCGGCGCGACCGCCGACGGCCGCCTCATGAGGCTCTCCATCTCAAAGCCGATGACGTCGGAGAGTTGCAGCGTCTCCTCCTCGGCGTCGAAGAGGCCGCCATGGGCGCCGTCGAGCGTGAAGGGTTTCAAGGCGTCGCGGAGATCGGCGCGCTGCAAGAGGAGCGTGAGGCCGGTGAGGGTTCTCTCGTTAGGCGGCGCCTCGCTCAAATTGCCGAGCGCCGACCAGACCGCGTCGCGGATCGCCGGATCGAGCGTGACGCCCTCTTGTGCAAGAATGCCAAGAAGCCAGTGCTGCGCCCGCGCCCTGCCGACCTCGCTATCGATATTGCGCAAGGGCTGGAAGGCGAGCGCCGCGTCGTGTCCCAAATCATGAAACGTTCCGCCGAGTGACAGGATCGCAGCGCGCATCGACCTTCCCTTGTCGAACGCGAATATTTGCGCGCCGTCATATCGACGGAACTGCAGCGCCATCAAAGCGAGGAGCACGGATTTTCCGGCGCCCGTGGGCCCGACGATCATCGCATGGCCGACATCGCCGATATGCGTCGAAAGCCGGAACGGCGTCGTCTCATGGGTGGTCGCCTGGATGAGCGGCGGCGCGTTCAGATGATCATTCCACGCCTCGCCCGCCCAGACCGCCGACAGGGGCGTGAGATGCGCGAGGTTCAGCGTGTGGACGAGCGGCGCCCGGATATTGGCGTAGAGATGGCCGGGAAGAGATCCGAGAAAGGCGTCGACAGCGTTGACGCTTTCGCGGATGGCGACGAATCCGCGACCATTGAGGACGCGTTCGATCTCCTTCGCCTTGTCGTCAGCGAGAGAGGCGTCAACGTCTGAAACAATGACGGCGCAAGTCAGATAGCCGAAAGCGACGTCATCGGCCCCGAGCTCCTGCAGCGCCGCGTCAGCATCCGCCGCCTTGTTGTCGGCGTCGGCGTCGAGAAGGACGCTCTCTTCGTTGAAAAGCGTCTCCTTGACGATCGCCGCGATCGATTTGCGCTTGGCGAACCATTGCCGGCGATATTTTGTGATCTCTCTGGCAGCCGCCGCCTTGTCGAGGGCGATAAACCGCGTCGTCCAGCGATAGGAGAAGCCCAGGCGGTTGAGCGCGTCCAAAAATCCAGGTTCCGACGCTGGCGGGAAGCCGCGGACCGAGACGATGCGGAGATGGTCATCGCCCAGCATCGGCTCGAGGCCGCCGGTGAGCCCGCAATCGGCGAGGAGCGCGTCGAGAAAGATCGGCGTTTCCGGCGCGGCGACTTCATGGCGCTTGGTCGAGATCGAACCATGCAAATAGGTGAGCGTCCCGGAATCATCGAGCCGTTCGCATTCGGGCAGGAGCATGGCGAGGAGATCGATGGCGCGATCGGTCTCGCGGGTGAAGTGCGCGAGATGTTCGCGGGCCGAAATGGGTTTCTCACCGCCGTCGCGGGTCAGGAACACCGCCTCGCTATCCCTTGTCCGGTCACTCGGCGGCGCCCAGGCGAAAGTCAGGTAACAGGCGCTTTCAAAATGCGCGCCGCCCGTCTCGAATGCGGCGCGCCGTTCTTCATCGACGAGCCAGGCGACATTGTCCGTGAAAGTCGAAGCCGGATAGTCATTCGCATGCTCTCGCGCCGCTTCAAAGAACAGCGCCCAGCCGGATGAAAAGCGTTTCAGGATGTTATTGACGCGCGCCGTGAAGGAGAGAAGCTCGCTCTCGCTGGCGCTCTCCAGATCCGGCCCGCGATAACGGATGGTGCGCTGGAAACTGCCGTCCTTGTTGAGGACGATGCCGGGCGCCGCCAGCATCGCCCACGGCAAATAATCGGCGAGGCGTTTGGGGCGCGTCTGGTATTCGGTCAAGTTCAGCACGAGAGATAGCCTTTGTGCTTCAAATGCCTGAGGCCGACCTCGATGAAGGCGGGGTCTTTTTTCGCGGCGTAGACGGCGGCCGCCTGGCCGATGACCCAGAGAAGGATCCCCGCGACCCACATCTGCAGGCCGAGGCCGACCGCCGCGGCGATCGTGCCGTTCAAAATCGCGACGCCCCTTGGCGCGCCGGCCATCATCATGGGCTCGGTCAGGCTGCGATGAACGGGTACGGAATATCCCTCTGACATCTCATCTCTCCTTCAGATCAGCGCGCCGCCGCCGAAGGAGAAGAAGGCGAGGAAGAAGCTCGTCGCCGCGAAAGCGATCGAAAGCCCGAAGACGATCTGAATGAGGCGCCGGAAGCCGCCCGAGGTGTCGCCGAAGGCGAGCGACAGGCCGGTGATGATGATAATGATGACGGCGACGATGCGCGCGACCGGCCCCTCGATCGAGGCGAGGATCGACGCGAGCGGCGCTTCCCAGGGCATCCCGGAGCCGGCGGCGTGCGCCTCCGCCACAAGCGCGAGACTGGCGGCGACGAGCGCTGAGCCAAGCCGGATTGAACATCTTGTTGCAGTCATAAAGTCGCTCCTTCGCTGACGATTGAGAATTGCTGGGGATCGGCCGGCGCCAGGACATAGCCATGGTGGGGGTCATGGCCTCTGACGCGGAGAATGTGCTCGACGCGCCGATGGTCCCCGCGCCGGCCGATATGGATGATGAGATTGACCGCCTCCCCGATGAGCGCGCGGGGGATTTCGTAGGCGCGCTCCGCCGTCAGTTGTTCAAGCCGCGAGAGCGCCGCTTCGGCCGAGTTCGCATGAACCGTCGCGATGCCGCCCGGATGGCCGGTGTTCCAGGCCTTCAAAAGATCGAGCGCCTCGCCGCCCCGCACCTCGCCGATGATGATGCGGTCGGGGCGAAGCCGCATCGTCGACCGGACGAGCGTCTCGAGGCTGACGCCGGGCGCGGTCCGCAAGGCGACGACATCTTCCGCGTCGCAATAAAGCTCGCGCGTGTCTTCGAGGATGAGGATCCGCTCGGCTTCCCTTCCGATCTCGGCCAGCAGGGAATTCGCAAGCGTCGTCTTCCCCGTCGACGTGCCGCCGGAAATCAGGATGTTCTCGCGCCGCGCGAGCGCCGATTGCAGGATCAGCGCCTGCCCGCGCGTCATCGCCCCTGACGCCACCCAGTCGGAGAGGCTCATCGCGCGCCGTGCGGGCTTCCTGATCGAAAAGGCGGGCGCGATCGAGACCGGCGGCATGACGCCCTCAAAGCGCTCGCCCGTTCCGGGGAGTTCAGCCGAAACGATCGGGTGATCGCGGTCGCAGGGCGCGCCGATATGGCTCGCGATGAGGCGAATGATCCGCTCGACGTCGCTGGCCGGCAGACCCGTGTCCTGCCGCCCGCGCCCGATCCCGAGCCGCTCGATGAAGAGCGCGCCGTCAGGATTGGCCATGATCTCGGAAACGCGCTCGTCCTCGAGCGCCGCGCCGATCACGGGCCCGAAGGCCGTCTTCAGCATGGCGGCGCGGCGGTTCGCCGTCGTAGGGTCTGGACCGGCGCCGCTCATGACGCGACCCCGAGTTTCGGCGCAGAATTTGCGCGGACAAGATCGATGCGGGCGAGCACCTCGTCGGTGTAGCTCTCCTTGCCGAGGAGCCGCTCGCTCACCTGGCCGATGAAGCGATCGAAGCGCTTCCTGCCCATCGCTTCGGCGGCGTCGCGCGAGGCGTCCGGCAAAGGCGGCGTGATGCAGAGATAATAAAGGATATAGAGCGCGAGCGTTTCGGTCTGCGCGGTTGTCTCATCGGCGATGCGCTCGGCGGCGCGCGCGAGCTTGGTGACCCGTTCGCCGAGCAGTGCGAGCTCGGAGTTCCTCGTCTTATCGCCAAGGAGCGCGGTTAGCGCCGCCTCGACGACCCCGCTCATACTGGCGCCGCGATCCTCGACGGCGCGCGTCAAGAGCCGCTCCGCCTCGGGGGTCAGATAGATCGAGACGCGGCGCTTCCTTGTGCTCATTGGTAAACCCCGTTCAGCATGCCGTCGCCGCGATCGAGCGCGGCGCGGCGCGCGCGCTCCAGCTGAAGGCGCTCGAGCTTCCTCGCTTCGGCGAGGCCGTCGCTCTCGTCAGGGGTTTCGGGCTCGGCGTCGGCGGTGACGCCGCTTGGCTTGGGCTTCGAATCCAGTTCCGGCGTTTGTTGCAGCCCGCTCTCGTCATCGGCGGCGGGTAATTGCCCGTCTTCCTCATCCTCGATCGCCAGCAGCGGATCGAACGTCGCGGTAACGCCCGTCCAGTCATTGGCGCGCGGCTTCGGCGCGTCAGGATAAACGCCCACCCCCGCTGCGATATTCATCGGCGCAAGCTTTCGCGACGCGAAATTTCGGTCGTTGTAATATTGAAGCTTCGTGGCGCGGATCGGCGGAAGTCCCGCAACCATCACGATCGCCTCATCCGCCGGGAGCTGCATCACCTCGCCGGGTGTCAGGAGCGGGCGCGCCGTCTCCTGCCGCGACACCATGACATGGGCGAGCCAGGGCGCGAGGCGATGGCCGGCGTAATTCTTCTGGGCCCGGAGTTCCGTCGCCGTGCCGAGCGCGTCCGAAATCCGTTTCGCCGTCCGCTCGTCATTCGCGGCGAAGGCGACGCGGACATGGCAATTATCGAGGATCGAATTGTTCGGCCCATAGGCCTTTTCGATCTGGTTCAAGGATTGCGCGATGAGATACGCCCTCACCCCATAGCCGGCCATGAAGGCGAGCGCCGACTCGAAGAAATCAAGCCGCCCGAGCGCCGGGAACTCATCCAGCATCATGAGGAGGCGGTGGCGCTTTGCTGATGCGGCGCCTTCGAGCTCTTCGGTCAGCCGCCGACCGATCTGGTTCAGCACAAGCCGGATGAGCGGCTTCGTCCGCGAGATGTCGGAAGGCGGGACGACGAGATAGAGCGAGACCGGGTGCTCGGCCTCAATCAGATCGGCGATGCGCCAGTCGCAGTCGTTCGTCACCGTGGCGATGGTCGGATCGCGATAGAGACTTAAGTAGCTCATCGCGGTCGAGAGGACGCCGGAGCGCTCATTCTCCGACTTGTTGAGGAGCTCGCGCGCGACCTGCGCGACCACGGGGTGCACTTTCGGCGCGCGCTTCGTGCCGAGGTGATTGGTCGCCTTCATGAGGCCGAGCGTCTTCTCGAAAGTCCGGCTCGGGTCTGAAAGGAACGACGCGACGCGCGCGAGGGTCTTTTCCTCTTCGGCGTAAAGGACATGCAGGATGACGCCGACGAGGAGCGCGTGGCCGGTCTTCTCCCAATGGGAGCGCCTCTCGAGCGAGCCTTCGGGATCGACGAGGATATCGGCGATGTTCTGGACGTCGCGGACTTCGCCGACGCCTTTCCGCACTTCCAGCAGCGGATTGTAACGCGCCGAGCCCGCATTGGTCGGATCAAAGAGCAAGCAATGCGAAAACTTCGACCGCCAGCCGGAAGTCAGCGTCCAGTTCTCGCCCTTGATGTCGTGAATGACGGCGCTGCCGGTCCAGGACAACAGTGTCGGCACGACGAGCCCGACGCCCTTGCCGCTCCGCGTCGGCGCGAAGGCCATCACATGTTCCGGCCCCGCATGGCGGAGGTAATTCCCGCGCCACCGCCCTAAAAAGACGCCGTCGGAATCGAAAAGCCCGGCGCGATCAATGTCGCGCCACCGCGCCCAGCGCGCAGAGCCGTAAGTCGTTACATTACTTTGCTGGCGGGCGCGCCAGAGCGAGCCCGCGACCGCCGCAACAGCGCCGACCATGCCGCCGGCGGCGGCGATCGCGCCGCCCTGCATGAAAATGTCCGGCGCATAGGCTTCATAGGCGTACCACCACTCGAAAAGCCGCCAGGGGTAATAGATCGGCCTCTCGCCGATATGAGAGAACGGCGCGCCCAGCGCAGGATCGAACCCGAAGGCGCTGGCGACATATTGCGTCGCCGCTTGCATCGCGCCGAGGATGATCAGCATCACGATGAACGCCTGGCCGATGAGGATCTTGGTCGGGGTCATGATCGACTTTGGTCTCGCGAGAAATCGCTCTTTCCTAAGTCGATGATCAGATCACCAGGGCGGCGAAGTCACTGGCGGAAATTTGGGGTTATTTGGGGTGATTTGGGGCCGGATGCGGTTTGGTGTGAAAATTCGTAAGACGCGACTCCTTGGCAACGCTTGTTGCGAGCAAGGAACTTTAAGGAAATTCGGCTCAAGCCGGACGGGCAAATGCGACTGGTCAGTGCAAAGCGGACATCGCTTCTGACGACTGCAAAATCGCAAAAATCCCATTGATGCTGCAAACGAACGGTTCTCGGGACTTCGGCCATGCGCGCAAAGCGAACCAACTAGATCTGCAGTGCTTGAAAAAACGTGAACCGCAAAGCGGGATCGACTTTTGGCGCCCCAGGACCGCCTAGTCCTTCTTCCTTCGCTCTGCCTCGCGCGCTTTTCGAAGGAGGCGACGGCCGTAGTCTTCCGCATGAAGGGAGCCGAATAGCGGCGACTTCGGCAGGCCGAGCCCAGTTTTTTCTCCGAGTTCTGAAAGCTTCCAATCCCCGTCAGAGATGATGCGATTGAGGTGAAGAAATGCGAGCGGCCGGTCACAGCTTTCCAGCGCCTCACGGCTGCGCCGTCCCGCCGACCGGCGGCGAAAATCTCGGAGCGCCTGTTGGGCATCATGCGCTGTCTGACGGTCGGGGTCTCTAGTCAGGCTTCTGATCGTCTTCTCAATTTCATCGCCTTCAAGCCACGCAAGGATGGCGACGGCGAGCCGTCTTGTTTCCGGATGATTGCCAAGGCATCGCTTGAAGACCTTATCGATCAGCTTGTTCCGGTCCGGAGAATTGAGGTTCAACCCTCGCCCGATCAGACGGACGATGCTTGCCTTCGTCCCGGATTCTGTCTGGTCAAATAGAAGATTGAGCGCCCGCTCCGGGTTCAGCGACCACAAGCACGCCGCGTTATCTGCCGTTGGCCGAGAATAATACTGGTTCGCCGCGATGTCGAACGCCGTGTCCGGTTTAATCCGGGCGAGAGAATGTAAGGCGTAGGCAGGGTTGTTGCGGCCGAAAAAGCCACGCGCCGGCGAAAGTACGATGTCTTCAAGCTCCGCGGCAACACTTTCATCCTCCAGCTTGGCCTTGGCGTTGCGAATGACGCTCTCAAGCTCCTCCCGCACGAATCGCGTCGAGTTTTCCGCTAGAATTTCTTCAAGCGTGATCAAGTCGGCGTCCTTAACGAGCCAACCGAGAAGCTGGCTTTCCGTACTACTGAAGGATCCTTCCGTCTTAATTTTGAAATATTGCCTCACGGCGTCTTTCGCCTCCTGGTCGTCCAATCTGAGGCATAGATCTGCCGCCGCTTCGAAAAGAGGTTTGTTCTTTTCAGTGGATTTCAGGATGGAGCCGGCGAAGGCTCCGAGGCCGGTTTGATCGCAATCGAGAGCGAGTAGACTTTTGGCTGCGGCTATGCGCATCGAATCGTCCATCAACTCATCGCTGACAAGGGCGCGGAGCGGGCCTTCCCCTTCCTTGATCCTGAGAAGGTCAATCAGCCCGATCATGCGCCGGCGGCGCTCATCGTCGGTGGCGTGAGCCAATTCGGCCAAAACCTGCTGACGCTCAATTTCGGTGAACTGATCCGTGCAGTTCGCCAAATGGTCGGGAAGGATGACACCTTCAGCGATCCATGACACTTGTTCTGCGTTCATTAGCAAAGAGAAGAGTTCTCGAAAGCGCGCTTGCGCGACAAGCGGGATTGCGACGATGCCAAGGGGGCCGCTTTCCTTGCTCCATCGGTCCGCCATTCTGACGACGGCATCGCCAAGACGGTCATCCTTCACAAGGGATGCGGCTTGCAGCAAATCCCAAGAATCGCGTGGTTCGACGGCGTCGAGCAATGAGGCGACGAAGCTAGCGAAAATGTGCGGCCCGGCTGCGAATGCTGTTAATACGGCGTTGTCGACGTCATGGCGAAAGTGCGGCCAAGCCGTCTTGTCTTCGCCGCTCAGGAAATAAGCAAGATAGTCGAATAGACAGTCCGCTTCGATATTCGTGAGCGCGTTTTGGAGCGCGTCCGGATCGGCACCGGCGAACAGGCTGAGTGTATCCATCATCGGGCGCGCATTGAGGGAGGAATCGGCGCGCAGAGCCTTAAGGCGGGACAGCGTGTCGTGCGTGATAAAGCTCAGGGTCGCTGCATTCGCAAGATGCGGCGCGTGCTGAAAACACCGGTTGAGGTTCCAGGCGCCGTCTTCGTCCTTACTGGCGAGTTCAACGAGCCGAGCCTGACCTTCATCTCCCGTCGCATCGAGAAGATCATCGAGCCACCAGTTCGATGCCGGAGCGGCCTTTCGGAGACTGAGGCGGCCGAGCAGATCGAAAGCGGCTTCCGGGTTGCGTCGCGCCTGGACGCCCAGTTGATATGGATGCGCCCAGTCGTCCCGACTTTCATCAAGTAGGGCGGCTGCGCGATCGAGCGATGGCGCGTCATCAAAGACCTCCGCCAAGACCGCAAGAAGGCGGCCTTCCTGCGGCAGACGCGCGAACACCATCGCCTTTTGCCTGGACCAAATGGGCTCGCCTCGATGATAGGGAATGTTGACTAGCCGCCACAGAGCCGCGACGAGTTCATCATCGGATAGAGTCGTCCCGAGTAGGGTTGAGAGAAAGTCCGGACGCGACGCGACGGCGCGGTCAAAGGCTTTGCCGCTTGTCTCCAGATCATGAAATCGTCTTGCGCCGCTGGCGCGATCGACGGCGATCTCCGCATGACGCCGCCATACCAGCCCCAGATGCTCCGTGAGGGGAATTTTGGCGCCGACCCGAAGCGCGGTCAGAACCGAGTCGTCCTTTTCGGAAGACAAGAGGCGGCCGCACAATTGAGTGACGGCCACCGGCTCGGACTGGCTAATGGCGATGAGACCTTCGGCCAGTTCGAAGGGAAGCGGTCGCTCTCTCTCCGCCCTTTTCTCAAGGACGGTCTCATAAAATGGCAGCGCCGCTGCGCCAAGGGTCGGCAGGAGGGAGGTGTAGAATGACGAGTCGACGTCATGCTGGCGACTATCCTCGGACACGATGCGCAGGAACGCCAGCGCTTCTGACTGCGGACGAGTCTTCAAAGCGATAGCGAAGAGGTCCATGAGGAGGTAGCCGAGACGCCAGCTCACGGCGCCCGAAGCGGCGTTATGGCCGCGCAGCGTCGCAAACCGTTTCGCCACGGTGTCGATTGGCGCTGCGCCGCCATGTTCGGTCTTGAACAGCGCCTGCGCCACCGCCCAATTGAGCACACGGTCATGCTCCATGACCCATCCGTTTGAGCCGACCTGAAGCACGCCGGCTGTCCTTAGGCGCGTGCGAACGGCGTCTTGCGGGATAAGCTTACTCACGAGCGTGAAGGGCCAAGGATAGAGCTTGGGATCGTCCAGCAGGGCCAGGACGAGGCCGTCCAGAAATTCTATATCGCCTGGGTGAAGCGCCAGCCGTTTCTGCAAGGATCGCCAATAGGCTTCCATGAGTTCATATTCGGTGCGTGGCTCAAAAGTTTCTCGGCAGACGGTCTCGCGATAGAGATACGCGGTCATGGGCCGCCGCATCAGGCGCATCATGTCCGACGGCAGAGCGCGCCACCCGGCTTCGCTTAAGGGGCCGTGCGTCACAAACAGGGATTTGGATTCATCCAGGGTGAAGAGCGGCGTCGGGATCGTCGACGCTGACCCGAAAGACCGGCGAATCCGTTCTTCGTCAATTCGTGTGGAGGCGATAACGATCCGGATTCCGATCGAAGCAAAGTCCTTACGGGCGATCGGTTCGAGACAGGCGACTTCTGGATCATCTAGGAAAATCGTGAGCCAGTAAGCGACTTCAGGGGGTTGATCGTCGCGAATACGCGCAGCGATGGTCTGAATGTCTGCAGGACGCGCAAACCCTGCGGGTTTCCAGATCACCTGGTTGAGCGCCGCCGTGATCTCCTCCACGCTGGCGACGTCGCGTAGGACGATTGCGGACAAACCGCGATTACGCAATTCATCCGCCCACCGTGCAACGAGCCAAGTTTTCCCGGCGCCGCTTTCCCCTTTCAGGAAGATGACGCCGGTTTCGGGGAGTGAAGGTGGCGCTCTGCGGACGTCGGAGCTGCGGTCATATCCCATTCGCTTTAGGTCATTACTCAGCTTTTCCGAACACCGAGCCTGGGCCACGACGCCGACTTTAAGCCGCTCGATAGGCAGGGCGCACTCTTCAAGCAGCGCCGCGGTGGAGATAGCCCCGCCTTCCGAACTGAGGCGAAAGAGCCGACCGATGAGTTCGTGGCGCTTGCCGACGATTTCGCTCGCCTCTTCGGTCAGTCTACGGAGAAAGCCGTCTATCGCCGCTTCGGCGCTTTCGCGGCTGGCGCCAGCGTGGATGTCTAGGTTCTGCAGAACATATAGAAGGCGTTGCCGTTCATCTAACTTCACGTCGAGCGTTTCCGCGATGCGATCAAAGAAAGCGCGGTGGCTGAACTGCGTGCTGAACGCTCGCACCGCGCGCTTCGGCTCATCGGAGAGGTCATCAGGCTGACTGACTGTACGGCACGCGTTTAGAAAATCACGGAACGGGTTTGTCGGGCCGCGGCCGTCCGTGACGAAACTATAACGGACGCCGGATTTGCGCCGAAGGTCTTTCTCGGCCGCCCAAAGGTCGGGCAAAACCTGGCTGATGATCTCGGTCGCGTTCCATGGGTCCTGCGTGGAGCGGGTTTTGTGCTGTTCGACGTAAGCGGTCTCCGCAGTATCAAACCTCACATCGCCGCCGCTAGGCGGCTCCAGGACCAGAGTGGCGTCTCCGTCCGAGATGTCTCCGGTCCGGATGGCGACGCTGTGTTCAAACGCCCCAGAAAGGGTTCGCGTGATCTGGAAGAGAAATCCTGTTAGCGCGGCCTGACCGCCGGGGGAGATTGAATTTGTCAGCGTCCGCCTCCCCGGATCCCTGTATCACCGCTCACAATCCGCCTTCTCAGTTCTTCCCCAGCGGGTACACCGCTTTCTACGATCGCGTCCGAAATCGAAGACCATATTCGCTCAGACGAAAAGGTCTCGGCCTTTTGCGCAATCGCACATACCCGGGCGCCGACGCCAAGCTCTCCCCAGAAGCGTCCCACCGCGCTTGCCGCCCAGCGCGCCGCAGGGCCCACAAGAAACGGTTCGGCGATCCGCGGGTCAATTTTTTCGAGTATATCGAGAAGGAAGAAGGCGATGGTCGGGCAGCTGGGCGCCTCACCGGCAATCTCCGACAGCAGCGGCAGGAACGGTGTCAATTCGGAATCGGACAGACCCTTCGTGTAGGACTGCCCATCCCCAAAACCAGAACTCAACCGCATGTAGAATGCGCTGACGAGCTCCTTCAGGTGAATCTCCATACCGTCTCTTGAAGACCACAAATGGCTACGCCAGTGCCTTGTCTCCTTGAGGCGCGGCCAGAGCATTTGCCGAATGGTCAACAAATAGGCCCGATCCTCCGCATCGCCCTCAATCAGGCGAAGATCGCTCTGCACAATGAACGCCGCCGCGGCGTCAATGAAAGCTTCATCGGAAAAGGCTTTGATTACCTCTATGGTAAGTTCCTGGAGCTGTCCGTGCGGCCAACGCCGGGCGTGTACGGCGGCATAGCCCATCAGACCGCACGTCCATACGCGCTCAATATCGCCATCGTCATCACCGTCCTCACCCGGCCCGTTCGACTCCAAAAGCCAGTTGCGATTGGCGCGCATCAGCGCCTGCGAGGTTGTTACGCCATGGGACGCGAGTCGTTCGAGAACCCGTAACCAAGCCGTCGCCGTTCCCTCATCGTAGTAATAGTCAGGCCATTCCGGCTCGCGCGGTGCAGGCCTTTTAGCGCCGCCTTTTCCGTCGATCGTCAATGTTCGTTTGGTACGACGCTGCCGCCGCGGTGGCGGAGCCAGCCAGTCCGGCTCCGCACCGCCATCCCGCCATCGCCGCTCAGCATCGATCCTGTCTGCAATACGCGAACTCAAGTTGGCGCAGCGTTGATTGTAAGCTGCTTCGTTCTCATTATAGCTCACTCGCCGTGGGATCATGCAGGCGAGTAGCGCTACGCGGCATAGCGAGATCAGGAGCTTTTCGTCGATCCTGTCGACGGCGCCGCGATGCCGCAGGAACGCCGGTGAGGCGCTCGCCGGAAAGGCCGCCACGGATTGCAGGAGGTTTTCCGTATCCGTCTCTTCCCCGGAAGCGACCGCAAGATAAAGACGCCCTGCAATCGCCATAGCTTGAACGTCGAACATGACGTCATCGCGCGGCAAGACTCTTGAACGCTCCTGAGGCCGGAGCGCCTGATCGAAAATCGACATGATGTAGGATCGGCGCTGCGCCAACACTTCCGGCGAAGCGAACCGGGCAAGAAACGCTGCTGCTGAAACACGCGCAAGCCAAGGATCATCCGGATCGTACGATGCTTCCTCGTTTTCTTTTGGAACAGCGGAGGCCGTTTCATCCAGGATCGCTTCCGCATCTGTCACACTGACATTTGCGGACTTGTTTTCATCGTCCATTGCAGTCCGGATCGCCAACGACCGGGAAAATGTCAAATACTTCGCATCCGTCTTCGCAGCCCCCTCTTCCAGCCACTTTTTTTGTCCGGGCGGCCATCGATAGACCCATCCTTCGCGTTCCTCCCCCTCGACGTCTTTTTGTTTGACTCGCTCATAGTTGTCGCGCGAGGCAAGACGGAGCGCATGAGACGCCATGAATTCCGGCGACTTCCAGTCAACCGCGTCTTCGGTCCACGGCCCGAGCCGCCTGACCGCCGCCTCCAACTGCTCGTACAGCGCGCCCAAATCCTCTTCGGACAGATTGAAGACAAGCTGCGGGATGACATCGTGTAACGCGACGTTCCGGGACACACGGCTCGCCAAATCGTCCTCAACGGCTTGATCGGCTGTCGGCGTCGCCCGCCAGGCTCTTCCCAGAAAACCCCCGCCCATACGATCAACCGCGTCGAGATCCGCGCGGCCGGCGTCAAGCGCCAGGGTCTCCGGCGAGGCGAGCAGATCTCGCAGCGTCGCTCCGTTCAGGGATGAATGAGACATGACGAGATCAACTATGACTAACCACAGTGCGCCCGGTACTGACCCATCACCGATAATATCGTATATTACCGCTTCGAGCGTCTCACCGTCGTCAAGCCTGCGATGCGCCCAATGCTCGAGCGCCGATAGCGCCTTCGTGAGCATGGCTGACGGTCCGCGTCCTCGCGACCAGCCATAGCTGAAGAGAGAATTGATCCTGCGCGTCTTTCCCAAGAGCTGAACTGAAAAATCCGGCTCCCCCTCCTCCGACGAACATGCATGATTAGTCAGCGTTCTGATAAACGTCACGCCCGTTCCTGGCGCCGCCTGAAGAATGTCCGTGAACACGCCATTGCCGCAACGACCGAGCACGAAAGGACGGTCAATCCGAGATAATGCATAGGAGCGGCGACGCCCCGGTCTCCTGGGGAAATGTTCATCCTCCTCGTCGTCGTCATCGAGCGCGCTCAGAAACGCGCCCGCAAACTCCTCCGGAGCCGCACCGGGCAACTTTCCAGGAAATTCAAGAATTTGGCTCATCGCCGCTTCCGGCCGCTTCGACTCCTTAACAGCGTTCAGATATCGCGCCGCTGCTTCCGGAGAAAACGCCGCCCAAAGTGCAAGATGAAGCCGGGCCGTTTCAAGCGCATCGCCGCTTACCGCGTATTTGATTTCCGGGAGTGGGTCTCCGTAGCGCGGGAGTGGACGGTCCCTGTGTTCCATATCGGCTATCAGTATATCGGCGTAGCGATCAAGCAAGACTGGCGTCACCGTCCTTTCGCCAAACGCTGCAAGAGCAAGCCAGTTCTTGAAGAGATCGACGGCAGCGGACAACGCCTTCGCTCCCAAATAATCGAAGCGCTGCAGGCACCAGACGATCATGCGCATCCATTCTGGACCCGATGGGATGGTCATCCCTTCTGGTGCGGTGATCCCCTCGGGCAGCACTTCCTTGAACAGGGGCGTCGCAGACTGGGTGTGCGAGGCGACAAAGCGCCTGATTAACCGCGCCGCCCGGCAACCTTGATCTTCAAGTAATAGAGCGCCGAATCGCACGAGCAGCGTGTCCGCACGTTCGGACCGTACGAGCGCCAGCAAGGCGAATCCCGCCCATCCGGGAGCAACGCCCTTCGTTTCCAGGCGCTCCAGCAATCTCCGCCACGCTTCGTAGTCATCGGTTTCAGCGACCATCCGGCACGCCAATTCAAACCCACGCGCCATCCAAAAAGGCGGCGGCGCGTCCAACACCAGCCGGTTGATCGCGTACGGATCATCGACAAGAACACAGGCGACCGCCCAGTCCGCAAACAGATCATGCCGGAATCGAACCCGATCTGGATGGATCTCGACAAGCACCTCGTCGGCGATCAATTCCGCTACAGCCTGCGCGTCCTGTCCGGAGACATCGACGAGACCCGCATTGTCAATGAGGCCGTTGGCGACGGCATGAAGTACACGCTTGCGCGAATGGATCTCGCCTTTTGTGCGCTCGCCAATCCCCGCACCTGCAGCAAGCCAGTCCTTGGCCAGCGCCGCTTCGCTTACCGCTTCCGCCGTATCCAGTCGCGCACTGACCAATAGCCGCAATTTCAGCGGATTCCTGGCGAGCGCTCTCGCCGGATGATCAGGCCTGAGAAGAGACGCAAGCTGCGGAGCCGCCTTCGCGAGCGCTTCGGCTTCCTCATCATCGAGTCCTTCGACTCTCATGCGCCCGCGCGCAGACAATTGCGTGAAAAGTTCTTCGCCTATCCACAGGGCGCCTTCTTCTTCCCATCCGGGTTGCGCGGTGAACAGCACCGTAACGCCCGGGCAATGCAACGCCGCCCGCAACAAGTCGATCACGGTCTTTCGCTGCGCGCCGTCGCGAAACCTGTCGAGACCGTCAATGCAGAGATAGCCGCCGCCGTCGCAGGCAAGATCGCTCAGTAATTCCTCGGCGGTCGCTTCGATGCCAAATTGGGCCCGCATCGCTGGCCATCCGCCAGCCGGCGTCCGGTCTGGCATCAGGACCATAATGCGCGACACCGCCTCACGCGCCTCTATCGCAGCCCTCAATAGGCCCGATTTGCCAGCGCCACTGGGGCCCGAGATTTCAACCACGCCGCCCTGAGCTTCCACAGCCAGAAGCAGTGCCTCTAATTCACGCCTAGGCTTTTCGCGTACAAGACGGTATCCGCTCACCGTCAGCCCGATGTCATCGAGCGCGTGGCGGCTCAGCTCTTGGATATGACGACGCGCGCCGGCGAGCGCGGGCGCGGAACCGATACTCACGCCGAGATCGCTCAGCTTACGAACAAGTTCGTCCCGGTCCAGTTCCCCGCCGATGGCGTCGGCACGCAGAACGAGTCCGAACAGTGCGTCATAGGGATCACCGCCGCGATACTCAGACACCAATTGTCGCGCTCGCCAACGATCATGATGTTCGTCTATGGAGTTCGGGCGCGCGTAATCGAAAGTCAGCACCGAGAATGATCGCAACACGTCATGGAGAACGTCATCCCCGGTCACGCCCTGCGCTGCGAGATGCGCTTTTAACGCAGCCACAAAAGTCCGCATATCCTTGTTGCCGCGCCCCGGCGTCTCAAGGAGCTTCAGGAATGAAGCGGCGTCGATAGTCTGCTGCGCCAATTCGAGCGCTTCCTGGACGCCGTTCTCGATCGCGCCCGTCGTGCGCTCTAAGGCAACGGCGAAACGTCGATCCGGGTCCATCTTTCGCGCCTTGACAATCCCGCCCACGATTGACGCGAAATTGGCGTCGCATTCCGTGAAGGCCATCGATCGTTTGACCTGAACCTCAAGACACCGGTCCTCGCCGTGCGGCGTCACACCCCGCACGATGACGTCGTCAAGCGGATGTCCCTGACCGCCCCGCTGGAACTCAAGCCGAACTATGCTCGCGCCCGGCAAACCAAGCGGTTCGGTGTTCACCAGCAAGGCGAGCGCATAATGCGCGCCGACCTTCGCCTCAAACTGGCCGCCGGCCGGTCCGGTCGCGCGCGGACTTGAATCCTGGGTGTTGGACATTGCGTTCATGAGCGTCGCGTCACGTCTGCTGCGACTTCGAGCTTACGCACATTCTCGTCGATTTTGTTCCCGCCGCCTCAAATTTTTGTGAGCGCAATCATATTAGAGGGGAGCCCCGCATCCAATGCTGCTTCGTCGCTTGCTACTCCAACCACGATATTCCACCTCGGGTCCTTGCAGGTCCGTTTCGTAACGAAACCCTCGTCTCAACCAATCCTCCACACTTCTTTGCTCGTTTCATCCCGAATATAGTCGATCTGTTCGCCGTCAAAGTGATAGGCGAGCGCCCTACCCAATACCGGGATCGACACGACATCCGGCCAGAAGGCGGCGACGCACTGCCCTTCCGGGTCACGCACGCTCGGATAGACGATGCCGTTTGAGCCCTCGGCGCGGAGCTCGCGCGCGAGCGCCTGCGAGGCGGCATAGCTCTCCGGCGCGAGGCACGCTTCGAATTCCCCTCGCCCCCTGATGTCATGAACGCGGGCGTCGATCGAGCCGACAAGCTCGCGGAACTGGCTGAACCATCCCGGGCGCTCGTTCGTGTCGGCATAAATCCGCGCGCGATGAAAGGTCGTCTCGGCGATTGCGGTCTCGAACCGGTTCGCGGCGTAATAGGCGCCGAAACTTCCATCGTGGAATCGTCCCTGAAACCGCGGACTGATGTGAACGAAGGGCGCCATGACATAGCTCGAGCCGGCGCCGCCGACGCGTCGCTCCGGCGGCACGAGCTCCAGCCTTCCGATCGATGCGGCGACGCGGGCGTTTGATTTCGATTCGCCCGAGGCGATCGCGTCCCATTTCGCGGGGTCGGCGATGTCCTCGAAGAGATCGATCGGCGGATGACGCGTTGAAATAATCCGGTGCGTCTTGCGCCAGCGAAGCCGCGTCAGAGGCGGCGCCATCAGCCGCGGGCCGCATCGAGATAGAAACGGACGTCAAAGAGATCCATGATCTGGCCCTGCAGCATGATCTCCAAGGCCGAGCGCCCGCCAAAGGCCTTGTTCGGTTTTTTGACCCAGGCGTAGACGCGCTCATTCTCGGTGAAGAGAATGCGCAAGGCCTTGTGGATGCCCATCAGGATCGAGAGACGGGTTTTCTGGTCGACATTGAGGCGGCTGATCTCGCCGCGCTTCCAGCGATTATAGGTCGCCGTCGAGATACCGCCCAAGAGCGTGCAGGCTTCCGCGTCGGTGAGGCCCCAGAAGCGGAAGAGATTGACCGCGGCTTCCGCCATGGCGAGGCCTTCCGCGTCGGTGATCCCGTAATCGCCCGACGCCAGCGGAAAGGGCGCGGGCGCTTCTTTCGGCGGCAAACGGTTTACGGCTTCAAGTTTCATCAGGGTCATCCTCCGGCCTCCATATAGGGCATTTTCATGCATTTGCCAAGGTTTCTGATAATACGATCAATTGATAATTTCCCGGAAGTCCGCCGTTTCCGTCCCTACAACGCCGGCCCGCCGCGGGTCCTGCCGAACTCCCAGGTGATTCCCCCCCGCTTGATGACCCCGGAAATCTCGAGCCCGCGCCGCGCCTCCATGGCCTCCCGCCAGGGAACGAGCGAGAACTCTTTCGATCGCTCGACGACCGCGTAACGCCCTGCCGGCAGATCGACGGATCGCCGGTAAATCCCGGTCAGGCGTTCGCCCTCGACCGGCTGCTCGAAAGCTTTGCCCATCTGTTTTGAAAGCCGCGCGCCGGCCGCGGCGACCGTCTCTTGTTCCATCAGCGCGAGACGCTTCCGGTCGATGACAAGCCGCGCGCCCTCTTCCGTCGCGAGGCCTTGCTCGATCAGCCAGCGCCGGCGCGCCACGAGTGCGGCGCGCAATTCGCCACCGAAACCGGCAGGCGCCGTCTCGAAATTCTCGCGGCGCTCGAGCGCATCATCGAGCAGGGTGCGCGCGCGGGCTTGCGGCAGCTCTTCGAGCGACACCCAGGTGAGCACGCGGATATTGGCGGCCGACCTGCCGCGTTCGAAGTCGGCGGCGCGCTGCAAATAATCATCGGGCACGCGCCAGCTTCCGTCAGCCTCGCGCTCGGCGATGCCGGCGCGTCGCAGCGCCTCCAGCCTTCGCTTGTGCGTCAGGCGATGGTCGGCGGTCGATCGCGGATCGGCGATCTCGTGCAGCTCGTTCGAATAGACTCCGCCGTTTCTTTCGGCGATCGCCGCGATGGTGAGATCTGATTTGCGGGGCGCCCCCGCGCCTCTTGAAACCTCAACGATGGCGCCTTCCGGCGGCATGGCGCCGGGCTTCAGCTCGACCTCGACATGCCACTGGTTCCCATCGGTGCCGTCGAGCGCGAGAAAGCGTCGCTCATGCGCGTCATCGGCGGCGCCCGACCCGATCACTCGCCCGATGAGCCTCAAAGGCGCCGTCTCGCCCGCGAAGTCGCGCAAACGATGGAGCGAGAGCCGGTCGCCGACGGCGTGTTCCATCGAGCGGATGATGTCGCCGCGCCGGCCCATGCCGCGGAGCGTCTCCTCCATCGCGGGCGACAATCGCCAGCCGTCGCGCTCCCGGCGCGCCAGCTGCATCGCTTCGAGAGTTCGGAGGCGCGCCATGAAGAGCTTCGATCGGAAGCGGTCATAAACCGTCTTCGGCTCGTTCAGAGTTACGACGCCGCCGGCGTTCAATTCCTGGAGTTCGCGGTCGATCGAGGTGAAGCGCTCCTGCGTCGCCTCGCGCATGCGGCTCCTGGCGATCTCGAGATCGCGTCGCTCGCCCAATTCGAGCGTCGCGCGCTCCTCGGCGCGGCCGCGGAACCCGTGGGTGATGTAATTGCGCGCGATGACGAGGTCCTTGCCATCATCGGCGCGCCCGCGAAGGACGACATGCACATGGGGATGATCGGTGTCGTGATGATTGACGGCGACCCAGTCGAGCTTCGTTCCGAGATCGCGTTCCGCCGACGCCATGACGTCGCGCGTGAATCGGTTGAGGTCCTCGAGCTCGCCCGCCTCTTCCGGCGACAGGATGATGCGGAACTGGTGCCGGTCGGTCTTTCCTTCTTCGAGGAACGCCGCGCCGTCGACCGCGTCCCGCGCCGGCCCATAGAGCTTGCCCGGCGTTCCGTCCCTCTCGGCGCCATCGCGCTGGATATAGCGAAGATGCGCCCGCGCTTTGGCGAGGCCATTCTTGCCGAGCCGCACCGAGCGGATCTTGACCGCAACCCGCCGCGCGCGGAATTTCGCGAAAGGGTGCGCGCGATGCGCGAAGCTTGCTGCGACCCCAGCGCCGCGCCCGATCCGTGCGCCGGAGAACCTCGCGCCCGAGCGTTTCGCAAAGACGCCGGGCCGCGCCTTCTCCATGCGGGCGTAGAGCCTGGCCGTAAAGCGCTTCGCCGCGCGCCCGCCGGCGGAGCGGATGCGACCGAGTTTCGGGCGAAACTCGTCCTCGTCGCTCATAAAACGACATGGCGCCATTTGGCGCTGCTGAATTCGCCAATGACTCCACTTGAATCGACGTGCAGACTGGCTTTGCGCGCCCAGTGGCGCCAAAGCTTTAATCTTGCTATGCTCCGCCTACTCCCTATCCGCTCCTTCATCGCGTCAATCATCGCCATCAGCTCCGCACCCAGACAGGTTGCGCGGCGCCAATCACGTCGTCAAACTTCGTCGCTCCGAAATATCGTCCGTCGAGCGATTTTTCGGGATCGTTGAGGAGGAAAATCTCACCTGGTTGGAGCGTGAAACAGCCGCTCCAGGCGGGCAGTTTCCGGCCGAAGGAATCTCGGATTTGTGCATCTGCGACGCGAATTTCATCGATGAATATGGCTGTATTATCGCGGCAAATTTCGTCGCCAGGAACCGCCGCGACGCGCTTCACGAGCGGGATATTTTCCGGCAAATAGCCGCGCTCGGCGATCAATTTCCCGAGCTTATCATCGGGCCTGACGAGTACGAAGTCCCCGGCCTCGAGACGATCATGCCGCTCAATCCGATAGAGACCGATGGGAGCGCTCGCCGAGGCGTTCCAGACGAACAATGGCGCGAAATTGACGAGACTCGCGATCGAACTCGCCGCAATAGCCGCGCCGGAAACCGCGATGATTTTCGTAGGACCGCTTCTCATTGGTCGGCCTTTTTCGAGGTCGAGGAAAAGCGGCGAAGCGACGACCAGCTGTCGAGATCATGGATATGATAGACGATCGACCCGCCATGTTTCCGGTAGGCGGGCCCGCCGCCCTCGCCCCTGAAATGCTCCAGCGCGCGGGCGCTGACGCGGAGATAGAGCGCGGCCTCATCGATGCTCAAAAAGGGGCTTTTACCGGTCCGCGTCTTCGTCCGCGCCTTGACGGATTTCTGCGCCCCATTGGGCTTTGACCGCTCGCGTTTTGAGTTATTGTTCCTCGCCATTGATCGCGACCTCCATTGCGCCATCGCAAAGGATTTTGACGCGCATGGACGCAATTGAGGAACTCCTCCCTATTCTAAATTCGGGGGCGCTATTCTTTTTTCGAGGGGTCTTATTCTGCCGGCGAATAAGTTATTCGCCGGCAGAATAAACTGCGAAATTCGCGTTATTGGGGTGCGGATTATTTCATATGATGTCTTGCCACTTTCCGACATGAGGCGCAGTATCTGGGCGCAGTCCGGAGTGTTTTTCCGTGCTCGAATTCGGCTCGCTGTTGCGCGTGTTGCGGTCTGATCTTCATCTCACCCAGACCGAAATGGCCGAGCTTTTGTTCATCAGCCAGCCAGTCTATTCGCGCATGGAAGCAGGCGTGCGGCCGATTCCGGTCAAGGCGCTCGAGCGTCTCGCCGACCGGCGGCATATTTCGGTACAGGCGCTCTTTCTTGCCTATCTCTTCCTCGACGAAAACCTCGCGGTGATCGAAGGCGGGGTACGCGACGAGGCCTCGTTGGCGCTTTTGGAATTGGCCGCCAAATATCGCCAGCGTTTTCCGCAAGGGTTCAAACACGCCGCCGCACTTGGCCTTCTTTATGAGGCCGCAGGCCAATGAGTTGCTCAGGGGTATCGCGCACACGGGAGTGGACGTGACACGAGATTATTCAGAGTTTATTAACTTAGCCGCGCTGCACGACGGCGATGGCGAGCTTATGAAACTTGATCTTTTCGATGGCGCCGTGTGGCGCCAGCAATTGTCCGGATCGGCGGCGGACGGAACCGTCACCGTGACCTTGTCGACTGGCAGAAAAGTGACCGTGAATTCGCGACTGCTGGCGATTTTGCGCCTGCTCGCCGATGAACTCGCCCGGGAAGAAACGAAATTCCATTGACGGGCGCATCGCCTGAGAAAAAGCCGGACCAAGACTGCCCCGGCCATAGTCGATGGTCGCAAAGTACCTTCGAAATTGGCCGGGTCTGAACGCCGCTCAAGACGGCGTTTCCTGCGGCGGCGGCGATCGGAAGCAAGAAAGCTTTGCCGCGCTTTTTGCACGGCCAGCAGCTTTTAGCCGCAATGACGCGCGCGGCCTTTCCCGGCTACCCGACGACGAACCTGACGCGCCAGTCGGTGATAGGCTCCTTTAATTTCTTCTGCAGGCGCATGATGCGAATGCGGAAGAATGAGCAGCCGATCAGGTATAGCAGCGTCAGCTCAAAGAGGCGGTTCAGGACGAACATGGTCCAGAAGGTCGAGAAACCGACCGCCTGCGTGAAGGTGACGAACGCGATCTCGAAGAGGAAAATAAGGCAGAGCGGCGCCGCGAACAGTTGGGCCTTCGCCATGCGCCAGAAATGATAGGCGAGGATCGTGTCGAGCATGACCGCCACGAGAAAATAACTTGGTCCATTCAGATAGAAGAAGGCGAAAAGACCGAACGCCCAGGCGATGCCGATGAGGCTCGCCGCCGTGCGGATCGATCGTGATTGCGCCAGATAGGAAAGCCCGACGGCGACAAGAACAAAGGTCGCATAATACGCGATGACGAGAAGATCGCCCGCGACCTGATCCGTACAGCGATTGAGAATGCACCCCATTGAGCTCCCCCGGCTACAAATGGCTTCCCTCCCCGGCGCCATGCAGCAACCGTGCCGGTAACCATCCAGCTTCATGATTCCGCGGGTCGTCGCGCCGCACGCGCGGCGCGATCATGGCGTACGGTCGGCGCCCCCGTGGGGCGGCGTTGGAAAGCATGCGAAAACGCCCCGCGGTATCCCGCGGGGCGCTTCGGCCGAGGCGATTACTCGCCGTTGCGGCGGCGGTTCGGGCGCGACCAGATGAGGTCGTATTCGCCGTTCTCCATCTCGCAGAGATTGGCGAGGATCGGCGCCGCGAGCGAGGGATCGTCGAGGCGGACTGAGAGGTAGCTGCGGTTCTCGTTCGAAGTTTTGCGCCAGGCGGCGCCGATCTCGGCGCGGCCGGCGAAGATGCGGAAGTCGGGCGCTTTCTCGCTCGTCTTCTCGGCCGGCTTGACTTGCACATTCGCGTCGAGCGTCAGGGTTGAAACGGATCCCGTGAAGCCGTCGCCGTTCTTGGTGAAGGTCCCGATCGTAGCCATTTTCGTCTCCATTCTTTGTCCGGGCCGCCCATCGCGGCCTCGATGGCGATCGGCAAGGCGGAGGCGAACGCCGACGCAGTCGGAACGACCCGGAGCGCACGCGGAGGACGGCAGGCGGCGAAGTTTCTTGTCTCGCGAGGAATGGCGGCCCTTCTTTTCCTGGGCCGCCAGGGGAAGAAAATTCGGGCGCCGCCGTTGCGTCCGAGGCGTCGAGGCGAAGCCGCCCTCCGCCTAGATCAGGCCAATCGAGGCCGCGATGGGCGTGACGCGCGGACGGGGGAGACATTTGGCGGCCGCGGACCCGCACGAAAAACGCGATCGCCGTTCGGATGCGCCGGCTCCAGCACCCATTCTAACGACGCCAACGCTTCCAGCCGCCGAGCGGCAGTGCTGACTTTGCGGAACACCCTGGGCGGTCGATGCGCGGCGTGCGTAGGACGAAGACCATGATCATGAAGCAATAGTGGCTTCATTCGGCGCGACAGCGGTGGTGACGCGCGCCTGTTCGATTATCAGCGCCGAAAAAGACGGCGGCGGATCGTGGATCTGGCCGAATCCGGTACGCCGCAGGATGCTTGCCGCCACGACCGACGCGCCGCCGGCCTCAATTGGGGACGCGACAATGCGCTATCTTGTTCTGAAAGCGGGGATTTCCGCGATCCTCATCGTCACAGATTCGGAGATTGCTACGCGCAGTCCCGCCTTCGGCGTGCTCATCGCAACGCGCCCTTTTGTCCCGGTGCTCGGCATGGTCTGCCTCTGGCATGACACGAGCGATTTTGGGTCCAGCTCGCCGATCATGAACAGGCGACGGTTAGGTACGCGCTCCCCTAGTTTACCAATGTTCCTGCTCATTCCCGCATTGCTGCCGGCCGGCGCGCCTTTCTGGCTCTCGCTTCGGGCCGACAATCACACGCTTCACGTAAAGAGCCTCCCGGCCGAGGCCGGGAGGCAAGTCAAGCGCTAAAAACGGGAGGTTTTTCGCGCTATTTTGAGATTGCGAAGCTGCAGGCGGCTTTTGCTGCCGGCGAGTTCTCATCGTCCTGCCACGCGGCGCAGTCGATAAAGACAAGCCGGCGGCCGACTTTGGCGATGCGCGCCTTGGCGAACAGCGGTGAGAGTTTGACCGACTTCAGGTAGTCGACATTGATGTTGATTGCGCTGCTGTTTGCCTCGGAGCCAAGGGCGCGCTTCAATTCATGCAGCGCGGCGAGCTCCAGAAATGTCGAGACAATCCCGCCATGGAGCGCCTTGATCAGCGGATTGCCGACATGGGCGTCTCCCGGCGTCATCGAATATAGGCGCCCGTCTCCGGTTTCGATGGCTTCAAAAGAGAGCCAATGACCGAGCGGCGAGTCGATCAACCCCGTCATGCCTGAGGCCCTTCCGCAAGCCGGGCGAAATCCGGCCCGCCGCTGCCGATCATGAAAGCGCCGACGGCGCTTGCAAGCGGTCTTCCGTCATAATCGACGATTTCGCCGCGTGTTCTTGCAATATTGCCGTTGATCGCGAAACACTCGGCGCTGCAAATGACTTTGGCGCCGATTTCAATCGGTCGAAGATAATCCGTTTTCAGATTGATGGTGGCTATCGCTCGCGGTTCTTGAATTTTGGCGAAGACCGCAAAGCCGAACACTGTGTCGAGGATGATCGTGTAAGCGCCGGGGTGCGCATAGCCGCCCTCCCCCTCGCACGAGAAAAAGGCCGGTATCGTCGCGATTACGCAAACCTCGTCGGCTGCGATCTTGCTCGGCTCCATATTCAGAGCCGCGAACAATTGGTGGCTTTTGGGGAAGAATGATTTCATTATGTCCGCCCAGGGCGGCGCGTCGCTGGAATCTTGCGGCGACATTCGAGCTTGCTCGCAGTTCGCCTTCATCCCTTGCTCCTGGCGGCTTTGCGTTGGACGCGGTGCAGGGAATCGATGTCGTCGGAAGAACCTGCGACAGGCGCCGCGCCGAGTTCGACAAGGTTGGACTTTGCAATCGTCAGAGCCTCAATAAAGTCCTCGACGCGCGCGACGGAAAGACCCTTGAAAGCGTCCTTGTAAAGATTGTTCGCCGCCGCCCGCATGTCCTCAATCACGGGAAGGATCTTATCCGTGAGATAAATCAGATTGGCGCGGCGGTCGCCGGGCGCAGGGGCGCGGCGAACCCAGCCGCTTTCTTCGAGGCGGTCGACAAGCCGGCCGAGCGGCGCCGCCTCGATATCGAGCTCGTCCGCGAGCGCCCGTTGGGTCCGTCCGTCATTGCGGTAAAGGTGAGCGAGCACGAACCATTGCGCGCGGGTCAGACCTATGTGTTTGACCCGGCGATCAAATTCCCGCCGGAGCAGCCTCGCCACGTCGTTAATCAGGTAGCCGGGATTGTGCTCGATCCGGTCGTCCATCTTCTTCATCGCCCGCACCCGCCTGTTGCGCTTGCCAACGTTAATATATACTAAGTTATTAAGTCTTAGTATAGCGTTTTTGTCAGTGGTGAGAGCGTCGGCGAATGCGTGCGCATGTCAGATCCGGGTCCGGTTGGAAGATAAAGGCTGCGGCGCTTTTCGCCGCATTCGCCGCGATTGCCGGCTGTGGTTCCGGCGGGGATGCGGACTCCGCGGCTGCCTCGAAACATAGGTCCTCTGTCGAAGAGGCTGCGGCTGTGAAGTCGGTCAAGATTGTCAAACCGAAGCCGGCGACGGTCCGGAATACGGTCATTGCGACAGGCTCGATCGGCTCAAAACAAACCAGCAATATCGGTCCTCTCGTCGAGGGTGTCGTAGAGTCGATCTTCGTCAATGTCGGCGATCGCGTGACGAAAGGCGATCCGCTATTTCAGACGCGCCCCCTGACATATGAGCGCCGGCTCGAGGAAGCGAAAGCGACGCTGGAACTTGCTGTCGCCCGGCGCAAGAACGCAGAACGGGTTCTCGAGAGAACCGAAAAGCTGCGCGCCGAAGGCTACGCGCCGCAAGCGCGTCTCGACGACGCCAGAACCGCCCTTGATGTAGCAGCGGCCGAAGTCGCACGCGCGGCGGCGGCGGCGAAAACAGCAGAGCGCCAGCGAGAGGATACGATGGTTCGCGCGCCTTATAGCGGCGTCATCACCAAAAGGTTCAACGATGAGGGCATCTATCTCTCCAATGTATTTCGCGGCGGGACGGAAAGCTCCGTTCTGCAAATCCAGGAAAATCACATCGTCGTCGCGGTCGTTTATGCGCCGG
Organism: Caulobacterales bacterium; assembly: GCA_020638525.1. Taxonomy (GTDB): domain Bacteria; phylum Pseudomonadota; class Alphaproteobacteria; order Caulobacterales; family Parvularculaceae; genus Amphiplicatus. The sequence continues at coordinate 274,705 of JACKIL010000001.1, read as the reverse complement.
AGCAACATCTGGGTTCGCTGAAACTCAATCAGAAAGCGCTTGTTTATGTCGAGTCGCAGCCCGAACCGCGAGAGACCTACATTCTGGTATTGAACGACATGCTCGATGTCGGCGCGCGGACGGTTGAACTGCGCTTGCCGATCGACAACTCGGATTATTCCCTGAAATCAGGCCAATTCGCCCGCGCCGAAATATTCACGGATGAGTTGCAGGCGTTGTCAGTCCCGGCCGACGCCGTCCGACGAGATCAGACGGGGGCTTATGTCCTCACAATAAAAGACGGACGCGTCGAAAAAAGACTTGTCGTCGCCGAGGAGCGGCCTGATGGAACGACAGTCGTGCGTGAAGGGCTCGACGTTGGCGATGACGTCATTGTTCCGAATGGCGAGCCGATCGCCGTCGGCGACTCCGTTGCGCCTGAGGCCGCCTGATGTGGCTCGTCGACCTTTCAATCAAGCGCCCGGTCCTCGCCGTGATGATGATCGGCGCCCTCGTCGTACTCGGCTGGATTTCGATGGGCCGGCTTGGCGTCGATCTCTTTCCCGATGTTGAGTTTCCCTATGTCGCAGTAACGACGACGCTCGAAGGCGCGAGCCCCGACACGATGGAAACCGAAGTTTCCGATGTGATCGAGGAAAGCGTCAACACGATCTCCGGCATCAAACAGCTTCGTTCGACGAGCGCGGACGGACTCTCTCAAGTCTTCATCGAATTCGAGCTCGAGGAAAATGTCGATGTGAAGGCGCAGGATGTACGCGACAAGGTCAACATCGCGCGCCGCGACCTTCCCGAAGACATCGATCCGCCGGTGATTGAAAAGGTCGATCCGGACGCTGCGCCGATTATGTCTGTCATGATCGCTGCTGACGCGCCGATCGGCGACATCACCACCTATGCGGACGAAGTCGTCAAGGAGGCCGTCCAGCGGCTGCCCGGGGTCGGGTCGGTGACAATCGTCGGGGGGCGTCTTCGCGAAATCCGCATATGGCTCGACGCCGACAAGATGCGCGCGTTTGGCGTGACCGCCGAAGACGTTGTGCGCGCCGTCAGGTCCGAACACGCCGAAGTGCCCGGGGGCCGTCTCGAAACCGGGGGCGGCGCGCGCGAATTCGGCGCCAAGACGGTGTCGGAAGCGGAGACGCCGCGCGAATTTGAAGATCTTGTCGTGGCGTTCCGCGACAGCGGCGCGCCGACCCGGATCGGCGACGTGGCGCGGGTCGAGGACGGTCTTGAGGATGAGCGGAGTTATGCTGAGTTCAACGCCCGTCCGGGCGTCTCGCTCGATGTTCGCCGGCAGTCCGGTCGCAACACGCTTGAAGTCGCCGAAGCCGTTTATGCGGAGATCGAGCGGCTTAAAGCGGTCGCGCCCGAGGGATATGAACTCGTTGTCGCCCGCGATGTGAGCCGTTTTATTGAATCGTCCGTTGAGGACGTGACCCATGAGCTCGAGATTGCGATCGTTCTCGTCGTTATTGTCACGTTCTTCTTTCTCCTGAGCTGGCGCGCCACGCTGATGGTCGCCATCGCCATTCCAACATCGCTGATCTCGGCGTTCTTCGCCTTCGAGGTCTTCGAATTCACCATCAACATGCTGACATTGCTGGCGCTCACCGTGACCATCGGATTGCTGGTCGACGACGCCATCGTCGTCGTTGAAAGCGTTCAGCGCGACATCGACGCCGGCGTCGCGCCTGCGAAAGCAGCGCGACACGGCACTGAACGCGTCGCACTCGCCGTGCTTGCCGGCACTTTCGCAACGCTCGCCGTCTTCGTGCCGATCGCTTTCATGGAAGGCGTTGTCGGGCGCTTTTTTCTTCAATATGGCCTTGCAATCGTCTTCGCGGTCTCCGTTTCATTACTAGTGGCGCTGACCCTGACGCCGATGCTGGCGTCGCGATTCCTGAGACCGGAAAGTCATCCTCCATTCCTGCGCCCGATCGAAAAGTTTCATCACCAGCTCGATCAGATTTACAGCCGGATTGTCGGGGCTGTCGTTCGCTGGCGATATGTCGCGCTGGCGGCCGCGATCGGTTCGCTGTTCGTGGGCGGATTCTTCGCGTCAAAAGTGCCGAGCGGCTTCACCTCGAAGGCGGACCGAAGCGAATTTCTGGGATCCATAGAATTGCCGCTCGGATCAGGCATTGCTGAATCCAAAAAGGCGATCGCATTGGCGAATGGGGCGCTGCGCGGCGTTATGCACATCGAGAACATTTTCTTGACCGCCGGCGCCGGGAGTCAGGGAAAAGCCAATGTCATCGATCTTTATGCGTCGATTACGCCCAAGCAGGAGCGGCGGATCGGGCAATTTGAGGTGATGGACGCGGCGCGCCAGGCGTTAGTCGCGGCGGTTCCCGAGGCGAAGGAAATTACCGTCGCTGAAGTGCCGTGGATTTCCGGCGGCGGTGTTTCAACGGGCGACGTTGAACTGGTCGTGCGCGGCGACGCCATCCCGGAAATCGACGCTTATGTCAAAATGGTCATGTCGCTGATGCGTGAGACAAACCTTTACTCCGACCTGCGTTCCAGCTTCGAGGAGGGGCGCCCTGAGCTGCTAATTGACTTCAATCGAACGCGGGCGGGGGATCTGGGCGTTTCTGCGCGCACTCTGGCGACGACGGCGCGCACCGTGATCGGCGGTGTCGACGCCGGCTCCTTTGAGGAGGGCGGCAAACGATACGATGTTCGCGTCAGGCTTGAGGAGTCTCAACGCCAGGACCGTGATCAGCTCGAACTCATTCAGGTCAGAAATGAATCGGGACGATTGATCGACCTCGCCAGCGTAGCGTCAATGCGTTTCGCCAGCGGACCTTCGCAAATCGAACGACAGGACCGGGCGCGCAAAATTTCCATCCTGGCGAACACCGCGTCAGGCGTGGCGCTAGGAACGGCGACCGAAGCGCTTGAGGCGATCATCGCCGCCAATCCGCCGCCTGCGAGCATGCAGATCACCTATGAAGGAACCGTCCGCCGGATGAATGAGTCGATTTCGGCCATTATGTTCGCTTTTGGACTCGCCATGATCGCGCTGTACATCGTGCTGGCGAGCCAGTTCAACTCCTTCGTTCAACCGATCGTCATCATGCTGACGGCGCCGCTGTCATTTTCCGGCGCTTTCGCGATGCTTTATTTCGGCGGCCAGGAAATGTCGCTCTTCGCCCAGATCGGCCTCATCGCGTTGATGGGCATCGTCATGAAAAACGGCATTCTGCTCGTCGACCGGGCGAACCAGTTGCGCGAAGAAGGCGCGGCGGCGCGCGATGCGATCATCAAGGCCTGCCCCGAGCGCTTGCGGCCGGTTCTGATGACGGCGTTCGCCGCGATTTTCGGCATGATCCCGGTCGCGCTGTCCGGTTCCGACGGCGCGGAATGGAGGAACGGGCTTGGCTATTTGATTATTGGCGGGCTTTCGTCGTCGACGATCCTCACCCTGCTCGTTGTGCCGGCCGCCTATATGGTTCCCGGCGACATCAATACCATCGCGAAGCGGTTAATTGGCGTGCTGAAAGGCGTGTTTGCGGGCGGCTCGACTGCGCCCGGATCAGCGTCCCGGAAGCCTGCGGAGTAAGAGAGACAATGCGGCGCGAATTTGGACAAGTTGAGGAAATACGGACGCTGATTGTTGGGATTCTTGCTGCCGCGCTCGCAGTCTGGTCCGCCAGCGGCGCCGCCGCCCAGACCCTCGAAGAGGCGTTGTCGCTCGCCTATGTCACAAATCCGGAGATCGCCGCCGAGCGCGCGCAACTCGACGCGACCGAGGAAGGGGTCGTGCAAGCCCGAGCGCGCGGTCTGCCGCAGATTACGGCGGGCGCCGGCTATCAAAAAGTCGATAATACCCAATCCATCAATGGCGAGGTTTTCAACGTCGGCGCGGGCGGGCGCGACTTCAAGCTCGATACGGCGACGGCGCAGGTCAGCGGCGAGCAGCAAATTTTTGCGGGTCTGCGAAACGTGAATGCGATCCGTCAGGCGAAAGCGCGCGCTCGGGCCGGCGGCGCGCAATTAACGCTCGTCGAGCAGGACGTGTTGGCGCGCGCGGCCACGGCGTATTTTGACGTCGTGCGCGACACCGTCGTATTGAAGGCGACGGAAAGCAACGTTGAGGTTCTTGGAAAACAATTCGAGGAGGCCGCTCTCCGCTTTGAGATCGGCGAAGTCACCAATACAGATGTGGCGCAGAGCGAAGCGCGCCTTGCGGCGGCGCGTGCGCGGATGACCGGTGCGCAGGCGCAGTTGGCGATCAGCCGGGCGGCGTTCGCGGAACTCATCGGGCAAATGCCCGGATCTCTTGAAGAGACGCCGGCTTTGCCCGAGGCGCCAGCTGCAATTGATGACGCGATGGCGATCGCGCGCGAGCTATCGCCAGTCATCCTCCAGGCGCAAATGCGCGAGCAAGCCTCTCGTCGCGGCGTCGCTATTGCAAAGGGCGCGTTTTCACCGACCGTGTCATTGACCGCCGGTTATCAATATGCCGAAGAGCCTTCGTCTTTCATTGCGGAAGATGAGCAGTTCGCTTACGGCGTGCGCGTGACTGCGCCGATCTTTCTTGGCGGGCTCAATCTTTCTCGCGTGCGCGAGGCGCGCGCGCTCAACAGAGCAGACCGCCATCGCATCGCAGCCGCCGAACGGCAGATTGATGCGCGCGTGAGGGCCGGCTGGCAACGACTTGCCGCAGCGCGCGCGAACGTCGCATCATCGCAAACGCAAGTGCGCGCTAACGCACTGGCGCTCGCCGGCGTGCGGCGCGAAGCGGAGGTCGGCGCGCGCACCACTTTGGACGTTCTCGATGCGGAACAGGAATTTCTCGATGCGCAAGTGGCGCTCGCCAGTGCCGAGCGCGACGCGCGCGCCGCCACATTTCAGCTCCTTGCCGTTATCGGCGTCTTGACGGCGAAAACCGACGATATTTTAGCGGCGAGCGGCGCCTCGGCAAATTGACGGACAACGGTATTGAGCGTTCGGCGGCGATAGAACCGGTCATTCTCAACGGCTGGCGATGGATGAAACAGGAAGTACAAAGGATTTACGCTGATTGTCGCTCTTTCCAGCGGCACTTTCGGTGTCGTCGCGTAAACTTCTTGTTTCGTAACATCAAGCGCAATCGAACTCCCGCGAATGGCGCGCGCATGCTGCGTCGCTCAATTCGACGAAAGCCCTTTCAACGAAAGCAATTGTCCATCTTCGCAATATTTTTGTCGGGGGGGGCCAATCGAGCGTACAGCAAATTTTTGTTTGCAGGCTGGCCAGCAAATCTTGCATGCTGCAAGCGCCATAAAAATTATCTGCTCGCGGCCGAAACGGATATCTGCGGTCGACCAATATTCAGAATTACGTGATGACGCCGGCTATTGTATTGGCGGAACGAGACGGCGATAACGGCCGCAAGGCAGCTCTGCTGGACTCCGTTTTCGTGCAAATTGAGATTATTGCAGCGTTTGACAGCAGCGCTTGCTGTCGTGTCGAGTCTGGGGATGTTTCAGCGCGCGGCAAACCTGCTTCGTGTTCTTGTCACATGTTTGCGTTTTCGGACGCTCCAGAATTACCGTCCCCGCTATTTTGCAAGTGTCGTGCGACGAGACCAATCAGTCGATCGCGCAGGGTGCGAGCTGTGAGATAGATCGTCAATTCGCCGTTGCCGCCCTCATCGCCGATGATCCATGAGGGGAATTCCGAGACGCTTTGCCTTGTCGGCGAGATTGTCGGTGACGCCGGCGCCGGGGAAGACGACGAGGCCGATGGGCAGCGCTTCGAGCAGCGCGTCGTTGCGTTTGAAGGGCGCGGCCTTGGCGTGACGCGTCCAGTCCGGCTTGAAGACGATCTGCGCGACCTTGCGATTGTCGGCCCAGGAGGCGGCGATCTTCTCGGCGCCGCGCGGCGTGCCGCCATGGAGGAGGACCATGTCGGGATGTTTGGCGCGGACGCGGTCGAGCGCGGCCCAGATCGCGGCGACATCGTTGCAGTCGGGCCCGCCGGCGAAGGCGATTTTGGTTCCGGCGGGCGTCAGCGGTTCGATTTCGGCGCGGCGCTTGGCGGCGATGAAGTCGCGGCTGTCGATCACGGCGGCGGTCAAGGCGCGATGGCTCGTGCGCGATCCGTTGCGCGGCCGCCAGGCTTCGCCGAGATGACGCTCGAACAGCGTGACCGCGGCGTCGCGCATGAGTTCGTGGGCGTTGCGCCGTTCGATGAGCGATAGGCCTTCGGCGACCAGGCGTTCCAGTTCGACGGAGCGAATCTCTGAGCCGTCCTGGTCGCGCTGACTGCGCCGCTGCTCGCTTTCATTGTGATCGAGGGCGCGTTCCGTGCGTTGGAGGCTCAAGTGAAACACGTTGGTCAGCGACCAGAGCAGCGGCGAGAGGTCGCCTTCAAGGCGCGTGTCGGCAAGCGTCGCGACCAGCGCGTCGACCATGTCGGCGACGGCGCCTTGCAAAGGACCTGCTTCCGGCAAGGGGCGCGGATCAGGCTCGTCGCTTCCTTGCCGCCAGCCATAGAGCTGCAATTCGTGGAGCACCTGCGCGGTCGCCGATTCAGCGTGTTCGATGTCGTCGCGGGCGAAGTCGTCGTTCATGATAGCCTCCTCATTGTCCCTGCGCGGGAGCGCGCGGGGCTCTTGTGAAGCGACCACCAGCCGGATCCGGCGCGCGACCCGCACCCTTTCGGGCCGGAGCGCAGCGGAGGACGCCGGAACGGGGATTTCTTGTCTCGCGAGGAATGGCGGCCCGCCAAAGGCGCCCGCGTGAAGCGCGTCTTGGAATACATCTCCGCCAGGGGAAGAAATCCTCGAGCCGGCGTTGCGGGACGCGCGGCGCATCCGGCACTCTCGCCCGAAACTGGAGCCCCGCGCTCGCGCGCATTGGACCGCTGAGGCCATCTTCGACGATGGCGTGACGACGGTCGGACGATGTTACTGGCTGCGTGCGCTGATGAATCGCTGTCGATCGTCGGCGGTGAGCTGGTCGGCCAGATGCGCCGCGAGCATACCGGCGCCATCGGCGATGAGATCGTCGTTGAAGTCCTTGCGCCGCGGCGTCAGCAGAATGGCCTCAATGGAAAGGGTGCTCAGCCTTTGGGCAAGGCGGGCGGCCGCATTTCGTCCGGCGGCGTCGCTGTCGGCGGCAATGTAGATCCGTCGTACTTGCGCCGGCGGGATAAGCGCCGCGAGATGCGCAGCCGATAAAGCGGCGATCATCGACAGGGTCGGCATCGCAATGCGCAAGGACAGCATTGTTTCAATGCCTTCCCCTACTGCCATCACTTCTGCATGCGGACCGAAGCGCACGCCATTGCCCGCGAGCGCGCCCATGGCACGGCGTGGTGAGTCAATCGGCGCCTTCTGCGATCCGTCGGCGCTAAGATAGGTGCGCATCAGGCCCCTGATGCGACCGGTGTTGTCAGTGACTGCGGCGAGCATGGCCGGCGCCGCCAGCTGTCGATACGTGTCATCGCATCGATAGTAGCACTTGGGATGATAGCGCAGGGCATCAGGAGTGACGGGGCATTCGATACCACGCGAGTGGATATAGGTTTCGGCAGGCGTGCCGGAGATCGGCTCAGCGGCTGCAAAGAGCCGAGTAGCCGCCGCGTCGCGCTGTTGATTGTTCGATGCAGGAAGCGGGCGACACACGCTCAGAAACCGCTCGGCTTCGATCAGCGCATCGAGGTGCCGGTCAGCACCAACAGCGCTCGCAATGATATCGAGCAGATCGCCATGCTCGCCGGTCGCGCCGTCCGTCCATTTGCCGCGCGCGCCTTTGCCGCCGATTGGACCCTGGAGACGCAAATAGAGGCTGCGTCCCTTCGCGTTGCGCCGGTCGCCGACGATCCAGTAGCCGCCGATCTTTCGGCCGTTCGACAAGTAATTGCGGCAAACGTCTTCCGCGCGCTCGGCGAGGCGGCGCACGATCTCCGCGGTTCGCTCCGGCATGGCGCGTTCTCCCGATGAAAGAAGCGCGCCCTTGCGGGCGCGCTTCGATGATGATGATCGGCAGGCCGCTATTCCGCCGCAATCGCGGGAGCGGCCGGGTCATCGACGACGATGGTAGCTAGTGCGTCGGCTATCGGAGTTCGCAGTACGGCCGGAAGCCAGTCGCAATCCTGAAGGAGGTCCTCGGCGGCTTTCGCCATCTCGGGCCTCCTGAGGCTGGCGATGCGGTCGGCAGCCTCTTCGCCTTTGGCTTCTCGAACCGCTTCCAGGATTTGCGCCTTGGTGATCCGCCCGAAATAAGCTTCCGCAGAAGGGCGCCAACCGGCGGCTTGCAAGTCGAGATCGATGGCGCCTGCGAGGTGATCCGCGTTGGTGGCTGCACCCGATCGGCGATCGTAGGGCCGGAAGACGGCGTCCACGCTGAGCGCGACGCAATGCGCGAACAGCGCCCTACGAGCACCCTCCTCCATCGCCGCGAGATGCTCCCAGAGAGTGGACGGGTCCGCAGGCAGGGCGTCCGCAAACGCTTGATGACGCGCATCAATCGACGCCGCCGCTGCGCTGTCGGAAAGCCCGGCGGCGCCGCTCCTGAGGACGCTCTGGCGCGCAGCGATGTCGATGCAGCTGTGCTGTCCGCGCATATAGAAGTGATCGAGACAAATTGCGTGAAGCGCGGCCACGAAGGCGATGTCCGGGCGTTTCGCCAGTGCATCGCGCAAGGCGAGGGTCCGCCACTCGGTCAGCTCGACGAGCAACCGGTCCGGAAGGGGGCGGTCGGGTTCCTCATCGGCGTCGTCTGACTCTTCGTCCGCTCCGGGCGATGCGGCGCCCTGCGAACCGTCGTTATCGGCGTGATCGGCGGCGTCCCCTTCCGAAGCGCCTACCTCTTCCGTCGGCGCTTCATCTTCGGGTTTCACGAAGCCACGTTCGATGCGCAAAGCGCCCGACGGGTCGAGACTGACGAAGGCGCCCGCGCGCTCGACTTCCTCAGCAGGAAAACGCCAGGGACGCTGCTCGAAGGCTTCGATCTCGGCTTCGAGTTCGCCGAGCCGGCGGTCGACTTCGTCGGACAGCTCTTCGGTTCCTTCGTGCCCCTCTTGTAGCGCGTCGTACTCAGCCTTGAGGGAGTCATAGGTCGACTGCTCGGCTTCCGTCAGAGCAGATTGCTCGCCTGTGAGGCGACGCAGACCGAAAGTGTGTCCATAGGGAAAGTCGACGGCGACCTCGACCCACTTCCATCCCTCGCCGCGGATTTCGGCGGCGCAGGATTCAAGTTTCTCCGCGACGAGGCGATTAAGGAGCCCTGCATCTTGCAGCCACCCGTCATCAGCATCAGAGAAGAGATCGCGAAGTATCACGCCGCCAGCCTCCTCGTAAGCTTCGACGCCGACGAAGCGCGCGCGCTTGTCGCCGGCGCGGACGGCTCCTTCGGTCAGCATGCGGCGAATGTGATAGGGCTCACGCGTATAGCCATTCTTCAACGCCTCCCAGACTTCAACCTGGCGCCGATGGTCCGGGTTTACCGTGAACGCCATCAACTGGTCGAGGGTCATCGCGTCGTCCGCATAGAGATCGAGCAGCGCCGGCGCGACAGCGGCAAGCCTCAACCGTTGCTTGACGACCGACGGCGTCACGAAGAAGGCAGCGGCGATCTCCTCCTCGCTCTTGCCTTTCTCGCGCAGCGTCTGAAAGGCGCGGAACTGGTCGAGCGGATGCAAGGGCGCACGCTGGATGTTCTCGGCGAGGCTGTCTTCCTCGGCGAGACCATCGGTGCGGATGACGCAGGGGATCGGCGCATCGGGCGCAAGTCGCTTCTGCTGCACCAGCAATTGAAGCGCGCGGAAGCGGCGGCCGCCGGCCGGGACTTCATACATGCCGGTCTCGGCGCCACTCTCGTCGAGGACCGCGCGCACGGTGAGGCTCTGCAGCAGAGTCCGCCGCGCGATGTCCTCAGCGAGCTCCTCGATCGAGACGCCCGCCTTCACCTGACGCACGTTCGATTGGGAAAGTACGAGCTTGTTGAGAGGGATGTCCCGCGAGGCGCTTAAGCTAACGCTAGCGGCGGGTTTCGCCTTCGGTTTCGGTTTGGCCATGGTCTCATCTCCGCGACGGGTCGGCCGAAAGACTCTCTTTCAGCCTCAAAACCCGTCCATATCTGAGGCACGGCCCTCTCACTCTCCAATTTATCTCCTTGAGTTCTTTCTGATTTTGCGCCGAACACATAAGAGCGCATGGGTCGGGTTGCGTGGACTTGCTATCGCTTGATTTACTTGCGCCAAGGACCGCATCATTGGGAAGGGCAAAGGACCACGGGGGCTCTTATGGAACAAGCAATTGAGTTCGTCGGATTGGCTGCGCTCGCTGCCGTGTGCGCGATTGCATACCTTCGGATCACAGATTTAAAGAACGACGCGCGCTTGAAGCGCATAACAAACCGTGTTGCCAAAAAATCAGGAGAAACCCTAAACCAAGACGGAAGGCTCAGACGAATTCCGCGACCGCTTAAACGATTGGCTCAGGCAGATTGGCAATCTGCCATCGACGACTACGTTCTGAAGCTCAAGGCACGAAAGCGCCTAATTACGGATACCAACATAAAATTTGGTCACTTCATCGCGCTTACCTTTTTCATTTCAATGACAGGATTGGTCGTTGCATCGTCCGTACTCCTCTTGGGAGTGGAATTTGTTTTTGGCGCCCGCGATATTGACAGCGCTTGCGCGCTAGTGGGCGCAAATCTTTCAGAATTGGTGGCACGATATTCAGACACGCGCTACCCGGATCCTTTGTCGTCTTCTGGAGGCATGCCGTCGCGCATCGCATCAATGGCTCATCAGTTCGCATTGAACACTGCGATTCAAAGCGTCGTTATCTTTCCTCTCATTTGGCTGAGGCGTCCAAGCGTGTACGGGGAGTCTCTCGCCGAAGTCTCGGAAGAACTTGAAATATATGAACGGGGCGGCCCGGAAGAGCTCCGCGATCACATTGTGCGAGGCGCGGCGACCGAAGAGCCGGAACTGTGGAGGGTTCTTTTTGGCGCTGATTTTGGCGATACGCCCCATTATGGAATTGCTTAGCGTGCGATCGCTCCCGCTTTTAAGCAGCGAACTCGAAAAGCCGCTTCGCCTTTCCCTCCATCTCCAGTCGCGCGTCCTGATGCGCCTTGCCGCGGGCGACAGCGGTGATGCCCTGAACGAAGTCGAAGACGCTGGCGGGCGGGCGGCCTTCTTCGGCGAGGACGGTCTCGATGATGGTCGCCGTCTCGGCTTTCGAGAAGCCGCGCTTCCTCAGGAAATCGCTGCGGTCTTCGTCGGTCCGGGCGACGGTCTTCTCGCGCGCCGCCTTGACGCCGTTGATGAAGGGCATGGGCGATGACTCGGCGAAGCGCGTCAGCGCGGGCGCGGCTTCGCGCGCGAAGCGGTCGGCGGCGTATTTCGAATGGCGGATGACGATCTCCTGAAAGTCTTCGACACCCCAGAGATTGCGGTTCTGGCAGACGGCGCGGAGATAGAAGGAGGCGAGCCCCAGCGTCTTCGCGCCGACTTCCGAGTTCCAGCAATAAAAACCGCGGAAGAAGAGATCGGGTGAGCCGTCGGGAAGCCTCCCCGCCTCGATCGGATTCAAATCATCGACCAGGAACAGGAAGACGTCGCGGTCGGAGGCGTAGAGCGTCGTCGAGTCGCGGCTGACTGCGGCGTTCGGGTTGTAGACGCCGGTCGACCAGTCGAGGACGCCAGGGATTTTCCAGCGCGTGTCGCCGACGCCGTCGCCGGCGATCTTCATCACCGCCGAGACGAGCTCGTGGTCATAGATGCGGCCATAGTCGGGGCCGGTGACGGCTCGGAGCTCGGTGCGGCCGTCCGCCGTCTCCAGCGTCTTCACCTGCTCGGCGCGATGCGTCGTCAGCCCGTATTGCAGATTGATCGCCGCGAGTGGCGCCGGGAGCTGGCGCAGATAGGACGCCGGCGCGCCAACGAGCGAACTCAGCTGGCCAAAGGACCAGTGCGTCGGCGCGACAGGCGCGTCGCTCTCGGGTAAAAGTAGCTCGAGCTTCTCGGCATCGTCGCGCGCGGCCTCGACACGGATCGCCGCGCTCTCGACGGTGCGCGTCCGGCTCTTCGCCGCGCGGGACTTCACCGACGCATGAAGGTCGATGAGCGACAGGAACCGCTCGTCATCGGGGCGCGAGAACCATTCGGACGAGACGCGCCCGACCCGCGAACCGCGCGAGACATCGACTTTGTAACCGCCCGCCACATCGGGACGGGCATCCAGAACCTGAAGGGACATGGGAATTCTCCGCGACCGGCGGCCGAAAGACTCTCTCTCGACCCGTAAAACCCGTCACGAAAAACTTCGCCACGCTCTTTTCTGATGCGGCTTGATCGCGTCCGCCGAGGGCCAGGGGCGAGATCCTAAGGCAGCCGGCGACAGTATGATGGCGGATCTCCCAAGAGCGCTTTGCCTTAGGTTGCAGTTCCACTTGGAGTTTGATACAAAACGTCGGACTAAATCGCCTTTGATCCAACATTTTGTACCAATGCCAATAGCGACCCAAGCCGACCGTCTCGTCATGATCCTCCGCAAGGCCGGCATCGCCCGGGCCGGCGAGCTCAGAAAACTGGGCATTACAGGCACCACGCTTGCGCGCGCCGTCGCCGGCGGCGAAGTCGCGCGGATCAGCCGGGGGCTCTATCAGCTCCCCGGCGCCGAGGCGGACGTCGATCAGTCCCTCGCCGAGACGGCCAAACGCATCCCCAAAGGAACGATCTGCCTTGTCTCGGCGCTCGCCTTTCATGGCCTCACGGATCAGCTGCCTCGGACGGTGTGGGTGGCGATCGGCCCCAAGGCCCGGACCGCAAAGGTCGATTATCCGCCCGTCCGCTTTGTCCGATTTCGGCCGCCCTATCTTCATCAGGGAATCGAGCGGCATGCGATCGCCGGCGTGAAGGTGCCGATCTATTCCGTCGAAAAGTCGATTGCGGACGCCTTCAGGAATTCAAGACTCGTGGACAAGGCTGTCGCGATTGAATGTCTCCGCACCGCGCTCAAGGAAAGAAAAGCGACGCCGGCGTCCCTCGCCCAGGCCGCACACGAAAACGGCGCCTGGACGAAGATCCGCCCCTATCTCGAGGCGCTGACATCCGATGGCTAAGCCGCCAACGAATATCGCCGCGTCGGTGCGCCAACGACTTCTCAATCTGGCGCGGCAGGAACAGCGCCTGTTCAATGTCGTGCTGGTGTCTTACGGCCTCGAACGAGTCATTTATCGCCTTTCGATTTCAACGCATGCGAACAAATTCATCCTGAAGGGCGGCATGCTGGTGACGCTATGGACAGTCGACCATGGCCGCTTCACGCGTGATGTCGATTTTCTTGGGTTCGGCGCGTCCGACAGCGATCGTCTCATCACGGCATTCAAGGAAATACTCGCCTTCGAAGCTAATGACGGCCTTGTATTCGATGTCGACGGACTTGCGGCGGCGCCAATTCGTGAAGATCAGAAATATGGAGGCATCCGGCTGAAGACGATCGCCTTCCTCGGCAAGACCGAAATACCGATCACGATCGATGTGGGCTTTGGCGATGCGATCACTGACCCCAGCTACATGATTGAGTACGCCTCCCTGATTGATCTGCCAACTGCAAAACTTCGCGCTTATTCGCCCGCCACGGTGATTGCGGAAAAATTCCAGGCCGTGGTGGCGCTCGGTCTGATCAACGGTCGAATGAAAGACTTCTATGATCTGTGGGCGATCCCGCAGAGCACCAAGATTGATAGCGCGGACCTTGATGCAGCTATCAAGGCGACCTTCGAGCGTCGCGAAACCTCTGTTCCGCGAGACCGACCGGACGGACTGACTGTCACGTTTGCCGAGCAAAAAAGCACTCAATGGCGGGCCTATGCGCACTCGATCAATCTCGAGAACATTGAGCTTGGGGTCGTCGTCGAGGCGATTTGGACTTGGCTTGAACCGAGCTGTCGTCGCTTGACCAAATAGCGAATGGCGCGGTGACGATCATGATAGCTGAAACTTGGCAGCTCGAAAAATCTACCGCGGTGGTCATTCGAATGGGCCGTAACGCATCGTCGCGCGCGTTCTCGGCTTGCGCTGGCCTCGCCCGCTTGGATCCTCGCCGCGATGCTTTCTGATCATTGTCGCGATTTCACGCGTGAACAGCTCTACGCTCTCGTCTGGGAGACGCCGATCTCTCGGCTCGCGAAATCGTTCGGACTGTCGAACGTCGGACTGCGCAAGATCTGCGAAAGGCACAATATCCCGACGCCGCCCTTGGGCTATTGGGCGAAGCTGGCCCACGGCAAGAAAGTTCGACGTCCTGCCCTTGTCGCTGAAGAAGACGGCCGATCAGTATCCATTCGTATCTATGGGCGCGGGTGGGCCGTGGTCACGCCGGAAGTCGAGAAGGACCAAGTCGCTGCAATCACCGCCAGCCAACTGCATCCGTCGATCGTCGTCGCCGACAATCGCCCGCTGAGACTTCACGCCATAACGGCCGCCACTGCTCGTGCGCTGCGCGCCGCAAAGATGGACCGCGAAGGCTTCATGAAGGCTAGTCCAAATGACGGCGTCTGCCTTACCGTTAGCGACAGCTCACTTGATCGCGCCCTTCGGATCATTGACGCCTTCGCGCGCGCAGCCGAACTGCGGGGGCATGGATTCGAGGAACATGCAGGCGGAATACGCATTGTCGTCGATAAGGTCCCTTTCGAATGGCGTATGCATGAAATCAATGACAAGGAGGAACACGAACCGACCGCGAGCGAGCTGACGGCGCAGACGAAATTGGAGGCGCAGCAAGCTCGATGGGGACAGGCCTATTCGCGGCCACCAAAGGCGTATCGCACCTGGGATTATTCGCCGTCTGGACGCCTCTCAATTGCTTTCAAGGATACGACCCTTCCGTCGTGGCGGCATGAGGCGCTGATCGGCCTCTGGCGAGACCGCAAGGTCGGCCGTCTAGAAGACTATCTGGATGATGCGATGAACAAGCTCGCCGCCGCCGCTGTCGCCACTCGGCATCGCCTAGCGGAGGTGGCCGAGAAAAGGCGCCTGGAGGATGAAGAGCGCGAAACTCGGCGCCAATTGGAGGCGCGCCGCGACCGTCAGCGCAAACGCCGCGACTTCCTGATCAATATGGCCGATGAGTACGCGCGCTACCGCCGCCTGAAAGAATTTGCGGTTCATCTGAAGCAAGAAATCGGAGTCGCGCGAGACCAGCCGACCGACAGGCTGTTCGAAGAATTGGGCCTGCTCCTCCGGACCATGGAAACAGAGTTTTTGCGCGAGGCAATTGAGAATGCGGTCACTCGTCTAGGCCTGTTCGCAGGCGACGACCTGCGCGAATTGCCGGGTGCCGTGGATGCTGATTGACGCGATCTTCTCAGTTGCCGACTTCGCGGTCATACAGTCTATCGCGCACACCAGGCGTTTCGACGATTGCAGTCGGCGGCAGCGGCAGCAGGCCCCGCAAAGGGCGGTCTGGCCGGACTTACTGATTTTCTCGACATATTTCAGAGATGCGTCAACGCGATCGAAATGTCTCGGCGACATGTCGAAAAAGGAAAAAATCCGACATACTCTTTAGCCAAGCCATCCGGCTTGGAAGTTCCATAGGACCGGAAAAATCGCTCAAATGCCTCCGAAAGCGGTGGGACACTAATTCAAAAAAACCCAATAAACTCAGTCAACCAAATGTGTCCCACCAAGGCGTAAGCAACTGAAAATGCTCGATTGTGGGGGTCCTCTTCTGGGCACCATCTAACGGCGATGCTGGCGAAGACGCTCTTCGTCGCCTTGTACCCCCGTACGCCGATTGCAGTTCGCGAAATAGCGCTCAGCAAACTTACTCGGTTCTCTTCACACTAGAGAGAGACGACGGTGCCCGCGTTCGCCTCTTCAGCAAGGCGAAGCAGGGCGGCGGCGGCGTAGAGATCCTGCGACGCGACGCCGACGGACTTATAGAGCGTAATGTCGCTTGCGGACTGACGGCCTGGAGCGGTTCTGGCGACAACCGCGCCAATCTCGCCGACAATATCCTCCAGACTGAAGACGCCCTCCTCAATCGGGATCAGGATTTCTCCCGCTTCGCGCCTGGCGCTCTCCAGAAGATCGACATAGACGCGCGCGCGCAGGATTGTCTCCGTGTCCGCCTCCCGTTCTGTCGCTTTATGCGGGCCGACGAGATTGACGTGTGCGCCTTCGCGCAGCCATTTCCCGTGCAAGATCGGACTCTTCGCCGCTGTCACCATTGAGATGACGTCGCTCCTCGCGGCGAGTTCGAGATCAGACGCCACCGTGACTTCGCAGTTGACCTTGCCGGCGATTTCCTCAGCGGCTTTCTTCGCGTTCTCCGCGTTCCGTCCCCAGATGAGCGTCTTCATGATGCCTGGGCGCGCCGCGCAAATCGCCTGCGCATGAACAACCGCCTGCACGCCCGTTCCGATGATCGTGTGTGTTTCGACGTTTTCACGCGCGAGCAATTTGGTCGCAAGGCCGGACGCCGCCGCCGTTCGGATCGCCGTGACTGAAGCGCCATTGATGATCGCAAGAGGCGCGCCGGTCTTGTCTTCGAACAGGCAGATGAACCCCTGGATCGCCGGAACGCCCTGCGCCGGATTGTTCGGGAACAGGCTGATCGCCTTGGCCCCGAAGACACCGCGGCCTTGCGACGCGCTTGGCATTAGGGCGAAGAAGCCTGCGCCGCTCTGCAACGGCGTGATCTGGCGCGCCGGAATAAGCACTTCCCCCTCGGTCGAGGCCTTCATGGCGGCCGCCATTTCTTCAATGCACCTGTCCATGGTGAGCAATCGCTCAACGTCGGATTCGCCAATGATGCGAAGCATGGTCATCGTTCTCTCCTGACGCGCCGGGCGAAATGTAGACGCCGAATATCAAATATTCCTTCTTTGCGTAAGCGTGAAGTCTCCCTAAGTCTGCCGCGCCTGTGCAAGGTGAGATAATACGCTTATCGGATGAGTGCCTGCTGAGATCGCCGCTTACGTCCACATGCGCGGCGCAGTAAGCTATATGGGCGAAGCCTGCCAATCGTACTGACGAGATCTGGAAAAATCTTTATGCCGAGCAATAACGCTGCACCTTCTCGAATTGAAGAACTCGAGACGCCTTGCCTCATCGTCGACCGCGCGAAGCTACTCGCCAATGCGCAGCGCATGAAGGCGCGCGCCAAAGCGCTCGGGGTCGATCACCGCCCGCACCTCAAGACGATCAAATCCGTGCCGATCGCCAAACATCTTATTGGGGAGAGCGGCAAGGCGACCGTCTCAACGCTCAAAGAAGCGGAAGAGTTCGGCAGGGCCGGCATTGTCGATCTTGTTTATGCAGTCGGAATCTCGCCGCAGAAATTGCCGCGCGTTTCAGCGCTCAGCAGCGAAGGCATTGACCTCAAGATCATTCTCGATTCCGTCGAAGCGGCTGAGGCTGTCGCGCGCCATGCTGCTGAAAGCGGCGATCCAATTCCGGTGCTGATTGAAATCGACGTCGATGGCCACCGTGCGGGCGTGCCCCTGAGCGATACGGAACGCTTTCTTCAGATCGCGCGCGTTCTCCATAACAGCAAGGCGGCGCTTTCTGGCGTGCTTACCCATGCCGGCGAGAGCTATGCACTGTCAGCGCCGGAAGCGCTCGCCGATGCGGCGGAGAATGAGCGTTCCGGCGCCGTCTTCATGGCGGAGACCTTGCGCGAAGCGGGCCTTCCCTGCCCCATCGTCAGTATTGGCTCGACGCCGACAAGTCTCTCCAGCGCAAGCATGGAAGGGATTACGGAAGTACGCTCCGGCGTCTATGCGTTCTTCGATCTGGTGCAGGCGGGCATCGGCGTTTGCGCCATCGATGACATAGCGCTCAGCGTGCTGACGACGGTGATTGGGCGGCGCGACGATAAAGGCTGGGTGCTGACGGATGGCGGCTGGATGGCGCTGTCGGGCGACCGCGGCACGCGCGCGCAGGAGAAAGACCAGTTCTTCGGCCTTGTCTGCACGGAACGCGGCGAAGCTTACAGCGATCTCGTTGTCGCGCGCGCCAGCCAGGAACAGGGCGTCATCACCCTTCGGCCGGGTGCGACAGGCGCCATCCCGCAGTTCAAGGTGGGAGACCGGCTTCGCATTCTGCCGAACCATGCCTGCGCGACCGCCGCGCAGCACCAGCAATATTACGCTGTCGATGAAGCCGGGAACGTGACCGACGTCTGGCCGCGCTTCAACGGCTGGTGAGGATCACGCGCCCGCTTTGGCGACATGGGCGATCGCATCGACTTCCAGCAAATATCCAAAGTGCAGCCCCGGCGCCGCGACGACAGTGCGCGCCGGCCTCGCCTCGCCCATGATCCCTGCATATTGCGGATTGAATTCTTCCCAGAGCGCGATGGTGTCGAGGTAGACGTTCACTTTGAGAAGCGAATCCTTGTTCGACCCGTTCGCCTCCAGCACCGCGAACAGCCGCCTGAAGACCCGCTCCACCTGACGCTCGAATGGCGCGGCCGGGTCGTGCCCGCCCTCTTCGCTCAGCGGCAATTGCCCGGAGACGAAAATGAGGTCTCCGAACCGCGTCGCAGGCGAATAATGCCCTTTACCAGAACTCATGATTTTTCTCCGGTCGCTTTTGGCCAAGAATGGCCCGGCGACCGGAGAAATTCAAACTCTCACGCCTTAGCTAGATGAGGCTTAAGCGTCGATCAGAAATTGATCGCGAGTTCCACGCCCCAGATCCGCGGCATGCCGATATAACGCTGCATGAACCCGAAGTCGGACAAGTCGCCGGCATAAGTCACATAGGCCTCGTCAGTGAGATTCTTGCCGAAGACGGCGAGTTCCCACCTATCCGACGAATGGGCGAAGCCCACCCTGGCGTTGACGAGCGCGTAGCCGTCCTGCTCCAGCAGCGGGTTGTTCTCGGTCGAGAAGAACACCGAGCTGCGATAGGCGACGGAGCCCTGAATATAAAGGTCGCCGAGATTTGCGAGGTTGTAATCGTAACGCGCAAGCGCTGTCACTGACGCATCCGGCGTCAACGCGATTTTGTTGCCTGAGAAGTCGGCGCCGGCGCCGCTGACGAAGTCAACGAGTTCGCTGTGCTGGAATGCGCCGGTGACGTTGAGCAACAGATTATCAACCGGGTAGTAAACGGCGTCGAATTCGAAGCCATAGACTTCCGCGCCGCTCGCATTGTCGAGCACCTGGATCGGGATTACGCCCGTATTGACGAGCGTGAACACCTGAAGGTCCGAAAAGTCGTTATAGAAAAAGGCGCCGTTCAGCCGCAGGCGGTTATCGAACAAGTCCGACTTGAAGCCGACCTCATAGGCCGTCACGAACTCCGGTTGATAAGGGTCAAGCTGCAAAGCCGCTTCGACCGGATCGAATGCGAGGAACCCGCCGTTGAAGCCGCCGCTCTTGAAGCCGCGCGACGCGCTTGCATAGAGAAGCGCCTGATCGCCGAGCGCATAATCGATGCCGAAGCGCCAGGAGAACGCATCATCGTGCAACTTCAGTCCGCTGAAGTTATAGATCGGCACGCCGTCCGGACCGAACAGGGCTTGATCTTCCAGCGTAGAGGTCGCGGCGAATGTCCGCTCTTCATCCGTGTAACGACCGCCCAACGTCACCGTCAGAGCGTCGGTCACAGCGATTTCTGTCTGCGCGAAAACGGCGACCGACTTCGTCTCCTGATCGTTCAGCGTTCTGTCGAAGAGCACGGGCGCGCCGGTGATGTCCCCGTTGGGATCTGAAAGACCGCCGGTGAAAACGCGAAGTTCACGGAAAAGATCGACCGTCTGGTTCTGCGTCAGGTCTTCGGTCAGATAATATCCGCCGAGCAGCCATTCGACGCGTCCGAACTGGCCGTTGAACCGCAATTCCTGCGTGAACGTTTCAGACTCGACGCCATAGTCGATGGAGATCATCGACAGGGGCGAACCGTCCGTTTCTTCCGCCACCACGCTGTCAACTTCGTCGTAAGCGGAGATCGATGTAACCGTGAAACCAGGCAGTTCCCACTTGGCTTCGATATAGCCGCCGATCGAGTTCAGATCGTTCTTCTTGCTTTCATTGTACTCGCCAGTGAAAACATCCGCCGGCGCCGAGTAACCGAGCGCATCTGCGCCGCCGGGGCCGACGCTCAGCTGGTTCGGTTTGAAACCGGGGCTGTCCGAGCTCGCGCCGTGGACCGATCCGCGAATGGTGAAATTGTCCGTAGCGTCGAAATCGACGATGCCGCGCCAGGCGATCGTATCGACGCCGTTCTCATAATCGCCCGTCACGAGGTTTTTGACGTAGCCGTCAGAGTCATTCTTGATGACGGCCGCACGGGCGCGAATACGATCCGTGATCGGACCGGAAATCGCCGCCTCGATCTCCGTCGTATCGAACCGGCCATAGCTGCCGCGCGCCTTGAATTCGAACTCGTCCGTCGGCTTATTGGAAATGAACTTGATCGCGCCGCCCGTGGTGTTGCGCCCGTAAAGCGTTCCTTGCGGGCCTTTCAGCACTTCCAGCCGCTCTGCGTCGAAGAACTGGAACGAGGTCAGGATGGGCGAGCTGACGAACACTTCGTCAGCATAAATGCCAATCGGTCCGGAGTTGTTCGTGTTGAAATCGTTGAGGCCTGCGCCGCGCATGAAGACGATGAGCTGCGAGCCCTGCCCGCTCGACGTCGAAATTTCGAGGCCGGGAATGAACTGGCCAAGCTCATTGCTCTGATTGAGCCCGAGCGTTGCGAGGTCATCGCCGCTGAACGCGCTGATCGAGATCGGCACGTTCTGCAGGTTCTCTTCCTTCTTCTGCGCCGTGACGACGATTGAATCCAGAATGCGCCCGCCGCCGCTTTCCGACGTTTCCTGCGCGGACGCTCCCGCCCCGACGCCAAGCGCGCTGACCGACGCAAGCAGGCCGATTGCGTATTTTTTCATCGTCATCCCCTTCAGAAAGAACCCTTTATCCGGATATTTATCCAGATATTAATTCGCCAATCTGGCAATATCGTCAAGCGCGAGGATGGGAGATCAGCGAATTCCTGCGAATTTCGCCGTGAGGTGACGACTTTGCGCCACAGCGCTCGCCCCGCCTCGCGCGCCGAGAAAACCCGGCCGTCCGCCTACGGACACGAAGAGCGGCGCCGAAGCGCCGCCCCAATCAGTTACTCCCCGAGATCGTAAAGGATGTAGTCTGCAATCTGCGTCAGAACATCGTCGCCAAGATAGCTCTGCGCCGGCATTTCCGGAAAATCCTCCCGCTTGCGAACAGGATTGGCGGCGTATTGGACAAGCCCTTCAGGATTGTCCGCATAGAGCGCTTTGATGGATTCCACTGACGGTCCGTGAAGCACGGAGTCATAGGCGTGGCACCCCGTGCAGACCGCAAGGTAAGTGAGCCGGCCCTTCTGTTCCGGCGAATAGACGGGCTCTTCCGCGCCGTCTTTGATCATGGCCGTATCGAAGGTCGCTTTCGTCATTGAAGGATCGCACGCCGTCCACTGATCGACGCCGAGCGCGTCGACGCCATCTTCAGCAAGCAGGCAGCTATCTCGGTCCTTGCCCATGGAAAGAATTTCAACGCCGCTGCGGCTCGCTGCTGCGATCATGCCGCCGAGCATGCCGGAGAGATTATCGCCATTGTCGCGCCAGGTGTTTTTCATGATCTTGATCCCGTCGGAATAGGGATCGACTTTCGGATCATTCGACAGGCCGAATGTCAGCAAGTCCGTGACCAGAACGCCGACATTGTCGTTTCCGGCGATTTCATTGTTCTCGATGGTGATATCATCCGGCCCGACGACGATAATGCCGACGCCGCTCGGCACGCCCGCCGCGATCGAGCTCGACGGTGCGAAGTTCTCGATGTTGTTCTTCTCGATCTTGTTGTCCTTGATCACCTGCGAATAGGCGTCTTTCACTGGCAGGCCCGGCACAATCGTCAGCGCGATGCCGCTCGCATTCCCGTAAATGTGGTTACGCGCCATCAGGGCGTTGCGCGTGTTCTCGAATTCGAGACCCATGACATTGCCGTAGGCGACGTTTTCAAGAACGTCGATATTATCGGACATCCCGACATAAATGCCGGCGTCTTCAGAACCCGTGACGGTGTTTCCTTTGACGAGGCCGTTCCGCCCGTATTGGGGGAAGATGCCGTAGAAAGCGCCTTCGACGTGATTGTTCAGTATCTGAAAGTTGTTGGCGCCCTGGGTCATGATGCCGTTGCCTTTGTAACCCTTGACGTAGAAGCCATCGATGACTGTCGAATGGCCGGAGGCGATGATGCCGTCATTCTTGACCGTCTCGCCGTCAAGAACCGCCCAGCGATCGCCGTCGCGCAGGCCCCGCAAGGTGATGTTCGGTTTGTCGATGTAGACGGATTGTTTGTAGACGCCGGGTTTCACGATGATGGTGTCGCCGGATTTGGCTTCGTTCACCGCCGCCTGAATGCTGCCGCCCTCTTCAACGACGATTTCGCGCGGGCCCGCCGCGCCTTCAGGCGATGCGGAGGCTTGCGCGGACTCTTCCTGCTTCGCCTCCTGCTTTGTCTCGCCCCCGCCCGAACAGGCTGCGAGGAGCACGGGAAGCATGACGAATGCGTATTTCAGGTGGTTCTGATTTTTCATGTCGGCGTCCAGTTTTCAGGATTTACTTGAGTTCGTTGCTGTCTTTGCCCGTGAACGGATCTTCCGCCCCGTGCCCGAAGGAAGCGGCCTTCTTGCGTGTCTGCAGATAGGGCTTTTCCGCAAGCATTTTGGCGCGCTCGCTGTTGAAAGACGCTGCGAGATCTTCTCTCCCCGCGCGCACTGCGAGCCCGCCCAGAAACTGCGCGTCGTCAACGAAGTCCTGCGCGTTCAGCGCTTGGGGATCGACCTTCAAGGCAGCTTCGAGAACAGCCGCGACTTTTTCCGGCTCGCGCTTTTTGAGGTGATATTCGACCAGCCCCCGATAGGCGGCGAGATTGTTTGGATCGATCGAACGGGCTCGCTCGAACAATGCGCCCGCCTTTTCGACATCGCCGCCGAGAAAACCGGGAAGCGCATAGAGAAGCTGCCCCATCAGAAGCGGCGCGAGCCCGCCGAGCGCTTCGGGCTTTTCAGCCATCACGCCTTGCAGCCCGGCGAGCGCTTCGCTCTGCAGCTTTCCCTGAACCATCGGGTCAACGCCGCGCTGGGATGAAGCAAGCTTGAACGCCGCGCTCAGGAGACGGAACTCCACGACATCCGCCGCCGCAGGTTCGAGCGCCGCAAGAACCTTGTCGCCATTCGCGCGATTGGTCTCCCAGCGCAGCGAAAGCTCGGCGGCCGTGTCGGTGCTCTCATAGAGCTTGTTGTAGGATTTATCGATGACGTCGAAATAGCTGACGATCGCGCCCATCAGCTCTAGGCCGAAGGCGACCTTCCTTTCATCCGATTGCGGTAGCGCGTCGAACGCGGTCAATCCGTATTCGATCGCGCATCCGACCGCCGCACGGTCCCACTTGTCGTTCACCGCCGATGCGAAAGCCTCTTGCGCCTTAGCGGCGTCGGCGAGCGGCGCGCATTTTATCTTTTCAGCGGCCTGCGCTTGCACTTTTTGCTGCAATTCCACGTCCGAGGTGTCCGATAGAACGGACCCGCTCTGCGCCAAAGCAGGCTGCAGGCACGCAAAGAGCGCCAGAGATGCGGCGCACGCTCCTATTAGCAAATCATGTCGGTGCTTCATTTCAATCCTCCGCTCGTCGCCATACCCTGGCGGACGTTTTGCTGTAGTTCGGACGGAAGCCGGCTCGGGATTTCCGGCGAGAGCGTTTCGTCTTCCAGCGCCAGAAGAAACGCGGCGATGTCGGAAACGTCCTCCTCCGAGAGCTCCGGCCCTTCAGTCATGTGAACGTGCCAATGTATCTTCAGCGGCTTGCCTTGCGGCGCCGCGTGCCCTCTCGTGTCGTTATAAAACTCGACGACTTCTTTGAGCGTGCCGAACTGACCAGCCTGAAAGTAAGGCGCGGTGCGGCTGATATTGCGCAAGGTCGGCGTCTTGAACGCTCCGTAGAGAGAGGGATCATCGGATAGGGCCCCGGCGCCCGCGTCTTCATGGCCCTGGTCATCAGCCGGCGCGCCGACGACCGCGAGCTCAAAATCGGTGAACAGAGGTGGGATGTGGCATTGCGAGCAGCGCGCCACGAAACCGCGAAAGGCGTTGAACCCGCGTATCTCCTGTTCGCTGAGCGCGCTTTCATCGCCGTGCGCATAGCGGTCATAACGGCTGTTGAGGCTGATCAGCGACGATTCGAACGCTGCGAGCGCGACGCTTGCAAGCTCAGCCGTCGGAAGCTGGCCGAACGCCTGATTGAAAAGATCCCGATAGGCCGGGGCGGCGCGCAAAGCGCGTTCGACCGACTCTGGCGTCGCGCCCATCTCCTTCGGCGAATAGAGCGGCATCGCCGCTTGCTCTTCGAGCGTCGCCGCGCGCCCATCCCACATATATTTGTCCGCGAAAGCGACGTTCCACAATGTCGGCGCTGCCCTTTCAAGCTCGCCGCGTCCGACCGCCCGCTTCCTGCCATCGCTGAAACCCTTCGCCGGATCGTGACAGGACGCGCAGCTCATCGTTCCGTTCACAGACAGGACAGGATCGAAAAAGAGATAACGCCCAAGGTCGATTTCTTTCGGCGTATAGCGCTTCGCGGGCGGGCTGATATGCGCGCGCACCCCGCCATGGTTCGCGGGCGAGCTATAGGCTGAATAAAGCGTGACGAGTTCACAAGTGCCGTCTTCAAGCAAGCGAAAGCTCGCAGGGCACCGATCGTTCAGCTCGATGCGATCCGCTTTTGCGGCCCCCAGAAGCGCCATC
The DNA here is from genome assembly GCA_020638525.1 of Caulobacterales bacterium. Lineage (GTDB taxonomy): Bacteria > Pseudomonadota > Alphaproteobacteria > Caulobacterales > Parvularculaceae > Amphiplicatus. Next base: position 249,948 of record JACKIL010000001.1, on the reverse strand, counting down.
GCGCAAAGCGAAATCAGCGCCCGCTTCAACTCAGGGCTCCAGTGTCGCCAGATAATCGACGATAAGCGCGGCGTCTTCGTCTGAGCGGACCGTATCCGCCATCGCCTTCATCTGCTTTCCATAGACATCATCGGCGTGAAAGCCGCGCGCGCCATTCTTGAAGGCTTTGATTTGTCCCTCGACATACCAGCCATATTGCGCGGAGAGGCGCGGCGCGCCCAAGGCTTCATTGCCCTGCCCTTTCGCGCCGTGGCAGGAAATGCATCCGGAATAGAGCCCTCGACCCTTGAAGCTAGCCGCGGCCCTGTCCTGCTCGATCGACGGCGGCGCCAGTGAAGACAGATATTTCGCGATCACCTGCGCGTCCGACTGCGCCATCTCTTCAAGGATGAAGATCATGCCCGCAGCGGTCGGGTTGTCGTCGGCGCGCCGCTTGCCCGATGCGAAATTCGCCATCTGCCTTGCAAGATAGGCTTCGCCCTGCCCCGCGAGCACGGGCGCCTGAAGCGCGGCGTTTCCTTCTCCGGCGGCGCCGTGACAGGCGGCGCAATTGGTCTCGTAAAGATCGCCGCCCGTTTCCTGCGCCCGCGCGCCGGCGGGCGCAAAACCCGAAGCTGTCGCAGCGAGAATTATCGCGGCGGCTTTGGCGGCCATCTGCGCATTAGCGATCCGACTGCCCGCGCGTAACGTCAGGCGTTCCCCTGCATTCATTGGCTTGCCAACGCCCCTACCCGATCTCAATCCGTTCAAATTTACGGATATTTATCCGAAAAGCAATAGTCCTGCTATCTTCCCGGAGCGTTAGGCGTCTACCTTGGGGCGAGGCTCCCCCCGGCGCGGGGATTTGGCGCCTTTCCCCGAAGGGCGGGACCCTCCATTAAGAACAGGAAGGGCGCCGGCGCGGCGGCTGCGTCCGCCTGAATGGATCAGAGGCTGAATGAATCGCAGAGCGAAGACCAAGAAAAAAGAAGCGGACGCGTTAGCGCCAGTAACTTCGCGGCTGGCGAACAACTCGCGCCTTCAGACGATAAGGCTGCCGAAACAGAAGCGGGGAAAGGAGCGGTTCAAGACGATTCTGGACGCGGCCGAACGCCTGCTCGAGGACATGGAGCCCGCCGACATCAGCATCTATCAGATCGCGGAAGAAGCCGGCGTCTCGGCGCAGTCCATCTATCACTTCTTCCCTGACGCGGCGTGCGTTTACTTTGCGCTCGCAGAGCATTTCGACGACATGTTCTTCAAAGCGCTCGAAACGCCGCCGACGGAGAGGCCTACCTCCTGGCAGCAGCTCCTAGAAGACAGGTTCGCGGAAGCTGGCGCGTTCTACAATGCGCACCCCGCCGCCCGAAAACTGATTCTGGGCACGGGTCTTTCTTCAACCATCAGGGCGCTCGACCTCAAGTTCAACGGACGCGCCGCCGCAAGGGCGATCGAAGAACTCAACACCTATTTCGAGATGCCGCAGATTCCGGATTTTGTCGAACGCCTGACCGAAACGATCATCATCAGCGACGCGATCTGGTCTCTTTCAGTGCATCGCCACGGGATCATCACGGAAGAATATCATGAGCAGGCGAAAAGGGCCCGCATCGCCTATTGCCGGACATTCCTTCCTGAATATGTGCCGCACAAGACGGCGAAGCGCGCCTGACCGCTTCACAGTAATGACTGTCGTCAGACCGGCACGCCGCGCGCATCGACCGGCGAGCTCAGGATGAAGAAGGATTCCATATCCATCAATCCGGGGAGCTGGCTGAGGTCGCTCATGACGAGGCTCTCGAACTCGGCGACATCGCGCGCATAGACTTTGCAGAGATAATCATAGCGCCCGGAAAGCGAGTGGCATTCGGAGACGGCTTTCACCTTTGCAATCGCCGCAGTGAACTTCTCCGCCGCCTGCCGCGTCTTGGCCGAGAGTTTCATCATCACGATGACGCAAACATTGAACCCCGCCGCACGCGGATCGACCGCCGCCGCATACTGACGAATGAAGCCTTCCTCTTCGAGCCGGCGGACGCGGCGCACGCAGGGCGTCGCAGAGAGGTTCACCTTCTCGGCGAGGGCAAGGTGCGACATGCGCCCGTCTTCCTGCAGCGACCGCAGGATCCGCCGGTCTTTCTCATCGAGCGGCGCAAATTCGGTAGATTTTTTCTCTCTCATATCAATTCATATTAGGTGATTTCACCCACAAACCCAAGACCGGTTGAGAAAATTGGGGATTATCCGCCTATAATGAGTGATAATGATCCGGCGTTGACGGCTTTAACCCCAGACGTGGAGCAAGCGGCATGAAGTGGCCTTCCGACCGGATTTCGAAGAGTTCCCCGAAGTCTTTCGGCATGTATGAAAAAGCCCGGAAGCTGATGGATCAGGGGATCGACGTAATCCACCTCGAAGTCGGCATGCCGAGTTTCGACACGCCGCAGCATATCAAGGACGGCGCCATCGCCGCGCTGCAGGGCGGGCTCGTTCACTATGGCGACTTCGCCGGGAATGCGGGCCTGCGCCGCGCGATCGTGAAGCGCCTCGCCGATCATAACGCCGTCAACTTCAGCGAAAACGAGATCGTCGTCACCAATGGCCTCACGCACGCTTCTTACGCGGTGATGATGGCGGCGATCGATCCGGGCGACGAGGTGATCCTGCTCGAGCCTTATTATCCGCAGCACGTCAACAAGATCGAGCTGGCGGGCGGCAAGGTCGTCCTCGCCCCGCTCGACAAGGCGCGCAATTTCGCGATTGATCCGCAGACGATCGAAGCGCGCATCACGCCGAAGACAAAAATGATCTGCCTCGTCAATCCGGCGAACCCGACGGGGCGCGTTTATTCGCGTGAGGAACTTCAGTCGTTCGCCGATATTGCGATCCGGCATGATCTGCTCGTTCTCTCTGACGAAGTCTATGAACAGATCGTCTATGACGGCGCCGAGCATATCAGCATCGCGTCCCTGCCCGGCATGCGCGAGCGCACGTTCAGCCTGTTCGCTTTCACCAAGGCTTATGCGATGGACGGATGGCGGATCGGCTATATCGCCGCCGACGCCCGATACATGCCGGCGATCCTGAAGATCACCATGAACGATGTCGCGCATGTGAACGTCTTCATTCAGGAAGGCGCGCGCGCAGCGCTTGAGGGCCCGCAGGATGTCATCCGGGAGATGCTCGACGACGACAAACGGCGGCGCGATCTCGTCGTCAGCCGCATGAACCAGATGTCCGGCGTCAACTGCGCGACGCCGGAGGGAACGATCTATGCGTATCCGGATATTTCCGCGACCGGCAAATCGAGCGCGAAAGTCGCCGAAGAGATTCTCGAGCAATGCCATGTCGTCACGGAAGCAGGAAGCTTCTACGGCGCCGCGGGCGACGGGCATTTGCGGATCTGCTTCGGCGCCGAGCCTTATGAGCGCATCGAGGAAGCGCTGAACCGCATGGCGCGCTATTTCGCCGACTGCGGCGAATAAGGAAGGACGCTGACATGAGCAAAGCGGCAGAAAAATTCGATCAGTGGATCAGAACCTCCTTCGTCGAAATGAACACGGCGCTGGAGGAGCTTTATTTCGCGCAGGAAGACCGCGCGAATGTCGATGGCGTCGGCAACGACATTAAAGACGCGCTCGCGCGCGAAGGTCGTGCGCTCGTCTCGCCCCTCGCTGCGGAAGGCAATACGGATGAAGGTTTCGACCGGGCCTTCGACCTCCTCGGCAATCTCGGCCTCTTCATGGGCGCGCTGCGCCGGCATGAACTCACCAATCCCGCGCGAGAAGAGACCTCCCCCTTCGCAGAATGTTCCGCGCTCGGCATGCATATCGGCGCTTCGCTCGGCGTCGCGCCGCGCTTCGCAACCGCGCATCTTGCAACGCATAATCGCGCCATAAACGGCGTTCAAAAGAGCTTCACCTCGCTCAAGGATGAATTCGTTTTCATCGACTACAACACGCTCGGCATTCTTTGTTACAAGCGCGCGGGTGACGCCCTGATGCGCATTCCCCCGCTCGGTGTTTCGAACCCGGCGGCGTTCATGCTTTTCAATGATGCGAAGAATGCGCTTGAGGATGTCGCGCGCTACAACAAGATTCTCTTTGACGAGCTCGACGCAGAACGCTTCTTCTACTGCGTGCGGCCCTATTACAAACCTTATCGGGTGGGCCGCGCGGAATATCGCGGCGCGAATGCAGGCGACTTTGCAGGCATTAACGAGATCGACCTCCTGCTCGGGCTTTGCCGCGCGAACGACCCCGAATATGCGCAGATGCTAGTCGACAAGATGCTGTTCATGATGCCGGACGACCAGCAGGACCTGCGCGAGTGCCTGCGGCGTAAGAGCCTGCTCGATGAATTCATCGAAGCGATTCCGGCTTCGTCAGATCAGCAATGGTTCAGGAAGAACGGCGCAGCCTTCATCGAGACGTGCATCGCGCATGGGCGCACGGCCGCGCAGCATCACAACATGCTCTTCCGCTCCTTCATCGTGAAACCGTCTGAGGCGGTCGACACGCGCCACCTGAAACAGATCACGGCGAGCGGCCCGCCGCTTCCGGTTCTCGCCAATTCCCTTGAGCGCTTGCGCGACCTGCGCCTCGCAGCGCCGCGCGACGACATGGAAACGGCCTACGAGAAGATGACGGCCCTCAAAGAGGCGGTCGGCTGGAGCAGGAACGACTGACCGCTTCCGCACGCCCCTCTCCCCGCAGCTGTCAAAACCTTTCGGATCGTGGCAAATTGAGCGCCGCAATGACGGTTCCGGCGTTTCGATCGCCGTGAAACCGGCCGGCGCCAGCAAGGGGGATAGGCCGTGCGGAAACTGATCTCCTATCTCTTCATCTCCGTGGACGGTGTTGTTGAAACGCCGAACAGGTTCCTTCGCGAAGATCTGTATCAGGATCTCGATCCGCTCGATGACACGATTGCGGAGCAGGATGCGGTGCTGCTCGGCCGGAAAACCTATGAAGAGTGGTCGAACTTCTGGCCGAGCTCGAACATTGAGCCGTTCGCGACCTTCATTAACAACACGCCGAAATATGTCGCGTCAAAAACGCTGAACAGTCTTGGCTGGTCGCAGTCGAGCCTGCTCTCTGGCGACCTTCGCGACGAAGTCATGGCTCTCAAAAACAAGCCCGGAAAAGCGATCGGCGTCCACGGGAGCATCAGCCTCGTGCAAACTTTGCTGGACGCCGGGCTGATTGATGAGCTGAAGCTCGTCATTTGCCCCGCAATCGCAGGTCAGGGCCGCTGCCTTTTCTCGCGGGACGGAGATCCCATCCAGCTTGATCTGCAGTCGGCGCAAACGACGCCGGGCGGGCTGCAATTTCTGGTGTTTCGTCCTCGCGCTTAGGCGGCGCGCGGGCTCTAGAACGCCTTCTTCAGCGCGACGCCATACGTGCGCGGGTCGCCAAGAAAAACATTGTAGCCGATGAAACCGAAGCCTGAGACGGCGTAATCCTTGTCCAGAAGATTGCGTGCCCACAGGCTCATCGTGAAACCGGTGCGATCGAAGATGAGTGAAGCTTCTGCATCGACAAGCGTATAGCCGCCCTGCCGCCTGTCGGCGCGCCCCTCAGGATCGAGATAGAACGCGCTTTCGAACTTCGCATTGCTCTGCAGCTTCGCCGTTACGCCGTCGGCGATCTCGCGCGCAAAGCGGCCATAGACAACGGCGGAGACTTCCGACGCGAAAGGCAGCGGGTTGCCGTCGAACAGCGCCGCGTTTCCACCGACATCCGTCTCTTGAACGATTTCGGTTTCGAGCAAAGTGAGCGAAGCGCCAGCTTGAAACGCATCGGAAAGGCGCCATTCGGCCGAACCCTCGAAACCGTATGCTCGCGCCTTGTCGAGATTGGAGAGCGAATTGCTGGTGATGGATGTTCCATCCGGCAGCGGAAAATTGACGAAGATCCGCGCCTGCGGCGCATCATAAGTCTGATAGAAGAGCGCCGCGTTGATCGATAGCGCCTCACTCGGGCGGCCCTTCCACCCAAGCTCGAAGGCGTTCACGGTCTCCGCTGTGAATAATCCCTCATCGGCGAAATGCGTCGCATTGTTCTGGACTTCGCCGTTGAAGCCGCCGCTTTTGTAGCCATTGGCGAATGACGCATAAAGAATGGCGCCGCTCTGGAAACGATAGCGTAGCGCCGCATTGCCGCTGACGCGGTTCTCCTCAATGCTGTTCGAACCGATCGCCTCGCCGAGCCCATCGCGATTGTTGTAGGCGATGGTTCCATCGTCGAAGATATGCCGCCCGCTCCCCTCGCCCTTGATAGTTTCGTGAGTGAAGCGCGCGCCGAGCGTCAGCGTCAGCGCGCTCGATAGCTCGACGTCGTTATAGGTGAAGACAGCCGCGCTCGTTCGCGTCTGGTCTATATCGGTGATGAGAGTCGTCGCAACGCCCGGCGAAGCAGGCGACGGCCCAACACGCCCCGGCGCGCCGACATAGCGGCAATCGCCAAGCAGCGTTTCAGGATCGAGCACGCCGCACCAGATGAGATATTCCTGCGAGAATTCCTCACGCGAGAAAGCGGCGCCGAACAGCGAGTGGCCGAAGCTCCAGTCGCGCTGCACGCGCGCCTCTTCGCTCCACTGCGAAAAGTCGCGGTCGTAATGCAGGTTTGCGTTCAGTGAATAATCGCCAAAAGGCGCGGGCGCGCCGTCGAAATCGAAACCATATTGCTGGTTGTAGCCTTCGAAGGCTGACAGCGAATAGAGGTCCCACGCGCCCGCCGCCGCTCTCGCCTCTATTGAGGCGCCGTAGAATTCATTATCCGTATCCTGAACGCCGTCAGCGCCGACGGAGATTTCGTGCTTGCCAACCGCAAGGTTGAGATTGCGCGGCGAGGCGTTGACGCCATTGTCTTCTTCATAGTGCGCGCGTGCGAGGATGCGCGCGTTTCCTGCACCGCGCCATTCGAGGGACCCTCGCAAACCGAATTCATTGCGCTCGCCGCCTGCGCTCGCCGGGCCTTTCGGGTAGGCCGCATCCGTCCGCACATTGTCGAGCGCTGCATCCTCGCTGAGATAGCGGCCCGCAAGGCGCCCGCTCACAGTCCCGGCGACCGGTCCGCTCAAGGCGCCCGAAACATCCATCCGGTCGAAGCGGCCATAGGACCAGCCGAGATAGCCTTCAGCCTCTTCCGTCGGCTGCGCTGTAAGAAAGTTGATCGCCCCGCTCGACGCATTACGCCCGTAAAGCGAGCCTTGTGGGCCTTTCAGCACTTCGACGCGCTCAAGGTCGTAGAGCAGCGGGCCCGTCTGCACATTGGTCGCAAGGAAGACGCCGTCGACATAGACGGCCGCCGCGGTCGGCGTCAGCGCCTGATGGTCGACGGCGCCGATGCCGCGGATCTGGAAGGCGACCTGGCTGCCATTGGCGACCGCCGCCTGCACGCCGGAGAGAAGCTCGGTGATCTCTTCCGCGCTGTTGAAGCCGTTCGCCTTGGCGATATCGTCGCCAGAGAGCACATCGACGCTCGCCGGAATATCCTGAAGGCTCTGAAGACGCTTCGTCGCCGTGACGACGATTTCATCCTGCGCGGCGTAAGAAAGAGATGGAAGCGTCAAGAGTGGCGCGAAAAATAGCAGACGCTTGCGAAACTCGCTCATCATTCTCGCTGACCCCACGCAACCGCGACAAAACTGGAGCGTTTACGCGAGAGATGTCACGCGTTGACGCCGCCGAAGTTCAGCGTGCTTATCGCAGCATGAGAACGACGCAAAGAGAATTGCGCTATAGACGTCTTTAGAAAACCGCCGAGTTTCGGCGATCGAGAAACCGCTCAGTTTTCCGGAAGGTTCTCAAGGAAGAAGCGGATTTCGTTTTCGCCCATCACGAGGCGGATCGTTCCTTCGTCGAGTCCGCGATCCATCAGCGCCTGCGTCAGCTCTGCGACTTGCGCCGTATCGATTGGCGCGGTGACGGCGCCGTCAAAGTCCGAGCCGAGACCGACATGCTCAGCGCCGAGAAGATTGACGGCGTAGACGATCGCATCCGCAATCGCGCCGACGCTGCCCTTGCATACGGCGCCTTCCCAGAAGCCGATGCCGATGACGCCGCCGCGCGCCGCAATCTGTTGCATGAGTTCGTCCGAGATATTGCGCCGGCTGTCGCATTGGCCGCGTACGCCCGTATGCGAAACGATGATGGGCGCGTCAGTAAGCGCCAGAACGTCACGGTCGACCGCCTCGCTCGAATGCGCGAGATCGATGATCATGCCGCGCGCAATCGCGGCTTTCACGGCTTCGCGTCCGAACTCTGTAAGCCCTTCGCCGCTCACGCCATGAAGCGAGCCGCCAAGTTCATTATCGAAGAAATGCTGCAAGCCCATCATGCGGTAGCCCGCATCATAAAGCCGGTCGAGATTGGCGAGCTCGCCTTCGAGCGGATGCGCGCCTTCCGTCGCGAGGATGCCGGCGACCGCTCCGCTATCGAGCGCCTCGGCGAGTTCAGCGCGCGAGTGAACGACCTTGAGCGCCCCATTCGAATGAGCGGCGGCCTTGTCGAGGCGGCGAGCCTGATAGAGCGCGCGCTCAGCGAGACTCCCCCAGCTTTTAACCGGCCAGCGCTCGGCGATGGCGAGCAAGGTGATCTGATCGGAATCGCCCGTATTGCGCTCGAAATTCAAATTCTTCGGCGTCTTCGTGACGGCGGAGAACACCTGCAGCCGATGCCCGCCTTCTTCCAGTCGCGGCAGGTCGACATGGCCGCGGTTCGCGCGCTTCAACGGATCGCGCGCCCAAAGCAGCGTGTCGGCGTGAAGGTCTGCGACGCGAAGCGTCTTGTGGAGCGCTTCTGCTTCGGGCGTCACCGTCACCGGCTCGACTGGAACGACGCGGTTGAGGCTCGCCTCGAATTTCGCTGGAAGAACGAAGAAGAAAAACGCCGCCGCGCCGATGACGACGATGGCCAGCAGCCCGCCAATCCATTTCAACATGATCGCCCTCCAATTTACGCCGGCAGACTGCTCTTTCATCGCGCGGCCCGTCAATGCGCGCGCGCAGCCGGAAGCCCATAAGGTCGAATCGCCTTTTTATCGCCCGCGCCAGGCCGCTGCTCGCCAGAGCGTCACGCGAAGCGAATTCTTAAGCTTCGACTGCCAAAAGGCCTGCCAAGCAGAACGCTGGGGGGACTGAGATAAGTGCAGAAATTACTCTATTCTTTTCTCTGTGCTTCCATGCTCGCAACGCCGGCCTTCGCAGAAAAGGGTGACTGGCTCGTGCGCACGCGCGCCCTGCTCGTCGCGCCGAATGAGAGCTCCGGGCCCGTGCTGCCCGCCTTTCCCGATAGCGGGGTCTCCATCGACAACGCCATGACGGGCGAAGTCGACTTTACATATTTCTTCACGCGCCACATCGCCTATGAGGCGATTGTCGGCTACCCGACGCACCATAATATCAGCGGCGAAGGCGACTTAGCGTTTCTTGGCGACATTGTTGGCACGGATGCGCTCGCCTCAATGGGCTCGCTGCAGTTCCATCCGTTTCCGGAGGCGAAGCTGCGGCCCTATCTCGGGGTCGGCTTCAACTGGACGAATTTTCTCTTCGAACATGAAAGCGGATCGCTGCTCGCGACTTTCGGCCCCACGAAAGTAACGATCGACGACAGCATTGGCGTTCTCTACCAGGCGGGCGTCGATATCGCGATCACCGAGAGAGCCTTCATCAATTTCGACCTCAAATATCTTGAGATCGACACGACGGGCTACGCCCTCGACGCGAACGGCCTCAGCACGGTCAATGTCGCGATCGATCCCTTCGTCTTCGGCGTCGGTATTGGCGCGCGCTTCTAGAAGCGCATTCCGAAAAGTGGGAACCGGTTTTCGGAAAAAATGCGCGGCGAAAGCAAAAACCTAGAGCACGTTCCTCGACTCGCCTTTTCGGGAACGTGCTCTAGAAGCGCTTTTTCGATCTCAGAACAGGCCCTGCCGCTTTGAGGTCGGCGGCGTCATCAATGTCCCGCAAGGTTGGCGCATAGGCGACGCGGAAATCCGGCGGCAGGCTCGCGAGCGTATCTGCGAGCGCATGTTCGCTCGACCACCGCACATTCTCGAACAGCTTGGGCGCGGGCTTGCTGCGGGAAAGACCGATGAGCCAGTAGCCGCCATCATGCGCAGGGCCGAACACGGCGTCAGCGCGCCCGAGCGCCTTGAACGCAGCGCGAAGATGATGCGCACGCATTTGCGGCGCGTCGGCGCCGATGATGATAACCGGCCCTTTTGGCGCAGCGTCGAACGCCGCTTTCATGCGCGCGCCAAGATCGCCCGGCGCTTGCGGCATGCGTTCGAAGACGGACGGCCAGTGCGCGCGCCAGCCGTAAATCTCGCCGGGCGGATCGACGGCGATGATCTTCCGCCATGCGCCGGCCTGCGCATGCGCCAGCGTCGACGAAACCATCATGCGGAAGAGAACCGCCGCCCGCCCCATGCCGACCTCGCGGCCGAGCCGCGTTTTCACGCGGCCTGCCTTAGGCGCTTTCAGGAAGATGATGAGAGAACCGTTCATCGCTTTCCGTTGTAGAAGTCGACGATCTTTTCCGGCGAAACGCCGACGCGATACATCGTAAGGCAGGCGAGATTCCTGAACACGCGGGCCGCATATCCCTGGCGTTCATAGCGCTCTGGCGACGTCACAGCGCGCGACCGGAACACATGGAGCGCCTTGCGCCCACGCTTGCGCAACAGGCGATCAATCATCTCGACATCTTCAAAGAGCGGCATCGCCGAATAGCCGCCAAGGTCGGCATAGAGCTTGCGCGAGATCAGCAATCCCTGATCGCCATATGGCGCGCGAAAGAGATGTGTACGGACCATCGCCCCGCGCGCGACCAGCCCCGCCTGCCAGCGCGCGCTGTCGAATGCGAGGGTGAAGACGCCCGCTTTTTCCTCATCGGCGAGAAAGCCGCGCGCCTCCTCCGCCCATGACGCATCAAGCCGCGTGTCGGCGTGCAGGAATAAGAGCCACGGCGCCCGTGCGATTTCCGCGCCCCGCGCAAGCTGTCCGCCCCGCCCCTTCTCGCCTGAAACAATGCGTGCGCCCGCCGCCTCCGCCATCGCCAGCGTTTCGTCTTCTGAACCGCCGTCCGAAATAATGACTTCCTTGATGAGCCCCTCGACCGTCGCAGGAACAAGCGCGGCGAAAGTCTGCGCAAGGCGCTCCCCCGCATTGAGGGTGGGTATGACGACGGAGATCATGCCGCGCGAAGGATCCATTCCTTGAGGCGTAGCCGCGCCCGGCCCGGCCCGGAAGGCCGGCCCCGCCCACAAGCCCGCGAGGCTGGCCTTGTGGAAAGAATGTTCTTGCTTTGTTCCAATTCGCGAAATAGCTTCTGTGCATGGCTCGCGCCGCGCCCGTTCCCAGTCGCCCTCGTCACCGCCCGAATGCTGAGGGTCTGCCGCCCAAGAAAGGGGACGGGCGCGGCGCGAAGTCCAACGCCTCAGGCCGCTATGAGAAGCTGACGCGGGAGGAGACCGAAGACGGCTGGGATATTGAGGAAGAAGCCCCGCCCCTGAAGACCGATGTGACGCTGGAAACGCCCCGGCGGATCATCAACTATGTCGACAGCCCCTTCGTTCCCTTCGACCGCTCGATCAATCCGATCCGCGGCTGCGAACATGGCTGCATCTACTGCTTCGCGCGGCCGACGCACGCTTATTACGGACTGTCGGCGGGCGTCGATTTTGAATCGAAGCTGTTCGCAAAGCCCAACGCCGCAAGCCTGCTGCGCCGCGAACTCGCGTCGAAAACCTATAAGCCGAACCATATCGCCATCGGCACGAACACCGACCCCTATCAACCGGCGGAGAAACGCTTGCAGATCATGCGCGGGATCGTCTCTGTACTGAGGGAGTTCCGGCACCCCGTTTCGATCCTCACCAAGTCCGCGCTCATCACGCGCGACATCGACCACCTTGCGGCGATGGCTGAGCTGCGGCTCGTCACGACCATGCTCTCCCTGACGACGCTCGACAGGCGCCTCGCGCGCGCGATGGAGCCGCGCGCAGCGACGCCGAAGAGGCGTCTTGAAGCGATCAGCACGCTCGCCAGCGCCGGGGTTCCCGTCGGCGTGATGACGGCGCCAATGATTCCGGGCCTAAACGACGACGAACTGGAATCGCTTCTCGAAACGGCGAAAGACGCCGGCGCGCGTTTCGCGGGTTATACGATCCTGCGTCTGCCGCTCGAAGTCTCGACGCTCTTCAAGGAGTGGCTCGAGGCGACTTATCCCGATCGCGCGCAGCGCGTCATGCGCCATATCCGCGATATGAATGGCGGGCGCGATTACGATCCGCAGTGGTCCCGTGCGCGCGAACCACGCACTGTGTACGCAAAATTGATGTCGGAGCGATTTGCAAAGGCGACGCGGCGAATCGGAATCGATGAGGCATTTCCGAGACTTCGCCTCGATCTCTTTCAGAGGCCTGTGGAAAAATCGGCGCAGCTTTCACTCTTTAACGAATCGTCATCGGAATAGAGAGTAATTAAACGGTCAGCGCATTCAGGGACGCGACCAGAATGGTTCAGACACCGACATTCGAAATCGAGAACACTTTCGACGGTCTTGTCGCGGGTGTTGACGAGGCGGGCCGCGGCCCGTGGGCGGGCCCGGTCGTTGCGGCCGCTGTCATTCTCAATCCACACTGCACGCCGGCCGGCCTTCGCGACTCGAAGACGCTGAGCGAGCAGCGCCGCAAGGAGCTCGCGAGCGCGCTCTGGAAAGTCGCGCGCATCGGCGTCGGCCTCGCGAGCGTCGAAGAGATCGATCACATGAACATCGCGCAGGCGACGCTGATGGCGATGTCGCGTGCGGTTGCGAACCTGCCCGCCGCGCCGACCATCTGCATCGTCGACGGCAATCTCAAACCCAAACTCCCCTGCAAGGCCTACACGGTCGTCAAAGGCGACGCGAAATCGCTCTCGATCGCCGCGGCGTCGATCATCGCCAAGACGACGCGCGACCGGATGATGCGCGAACTTGCGCGCGAGTTTCCGCAATATGCGTGGGAGAAGAACAAGGGCTACGGCGTCGAGGCGCATCGCCACGCACTCGAAACTTTCGGCGTAACCCCACATCATCGGCGTTCCTTCTCCCCCGTCTACAACATGTTGTATGCGGAATCCGCTGCGCCGATGTGTTAACGACTCGCTAACTAACTCATTGAGTCCGTTTACCTTTTTTTGGTTGACGCGAGACTCCCCGGGACTCATGCTGCCGCCTCTTTTTTGGAGGGCGGAGCGAAATGGCGGGGCGCAAGGAAAATTCCGGCAAGTCGAAAGCGGCCAAAGAGCTCCCGACGCTCGACCGCATCATTGCGGGCGACTCGATCGAAGAGCTTGCAAAGCTCCCCGATGAATCCGTCGATCTCATCTTCGCGGACCCCCCCTACAACCTTCAGCTCGGCGGCGACCTGACGCGGCCCGACAACAGCCGCGTCGATGGCGTCGATGACGAGTGGGACAAGTTCAACTCGTTCTCGGATTACGACCGCTTCACGCGGGCCTGGCTCGCAGAAGCGCGCCGCGTCCTCAAACCCGACGGCGCGATCTGGGTGATCGGCTCCTATCACAACATCTTCCGCGTCGGCGCGGCGCTGCAGGATCTCGGCTACTGGATCCTCAACGACATCATCTGGAACAAGACGAACCCGATGCCGAATTTCCGCGGCACGCGGTTCACGAACGCCCATGAAACCTTGATCTGGGCGGCGAAGGACAAGTCCTCGCGCTACACGTTCAATTATCAGGCGCTGAAGACGGCGAATGACGATCTTCAGATGCGCTCGGACTGGACGCTCCCGATCTGCACCGGCAATGAGCGCCTCAAAGGCGCGGGCGGCGCGAAGGCGCACCCGACGCAGAAGCCTGAAGCCCTGCTCTATCGCGTCCTCATCGGCACGACCAATCCGGGCGACCTCGTGGTCGACCCCTTCTTCGGCTCGGGCACGACGGGCGCCGTCGCAAAGCTTCTCGACCGCCGCTTCCTAGGCATTGAGCGCGACCCGAACTACATCTCGGCGGCGGGCAAGCGCATCGCGGCGGTCAAACCCGCCGACCCGGAACATCTCGAAACGGCGATGTCGAAGCGCGCCGCCCCGCGCGTTCCGTTCGGCACGGTCGTCGAACAAGGGCTCCTCAAACCCGGCGCCGTCCTCTACGCGCCGCGTCGCAAATTCGCTGCGAGCGTCAAAGCCGACGGTTCGATCACCGTCGAGGGGCCGGACGGGCGCGTTCAGGGCTCGATCCACAAAATGGGCGCGCTCGTGCAGAAGGCCGAAGCCTGCAATGGCTGGACTTTCTGGCATTACGAGACCCGCACAGGGCTAAAGCCCATCGACTTCCTGCGCGAAAAAGTGCGCAAGGAAATGAAGGGCTAAGACTGCCTCGTTCGCTTCTCCTCGCGCGGCGCCTCCGATAGGATCGCCGCGCCGTCATTTGGGGAAGCTTCCATGTCCAGCAATTTCGCGCGAGCGAGCGCGCTCCGCCGATCGATCATTGCTGCGGCTCTCGTCGCGATCGCGGGCTGCGCGACGACGCCAGGCGCGCCGGCAGAAACCGCGCTCATCGTTCCCCAGAACGACAATCTGAACGCGACGCTCTGGATGCAGCAGTCGGTCGAATACAAAGCGACAGCGCAAAGCCTCTTCGCCCTCGCCCGTCTGCGCCTCGACGAAGCGCTGAAAGACAAGAGCTGGACGGCCGTTCCCGACAAGCAGCCAAAAGACTACAAAAAACTTCCCCTCGCGGTGATCGTCGATTGCGATGAAACCGTGATCGACAATTCGACTTTCGAAGGTGCGGCGATCAAGGACGGGCTCGAATATACGGAAGAGCTGTGGACGCAATATGCGAACTCGGCGTCCGCCGGCGCCATTCCGGGCGCGGTCGCCTTTGCAAATTACGCAGCGTCCAAGGGCGTCACCATTTTCTACGTCACGAACCGCACTTTCGACACCGAAGAAGCAACGCGCGAAAACCTGAAAGCGCTCGGCTTCCCGCTCGGAAACAGCGACACGATCTACACGAAGGGCGAACGCCCCGAATGGACGTCGAAGAAAGAGTCGCGCATCGCCGCCGTCGCGGAGACGCACCGCGTCGTCCTGCTGATGGGCGATAATTTCGGCGATTTCCTCGACGCCGCGTCAGGCTCCGTCGCCGACCGTCAGGCCGCTTATGAGGCCGCCTCCGAACATTGGGGCCGCGACTGGATCGCCATGCCGAACCCCACCTACGGCTCATGGGAAGGCGCAGCGGGCGGGCCCTACTCTCTGTCGGAAGACGAGCGCCGCCAGAACAAGATCAATGCGCTGAAGGCGTGGAAACCCGAATAAGAAATGTCCTGGGAAAAAGAAGTCGAGGAAATCCGCAGGCGCGAGGCGCTCGCCGAGAAGATGGGCGGCGAGGAGAAACTTGCGCGCCAGCATTCGCGCGGCAAGCTCGATGCGCGCGAGCGGCTGAAACGGCTGCTTGATCCGGATTCCTTCCGCGAAATCGGCAAGATCGCGGGGCGCGGGCGATATGACGAGAACGGCGAGCTTGTCGATTTCTCGGCGTCTAACTTCATCTTCGGCCGTGGACGGATCAATGGCCGCGCGATCGTCGCAAGCGCCGACGATTTCACCGTGCGCGGCGGCGCGGCGGATGCAGCAATCCACCGCAAATTCGCAATGGCCGAACAGATGGCGCATGAAATGGGCCTGCCCATCGTGCGCATGATCGACGGCACGGGCGGCGGTGGCTCCGTAAAATCGCTCGAACAGATGGGCTTCACCTATGTGCCCTACGTGCCGGGCTGGGAGCATATCGTCAAAAATCTCGACACGGTTCCCGTCGTCGCGCTCGCGCTTGGGCCGACCGCCGGGCTTGGCGCGGCGCGCGCTGTCGCGAGCCATTATTCGGTGATGGTGCGCGGCCTTTCGCAGGTTTTCACCGCCGGCCCGAAAGTCGCGGCTGCATTCGGCGAAGAACTCGACAATGAAGCGCTCGGCGGCGCCGACATTCATGCGAGGAACGGCGTCATCGACGAGGAAGCCGCGAGCGAAGACGAAGCCTTCGCGCTGGCGCGGCGCTTCCTCTCCTACCTTCCGTCCAGCGTTCGCGCGCGCCCGGAGCGCGGGCCAGTGACTGATACGCCCGATCGCAAGGAAGAAATGCTCCTCTCCGCCGTGCCGCGCGATGCGCGCCAAGCCTACAGCATGCGGCGCATTCTGGAGAATGTCGTCGACCGGGGCTCGCTTTTCGAGATGGGCAAACGCTGGGGCCGCTCCGTCATTACGGCTTTCGCGCGGTTCGATGGCTGGCCTGTCGCCATTCTCGCCTCGGACCCGACTTTCCTCGCCGGCTCGTGGACGGCGGACGCCTCCGACAAGGCGAAACGTTTTGCTCAGCTTGCGGAGCAGTTCCGCCTGCCGGTCGTTCACTTCGTCGACAATCCCGGCTTCATGATTGGCCTTGAAGCGGAGAAAGCGGCGACCATCCGGCGCGGCGTCGAGGTGATGAACGCCATCTACAAGATGAGCGTTCCGTGGGCCTCCGTCATCGTGCGCAAGGCGTTCGGCGTTGCGGGCGCCGCCATGTCGAACCACACGCGCTATCAATATCGCTTCGCATGGCCTTCGGGCGACTGGGGCTCGCTGCCGATGGAGGGCGGCGTCGAGGTCGCTTACAAGGCGGAGCTTGAAAAGGCTGAAGACCCCGCGGCGGCGATCGCCGCTATCAAGACGCGCCTCAAAGCCGTGACATCGCCCTTCCGCACGGCGGAACAGTTTCTCGTCGAAGACATTATCGACCCGCGCGAGACGCGACCGCTTTTGTGCGAGTTCGCAGCGCTGGCTTACGGCGAAACCGCGCATCGCTGAGCCTTCCCCTCTCTTGAAAAGAGAGGGCTTGAGGCCCCGGTTTCGACTTTTGTCGAAACCGGTCTTGGCCGAAAGGGAGAGTTCAATTGCAGCGCTGGCGCGTGCTGAAAGACCGGAGGAACCCTCCCTAACCCTCCCTTTTTAAGGGAGGGAACCAGTCTGGCGCTTGCTTAACGGTCCCAGAATCCTTCCGTACCCCAATAAATTGTATGTGACAGCACCCGGAATTTCTCATTAATTCCGGCGCCTATTATGGTTAACGATCCCGCTTTGTTCCAACTTATCCCACACTTCAAAACCTGCCGTATGCTGATTGTCATCGCTGGAAACAGCGAGAGGCGCGATGTGCGCCCGCTCTTTGACAATCTGGATTTTTGAGGCGCGCGGTCATCAGGGCTGTTCGCTGAGAGACCGAACTTGAAATTTCTTCGCCCGCGCCTGGTCAGCCGGTCGCGCGTTCGAGCGCCTTTTTCATCACTGTCGGAAGTTTCGCTTCTTCAGCGTCGGCCCAGTGATGACTTTCCGGCGCACGAAACGCTTTCGGCGCCGGCGCGGCGAAGACATCGAGTTCGAGGTGGAAATGCGTGAAAGTGTGGCGCACTGCGCCCGCCGCGCGCCATTTCGCGTTCGCCGGCGGCGCGGGATCGGGCTTTTTCACGGACCATTCCGTACCCGGAAGGCCGAGCATTCCGCCGAGAAGCCCCTTCTCCGGACGGCGCTGAAGCAACACTTCGCCCTTTCCGTTGAAAAGCGCATAAGCCTCACCGAAGCGCGTGGGCTTGGCCGCTTTCACGGCGCGCTTCGGGAAGGATTCCTGATCGCCGCGAGCGAACGCCGCGCACCATTTCGAAAGCGGGCACGCATCGCAATCTGGCGAGCGCGGCGTGCAAACATTCGCGCCGAGATCCATCAGCGCTTGCGCAAAATCGCCGGAGCGTTTTTGCGGCCACAGCTCGCCAATGCGCGCCTTGATTTCGGGCTTGGCCGCCGGAATGGGCGTTTCAATCGCAAAAAGGCGCGCGGTGACGCGCTCAATATTCCCGTCGACGACGACAGCGGGCGCATCGAACGCGATCGCCGCGATCGCCGCCGCAGTATAATCGCCAATGCCCGGCAGCGTGCGCAACGCTTCTTCAGCATCCGGAAAGCCGCCGAGCTTTGCGACTTCGACGGCGCATTTATGGAGGTTGCGCGCCCGCGCATAATAGCCGAGCCCCGCCCATGCGCCGAGCACGTCATCGAGCGGCGCTTTCGCCATCGCGTCGACATTCGGCCAGCGGTCGAGGAATTCCTGAAAACGCGGCGTCACCGTCGCAACTGTCGTCTGCTGAAGCATCACTTCGGAAAGCCAGACAGCGTAAGGATCAGGCGCGGCGCCTTTTTTCCGCGCCGCCGGGCCGACGCGCCACGGCAGAACGCGCGCGTTTGCGTCGTACCAGGCGAGGAGCGCGGACGCGGGCGTTCCCTCGCGCTTTTCCCTGCCGACCATTTTTTGCTTCCGCGCCGCCATGCCGCATCCCTATGATAGGCTTGCCCCGTGCGGCAATGGCCGGCGGAGAATCGGAAAGACCGAACAGATGATGAGACCGCGCCTCAGGGATGTCGCCGCTCCCGTCGTCACCCGCGCCGCCCGCCCCTCCGCGCCCGGCGTCGGGCGCTATTCGGCGCAGGTTCTCGCTGAGCTCGCCCGGCAGACCCGATTCGTCGACCCCAATCTCGCGGCCGACTGGTCCCGCATTGTCGGGGCCGATTTCGCCGCCCTTTGCCGGCCCGGCCGGCTTTCGGGCGGGCGGAGCGGGCGCACCCTCGAAATCGTGGCGACGAGCGGGGCCGCGGCCTCCCGCCTTCACTTCGAGGCCGAAGCCATCCGGCGCAAGGTGAATGAATATTTAGGCCCCGGCGCGGTCGCCCGAATCGCGGTGCGCCAGGCCGGCGCGAAAGGCCCCGACAGCGATGACGGCAAGCTCGACGCCGCCCTGGGCCGCTTCCGGGCGGCTGTCACGGCGAAGAAACCAACCGGATAGGCCGCTTCAATTCTCAGGCAGGGGCGAGAGCGGGACTTGCCTAGAGCGCCGGCATCGGCGAATTTCCGGGGGAAATCCGGCAGTGGCCGCTGGCGCGGCCTGTGATCTTCTCTCTCGCAAGATCATCCCCACTTAAAAGAGGTGTTCATGTTCCCGAAGGCTCTGCGCGCGGCGCTCTACTCTCTCCCCCTCATCCTCGCCGCCTGCGGCGGCGGCGGCGCGTCTGAGGGCGGCGCAGGCGATTCGGGCAAGTCCGCGGAAGGCGCGGTCAAGGAATTCACGAATGCGACGGACATGATCCTCGGCGCGAAGGAAGCGCCGGTCACGGTCATCGAATACGCCTCCGTCACCTGCCCGCACTGCGCGGCCTTCCACGAGACGATCTATCCGGAGATCAAGGAGAAGTATGTCGACACCGGGAAGATCAAATTCGTCTTCCGCGAGTTCCCGACGCCGCCGCAGGGCCTTTCCTATGTCGGCTCCGTGCTGGCGCGCTGCGCCGCTGAAAAAGGCGGCTCCGACGCCTTTTTCCTCGTCATCGGCACGCTCTTCAAAACGCAGAAGACGTGGATTTACGGCGAGGATCCGAAACTGGAGCTTGAGAAGATCGCAACGCAGGCCGGCATGGACAATGCCGCTTTCGACGCCTGCATGAAGCGCCAGGACCTTGTCGATCTCATCAACAAGAATGTTTCCGACGGCTCCGAGACTTACGGCATCAATTCGACGCCCACTTTCATCATCGAAGGCGAGAAGGTGATGGGCGTTCGCTCGACCGAAGATCTCGAAGCCAAGCTCGACGAAGCGATCGCCGCCAAGGCCGAGAAGAAGGAATAGGGGAAAACTTGGGCGTTGGCGCGTCGGAAGAATCGGCGATCACTCGACTTTTCCTTGCCTTGCGCCGTTTAGGCGGCGGGGGCGCGCGTCAGGGCTGAATTAGTGAAGTTTACAAACCTTCATATCGTTGGCTTCAAATCTTTCGTCGAACCGACGGATCTGGAAATCCGCGACGGTCTGACCGGCATTGTCGGACCGAACGGGTGCGGCAAGTCGAACCTTCTCGAAGCGCTGCGCTGGGTGATGGGCGCGACGTCCGCGAAGGCGTTGCGCGGCGACGGCATGGGCGATGTCATTTTCGCCGGCACGTCGATGCGGCCTGCGCGCAACTGGGCCGAAGTCACGCTGACGCTCGACAATACGGACCGCACGGCGCCCGCCGAATACAATGAAGCGAGCGTCATCGAAGTCTCGCGCCGCATCATCAACAAGGAAGACGGCACCCACTCGATCTATCGCATCAACTCGAAGGAAGTGCGCGCGAAAGACGTGCAGCTTCTCTTCGCCGATGCGGCGACGGGCGCGAACTCTCCGGCCCTCGTGCGTCAGGGCCAGGTCGCCGAACTCATCAGCGCGAAACCGCAGAACCGGCGCCGTCTTCTTGAAGACGCGGCCGGCGTCACCGGGCTTCATTCGCGCCGGCACGAGGCGGAGCTTCGCCTGCGCGCGGCCGAACAGAATCTCGAGCGTCTCGACGACGTCATCAGCGAACTCGAAACGCAAAAAGGCGCCCTCGCCCGTCAGGCGCGCCAAGCGACGCGCTACCGCAATATTTCAGGCGACATTCGCCGCGCCGAAGCGATGGCCGCTTTCCTGCGCTGGCAGGAAGCTGTCGACGCGCGGGACGCGGCTGCTGACAGCCTCGCCGAAATCGCTTCCTTCGTAGAAGAAACCGCGCTCGCCGCCGCCGCCGCTTCAACGGCGCAGAACGCAGCGCATGAAGCGCTCGACCCGCTGCGTCAGTCCGAAGCGGAAGCCGCCGCCGGGCTTCATCGCCTCACGGTCGCGCGCGAAAACCTCGACGAGGAAGCGCGCCGCGCCGCCGCCGAGCTTGAACGCCTTTCCGCAGAAATCGAACGCGCACGGAACGACGCCGCACGCGAAAGAGAACTTCTACGCGATGCGGAAGAAGCCGTCGCGACGCTGACGAAGGAAGAAGAAGGCCTTCAGGCGCGCGAGAACTCGGAAGTTGAGCGCCTGCGCGAAGCGGCCGAAGCGATGGCCGCCGCCGCGGACGCCGTCGCCGCCATCGAGCGCGAATTCGAAGCCAAAAGCACGGAAGCCGCTGAACTCGACGCGCGCCGGCGCGCCATCAACGCTGCAATCGACGACGCCGAGCGCCGCCACCGCAAGATTGCGGGGCAGATCGAAGAACTGAGAACGGAACGCGCGCGCATCGAGCCGACGCCGGAACAGGCGCGCGCGCTTGAAGAAGCGAACGCCCGCTTCGCCGCCGCCGAAGAAGCCGTGCGCGTTGCTGAAGCGACCTTCCACCGCGCTGAAGAAGAACGTCAGAGCGCGCAGGAAAAAGAACTCGCCCTGCGCGGCCCTCGCCAGAAGGCCGAGCAAAGCCTCTCCGAGATCAAGGCGGAGCGCGACGCGCTGCGCCGCGTGCTCGACGCGCACGATCCGGGCGACTGGCAGGCGCTCATCGAAGCGGTCAACGTAGAACCCGGTTACGAAAACGCGCTCGCCGCAGCGCTCGGCGATGACCTCGCCGCAGCGCTTGAAGACGAAGCGCCCGCGCATTGGTCTTCACTCGGCGCCGCGCCGCTTGACGCCGGCGCGCATTCGCTTCCGGGCGGCGCATCGCCGCTTTCCGAATTCGTTGAAGCGCCAGCCGCGCTTTCGCGCCGCCTCGCTGCGATCGGCGTCGTCGAACCGCAGGATGGCGCACGTCTTCAATCGCATCTGACGCCGGGCCAGCGGCTTGTCTCGACAGAAGGCGATCTGTGGCGCTGGGACGGCTATGTCGCGCGCGCCGAAGCGAAAACCGCCGCCGCGATCCGTCTCGAACAACGCAACCGGCTCGCTTCGCTCGACGAAGATCTCGTCACGGCGGAAGAGCGCGCCCAGAACGCGCGCGAGGCTCATGCGCGTGCGAACGAAGAACTCTCGCATCGCCAGTCGATCGAACGCGAAGCGCGAACGCTCACATCAGATGCGCGCCGCAATCTCGACCAGTCGCGCTCGAAGCTTGCTGACCTTGAACGCGCCAATGAGCGCGCTTCGGCGCGCATCACCTCGATTGACGAAACGCTTGCGCGCCTCGGCGAGGACGAAGCCGAAACGCTGAAAGCGATCGAAGGCCACCGCTCCGCCAAGGCCGAGCTTCCGGACCCCGCGCTCACCGCCGCCGCGCTCGCCGAACTTCGCGAACGCGTCGCGCAATCGCGCGCCAAAGCGAGCGAAGCGCGCGCCGCGCATGGCGATCTTGCGCGCGAAGCCAAGATGCGCGCCGACCGTCTCGCCGAACTCGCGCGCGAGCGCGGCGTCTGGCGCACACGCGGCGAGACAGCGTCAACACGCATCGCCGAAATCGAAGCGCGCCTCGAAGAGACGATGACTGCGCGCGAGCAATCTTCCGGAACGCCCGCCGCCATCGAAGAAAAGCGCCGCGCCCTTCTCGATCTTATCGGCGAGGCGGAAAAGCGCCGCGCAGAAGCTGGCGACGCGCTCGCCGAGGCAATCTCGCGCGCGCAGGAAGCCGACCGCACGGCGCGCGCCGCCGACAACGCCGCCGCCGAAGCGCGCGAGGCGCGCGCGCGCGCCGAAGCGCAGTCCGAAGGCGCGATCGCGCGCGTCGAGGAGGCCGCCCTCATCGCGCAGGAAAGCTGCAGCGCGGCGCCGGAAGAACTGCTCGGCATCGCCGAGCACAAGGAAGGCGCAGAGCTTCCCTCGCGCGAAGACACCGATCGGCGCCTTGAGCGCTACAAGCGCGAGCGCGAGAGCCTTGGCGGCGTCAACCTTCGCGCTGACGAAGAGATGCAGGAAGTCTCGGCCCGCCTCACCGAGCTCACCGGCGAGCGCGAGGATTGCGAAGGCGCGATCCGCAAGCTGCGCGCCGCCATTGGCGGGCTCAACCGCGAAGCGCGCCAGCGCCTCAACGAAGCGTTCGACACGGTGAACCGCAATTTCTCGATGCTGTTCACGCGCCTCTTCAATGGCGGCCAGGCCGAACTCCGTCTCATCGATTCGGAAGATCCGCTCGAAGCCGGCCTCGAAATCTACGCCTCGCCTCCGGGCAAGAAGCTCGCTTCAATGTCGCTCATGTCGGGCGGCGAGCAGGCGCTCACAGCGACCGCGCTCATCTTCGCGGTCTTCATGGCGAACCCGGCGCCTGTCTGCGTGCTCGACGAGGTCGACGCGCCGCTTGACGACGCCAACGTCGATCGCTTCTGCCGTCTGCTTCAGGAAATGGCGCAGGAAACCGAAACGCGCTTCATCATCATCACCCACCACGCGCTTTCGATGTCGCGCATGAACCGCCTCTTCGGCGTGACGATGATCGAGCGCGGCGTCAGCCAGCTCGTCTCGGTCGATCTGACGAAAGCCGAGCAGCTCGTCGCGGCTGAGTAACGCTTCGCCGCAATTTCGGTTGTGGCCCTCTACGGGCCCGCTTCAATCGTCCGATGGCAGATAAGCGGGGCTTAAAAAGCATGAAAAAGATCCTCCTGGCCGCAGCCGGCGTGGCTGCGTTGACGCTCGCTGCGGCGTGCTCGAACGAACAGGCGAAAGATACAAGCGCGCCGGCGGCGACGACCGAAGCGCCGAAGAGCGACAATGCGCTCCTCGCTGAATGGACCGGGCCCTATGACGGCGTTCCGGCCTTCGACAAGATGGACATCGCGCTCATCAAGCCGGCCTTCGAAGAAGGCACGAAGATGCAGCTCGCCGAGATCGACGCGATCGCGAACAATCCGGACGCGCCGAATTTCGAGAACACGATCGTCGCGCTGGAAGCGACCGGCCAGCCGCTCGACCGCTTCTTCACCTATTGGGGCATCTGGTCGAACAATCTCTCCTCGCCGGAATTCCGGGAAGTCGAGGCTGAGCTTGCACCGAAGATCTCCGAATTCTTTTCGAAGATCACGCAGAATGACAAGCTCTTTGCGCGGATCAAAATGGTTTACGAAAGCGACGAAGTGAAATCGCTGCGGCCGGACCAGCAGCGCCTCGTCTGGCTCGTCTATAACGGTTTCGCCCATGACGGCGCGACTCTGACGGGTGAAGCCAAAGAGCGCTACGCCGCGATCGACCAGGAACTCGCCGAGCTTTACACGAAATTTTCGAACAACGTTCTTCATGACGAAGAAAGCTATGTCACCTACATCACCGCCGATCAGCTCGGCGGCCTTCCGGACTCGCTTGTCAAAGCGGCCGCGGCCGCTGCGAAAGATCGCGGCCATGACGGCGAATATGCGATCACCAATACGCGCTCCTCGATGGACCCGTTCCTCACATTCTCGACGGAGCGAGACCTTCGCGAGAAAGTCTGGCGCACCTATTACAATCGCGGCGACAATGGCGATGAATACGACAACAACGCCGTCATCGCGGACATCCTGAAGCTCCGCGACGAGCGCGTCGGCCTTCTCGGCTATGACAATTATGCGGCATGGCGACTTGAAGACCGCATGGCGAAAACGCCGGAACGCGCCATGGGGCTGATGGAAGCCGTGTGGCCCGCCGCCGTCGCGCGCGTTCACGAAGAAGTCGCCGACATGCAGGCGATCGCGGACGCAGAAGGCGCCGGCATCACAATAGAGCCGTGGGATTATCGTTTCTATGCGGAGAAAGTCCGCAAGGCGAAATATGATCTCAACTCGGACGAAGTGAAACAGTACCTGCAGCTCGACAAGCTGCGCGAGGCGATGTTCTTCGTTGCGGGCGAGCTCTTCAACTTCAAGTTCACGCCCGTCGAGGCAGGAAGCGTTCCGGTCTATCAGGAAGACGTCAAAGTCTGGGAAGTCAGCGACAAGACAAGCGGCAAGCATCTCGGCCTTTGGTATCTCGATCCCTTCGCGCGGCCGGGCAAACGCTCCGGCGCCTGGGCGAACGGCTATCGCGGCCACACGACCTTCCGCGGCGAACAGTCCGTGCTCGTTTCGAACAATTCGAACTTCGTGAAGCCGGCGCCGGGCGAGCCGGTGCTCGTCTCATGGGACGATGCGGAGACTTTCTTCCACGAGATGGGCCACGCGCTGCACGCCCTCTCCTCCAATGTCGCCTACCCGACGCTGAACGGCGGCGTGCGCGACTACACCGAGTTCCAGTCGCAGCTGCTCGAGCGCTGGCTGCCGACCGACGAGGTGATCAACACCTATCTCGTCAACTACAAGACGGGCGAGCCGATGCCGGCGGACCTCGTCGCGAAGATCAAGGCGGCCTCGACCTTCAATCAGGGCTTTGCGACGACGGAATATCTCGCCTCGGCGCTGATGGACATGAAATACCACACGGTCGACCCGGCGGGCATCAACCCCGACGCCTTCGAGAAGGACACGCTCGACGCGCTCGGCATGCCAACTGAGCTCGTGATGCGCCACCGCTCGACCCAGTTCGGGCATATCTTCGACGGCGAAGGCTACTCGGCCGGCTATTACGGCTATATGTGGGCTGACGTCCTCACCTCCGACGCGGCGGAAGCCTTCGCGGAGGCCCCGGGCGGCTTCTATGACAAGGCGCTCGCCAAGCGCCTCGTCGAGAACCTTTTCGCGCCTCGGAATTCGGTCGATCCGGCCGACGCCTACCGCGCTTTCAGGGGCCGTGACGCCGAGATCGACGCCTTGATGCGCGACCGCGGATTCCCTGTTCCAGCCAAGTAATTACAGCCCCGCTGCGGTGAGACGCCGCGGCGGGGTTTCTTCTTGGAAATCAATCGCTTGGCGAGGCGAAGCCTCGCTTGACGCTGTATCGCGGCATCGCTATGGTCCGCGCCGATTTCGGGTGCGGCTTTCGCCGCGCCTCTTTCCGGGCATGCCCATGGCGGACGACGCCGGCAAGCAAAATCCGCCCTCGCTTGATGAGTTCTCAAAGCGTTTGGACGCCGTGCGCGGCGACAAAACGAACGCTGAAAGCTCACGCGCAGGAAGCGGCCAGGCGATGGGGCGCGCATTCCGCGTCGCCTCAGAGCTGCTTGCGGCGATGATCGTCGGCGTATTGCTCGGACTGGGCGCGGACAAATTCCTGGGGATTTCTCCCTTCGGACTTCTCGCCGGCGCCCTTGTCGGCTTTGCGGCGGGCGTTATGAACGTGGCGCGCGCGATGAAAAATATGCACGGCGACTCATCCGAAGGCGGATGACCGGCGCCGAAGAGATGAAGACGAACGCTCCCGGAAGGAGCGTTCAAAGGGGACGCTGGAGACAATGATCGACCTTTACGCCGCCGGCCCGATGGAGCAGTTCGAGATCGTAAAGCTGATCCCGCTTTCGCTGGGCTCGCTCGACATCTCGTTCACGAACTCGGCGCTGTGGATGGTAATCGGCGTTAGCGTCGCGACGGCGTTCTTCGTGTTCGCGGCGCGCGGCCGGGCGCTCATTCCGGGCCCGCTGCAGTCGGTCGCCGAAATCATGTATGAATTCGTGGCGGACATGGTGCGCGGCGCCATCGGCTCCGAAGGCATGAAGTTCTTCCCTTACGTCTTCTCGCTCTTCATCTTCATCCTGATGTCGAACCTGCTCGGCCTCTTCCCGACCATTCCGGGCGCGCCGCACGGGCTCCACACCTTCACGCCGACGAGCCACATCATCGTCACCTTCACGCTCGCCATGCTGACGATCTCCATCGTCATCGTTTATGGCTTCTACAAGAACGGCCTCGGCTTCCTGAAGCTCTTCGTTCCGTCGGGCGTACCGCTTTGGCTACTGCCGCTGATCGTGCTGATCGAGTTCGTCTCGTTCCTGTCGCGCCCTTTGAGCCTTGCGATCCGACTTTTCGCGAACATGCTCGCCGGCCACATCATCCTGAAAGTCTTCGCCGGCTTCATCATCTCGCTGCTTGGCGCGGGCGTCGCTTTCGGCTGGATCTCGATCTTCCCGTTCCTCGGCACGATCGCGATCACCCTGCTCGAACTCCTCGTCGCGTTCCTGCAGGCTTACGTCTTCGCCATCCTGACCTGCATCTATCTCAACGACGCGGTGCACGCAGGCCACCACTAGTCGCATTCACATCATTCCTGTCGCGGCCTTTCTGGGCCGGTCGCGACGCAACAGGATCAACGGCTCGTCTGAAACTGGGAGTTTAAAATGGAAGCAGAAGCTGCAAAACTGATCGGCGCTGGCATCGCCGCCCTGCCGCTCGCTGGCGCCGGCGTCGGCCTCGGCATCATCTTCGGCAACTTTCTTTCTGGCGCTTTCCGCAACCCCTCGGCTGCGGCTGGCAACCAGCAAACGCTTCTCCTCGCCTTCGCGCTGACGGAATTCACGGGCCTTCTCGGCTTCGTCGTCGCGATGCTCATCCTGTTCGTTTTCTAAGCGAGCGAACCCTACCTGCCTGACGAAGAGGAGCCGGCCGTCATGTCCTTCCTGATGCTGCTCGCCAGCGCCGCCGCAGAACCCGCCGCCGCCGTCGCCCATGAGGCGGCGTCCGGCGCCGGCCTGCCGCAGATGGATGCGTCGACCTTCCCGAGCCAGATCTTCTGGCTCATCGTGACGTTTGGCTTCCTCTATCTCGTCATGTCGAGCATCGTGCTGCCTCGCCTCGGCGGCACGCTTGAAGAACGCCGCGACCGGATCGCCGACGATCTCGATCAAGCGGCCGACTTCAAGCAACAGGCCGAGGACGCGGAGAAGTCGTACAATCAGGCGCTCGCCGAAGCGACGGCGAAAGCGCGCGCGATTGCGGCCGACACGCGCGAGAAGCTCAATGCGGAGATCGCCGAGATCGCCGCAGAAGCCGAGCACAAATCGGCGGCGAGCCTTGCCGCCGCCGAAGAGCGCATCGCTTCGATGAAAGCCGACGCCTCGAAAAAGGTGCGCGAAGCGGCGATTGAAACGACCCGCGCGGTCGTCGCCGCGCTCATCGACGAGACGCCGACGCCGGAAGCCGTTTCGGCGGCCATGCCCGCCCGCGCCAACGCATAGGACGCCTTCAAGATGATCTCTTTCATCGCTCTCGCCAGCGCAGCCGCCGCCGAAGCCGGACACGCCGCCACTGGCGAGCATGAATCGGTCGCGCTCTGGCAGGACCCGTCGCTGTGGGTCGGCCTCGCCTTCCTCATCGTCGTCGGCCTCTTCTGGAAGATGGGCGTCCACAAATCGATGGGCTCGTCTCTCGCCAAGCGCTCGCAGAAGATTGCGGACGAGCTCGACCAGGCGCGCAAGCTTCGCGAAGAAGCGCAGGAAATCCTTGCGCAATATCAGCGTCGCCAGCGCGAAGCCGAAGAAGAAGCCAAAGGCATCATCGAACAGGCCAAACGCGACGCCGAGCGCCTCGCCGCTGAATCGCGCGACAAGATCAACGAACAGATCGACCGCCGCGCCAAAGCCGCCGAAGAGAAAATCGCCCGCGCCGAAGCGCAGGCGATCGCCGAAGTGCAAGGCCAGGTCGCCGACCTCGCCATCGAGACCGCACGCACGATCATCTCCCAGCGCATGGATCAGGGCGCGCAATCGGCGCTCGTTGAAAAAGCGATCAGCGAGCTTCGCGGGAAGCTGCACTAAGAGAGCGCCGTGCGAAAAGTGGAAGCCGGTTTTCGCACAAAGAGGCGCTCGCAAAGAAAGAGATAGAGCATGAGACGCAAGGCGGATCGTGCTCTATCGGTGGGGGCGCTCCTGACAGGACGCCCCACAGCGGCCGCGGCTGAAGCGGTCCTCTCCTTCTGGTTCATCGAGACCAAGCCTTATCAATGGTTCCGGCGCGATCTCAGCTTCGACGCAGAGATCGCTTCGCGTTTCGGCGCGCTCCATGAAGCGGCGCGCCAAGGCCGGCTCGATGTCTGGCGCGCCCATCCGCGGCACGCGCTAGCGCTGATCATCATTCTCGACCAGTTCTCGCGAAACCTGTTCCGCGATACGCCCGGCGCTTTCGCGTCGGACGCGCAAGGGCTGGCGGTCGCGAAGGACGCAATCGCGCGCCGGTTCGACAAGCTCTACGCCGCCAGAGAGCGCGCCTTCTTCTACTTGCCCTTCATGCACTCGGAAGCGCTCGCCGAGCAGGAGCGCTCCGTCGCCCTGTTCAAGGCGACGCTTCCCGATTCGATGAACCTGCCCTTCGCCATCGAGCACTGGGAGATCATCCATCGCTTCGGACGGTTCCCGCACCGGAACAGGATCCTCGGCCGCGCTTCGACGCCGGCCGAGATCGCTTTCCTGAAAGCGGGCGGGTTTAATCCTTGAAGTTCAGCCTGTTCCTCCCCCGCTCGCGGGCGAGGTGGCCCGAAGGGCCGGAGGGGGCGCGGCGCTTCATACGCTTTCTTCAGACCACCGAGAATTGCGAAGCGCCACCCCCTTCGTCTGCTTCGCAGACACTTCCCCCACATGCAGGGGAAGAAAATACGCCGCAAATTCTGGCCTACTCCGCCGCCTTGAGCGGTTCTTTCGGCGTCCAGCGCAGCACGGGGTTACGCGCGGCGGCCGTTTCGTCGAGGCGGCGGCGCGGCGCGAAATGCGGGGCGCTCTTCATCGACTGGTCGCCCGCCTTGGCGCGGCGCGCGAGCGAGAGGAGGGCGTCGCAGAAGAGGTCGAGCTCCTGTTTCGATTCCGATTCCGTCGGCTCGATCAGCATGGCGCCATGAACGACGAGCGGGAAATACATCGTCATCGGATGATAGCCCTCGTCAATCATCGCTTTCGCAAAGTCGATGGTTTCAACGCCCGTGCCTTTGAGGAACGAGTCGTCGAACAATGCCTCGTGCATGCAATAGCCGCTGAAGGCCGGCGACATTTCCGATTTGAGGCGCGCGAGCACGTAGTTGGCGTTCAGAACCGCATCCTCCGCCGCCTGACGAACGCCGTCGCCGCCATGGCTGAGCATGTAGGAAAGCGCGCGCACGAACATGCCCATCTGGCCATGGAAGGCCGCAAGCCTGCCGCCCGCTTCGCCCTCGCCTTCCGCTTTCGCGGCGCGGCGCGTTTCGACAAGGTGGAAGCGCTCACCATCCTTCACGACAAAAGGCACAGGCGCGAAAGGCGCAAGCGCAGCGGAAAAGACCGTCGGGCCGGACCCCGGCCCGCCGCCGCCATGCGGCGTCGAGAACGTCTTGTGCAAATTGATGTGCATCGCATCGACGCCAAGATCGCCGGGGCGAACCTTGCCGGCGATGGCGTTAAAGTTCGCACCGTCGCAATAGAAATAGCCGCCGACGGAGTGAATGGCTTCGGCGATAGCGATGATTTCGCGCTCGAAGAGACCGCAAGTGTTCGGGTTCGTCACCATGATCGCGGCGACATCGGGCCCGAGCTTTGCTTTCAGCGCTTCAAGATCGACGCGGCCGGTCGCGTCCGCAGGAATGGCGTCGACCGTGAAACCGCATTGCGCGGCCGTCGCCGGATTCGTTCCGTGGGCGGATTCAGGGGCGAGCACGCGCGTGCGATGCCCCTCGCCCGCCGCTTCGAGCGCCGCCTTGATCGTCATCATGCCGCAAAGCTCGCCATGCGCGCCCGCCTTCGGCGACATCGCGACAGCGGGCATGCCGGTGAGCGTCATCAGCCAGTGTGCGAGCGTGTCGATCAGCTCAAGCGCGCCCTGCACCGTCGACTGGGGCTGCAGCGGGTGAATGTCGCCAAATCCCGGCAGGCGCGCCATCTTCTCGTTGAGGCGCGGATTGTGTTTCATTGTGCAGGAGCCGAGCGGGAACGGCCCCATGTCGATGGCGTAGTTCTTCTGGCTGAGGCGCACGAAATGGCGCATCGCTTCCGGCTCGGAAAGCCCCGGAAGGCCGATCTCCTGTTTGCGCGCAGCGTTCCCCAGACGATTGACGCCGGCGAGCGCCGGAAAATCGACGCCCGTCTCGCCGAACGCATCCTTCTCGAAGATCAGCGATTCTTCGATCTGCAATGCGCGATTGCCGGTGAAGGTTGCGGGCGCGCTTGCTTCAACTTCGTCAGCGCGCGTCGGGCGGCCCTGGGTGTTCATGGTCATGCTATTTGCCCTGTATCAAGAAATTGCAATGGCGTTGAGTGAGCGAAGGCGCGCTTCGGCTTCCTTCACGATGGCGGCGAGAACTTCCACAGCCGGAAGATTGCGGGCGAGCGCGCCGGCCTGGCCCGCCCACATCACTTCGAAACCTTCACGGCCCGCATTTAATGCCGCGCGCGAAAGCGCGCGCGTCGCCGCATAAGCGATCGGATAGGCGGGCGCCGCCGCTTGCTTCGTCGTCACGGCGTCGAGAATTCTGCTTCTGAGCCCGCGCGCCGCTCTGCCCGACACGCCGCGCGTCAACACAGTCTCGCGCGCGGCCGGGCCGCCGAGGATTTTACGGTGCCGTTCGCCCGCTGACGTTTCAGGACACGCAATGAAGGCGGTGCCCATCTGCGCGCCGTCGGCGCCAAGCGCGAGCGCCGCGGCGACGCCGCGTCCATCGCCAATGCCGCCGGCGGCGATGACGGGAATTGAAACGGCGTCGACGACTTGCGGCGTGAGCGCGATCGTTCCGATCATCCGGTCGGTCTCGCCGTCGTGAACGCCGCGATGCCCGCCCGCTTCAACGCCCTGCGCGATGACCGCATCCATGCCGGCTCTCTCGCAGGCGATCGCCTCGTCAACGCTGGTCGCGGAAGCAAGCAGTTTGGCGCCGCTCTCGCGAAGCCGCACGATCTGCTCCTTATGCGGAAGGCCGAAGTGAAAACTGACGACAGGCGGCTTCATTTCGAGCACGGCGTCGATCTGGTCGGGATCGTCGAGGAAAGACGGCGGGCCTGCGTCAAGGGACGCCGGCGGCTCGACGCCCAACTCTTCAAAGAAGGGAGAGAGCTCATCAAGCCACGCCTTATCGACCGCTTCGCTCTGCGTCGGCGCGCGGTGAGCGAAGAAGTTGACGTGATAGGGCCGGTTCGTGCGCGCTTTGATATCGCGCATCATTTCCCGCGCCTGTCGCCCGTCATAGGCGCCGAAACCGACCGAACCGAGCCCGCCCGCATTCGAAACAGCAGCCGCAAGAGCGGGCGTCGAAACGCCCGCCATCGGCGCCTGAATGATGGGATGGTCAATCCCGAGAAGCTCGGTCAGCCGCGTTTTCATGCCAGTTCTTTACTGCCCGGCGCGCGTCGGGCGGCCTTGGGTGTTCATGGTCATATTTGCATACACCGTTATGCGGGAAGAAATCCCATCATTTCATTGATGTCGAAGTCAGCTTTACCAAAGAGCGTCAATTTTCCACCCTTGTATTCATCCGTTATCGCGATCTCAGTCGCAAGAATCTTCAACGCCAGATACAAGGCTTGGTATGAATCCACACCATACGCCTTTCGCGCCCTGTCTTTTGAAAATCCAACGAGTCGATACTCACACTTCCACTCATTGTCGGAGATTTTCTCGGGCGCGAATACCAGTACCCTAGCAGGACGTAATTCAGCACCTTCGATGATCATGAATTCACGTTCCGCCACGATGGTCATCACAAGACCTCTTTGAGCGCGCTTGCGAGCGCCGCAATATCCGCATCGCTCACACACTCCGTCGCGGCGACGATGAGGAGATTGTGCGTCTCGGGATCGTGCGGCCAGAGGCGCGCGCCGGGAACGCCCGCGAGGACGCCTTTTGCGGCGAGCACTTCGACGACTTCGGATGCATCCGCCGGAAGCTTCACTGTGAATTCGTTGAAGTAGCTCTTGTTCAGAACCTTCACGCCGGGAACCTTGCCGAGCGCGTCCACCGTTTTGCAGGCGGCCTCATGCGAAAGCATCGCCATCTGGCGCAGGCCCTTCTCACCGAGGAGCGTCATATGCACGGTGAACGCAAGCGCGCACAGGCCCGAATTCGTGCAAATGTTCGACGTCGCCTTGTCGCGGCGAATGTGCTGTTCGCGCGTCGACAGCGTGAGGACGAAGCCGCGCTTTCCTTCCGCGTCGACCGTTTCGCCGCACAGCCGCCCCGGCATTTGCCGCATATATTTCTGGCGCGTCGCAAAGAGGCCGACATAGGGCCCGCCGAAATTGAGGCCGTTGCCGATGGACTGGCCTTCGCCGACGACAATGTCAGCGCCCATTTCGCCAGGGCTTTTGATTGCGCCGAGCGAAATCGCTTCCGTCACCACCGCCACAAGGAGCGCGCCTTTCGCATGCGCTGCTTCAGCGATGGGCGAGAGATCGCGGATATTGCCGAAAACATCAGGGTTCTGAACGATAACGCAGGACGTCTTGTCGTCGATGAGCGCGGCGAGGTCTTCCGTTCCTTCGACGTCGATCGGCGCCATGACGACTTCGTCATTGACGAGTTCGGAATTGGTGCGCGTTACGGCCGCATAGTGCGGGTGGAGCGCGCCGGAAAGAACGACGCGCGAGCGCTTCGTCACGCGGCGCGCCATGAGCGCGGCCTCGGCGCAGGCGGTCGAGCCGTCATACATGGAGGCGTTGGCGACTTCCATGCCGAGCAGCGCCGCCACCTGGCTCTGGAACTCGAAGAGATATTGCAAGGTGCCTTGCGCGATTTCCGGCTGATAGGGCGTGTAAGCCGTCAGGAATTCCGAGCGCTGAATGATGTGGTCAACCGTCGCCGGCACATGGTGCTTGTAAGCGCCCGCGCCAACGAAGAACGGCCCTGCCCCGGCCGCGCGGTTTTTCGCGGCCATGGCGCCAAGAATGCGCTCGACTTCAAGCTCGCCCTTGTGGGCGGGCAGGTCGATCTTCGCATTGAGCGCGGATTTCGGAACATCGACGAAAAGCTCGTCGACCGCCTTAACGCCGATCTCATCCATCATCGCGCGCCGGTCGGCGCCGGAAAGGGGCAAATAGCGCACTAGAGCGTCTCCACAAACGCGTCGTAAGCGGCCTTATCCATCATCGCATCGAGCTCAGACGGATTGGCGAGTTTCATTTTCACGAACCAGGCGGCGCCTTCGGGGTCAGCGTTCACCGAAGCCGGATCGTCGACGATCGATCCGTTCGCCTCGACAACTTCCCCGGTGACCGGCGCGTAAACGTCGGAGGCGGCTTTCACCGACTCGACGACCGCCATTTCGCCGTTTTGCTTGAACGCCTTGCCCGCTTCCGGAAGCTCGACGAACACGATGTCGCCAAGCGCGCCGGCCGCGTGCTCGGTAATGCCGATGACGGCGACGCCGCCCTCCACGCGCACCCACTCATGTTCTTTCGTGTATTTTACCGTCATGTCTTTCTCCTAACCCCGATAATATGTGTGCGGAACAAAAGGCAGCTCGACGACCGATGCGGGAAGCGCCTTGCCGCGCACCATGAGCTGCAGGCTCGTTCCCGTCGCCGCATAGGCCTTCTCGACATAACCCATCGCAATGGGCCCGCCGACAGTCGGCCCGAAGCCGCCGGAGGTGATTTCGCCGATGCGTTTTCCGTCTGCGGACTGAATCTCGACACCTTCACGCGCAGGCGCCCGGCCTTCCGGCTTGATGCCGACGCGCAGTTTCGCAGGTCCCTCTGCGAGTTCCTTCAGAATGCGCGATGCGCCCGGAAACCCGCCCTCTTCGCGCCGGCGTTTGCCGATGACGAAGTCGATTGCGCCTTCAACGGGCGAGATTTCCTTGTTGAGATCGTGGCCGTAAAGGCAGAGCCCTGCTTCAAGCCGAAGCGAGTCGCGCGCGCCAAGGCCGATCGGCGCGACATCCGGATGCGCGAGCAGCTTTTTCGCGAAGGCTTCGACATGATCATCCGGAACGGAAATCTCGAAGCCGTCTTCGCCCGTATAACCGCAGCGGCTCGCGAACAGCACGGCGCCGTTCCAGTTATATTTGCGCATGGTCATGAAGGTCTGCGCGCCGGCGCCCGGCAGGATTGCGTCGATGACGCCCGCAGCGCTCGGCCCCTGCAGCGCAAGGAGGCTGCGATCGTCGGCGATCTCTAATTTCGTCCGTTCGCCGAGCTTCGATTGCATGAGCGCGAAGTCGGCGTCTTTCATCGCCGCATTGACGACGATGAAGAGCATGCCCTGCTCTCCATCGAGCGCCGGCCGCGTGATCATGAGGTCGTCGAGAACGCCGCCCTTCTCGCTCAACAGAACGGAATAGCGCATGCCCCCTTTTTTGAGCTTGCGGATCTCGCCGGGGACGAGGCTTTCGATCGCACTCGCGACATCACCATGCGCCTCATCGCTTCCCAAGGTCGCGCGCGTCGTGGTGAGGAACGCCTGCCCCATATGGGAGACGTCGAAAAGCCCCGCTTTCTGGCGCGTATGAAGGTGTTCCTTCAACACGCCGTCCGGGTACTGAACAGGCATTTCATAGCCTGCGAATTCAACCATCTTCGCGCCGAGCGAGAGATGGAGCCCATGCAAGGGCGTGCGCTTTAAAGGTTTCGCTTCTTTGCCAGCCATATCCGTTCCATGAGGGTTCATCGCCCTTTTGAGGCGATGTCCCCGGCTGTCACGGAACCTGAGAGATTTCGCCGGTCGAAGCTTCCGGCTTACTCCTTCGGTGGGGGCGCGCAGTGAAGCGCAAAACCCGCTTTCCAGCCTTTAGATCGCGCGCGGTCCTTTTGCCTGAGAGTTTCCGGGGCGGTTGCTCCTTCGGCGCCGGCGTTGAGGCCGGTCTCTCCCGCATACGCGACGCTGAAACGCTTTCGCGCCGCAGCGAGGGCGAGAATAGAGTTCCCTATTAGGGAGTCAATGATTCGCTCTGAGGCGGCTTTCCTCAGGCCCAAACCTGACCTGACGCGCAGGCTCGGCGTCAGGCGTGAACGTGGTGATCGCCGCCGCAACCGTCACAAACGCCGCGCACTTCAAGACGCGCCGTATGCATGTCGAAGCCAGCGCGGCGCACCGCGGGCGCGACGCCGACCGAGGCCGGATCGATGTCGATCTCCGTCACCGTCGTGCAATTCTCGCAGACGAGGAACGCCTGCACTTCGTGCGGGCCTTCGTGATTGCACAGGACGAAAGAGTTGAGCCCGTCGAGCTTGTGGATGACGCCCTTGGCGACCAGCCCGTCGAGCGCGCGGTAAACCGTCATCGGCGCGCGCACGCCCTTCTCTTTCAACATGTCGAGGATTTCGTAGGCTTTTTTCGGCTCGTTGCAGGCCGCAAGCGCGTCCCACACCAGCTTTTCGTTCTTGGTGAGGCCCGAGGGGCGCTTCTTGCCGCCGCCGTTTTTCCCGTCGTCCAGTTTAGCCATATCGCCCTCGCGCTCTCCCATCGCTTGGAGTCGTTATATCAATGTTATATCAACCCGGGAAGCCCAAATGTGACAGTTGTTAAGTATAGATGCGCGGCGAGCCGGCGCGCACTGGCGGATACTCCAGTGAAAACCGGCATTTCTTGAGGGAAAGAGACCTACCCGGCCGCCGTGACCGCCGCTTCGACGTTGTCGCAAATGAACGCGACCTGGGCGGGCGTCAGATAGGGGTGCATAGGCAGAGCGAAGATCCGGTCCGCCACCCGCTCTGTGACATCAAGGCCGCCTTTCGGCGCATAGGCTTCGAAAGCGGGCATTTTGTGCAGGGGCGTTGCGTAATAGATCGCGGTCGGTACGCCCTGCGCGCCGAGATAGGCCGTTACGGCGTCGCGATTGTCGACGCAGAGCGAATAATATCCGTGCCCGGATTCAGCGCCGTCATGATGGCCCTGCGGGCGCGCGATCCGCGAGAAGCGCGCGTCATATTCCGCCGCGACGCGCTTACGGGCCGCAAGTTCGTCGTCGAAGATTGCGAGCTTTTCGAGCAGCACCGCCGCCTGAAAGCTGTCCATCCGGCCGTTAAAGCCGACGCGCACGGATTCTTTGCGCGCCGCATCCGTGCCGTGCCAGCGGATCGAGGCCCACGCCTCAACATCGTCCGGGTTCTGGGTGAGAATGGCGCCGGCGTCTCCATAGGCGCCGAGGGCCTTGCCGGGGAAGAAACTCGTCGCGGTGATCGGCGCGAGATTGCCGACTTCAACGCCGTTGAGGCGGCCGCCAAATCCTTGCGCGGCGTCGGCGACGACGAACATCCCCTCGCGCGCGGCGATTGAATTGATCGCCGGATAATTTGCGGGCGTTCCGAAGAGATCGACGGGAATGATCGCGCGGGGGCGGAGGCGCCCCTCGGCGCGCACTTCAGCAATGCGCCGCTCGAGATCCTCTGCATCCATCGTGAAGGTGACGGGATCGATTTCCACGAAGACCGGCGTCGCGCCGGTGAGCAGCACGGCGTTCGCCGTCGCGTTATAGGTGAAAGACGGAATGAAAACCGCATCGCCCGTATCGACGCCTCTGGCGAGCAGCGGGATGATAAGCGCCGCCGTGCCGCTCGCGCAGGCGACTGCGGCTTTCGCGCCCGTGCGCGCGACGAGCGCTGCTTCAAGCTCTTCAATCTCCGGCCCGGCGATATAGCGGCCATGATCGAGCACGGCTTTCAGCCGCTCCTCGATCCGTTCACGGATCAAGCGTTGCTGGGCCTTGAGATCGATGAAAGCGATCTGGCCGACGCTCGACTGACGGGCAAGGGCGAGGTTGGCGACGCCGTTCATGCGCGGGCTCTTTCCATGACGCGAACCGGCGCAGCGCCTGCGCGCGCGCTTTCGATCATCAGCGCCCATTCGAGCGCGGCGCGCGCTTCCTCGCCGGTGATCGCCGGCGCAGCCTCGCCGCGCACAGCGTCAATGAAGCGCGAGACGCCATAGCCGAGCGGGTCGGTGAACGCAGGATTGGGGCTCGCATCGTCGAAAGACGCCTTCAGCGCGGCCCCTGTCGTGTTTTCAATTGTCCGGTTCACGAAGTCGATCTCGACTATGCCGTCATCGTAAACAAGGCGCATGCGCCGATCACGGACGGGCGAAAGCCTAGACGCCTTCATGGTCACCACCGCGCCCCCGGCGCAGGTCACCTCCGCCTCGACCTCATCGGCGCATCCTTCCGAGGCGACGGAGACAGGCGCGCCAAGGCCAAGGCGGCAAACGAGGTCGATGTCGTGGATCATCAGGTCGAAGACCACGGAGACGTCTTCGCCCCTGCCCGTCGGCGGATTGGCCCTGATGCAGCGCACGGAGAGCGGCTTGCGCTGGCGCGAGAGAATGCCGAAGGCGTCGAAGACGAAGCGCTCCTGATGGCCGACCTGCAGCACGGCGTCATTCTCCGCTGCAAGCGCGATCAGGCGGCCGGCGTCTTCAAGGCGCAGCGCGATCGGCTTTTCAATGAGGACATGACGCCCCCGCGCGAGCGCCTGGCTGGCGATATCGAAATGGGCGGAAGCCGGCGCTGCGACTGTCAGCGCTTCGACATTGTCGAGGAAGGAATCGAGCGTCGAGAAGGCGCGCGCGCCCACCTTGCGTGCAAGCGCCGCCGCCCTTTCGGGATCGACATCAAAGACCGCTGCCATTTGAACGTCAGGGAGCGCGGCGTATTTCGCCGCGTGATATCCCCCAAAAACGCCTGCCCCGGCAACGCCAGCGACAACCTGCTCTACCAAAGAATTGCTCCGGAACGACGCAATACCGAGAGGTCACCTTAGTCGCGTCGCCGCCCGCTGGAAACGCACCCCGCCGATGAAAGTATCAAACTATATTTCCGCCTGTTTCATCAAGCGTTTACGACGAGGCCGGGCTGGGCGTCACGCGCGACTTTGAGACGGTCGGCGAGGATGAAGGCGAGCTCCAGCGCCTGGCTGGCGTTGAGACGCGGATCGCAATGCGTGTGATAGCGGGAGGAAAGATCCCCCTCGCTGATGTCGACGGCGCCGCCGAGGCATTCGGTGACGTTCTGGCCGGTCATCTCGAAATGCACGCCGCCGGGATAGGCGCCTTCTGCGCGGCAGACATCGAAGAACGCGCCGACCTCTTCAAGGATCGATTCGAAGCGGCGGGTTTTGTAACCGCTATCCGTCTTCATGATGTTGCCGTGCATCGGGTCGCATGACCACACGACTTCACGTCCCGCCTTTTTCACTGCGCGGATGAGCGGCGGCAGTCCGGCGCCGACTTTCTTCGACCCGAAGCGCGCGATGAGCACGATGCGGCCCGCTTCGTTCTTCGGATTGAGAACGTCGAGAATGCGCAACAGCTCGTCCGGATTGAGACTCGGTCCGCATTTGACGCCGATGGGATTTTCAACGCCGCGGCAGAACTCGATATGCGCGCCGTCAAGCTGACGCGTGCGATCGCCGATCCAGATCATGTGCGCGGAGGTGTCGTACCAGCGGCCGGACGTCGAATCGACTCGCGTCATCGCTTCCTCGACGCCGAGGAGCAGCGCTTCATGGCTCGTGTAGAATTCGACTTCGCGCACAGAGCGCACTTCTTTGCCGTTGACGCCGCATGCTTCCATGAACATCAGCGTTTCGGAAATGCGGTCTGCGATTTCGCGATAGCGATCGCCTTGCGGATTGCCGGAAACGAATTCGAGATTCCAGCGATGCACGTTGTGAAGGTCGGCATAGCCGCCCGTCGCGAATGCGCGAATGAGGTTCAGCGTCGCCGCCGCCTGCCCATACGCCTTCAGAATGCGTTGCGGGTCCGGCACGCGCGCTTCCGGCGTGAACTCCATGCCGTTGATGATGTCGCCGCGATAGCTCGGAAGCGTCACGCCGTCGCGCGTTTCAATGGGCTCGGAACGCGGCTTGGCGAACTGGCCTGCGATGCGCCCGACTTTGACGACAGGCATCGCCGCGCCGAAAGTGAGCGCGACCGACATCTGCAGGATGACGCGGAAAGTATCGCGAATATTGTTCGGATGAAACTCGCGGAAGCTCTCCGCGCAGTCCCCGCCCTGGAGCAGGAAAGCCTCGCCGCGCGCGACCGAGGCAAGGCTCGAACGCAAAGTCCTCACCTCGCCCGCAAAAACGAGCGGCGGATAGCCCGAAAGCTCCTTCTCGACGGCGCTCAGCGCAGCCGGATCGGGGTAATCGGTGGGCACGTGCAGAGCAGGTCGCGCGCGCCAGCTATCGGGCCTCCAGGACATGATGATACTCCAACCTTTGACGCCCCTAATATCGTTGCAAAGGATGCGCCGCAACAAGTCCTTAGAGGGCTTTTCCGCCCCCGCCGGCGAATAAAAAAGCGCCCGCCGGGACGCCGGCGGGCGCTCAAGTCTTCAGGGATAGGCGTTCCGGCGGGTGTTACGCCTTTACCGTCACGCCGATGACTTCACCGCGCTTGATTTTGCACTCAGCGGTGATGGATTCGCTTTCGCCAGCTTCCGGGACGAGCTTGATGGTCACGGTCTGGACCGCGCCGCCTTTGCTCTTCATGAATTTCGCGCGATAGGCGTCAGTGGCCGCAATGCCCTGAGCGTCCGCAGCGGCGGCGCAGAGCGAAACCTGCTCGTCAGCGCTCGCGGCGAAGGCCGGCGCGGGCGCGGCGAGGAAGGCGGCGGCGGAAAGGGCGACAGCAGCGCCGGCAAGAACAAACTCTTTCATCGGTCTCTCCTAGAATTTCCCTTTTCGGGACGCTTTTGGGGCGCGCCCGGCGCAGCGCTACGTTTTTCAATTCGCCGTTGACTGTACGGAAGAGTTTACTATCTTATTTTAAAGCGTCAAGTATGTTTTTAGTAGATCACGTTCTGTTGTACGCTGCGGCTGGGAGAAACGTTCAGCGACCAACCGTGAAAACACGGCGGCGGTGAAAAAGGGCAAGCATGTCAAGGACATATAATCAGGATTGCGTGCTGGCGTACGCGCTCGACCTGCTCGGCGAGCGGTGGACCCTGCTCATTCTTCGCGAGCTTTTCCTTGGACCGAGGCGGTTCGGCGATCTCCACGCCGCCCTGCCCCGGCTCGGCACCAACCTCCTGAGCAAGCGGCTCAAGGAGCTCGAAGAGGCGGATCTCATCACCCAATCCGCCGGCGATGGTCGCGGGCAATATCGCCTGACGGACGCCGGCGAAATGCTGCGCCCGACCATGCGCGCGATGATGTTCTGGTCGATCGAATATTTCATGGGCCGGACGGAGCCTTCCGCGCCGCGCG
This sequence comes from Caulobacterales bacterium, assembly GCA_020638525.1. GTDB lineage: Bacteria > Pseudomonadota > Alphaproteobacteria > Caulobacterales > Parvularculaceae > Amphiplicatus. The sequence goes on along the minus strand of JACKIL010000001.1, from coordinate 209,245 downwards.
AGTGCATTCACTCGAACGATTTACAGCCGGACTCCGTCGCGCTCGCGCTCGAAATGTTCGCGAACAAATGTTCGCTTCCCCATTCGAATTACGTGATGCACCTTTCGATCGACGATAATTCGTACACGTACTATTTCATGAATGGCGAGATGATCGCCCGCCGCGGCGCGGATGCGCCGGCCGTCGCGCGCATCGAAACCGATGTCGCAACGATGATGCAGGCGATGCGCGGCGAGATTTACATTCCGGAAGTCAAAAGCCGCATCGCCGCCTCCGGCGACGAAGCCGTCATCGAGCATTTCATGAACAGCATTATTCCGGGCGCCGCGGTCGCGGAGGAAGTCGCCCGCAAGATTGCAGCGAGCGCCTCGCTCCACGCCTGATCGCGTTACTTTCCGGGAATGGGCGGCAGTTTCTGCGCGCGTGTCTCGTCGAGATAGCGCACCGCTTTCGGCTTCAGCGAGCCCTTGTCGAATTCGAAAAAGAGCGGATTTCCGGTCGGAATCTCAACGCCGACGATATCCTCGTCAGATACGTCTAAGAGCAGCTTCACGAGCGCGCGCAGCGAATTGCCGTGAGCGGCGATGAGGAGCGACTCGCCGCCCTGAAGCCTTGGCGCGATCGTCTCACGCCAGTAAGGCTCGACGCGAGCAAGCGTCGTCTTCAGCGATTCCGTCAACGGAAGCTCGGCGGGCGACAGACCGGCGTAACGCGGATCTTTCGCGGGATTATAGGGGCTCGAAGGATCGAGCGGCGGCGGCGGCGTATCATAGCTGCGCCGCCAGATCTTCACCTGCGCTTCGCCGTGTTTGTCGGCCGTCTCCTGCTTGTTGAGACCGGTGAGCGCGCCATAGTGGCGCTCATTGAGGCGCCAGTCTTTGACGACAGGCATCCACAGCCGGTCCATCTCGTCGAGCGCGATGAAGAGCGTGCGAATCGCGCGCTTGAGAACGGACGTGTAAGCGGTGGAAAACTCGGCGCCGGTCGCCTTGAGGAGCTTGCCCGCCTTCGCCGCTTCCGCGCGGCCATTGTCGGTGAGGTCGACATCGACCCAACCGGTAAAGCGGTTCTGAAGGTTCCATTCGCTTTGACCGTGGCGGATCAAGGCAAGGCGCGTCATCGGCAAACTCCCTAAAATTTGAGCCGGTCATAACGAGACGGTGCGGATTTGGCCATATCGCGCGTCAACCTATGCGAGGCCGTTGGCTAATCGCCGCACTCTCCCTAAATGAACCCCAGCTTCCGGAGGACACCCCCATGACCAAAACACCCCCGATCGCCCTCGCGCTTCATGGCGGCGCCGGCGCGCGCAAGGGCCGCGACTATTCGAAAGCGGAAGCCCACCTCGCCGAGCTCTGCGCGCGCGGGGAAGCCATGCTGAAAGATGGCGCGCGCGCGCTCGACGTCGTCGAGGCGCTGGTCGTAGAGATGGAAGCCTCCGGCTATTACATCGCCGGCAAGGGCGCGCCGCCGAACCGGGCCGGCTACGCAGAACTCGACGCTTCGATCATGGAAGCGGGGCTTCTGCCGGAAGCGCCCGGCGTCTTCCGCCGGGCCGGCGCGATCGCCGCCGTCGCGCATATCAGGCAGCCGATCAAAGCCGCGCGCGCCGTGATGGACGAGACCCCGCACGTGCTCCTCGCCGGGCGCGGCGCGGAGAATTTCTGCCGCAGCCGCGGCTTCGATTTCGTGACGGACCCTGACGGCTACTATGTGACGCCGATCGGCATTCATCCCTCGGAGATGACGCAGGCCGAACTCGGCCACGGCACGGTCGGCGCCGTCGCGCTCGACGCCGAAGGCCGACTCGCCTCTGCGACATCGACGGGCGGCGTCTTCGGAAAGCTTGAAGGCCGTGTCGGGGACACGCCGCTCATCGGCGCCGGCACATGGGCGGATGAATTCGTCGCGGCGTCCTGCACCGGCGTCGGGGAGTATTTCATCCTCGCCGGCGGCGCGCAGGATGTCGCGAGCCGGGTGCGTTATCAGGGCGCAGATCTTTCCCACGCCACCGCGGGACTCATCAAAGACGTCGCGCGGCTTGGCGGCGATGGCGGCGTCATCGCCGTTTCGCGCGAAGGCGAAATCTCTTTCGCGTGGAATTCCGACGGCATGAAGCGCGCTGGCGTCGGTCCCGACCAGCCGCTCTTTTCGGCGACATTCTGATCGGCGATAGTCGCGCCAGTTTTCGAAAGCTCGAATCTTATGCCTGCTCCAAGTGAACCGGTTCACGCCGGCGCCACCGTTGATGCTGAGCGTTTCGCGCGCATCGCGCATGGCGTCAGAACGCGTTCCTTGCCGAAAGCAGAGTGGACGCACGGAGCGCACCTTGTCTTTGCTGTCAGCCTGATCGATGAGCACGGCCTAGCCGGCGCCGAGGCGGCCGCGCCTCCGTTGATCCGCGCCTATAACGAAGCGACCGGCGGCGTAAACGACGACAAGAACGGTTATCACGAGACGCTCACCGTCTTCTTCCTGAGGCGTGTCGCGCGCTTCATCGAGGCGACTCCGGACGCCCTTGCGCCGGAGCTTGCAACGATGCTTCTCGCCTCTCCCCTCGCCCGGTCTGATTATCCGCTGTCATTTTATTCGAAAGCGCTGCTCTTCTCCGTCGAGGCCCGTCGCGACTGGACGCCGCCCGATTTGAAACCGATGGACGCGGACGACTAGGCGCGGCATGGTGAGCCGTCAGGGTTCTGAATATTCATGGGCGCGCTGTTTTCCGAAACCGAACTTGGACGGCTGAAAGAAGCCGCCGCTTTACTGCTCGCAGCAGAAGACCGCCTTCCGGTGTTGCGAACGCTCACCTGGGACCGTTCCCATGCCGAGGCGTTTCTCGCTTCCGGTTGCAAGACGCCGCCCGCTCCGGTCTATCCTCGGATCGACCCCGCCCCGTCTCTGGAACGGATTGCGGCGGCGCGCGCGCTCATTCAAGGCGGCACTCCTGTCCATCGCTGGCTGATGCGTTTCGCCTCAATCACCGAAGAGACGGCGGCGCTGCTCGCTTCGGTCGGAACGAGCGCCTTCTACGAGCACTCCCGCGCGCTCTATGGCTCGCCGACGACGCCCATCGCCGACGGCAAACGAACGGCGCTCGAACTCGCAAAGCGTCTGGACGCGCTTCTCTCCGATTTCGATGACAGCGGCAGAAAACTCGAGCCGCCCGAAACGCTGAGCGCCGAAGACCTGAAGCGGAAGCTCGAAGCCGCTTTGCCGATCCATTTCGGCGCTTCCGCGCCACGCATCGAAATCTCGAAAAACGTTTCCGGCAAGGCCGCGGCCGGGCGCGACTACGTGAAGCTGCGCGCGGATGCGACGTTTTCCGATCTCGATGAGACGCAGATCCTCCAGCATGAAGCGCTCGTCCACATTGCGACCGGCAAGAACGGACAAGCGCAGGCGCACTTTCCCATTCTCGCCGAGAGTTATCCCGGCAATGCACGCACGCAGGAAGGACTCGCGGTCTTTGCGGAGTTCATTTCAGGCGCGCTCGATCCTTCGCGGTTCAAGCGCCTCGCCGATCGCGTCATCGCCATCGAAATGGCGGCGGAGGGCGCAGGCTTCATCGAGCTCTTCAATTTCTTCCGGGAACGGAGCGCTTCGGATGCGCCGATCGAAGCCTTTGAAAGCGCGCGCCGCGTCGTGCGCGGCGGCGTCGTCAGTGGCGGCGCGCCCTTCACCAAGGACTCCGTCTATCTGCAGGGCCTTCTCGAAGTGCACAATTACCTGCGCACCGCGGTGCGGACGGGCGACGCCGGCTATATTCGCCTGCTCTTCGTCGGAAAGATCGACCTTGAAGACCTCGAAGCGATGAAGATGCTGCGCGATGCGGGGCTTTTATCGGCGCCGCGCTTCCTGCCGCCCTGGGCGACGGACCTGCGTTATCTTCTATCCTATCTCGCCTATTCGACCTTCCTCAACGAGATCAATCTCGGCGATGTTGCGGCGAAATATGACCCCCTCTTCCGCTGACGATCAGGATTCGCGCTTGAGACTTTTCAGCTTCTTCTCGGAAAACTCGTCGACGATCTTTTGAAGCTGCTTCATCTCGACGCCGCGCCCTTCAGCCTGCACCAGAAACTCTTCGCCGACCATGCGGCCGTAATGGCCCATCTTCGAGGCGTTGCTCCAGGTTTCGACGACCATGGCGCCGTCCTTCTTCGTCATTCGCTCATAGCCGTCATCGGACTTGCGGTCATACTGAGCGCCGCCGAAGCCGGCCATGGCGGACACGGCGGAAACCATGCCCGAATTGGTGATCTTGAGATCGACAGTCTTGTCGCCTTCGCCATATTCCGCCGTCATCACCACCATCTTGAACGGCATTGAGAGCGACTGAACGTCTATTGAAGTGCGCTTGAGGCCTGCAAGCTTTTCTGGCGCGAGTTTCTTCAAGGCGTCCGCATTGACCACCGGGACGTCGCCGTTCATCATTTTCGACGCCGCATCCATCATCGAAGCGACGTCGCCGCTTTGCGAGGCCTTGTCCATCGCGTCGGCGTGTTTGCTCATTTCGCTGAGCGCGCTGTTCTTCTTCAGCATATCGTTGAAGGAGGGCTTCGGCACGAAAGCCTGCGCGGCGAGGTTGATGATGATCCCCGCGACGATCGCCACGACGATTGCGACAATCGTATAGGTCGTTCCTTTATCAGCCGCCGGCTTCATGAGTTTCGGAAGGCCGACGAAAAGCAGATAAAGGCTGTAGATCGACCCCACCAGCGCGAGAATGCCGAGCAGCGGGATGATCATGAAGACGCCGGCGACCCACGACGCCGTCGGCGTATAGGCGGCCACTTTCAGCGCCTGATTGAAATTCTTGTTCGCCCCGAAATTCGGCGCCAGGGCATCGATGATGAAGGCGAACACGAAGACGAAAACGATCGCCATCACGAATTGCGTAATGGCCATGGTAAGGGCCGCCCCGAGCCCAAGCTTGAACGGCCCCATGCCGAGAACGCCCATGCCGATGAAAACAGCGACAGCCGGAATCGCGGCCAAAGGCGCGACATAGCTCATGGCGAGGTTTTTCGGCTCAACGGCTTCGCCGTCGATGACATCCCATTCGGTTTTCGGCGACATGAGAAGGCGCTGAACGCGCCCGACAATATCTTGCGTCATCTGGTTTCTCCCTTGACCAATGGACCTCAAAATCGACGCGACCGAACGGTCCCAGCCCTCGCTTTATGGGCCGTTTCGCCAATTCCTCAAATAGTCCCGACAATCGCGCCTTACGCGCCGTTAATCAGTCTACAAACCCAACAATTTTCTTGGTTTCCGCCACGACCGGATCGGCGATCGCCGAAGCGCGCGCCGCGCCGTCCCGAAGGATCGATTCGAGATGGCCGGGGTCGGCTTCCAGCCGGCGCAGTTCGGCGCCGATGGGACCGACTTTCTCGACGACGAGATCGGCGAGCGCCGGCTTGAAGACGCCGAAGCCCTTGCCGCCGAATTCGCCGAGCACTTCCTGATCGCTCTTTCCGGAAAGCGCAGAATAAATGCCGACGAGATTCTTCGCTTCCGCGCGCCCTTCAAGGCCCGCCATTTCCGACGGCAGCGGCTCCGGGTCGGTCGTCGCTTTCTTGATCTTCTTCGCAATGACATCCGGTTCGTCGCGCAGGAAGATCGAGGCGTTTTCGCTCGAATCCGATTTCGACATTTTCTTCGTCCCGTCGCGCAGGCTCATGATGCGCGCGCCGGGTCCCTGAATGAGCGGCTCGGGCAACGGGAAGAAGTCCTCGACCTTGTAGTCATGGTTGAACTTGCCCGCGATATCGCGCGAAAGCTCAAGGTGCTGCTTCTGGTCTTCGCCGACCGGCACATGCGTCGCCTTGTAGACGAGAATGTCCGCAGCCTGAAGAACCGGATAGGTGTAGAGCCCGACCGAAGCGCGCTCCTTGTCCTTGCCGGCCTTGTCCTTGAACTGGGTCATGCGGTCGAGCCAGCCGAGCCGCGCAACGCAGTTGAAAATCCACGCAAGCTCGGCGTGAGCATGCACCGCCGACTGGTTGAAGATGATCGAATGCGAGGCGTCGACGCCAGCCGCGATGAAGCAGGCCGCGATGTGGAAGGTCTGTTCGCGCAGCTTCGCCGGCTCCTGCCAGACCGTGATCGCGTGCATGTCGGCGAGGAAATAGAGGCAGTCGTGCTTTTGCTGCAGGTCGACGAACTTGCGGATGGCGCCGAGATAGTTGCCAAGGTGCATGTCGCCTGAGGTCTGGATGCCAGAGAGCACCCGTTCCGGGCCTTTATATCCAGTCATGTCGAAATCCGATCTTCTGGTTCAGGGCCCGCCCGTCTACGGGCGCGGCCGCGCGTAGGCCTTGTAGTCGCTGATGCGGATTGCGCCAAGACCGAGGGAGGCCGCCGCATAGACCCCCGCTCCGAGGCCTGAAATCAGCACCACGGCAAGCCAGTCGCGTCCGAAGAGGATGCTCGCCAGCGTTTCCCTGTGCTGAAGGGAGAACCAGAGAAAGGCAGACATGGCGAGGCACGCGCCCACAATGCGCGGGAAGCGGCTCATGAGACGCGGATCAGGCTTGAAGAGGCCGCGCCGGTGAAGCGTTCCCGCAAGCATGACGATCTGCACCCAGGCCGCGAGCGACGTCGCAAAGGCGACAGCAAGAAAGCCGAAGGCCGGGATCGGGAAGAGAGCCAGCGCGACGACGATGTTGATCGCGATCGAAATGAGCGCGTAGTTCATCGGCGTTTTCGTGTCTTCGCGCGCAAAGAAAGCCGGCGAGAACACCTTGTGCCAGACGAAGGCCGGCAGGCCAAAAGAGTAGAAGGCGAGCGCTGCGCCAGTCTTCGAAACATCTTCCAATGTGAAGGCGGAGCTGCGCCCGCCGAAGACGCCAAGTGCGTCCGTCGCAAGGCCGCGGAAGAGCGCATCGCAAATCGGCGAGGCCATGACGATGAAGGCCGCTGTCGCCGGCAAGGTCAGAAACGCCGAAAGCTCGATCGAACGATTGAGCGCGTGCGCGGCGCCCTTTTCATCGCCCTCTTTCACGCGCCGCGACAGCATCGGAAGGAGCACGGCGCCAAGCGCGATGCCGACGACGGAAAGCGGAAGCTGGTAAAGCTGGTCGGCGTTCATCAGCCACGACACGGCGCCGGGCTCGCGGCTCGCAATGTTCGTCCCGATAATGATGTTGATCTGGATGGCGCCCGCCGAGATAAAGCCCGGCGTGCCGAGGCGCAGCAGCCGTTTGACGCCGTCCGTCATTTGCGGAACGCGCCATTTGAGAAGGTAGCCTTGCCGGTGCGCGCCCCAGACAAGCAACGCCAATTGCAGCACGCCGCTGACCATCGTCGCCCATGACAACGCTTCGCCCGTGATGTGGATTTCGCTGTCCGCATAAACCGCGATCGCGACGATCTGGCAGATGTTGAGAATGAGCGGCGCGCCGGCATAAGCAGCGAACTTGTCGAGCGAATTCAGGACGCCGCTCAAAAGCCCGACAATCGACATGCAGGCGAGATAAGGAAACATGATGCGCAGATAGAGCGTCGTCAGCGCGAACTTTTCCGGGTCTTCCTGAAAGCCTGTCGCGATCAGGTTGACGAAGAGCGGCGCGAAAATTTCGACAATCGCCGTCAGCGCTGCGAGAATGAAGAAGAGCGCCGCCATCACCTCCTCGGCGAAACGGCGCGCGGCTTCCTTGTCTTCCTGAATGAGCTTTCCCTGAAAGAGCGGCACGAACGCCGCCTGAAAAGCGCCTTCCGCGAAGAGGCGGCGGAACATGTTCGGCAATCGGAACGCAGCCCAGAAAGCGTCGGCGACCGGATTGCCGCCCGCGCCGATGACGCCGGCGATCAGAACCTGCCGCACGAAACCGAGAACGCGGCTCGCCATCGTCATGCCACTGACAGTCGCCAGTGATTTCAGAAGATTGCCGCTCATGCACGTTCCTTCCGGGGAAGAGTCTTATCGCGGCGGTTTCCCGCCCGCGCAGCTTCGCGATGACAGGTCATACCGCCGAATTTATGGCCAAGTCTTAAGGCTTGAGCGTTAATGCGGTTTGCCCCGCCCCGCTATCACCAAGTACGCCCAAAATGCGATGCTCGATCGACTGGAGGCGGCGTTTGTTGGTGATCTTGTAGCCGGGCGCATCCTGCAAATAGAAAGCGTCGACAGCGCGCGCGCCATAGGTCGCGATGTGGGCGGAGACGATGGTGACGCCGATCTCCGCAAGAGCGGATGTCAGCTCGTTCAGAAGCCCCGGCCGGTCCCGCCCCTCCGCCTCAACGACGAGGCAGGTTTCCGAGGCCTCAAGGTCAAGACGAACCGTGGGCTCCACCTTGAAGATGCCGCGCCGGTCGCCGATCTGGCGCGCCGGCTTCATCGGGCCTTCGGGCGCCGACTTCGCCGCCGCCAGGAGTTTTGCGTGGAGGCGGCGAACCATTTCCGGGTCGGTGATCGGCGCGCCGTCCGCCGATTGCAGCGTGAAAAGGTCGATAGCCTTGCCGTCTTCCGTCGTCATCACCTGCACGGTCCTGACGCTCGCCCCCGCCGCCGCAACGGCGCCCGCGAGATCGGAAAGAAGGCCGGTGCGGTCGTTCGCATAGACGAGCGCTTCGACATCGCCGTCTTTCAGGCGCGCGGCGACAGCAGCTTCGGCGCCTTCCTCCGACGCGGCGCGCGCAAGATCGGCGATGCGCGCGATCATCGCCGCGTCGACCGTGCGCAACATCGCATCCGAAATGCGGGAAAGGAACGCTTTGCGGTCCGCCGCGCTCCAGCTTGAAAGAAGCTCACCAGCCGCTTTGCGGGTTTCTTCCGCCCGCTCATCAAGACGCTTCTTCAGCGCTTCATCGCCGCCAGAGAGCCAGGCGCTCGCGCCGTAATAAAGCTCCGTAAGCTGTCTTTTGGTCCAATCGTCCCACGAATAGGCGCCGACCACGCGCAAATGGCAGACCGAGAGCACGAGCAGGAGATCGAGTTTCTTCTGATCGCCGATTGTCTCCGCGAAATGCGAAATCGCGTAGGGTTCGGAAAGGTTGCGCCGCTCTGCGGTGCGGACCATCTCAAGATGGCGCGCAGCGCACCAGGCGGCGAGTTCGGCTTCTTCAGCCGGAAGGCCAAGGCGGCGCGCAATGCGCGCTATCAGCTTCTCCGCCGCATCGACCGTTCCGTCGCGGAACGACCAGATCGTCTCATGCAACAGAACGGCGACATAGAAAGTCGCGAGCGATTTATCTTTCGATGTGATTTTCGTCGCGATGGGGTGAGGATCGCGCGCTTTGCCCCGCACGATTTCATCGAGAACGCTGATCGACTGGTAGACGCCCTCATCGATCGAGAAACGCCGATAGAGGCCGTATTCGATGCGGCCGATGATCTTGCCGAAGGACGGGATATATTTTCCGAGCAGCCCTGTCTCCGCCATCACGCGCAGGAGTTTGGCGGGTTCCTTCGCTTCGGTGAGCGAGGCGATGAAAAGCTTGGCGATTACCGGATCGCGCCGGACTTCCGACGTCACGCTCGCAAGCGACTGCGAGACGATGGCGAGCGCTTCCGGATGGAAGTCGAAATCGGGGCGCTTCGAGAACGCGCGGAAGAGCCGGAAGAGATCGACAGGCGTTCGCCGCGCCTGCGCGGGGCTTTCGAAAGTCAGCCGTCCGCTTTTGAGCTTGATGTTCGCCTTGGCGCCCGCCTCGTCTGTCGCCAACGTCTTCGGCAACAGCTTCAGCGCCTTGGGGCTCAGCTTGGTTTTTTCTTCGTCGAGCTTTGCGGAGAAGATCCGCGTCAGCCGCCCGATCTCCATCGCGTTGACGAAGTAATGCCGCATCAGCCGCTCCGCGGCGGTCATGCCCGCGCGGTCCGCATAGCCAAGTTTCTCAGCAAGCACCGGCTGAACATCGAAAGAGAGCTTCTCTTCCGCGCGTCCCCGCAGGGTGTGTAGCTGCACGCGCACCGACCAGAGAAAGCGCTCGCATTTCTTGAACGCTTTCAAATCCTGTTCGTTGAGGATCTTCTTCGACGCCTTCGGATCGTCGATATCCTTGTCGAACTCATATTTGTAGAGCCAGCGCATCGCGTGAAGGTCGCGCAGGCCCCCTTTTCCCTCTTTAAGATCAGGCTCTGAAAGAAAGCGGGATTGCTCTGACTGTTCGTGGCGCGCTTCGCGTTCGGCGGACTTTTCGGTGAAGAACTGTTTCTTCGTCCGCTTGCGCAGTCTTTCATAGCGCTTGTGAAAATCTTCAAAAAGCGCCTTCGCCCCGCACATTAAGCGCGCATCGAGATAAGCGGTGCGACCGGTCATGTCTTTTTCCGCAAAGGCGAGTGCAGATGCCGGCGTATGTACGCCGTGCCCGACTTTCAGTCCGGCGTCCCAGAGCGGATAGAGAATGAAATCGAGAAGCGGTTTGATCTCGGCTTCAGGGCCCGAATAGAGAAACAGCAAGTCGATGTCGGAGAAAGGCGCAAGGAGCCCGCGGCCGAATCCGCCGACGGCGCAGATGGCGAGCTTTCCATTCGCCTGCGGCGCCGTTTCAAGGCCGGCCGTAAAGAGCGCGTCAATCGCGTCGTTCATCATGCCGGCGATGCGCTCGGCGGCCGCATCTCCGCGTGCATGATTGTTGACGATCGCGCGCCGGCGTCGCTCGATGACCGCTTTCAGCGCCGCGCCCGCTTCGCCATAGCTCTGGCCGGCGCGTTGACGCTCGCACGCCTGCTTGATCGTCTCTGAAATTGAGAGGGTTTGTTTGGCCGCGACAGGCGGGGCTTCAGCGAGCGTCGAGGTCAAAGTCGCCTCCTACGCCCTCACTCGGTTGGCGCGGGCGCCGATTGCTTGCCCCCATCGCCGCCCCGTCTTCACCCATCAACGCCGCGCAATCTTGCGATCACCATGACGGCGCCCGGATGCCCGCCGCCAGCTGCGCGCGCGCACCACGATTGCGCCGCCGCCTCATCGACCGGAACGCCGGCGCCGCGGCCATAGGCTTCGCAAAGCCGATAAGCGGCATCCGCAGCTTTCGGAAATTCTTCAACCGTCTTGCTCGCAGCCACTTGCAGCCAGCGAACCATGTCTTTGGAGGACGCCTTCACGCCATCGCCGGTCTCGTACCGCTGCGCGAGGCGCCATGCGGCGACGGCGTCACCATCTTCAGCGCGCGCGATTTCGATCTCGACCATGTCGGAAAGGCTCGGCGCATCCGCAACTTTCGAAAGGCGCATCTGCTCGAGTTTGATAAGGGCGAGATTGTCCCCGCCCCGCGCCGCCGCTTTCATCAGCGCGAGCCCTTCGGCGCGGCGGTCAGCCTTCAGGTGTTCTTCGGCGCGAAGGCGCAGGTCGCGGGGGCCGGTCGCCACCGCCTGCTCAGACGGCGTCGGCTCAGCCGCGGCGAGCGCCGGCGCGGCGGCGAGAAAGAAGGTCAGAGCTGTCAGCAGGCGACGCATCAGCCAGTCCCAATGTTGCATTGCACACAACGTCAGACGGCCCCTTCATACGTCTTCCGCCAGCGATTTCAATCGGTAAAGCGCATCGAGCGCGCCCCTGGGGGTGAGATTGTCCGGATCGAGCCCCTGAAGCGCCTCGCGAAGCCTGTCATCTGGCGGATTTTCAGGCGATTCGGCCGGTTTTACCGGCGCAGCCGCGGCGAAGAGCGGCAGGTCCGAGATCGCCGTTCCCCGCCCCCGTTCCGATTCGAGAAGGGCCAGAACCGCCTCCGCCCGGCGGATGACTGAGGTCGGGAGCCCGGCCAGCCGAGCGACAGCGACGCCATAGGACCGGTCCGCCGGGCCAGCGGCGACCTCGTGCAGAAGGATGACGTCGCCCTTCCACTCGCGCACGCGCATGGAGACGTTCACTAGACGCTCCAGCGACGACGAGAGCGCCGTCAGCTCATGGTAGTGGGTCGCGAAGAGCGCGCGGCAACGGTTCTTGTCATGCAGGTGCTCGACCGCTGCCCAGGCGATGGAGAGACCGTCAAAAGTCGATGTCCCTCGCCCGATCTCGTCGAGCACGACAATCGCCCGCTCGCTCGCCTGATTGAGGATCGCCGCCGTCTCGACCATCTCGACCATGAAGGTGGAGCGCCCGCGCGCAAGATCGTCCGCCGCGCCGACGCGCGAGAAGACGCGATCTGCGACGCCGATATGCGCCGAACGCGCCGGCACGAACCCGCCTGCCTGCGCAAGGATCGCGATGAGCGCATTCTGACGCAGGAAGGTCGATTTACCCGCCATGTTGGGGCCGGTGACGAGCCAGAGCTTCGCGGCGCTCTCCTCACCAAGACGGCAATCGTTCGGCACGAAATTACCGCCGCCCGACTTCTTCAGCGCCTGCTCGACGACAGGATGGCGACCGCCTTCGACAGCGAAAGCGAGCGATCCGTCGATCAGCGGGCGAACATAATCGTCTTCAAGCGCCAGCGTCGCAAAACCTAGCGCGACGTCAAGCGAAGCCGCAGCGTCCGCCGCTGCGGAAATCGCCCGCGAGCGCGCCGTAACCTCGCCGACGAGACGCTCGAAAATTTCAAGCTCGCGCGCCAACGCCTCGTCGCGCGCGCGGGCGATTTTCGCGTCAAGTTCGGCGAGCTCCGTCGTCGTGAAGCGGACAGCGCTTGCGAGGGTCTGACGGTGGATGAATGTCGCATTAAGCGGCGCAGTGAGAAGCGCGTCGGCGCCCGTTGGCGGCGTTTCGATGAAATAGCCGAGCACATTGTTGTGGCGGATCTTGAGCGTCTTGACGTTCGCTTCCGTGCGATATTTCGCCTCAAGGCCCGCGATGACACGGCGCGATTCATCGCGCAGCATGCGCACGGAATCGAGACCCGGATCGAAGCCCTTCGCGATGAAACCGCCATCGCGTGCGAGCAGTGGCAATTCATCCGTGAGCGCCTCTTTCAGAAGCGCCATCAATTCGGAGAAGCCGCCATCGTCTCTCGCCTCGAGCGCGCCTGCCGCCGCGGCGATTTCGGCAGGCGCCGGCGCAAGCCCGCCGCTTCCCGAAAGAAGCCCCGCAATGTCGCGCGCCCGCGCAAGGCCGTCGCGAATAGCCGCGAGATCGCGCGGGCCGCCGCGTCCCAGCGACAGGCGGGACAATGAGCGCGCCATGTCTGGCATGGAGGCGAGCGCGCCCCGCGTCTTTTCCGTCAGCGCCGGGTTTTCGACGAAGGCTTCCACCGCATCGAGGCGCGCATTGATTTCCGCCGGCTGCGTCAACGGCGCTGATATGCGCGCCGCAAGAAGACGCGCGCCTGCGCCCGTTTGCGTGCGATCGACGGCGTGCAGGAGCGAGCCCTGACGCGCCCCAGTCTGCGTTTGCACCAGTTCGAGCGATAGGCGCGTCGCCTGATCGATCAGCATCGCGGTTTCTTCACCGGCATGGCGCGGCGCTTTCAGCGCCGGCATGCGGCCGACCTGCGTCAGCGACACATAGGCGAGCAGCGCGCCAAGCGCCGCCACATCGGCACGCGAGAAGGCGCCGAAAGCATCGAGCGAAGCGACGCCGAAGAACTCCTCAACGCGCCGCTCGCCCGCGCGACTCTCGAACATCGCTGGCGCTTGATAAGCGAGTGAAAGATCGCCGCTGATTTCTTTCAGCGCCGCATCCCACCCATCTTCCGCGCCATCGCGATCCGGAACGATGAGTTCGCTCATCGACAGCGCGGCGCAGTGAAGGCGGAAATCTTTCAGGCTCGTCTTGCGCACGAAGAGGTCGCCAGTCGATACATCGACCCAGGCGAGCGCGGCTTCCTCGCCGCCGCGCAATACTGCGAGCGCGCCGAGATAGTTGTTGCGCGACGCATCGAGCAGCGTGTCTTCCGTGAGCGTGCCCGGCGTGATGAGACGAATGATCTCGCGGCGCACGACGGATTTCGAGCCGCGCTTCTTTGCTTCCGCCGGATCTTCCGTCTGTTCGCAGATCGCGACTTTGAAACCATGCCTGATGAGACGCGAGAGATAGCTCTCATGCGAATGCACTGGCACGCCGCACATCGGAATGTCTTCGCCGAGATGACGCCCGCGTTTCGTGAGCGTGATGTCGAGCGCGGCCGCCGCTTTGACAGCGTCGTCGAAAAAGAGCTCGTAGAAATCGCCCATGCGATAAAACAGCAGCGCGTCCGGCGCTTGCCGTTTGATCTCAAGATACTGCGCCATCATCGGCGTGACGGCGGCGTCGGGCAGATCTGGCGAAGAAGCGTCCATTGAAAAGAAGTCTCGACTCTGGCGGCGGCGGCGCACTTCTTATAAAAGCTTCAGACCCGAGTCGAAACACCGGGACGCCGCGGCGAGACGCGGTGTGTAAAAGGAGTATCAGGATTGCGTAAGTTGCTGCGCAGAGAGGCGCCCTCCCGCGTCGAAACCGAAATTGATCTCGGCGACCGGATTGCGCCGCTGACCGCCAAAATCAACAAACGCGCCAAGAAGTTGATCGTAAAGGTCGATCCCGTGGCGGGCCGCGTGCTCGTGACCGCCCCGTCCAAGCGCTCCCTGCCGGAGGCCCTGCGATTCGCCGTGGAGCGAGCGCCGTGGATTCGCGAGCGCATGAATGAGGGTTTTCCCGCCCGCCGCTTCGAAGACGGCGGCATGTGCCCTTATCGCGGCGTTTTCCACAGGGTGGTCAACATAGGCGGGCCGCGCGCGCCGGTTCGGATTCGCGCTGGGGAGCCGCCGGCGATCGAAGTCGGCGGAAATCCCGAACACCTCAATCGGCGGCTTTGCGACTGGCTCAAGAAAGAAGCGCGGCGCGTTCTCAGCATCCATGTCGAAAAGCACGCGGCGAAGCTCGGCAGGACGCCTGCGCGCATTCAGGTGCGCGATACGCGCTCGCGCTGGGGCTCATGCACCAGCGATCGCGTTCTGTCTTTCTCCTGGCGGCTCATTCTCGCGCCGGCCTGGGTGCTCGATTATGTCGCCGCGCATGAATGCGCGCATCTCGTTCACCTCGACCATTCGCGGAAATATTGGCAGGTGGTCTCGAGCCTGGATGTGAACGCGGAAGATGCGCGCGAATGGCTCGAGCAGAACGGCCCGGCGCTTCATGCATGGGGCGCAGAGCAACAGCCTTTACGCGCCGCCGCCTGACCTGGTTCTACGTATCGTTTTTGATGAGCGCCGCGAGCGGATCGCTCTCTTCCGGTTCGCCCGGCGTATTCTGAATTTCAATCGGCGGCTGGCGGCCTTCGAGCGCGCGGCTCATCGCTTCGCGCCAGATGATGGCTGGCGCGCCGCCGCCGACAATCTTGTCCATCGGCGCATTGTCATCGCGCCCTGTCCACACGACGCCGACAAGCCCGCCGACATGCCCGGCGAACCAGGCGTCGCGATAATCCTGCGTCGTTCCCGTCTTGCCCCGAACGCGCCACCCGTCGATCGCTGCCGCATGTCCTGTACCGGCGCGCACGACTTCCGCAAGCATGGCGTTTAGCGCGCGCACGCTCTTGTAGGACGCCGCCATATCGACCATCGCCGTATCGCGCTTGTAGACGAGCTGACCGTCGGCGGTCTTGATAGAGTCGATTGCGTGAAGGCGCGCATGATAGCCGCCATTGACGAGCGGCGCGTAAGCGCCGGCGAGCTCGAGCGGCGTCACCGCATCAACGCCCAGTGCAAGCGAAGGACCGCGCGTCACCGTGTTTTCGAGGCCCATCTTCCGCGCGAGAATGCGCACCGCGCTGCGGCCCACATGTTCCTGCACGCGAATGGCGGCGCTGTTCATTGACTGAGCGAGCGCATTGGTCAGCGTCACTTCGCCGTAATAGCGCTCGTTATAGTTCTCGGGCCGCCACTTATCGATCGCGATTGGCGCGTCCAGCACCGTATCTTCAGGAGAATATCCGGCTTCGAGCGCTGCGAGATAGACGAAAGGCTTGAAGGCTGAACCCGGTTGGCGCCGCGCCTGCGTCGCGCGGTTGAACTGGCTTTGCTGGTAGTTCCGCCCGCCGATCATCGCGCGCACCGCCCCTTCCGGATCGACGATGACTGCGGCGACCTGCATGTCGGCTGTGGCTTTCGCCTCAGCGAGACCAACCCGCATGCCGGCCTCAAGCGCTGTCTGAAGTTTCGGATCGAAGGTCGTCTGCACGACGAGATCCGCATCGACGCCGCGGGAAAGCTCGCGCGTTTCCTGCATCAGATAGTCGACGAAGTAAGGCGCAGCCGCATAACGCGGCGTCGCCAGAAGAATGGGCTCACGGCGTGCGCGCTCGGCGACGGTTGGCGTAATGAAGCGCGCCTCCTCCATCGCATCGATAACGATGCGCCCGCGCTGGCCTGCATCGACCGGATTGTTCGTAGGCGCATATTTCGTCGGCGCCTTTAGAAGCCCTGCGAGAACCGCCGCCTCGCCGACTTTCAACTGTCGGGCGGGTTTGCCGAAATAGCGATAGCTTGCCGCGTCGATGCCATAGGCGCCCGCGCCAAAATAGACGCGGTTCAAATAGAGCGTGAGGATCTCATCTTTCGTGAATTGATGTTCAAGCCAGAGCGCCAGGAGGAGTTCCTGAATCTTGCGCTTCAGCGTCCGGTCGGAAGACAGGAAAAGGTTCTTCGCGAGCTGCTGGGTGATGGTCGAGCCGCCCTGCACGATGCCGCCGGCGGTCGCATTGACGAAGATCGCGCGCGCGACCGATATCGGATTGACCCCGATGTGGTGGTAAAAATTTCTGTCCTCGACCGCCAGCACCGCAAGCGGCGCGTAAGGCGGCAGGGCAGACAGCCTGATCGGAGCGCCGAAGCTCTCGCCGTGTACGGAAATCGGGGCGCCGTCGATATCGAGGAATGTCACCCGCGGAGCGCGCTCTGCAGCCCAAAGGCCATCCGTATCCGGCAGGTCGCGCGAGAAGAAGGCCACAAAGCCCGCCAGCGCGCCGAGCATCATCAGGAGGACGACGCCGGCATTGGCGGCATGGCGCAGCACGAGTGACAACGCCGTGGAACGGGCGCTTCGCCTCTTTCTGCTGCGCCGGCGCTTGGTGGACGGCCGGCGGCGATAAACTCTTCCCTTGGCCGCCATGGGGCGACACTCGCGCCGGATAGGTTAACGAGACGTGAACGTGGCCGCCGGGGCCCCGCTTGCGGCTCTTTCGCGCCCGCCCAGCGGCCGGGTGTTCAAGCCGGAAAAAACGGCCTAAATTCAAACGTTCGCGCGATGTTCGCGCAGCAGGGGCTCAACTGTGGAAGCTTTGAAGACAGCGGCGCCAGCCGTTGAAGACGAGAAGGAAGCCGCCATTCTTGAGGCGGCGCTGACGACATTCCTCGCCAAGGGTTATGACGCGGCGAGCATGGATACTATTGCGCTGACGGCGGGCGTCTCGAAACGGACTGTCTACAATCGCTTCCGCTCGAAGGAAGAACTCTTCGCCGCGACGATCGACGAGTCCTGCCGGCGCATTCTGCCTGTCGATGTCGAGACGATCGAACACAGTCTTCCGCCCGAAGAATTCGTGCGCGAAATGGCGACCCGCTTCCTGCGTGGCATTCTCGAACCGGACGCGGTCGCGCTCCGGCGCATCGCTGCGTTCGAGGCGGGGCGTTCGCCTGAACTTGGCCGCACTTATCTTGAACATGGCCCGCGCTGGATGGCGCGCACCTGCGAGCCGATGCTGGAGCGCCTTGTGGCGCGCGGCGCGCTCAAGATCGAGGATCCCAAGACGGCGATCTGGCAACTTGGCGCCCTCATCACCGAACCACTCGCAAGCATCGTTCTGATGGGCGACGTGCCGTCCGATCTTAACGCCGCCATCGAAGCGCAAATCGAGTCCGGCGTGAAAGCCTTCTTCAAACTCTACGCTGACTAAACCGCACCGCGCACTGCGCAGACATTCCCACAGAGCGCTAAGCAATAAAAAAATCGGCGCGGAATTTCTTCCGCGCCGATCCAATAGTCTCGCCTGGACGATCTTATTCGAAGGAGATCGTCACTTCCGTACGGCGGTTCAGCGGCTCGCGGACGCCGTCCGGCGTCGGCTTGGCCGGCTTGCTTTCGCCGTAAGCGTTCATGTTGATTTTGCTGGCCGGAACGCCGTTCGCGATGAGCGCATCGCGGACAACATTGGCGCGGCGCTGCGAGAGCGCCTGGTTGTAGGCGTCGCCGCCCGAACGGTCCGCGTGGCCCGCGACATTGACGGTTTCAATGTCGTTGGACATGGCGCGCGCCGAAGCTTCGCGGATGAGTTCAGCCGCTTCCGGCGTCAGGTTCGACTTGTCGTAGTCGAAGTACACCGTCACTGCGATCGGTTCAGCGATCGCCGACTGCTGTTCAACGAGCTGCGGCGGGCAATCGGCCGAAACCGGAACGCTCGAGCCGTCCCAGCAATCTTTGTACTGAACTTTCGGCGCCGAAGAGCCGAAGTTCCAGCGCAGGCCGGCGTAGGCGCTATGGTTGTTGTATTCCGTTTCGAACGTCATCGGCGCGCCGTTGATCGTACCGGAGAATTCCGGCTTCAGCGTCGCGAAGTAACGATAGGAAACGTCGAGCGCGAGACCTTCGGCGAGCGCGAAGGAGAGACCCGCAATGCCCTGATAGGCGAGCGCACCGGCCGTGTCGTTCACGAGCAGGTTGTCGAAGCCGCCGATCGCCGTCGGGTTGGCGCCCGAAAGCTCATAGTCGAGCCAGGCGTAGCCGATGCCGGCGCCGATGTAAGGCGTCACGCCGCTCGAGCCGTCGCCGAGATCTTTGATGAGGTTGGCCATGGCCGCGTAGACGGACATGTCGCCCGAGAGCTGAGCATCGCTCCAGCCCGAAACCCACGAGTTGCCCGCCCAATGACGAACGTCGTTGTTGCGGTAGTTGAACTCGAGTTCTGTGCGCCAGCCGCTGTCGCGCGCAATACCGAGAGCGGTGTAGACGCCGATGCCTTTGTCGTAATCGGCTTCCCAGTCGCCCACGAGCGGACCGGCCGTCGTTTCAACGTCGCGGTCGTCGCCGACGTAAGAAAGACCAGCGCCGATCGCGCCGTAAAGGCCTTCATAGGCGTGCGCGGCCGGGGCAACGGCGAGCGCCGCGGCGGTTGCAAAAAGAGTAGCTCTAAGTTTCATGAGTCCCCTCCTCAGGTGAACAGTAGATGTTGGCCGCCCAGCCTCGCGCGGCGACGGAATTCGGAAGTCTCGTAACCAATTTGGCCTCTGACTTACAGTGATTTTTCTGTATGTCGCCCAGTCCGGATCATAACCGGTCCGCGATGTTGCATCAACGCATCGGTCCGGACAAAGATAGGACGCCATTTAGAATCTCAAGACCTCTAGCTGCGGGTGATTTCCCCTCTGTGGCGAAAATGCCACTCCCCCACCCCAGGCAACCAAGGAAGAACGTTCCGCCCATGAAGAAGTTCCCCGCACTCGCCGTTGCGGTCCTGGCTCTGGCGCCGCTTTCCGCCTTCGCCTCAGAAAATGACTCGCTGCTTCACGAGGCCGCAGGCGTCGTTTCTGCTGATCGGATCGAGGGAGATATTCGCACGCTGGTCGGCTTCGGCACGCGCCACACGCTGTCGGAAACCCAGTCGGATACGCGCGGCATTGGCGCGGCCCGGCGCTGGGTGAAGGCGGAATTCGAAAGAATTTCAAAGGAGTGCGGCGGCTGCCTTGAGGTTATCACCGTCAGCGACTTCGTCGAAGGCGAGGAGCGCATCCCCAACAGGACTGAGGTCGTCAACGTTATTGCGGTGCAGCGCGGCTCACTCGACCCGGATCGGGTCGTCATGATGAGCGGCGATATCGACAGCCGGGTGAGCGATCCGCTTAACGGCGTCTCAGACAGTCCGGGGGCGAACGATAACGCCTCGGGCCTAGCAGGAACGATCGAGGCCGCCCGCGTCCTGTCAAAATACAAGTTCGCCGGAACGATCGTCTATGCCGGACTCTCCGGCGAGGAGCAGGGCCTCTTCGGTGGAAAGATTCTCGCGAAATACGCCCTCGACCATGGCTGGCGGGTGAAAGCCGTTCTCAACAACGACATGATCGGCAATATCGAAGGAATCGACGGGATCACCGACAACACGACGGCGCGCGTATTCTCCGAGGGCGTACGAATCACCGAAACGGCCGAAGAGGCTCGCCAGCGGCGCTTTTCTGGCGGCGAGGTCGACTCGCCCTCGCGCAATCTCGCCCGCTACATCGACCGCATGGCCGATCGCTACATCCCCAATCTCGACGTGATGATGGTCTATCGCCTCGACCGTTTCTCGCGCGGCGGTCATCACCGCCCCTTCAACGAAGCGGGCATGCCGGGCGTGCGCATCATGGAGACGCACGAAAACTATAATCGTCAGCATCAGGATCTTCGCACCGAAAACGGGATCGCCTATGGCGACGTCATCGAAGGCGTCAATTTCGACTATGCGCGCAAGCTGACAGCGCTCAATGTCGTCACGCTTGCTGGCCTTGCGTCTGCGCCGCCTTTCCCCGCCGAGGTGACGATCGACGGCGCCGTGTCGCCATCGACGCATCTCAAATGGAAGAAAGCGACCGGCAAGGCCGCGAAGAACCTCGCAGGCTATCGCGTCTACTGGCGCCTCACGGACGCGCCGCAGTGGACGCACAGCCTGGATGTCGGGCTTGTCGATGAAGCGACACTCGAGAATGTCGTCATCGACAATTACTATTTCGGCGTCGCATCCGTCGCGAAAGACGGTACGGAAAGTCCCGTCGTGTTCCCTGGCCCGATGGGAAGCTTCGGCGACTAGGCTTGCAGCGCGCGCGCCAAGCCGATACATCTCGCCTTAGACGGTGCTCCCCTAACCGGGAGAGAATAGGGAACGCGGTGAGAATCCGCGGCTGTGCCCGCAACTGTGAGCGGCGAGTTTCTTCGCACCAAAGCCACTGAAGCGATGCTTCGGGAAGGCGCGAGGAAATGACGACCCGCTGAGCCAGGAGACCTGCCGTCGACGTCGCCCCTTTCTCGGCCGGGAAGAGCCGAAGGAAGCGGATCAGCCGTCGTGGCGACACCCATGAAACCGTTGAAGGAGTGTCGCCATGAAAGGCATCACCGCGCGACGACGCGCGTCCAGACTAAAGGCTTTATCCGCTTCCTCATTGATCGCGTTTTGCGCGATGCTGCAGCCGGCTCTCGCCGACGGCGGCGACGATGAAATCATCGTTTCCGCAACGCGCACGCCGCAACGCGCAGCGGAAGTCGGCGCCAGCGTCACCGTTATCGAAGCGCCGGAAATCGAATTGCGGCAATATGAATCCGTCTCGGATGTTTTGCGCGATACGGCAGGCGTTTCCATCGCGCGCAATACGTCGTTTGGCGGCGTCTCAAGCGTGCGCATTCGCGGCGCGGCGAGCGGCCAATCGCTGGTGATGATTGACGGAATCGTGGTCAACGACCCTTCTGCGCCGTCGGGCGGTTTCGATTTCGCCAATCTCGATGTCGTCGATATCGAGCGCATCGAGATTTTGCGCGGTCCACAGAGCATTCTCTATGGCGCCGACGCGATCGGCGGCGTTGTCTCCATCATCACCAAGCGCGCCGAACAAGGCGTTGAAGCTTCCGGCTTCATGGAAGGCGGCTCGCTTGGCCTTGCGCGCGGCGCAGCGACAATCGCCGCCGCCGGCGACAGCCTTGACGGACGCCTCACTTTTTCGGGAACGCGCACGGACGGTATTTCGCGCGCGGCCATCGGGACAGAAAAGGACGGCTTCCGGTCGATTGCGACCTCTTTTTCCGGCGGGGCCCAACTCTCTCCGGAATGGCGCGCGCAGATCATCGCCCGCTATGGGGACTCGCGCGCCGAGATCGACGGATACGCTCCGCCGACTTACGCGTTCGACGATACGGATGAAACGCAGGATACGGAGGAGTTGGCGCTGGCCGGGCGGCTCACCCAGCAGGGCGAGCGGCTCTACCAGTCCTTCACTGTCGCCTACAATGACATTACGCGGACATACCGCAACGCCGGCGTCTTTCAATCCAACGCGCAAGGCGAGCGCATATCGGCGGACTATTTCGCCCGTTATGAATTTTCGAAGCGTTTCTCCACGCTTGTCGGCGTTGAAGCCGAACGCAGCGCCGCGACGGTTTCGGGCGTCGACGACGCCATGAAAAACGTTTCGGTCTTTGCGCTCGCCGAGGCGAAACCGTTCGATGGCCTCAGCCTTTCCGCTGGCGTTCGTCATGACGAGTTCGACGAATTCGACGGCGCGACGACAGGGCGCGTCACCGCCGCATTCGAGGCGGGCCCTTCGACGATCATCCGCGCGAGCTGGGGCCAGGGCTTCCGTGCACCGAGCATTTTCCAGCTCAACTACAATCTCTATGGGGGGCCGGGAAATCCAGACCTTGCACCGGAACGGTCGGAAGCTTTCGACGCAAGTATCGAACAGTCGCTCACCGACGCCTTCACAGCCAAGGTCACGCTATTCCACCAGAAGATCCGCAACCAGATCGATTTCGACTACCCTTCGGGCGGCTATGTAAATATTGCGAGAACCCGCTCGCGCGGCGTGGAAGTAGAAGCGAGCTGGCGTCCGGTGGAAGCTGTCTCCGCACGCCTTCAGTACACCTATGTAGACGCCATCGACCGCAGCACGGATTTGCAGCTGTTGCGCCAGCCCAAACACAGCGGCGGTCTCTTCGTCGACGTCTCCCCGATTGAAAAGCTCAGCTTCGGCGCGAGCCTGATCGTCAATGGAGAAGAACGCGACTCGGGCGGCGACAATGACGCGTGGGCGCGAGTCGATGTGCGCGCGTCTTATGCGCTCACCGATGCGCTTGAAATCTATGGCCGTGTCGAGAATGCAGGCGACAAGAGCTATCAGGATGTCGCCGGCTACGCCGAGCCGGGACGCGCCGCCTTTTGCGGGGTGAGGCTTCGCCTGTGATCGCTCGCGCGTTCATAGTTCTTATCGCTGCGGCCTTTCCGGCCGCAGCGAGCGCGCGCGCGCTTTCGACTGACTTCTGCGCGGATCAATATCTGCTGGCGCTCGCCGATCCCGCCGATATTGCGGCGCTTTCGCCGGATGCGGACAAAGACTTTTCCTATATGCGGGCGAAAGCGGAGGGAGTTCGCCGAAGCCGCCCGGGCGCCGAAACGGCGCTCGCGCTCTCACCTGATGTCGTCTTGCGCTTCTGGGGCGGCGATGAAGCGCGCTTGAAGGCGCTTGGGCTCAATGTCGTCACGCTTGAATATGCAAGCGACTTCGACGGCGTGAAAGCGAACATCGCCGCCGCCGCCGCTGCGCTCGGCGAAGACGCGCGCGGGCGCGACCTCATCAAGGCGATCGATGCGCGACTTGATTATCTTGGCCATCGCAAGGGGCCGCATCCCGCCGCCCTTTATGTAACGCCCGGCGGCGTCACGGCCGGAAAGGGCACGATGATCGACGCCATTCTGGGCGCGGCAGGCGTGCGCAATATCGCGGCGGAGAATGGCCTTGCCTATTGGGGCTCGCTGCCCGCGGAAGCAGTTGTCGCTGATCCGCCCGCGCTCATCGTAACCGGCTTCTTTTCCGCAAACAGCGAGCGTATCAATCACTGGTCGGCTGCACGCCATCCAGCCTTCCGCAAGATATTCGGCGAAACGCCGACGATACATCTCTCCACGGATGTTTTGAGCTGTCCGGGCTGGTTCTCGCTCGACGCTGCTGAAACGATCGCGGATGCGCTTGAGGAGCAGAAATGAGGCCCGCCAACACTCCCCCACCCGCCCTCATTCTCATCGCGCTCTTGAGTTTCGCCGCCGTGCTCGCAGGCTGCCTCATCGGTCCGGCCGACTTCTCGCTTTCGCAATCACTCTCGGCGCTGTTCGGCGGCGGGACAGAGGCGGCGCAGATCATCGTTCGCGAGATCCGTTTACCGCGCGCGCTCGCCGCCTGGGCGGCTGGCGCAGCGCTCGGCGCCAGCGGCGCGGCGCTGCAGGGTCTGTTGCGCAACCCACTCGCCGATCCCGGCGTGCTTGGCGTTTCCGCCGCCTCGGCGCTCGGTGCTGTCATCGCGATCTATTTCAACCTGTCGGCAGGCGCAGCGTGGGCGACGCCCCTCGCCGCGATTCTCTTTGCGCTCGGCGCGACCGCCATTCTCTATGTGCTTGGCGCCGGCCGCGTTTCCCCAACGCGGCTCATTCTCATTGGCGTCGGGCTTTCTTCCCTCGCCGGTGCGCTCATCACGCTCGTCATGAACCTGGCGCCGAACCCGTTCATCCTCACCGACCTCGTCAACTGGCTTTTCGGCTCCGTCGCCAATCGCAGCTTTGACGATCTCGCCCTGACAGGCCCATTCATGCTTGCAGGGCTCGCCTTGCTTCTGTCGGCGCGCAGCGGACTTGCGGCGCTCACCCTCGGCGAAGAAGCCGCCTTCAGCCTCGGGGCCGACATTGCGCGCCTGCGGGCGGTCGTTATCGCCGGCGCCGCGCTGCTAACGGGGGCGAGCGTCGCGCTCGCCGGCGCCATCGGCTTTGTCGGTGTCGTCGCGCCGCATCTTGCGCGGCCTTTCGCGGGACATGATCCGGGGCGCACAGTTCTCCCAGCCGCGCTTATCGGCGGCGCGATGCTCGCCGCGGCGGATTTGATGATCCGCCTCCTGCCTTTCGACTACGAACTGCGGCTCGGCGTCGCCGCCGCGCTCATCGGCGCGCCCGCTTTCATCTGGATCGCCGCCCGCACGCAGAGGATTGCGCGATGACAGACCTTCTCTCGCTCTCCAAAGCGAACGTTACGCGCGGAACGGCGCCGATCCTCTCTGACGTTTCGTTCGGCGCGCGCGCCGGCGAATTCATCGGCGTCGTCGGCCCGAACGGCGCCGGAAAGTCTACGCTCCTGCGTGCCCTTGTGGGGCTCGAACCTCTCGCAGGCGGAAGTTGCCTCATTGAGAATGCACCCGTCAGCGCGTTGTCGCCGCGCGAGCGGGCAATACGCCTCTCCTATCTGCCGCAACTGCGCGAAGTCGCATGGGATATGACGGCCGAAGCAGTCGTCGCGCTTGGGCGTTTCGCCTATGGCGCAGCGCACCGCCTTTCGCCTGAGGACGGCGCAGCGATCGATCGCGCCATCGCCGCCGCCGGCGCCGACGCATTCCGCACTCGCATCGTCACATCGCTTTCCGGCGGCGAGCAGGCGCGCATTCACCTCGCGCGCGCCTTCGCCGGCGCGACGCCAATCCTCATCGCAGACGAGCCCATATCAGCGCTCGACCCGAGAGGTCAGCTCGCCATCATGACGGCGCTGAAGTCGCGTGCTGAGGAAGGCGGACTCGTTGTCGCCACCCTGCACGAACTCGATCTCGCCGTGCGCTTTTGCACGCGCATGCTTGTCATCAGCGAGGGGCGGCTTGTCGCAGACGCTGCGCCCGAGGAAGCGCTCTCGCCGGCGACCATTCAATCCGTATTCGGCGTCAGCGCCAGCGAGCTTCGCGGCGAGAATGGCGAACGCGCCCTTTCGCTTCGACCGCTCGGTTAGCTCGATGCGGACTTGCCCTTCTCCCACAACGTTTCCGGCGCACCGAGACGGCGCGCTTCCGCGCGGGCGGCGATGAAGAGATAGTCCGACAGCCGGTTGAGATAAGCGAGAGCATGCGCCCCCTTCGCATCGCCCGACAGCAGCGCCGTCGCCGCCCGTTCGACACGCCGCGCGACGGCGCGCGCGACGTGCAGCCACGCGACCAGAGGAGCGCCGCCCGGCAAAATGAATTCCTTCAGCGGCGGCAGGTCCGCATTCAAAGCCTGCGCCGCCTCGTCGAGCCGCGCGAGGTGAGCTTCCGACAGCATCGGCGCACCCGGAATCGAAAGCGCGCCACCAAGATCGAAAAGATCGTGCTGCACGCCGACCAGCGCTTCGCGCACCGCTTCGCCCGCGCCCTGCGCGATGACGACGCCGATCCAGCAGTTGAGTTCGTCGACTTCGCCGAGAAGCTCAATGCGCGGATCGGATTTCGGAAGGCGCGTCCCATCGCCAAGCGATGTCTCGCCCTTGTCGCCGCCACGCGTGACAATCTTCGTCAACCGATTGGCCATTGCGCATCTCCAAAGAAAAGCCCGGCGAGCGTACTCGCCGGGCCAGAGCGTTTCAATTCAATAGAAGCCGGCGCTATTTCACGCCGTGCATGCCTTTGTTCAGGAGCGGCGTCAGCACAAGGATGAAGACGCCGACGCCGATACTGATGAGACCGATCTGCGTATAGACCGCCATCGTCGCATGAATGTCGAGCGCGCCGGCATTTGCGCCGTGTTCCCCGGCGCCGGTGAGCGAACTGATCCATCCGGCGACATAATTGCCGAGCGCCGTGAAAAGGAACCACGTCCCCATCATCATGCCGACAATCTGCGGAACGCTGAGCTTCGTCACCATCGAGAGCCCGACGGGGCTGAGGCAGAGTTCGGCGAGCGTAAGGGCGAGATAGATGAAGACCAGCCAGATGAAACTCTTGTTGGTCGAATCATCAAGCCCCATGCCCCATGAGAAGACAATGTAACCGAGGCCAATCAGAAGCATGGCGATGCCGAACTTTCCTGGCGACGACGGCTCCAGCCGCCCTTTCGACAGCGCGACCCAAAGCCATGCGAACACCGGCGCGAAGAGCACGATGAACAGCGGGTTCATGAACTGAACCTGCGACGCCATGATCTGGATCCCCATAATATTGAGATCGAACTGCTGATCGGCGAGGAGCGTCAAACTTGCGGCCTGCTGCTCGAAAAGGGCCCAGAACACAGACTGAATTGCAATGAGGAAGGTCGCGACGATGAGGCGATCGCGGGCGACCTTTTCGCATTTCGTGAATGCATAACCCAGGATGATCAGAACCATGATGCCGCCGGAAAGCCCAAGCAACTGTCCGACAAACTCCTGATACTGCATCAAGAGCCAGCTTACGCAGACCAGCGCCGCACCAAAGAGATAGATCGAGACTTCGTTGCTCAGGCCGATCGGCGATTTCGCCTTCAGGCGCTCGAGGCTCGGCGGTTCGGCCTTGCCTTCAAGCAG
This sequence comes from Caulobacterales bacterium, assembly GCA_020638525.1. Classification (GTDB taxonomy): domain Bacteria; phylum Pseudomonadota; class Alphaproteobacteria; order Caulobacterales; family Parvularculaceae; genus Amphiplicatus. Next base: position 182,382 of record JACKIL010000001.1, on the reverse strand, counting down.
TTTCTGTCCGCTGAGGAACACGAGAAGACCGAAGAGCATCCCGATGCCGGCGATGCCGAAGCCGTAGTTCCAGCCATAGGTTTCGCCCACATATCCGACGAGAAGCGTCGAGATGAACGAACCAAGGTTGATGCCCATATAGAAGATCGAGAAGCCGCCATCCCGGCGCGGATCGTTCTCGCCATAAAGAGCGCCGACGATCGTCGAGATATTCGCCTTGAGGAAACCGACGCCGGTGATGATCAGCGCAAGCGCGAAGAAGAAGATATTGATGTAGAGATCGTTGCGGACGACGGTGTCGCCATCCATGTAGGCTTCAGGCCCGTGGAAGGCCATGAGACCATGCCCCATGACGAGCAGGATCGCGCCATAGGTCACCGCCTTTCGTTGACCGAGATAGCGGTCAGCGAAATAGCCGCCAAGAATCGGCATCATATACACAAGGCCAGCATAGGCGCCGTAGATGAGGCTCGCTTTGCCCGCCGTGAACAGATGATATTTGGTAAGGTAAAGCACGAGAATCGTGCGCATGCCGTAGTAGGAGAAGCGCTCCCACATCTCGGTGAAGAAACAGACAGCGAGGCCGCGCGGATGACCGAACCAGGTTTTTCTTTCGGTGATCAGGCTACCCGAAGCTTCAGCGTCAAGCTCAGACATGCTCCCTCCAGTTCAAGCGCCCCTCGCGCCCGGCCGCGTTTCAAGAACCGGCCCTATAACAAAAGCCGCGGGAAACCCCGCGAGCGTGAAAGGCCAGTCTAGGACGAATTTTCCTCTGAAATCCAGTGCTTGGAGCTCTCATGGCGCCCTTCGAACTCGACCCTCAGCTTGCTGAAGACACAAACCCCATATGCGACCTTAGTCTTTGTGCAGTGCGGTTGATGAAGGACGCGCGCTTTCCCTGGATCATTCTCATTCCGAAGCGACCGGGCGCAATAGAAGTTCATGATCTGTCCGCTGAGGAGCGGACTGTATTAATTGAGGAGATCGCAAAGACGGCGGCGGCGCTCAAAGAGGTGACAGGCGCTGACAAGATCAATATCGGCGCGCTTGGCAATATCGTGCGTCAGTTGCATGTGCATGTCGCCGCGCGCTTCGAAGGCGATGCAACATGGCCGGGACCGATCTGGGGGAGCGGCCCGGCGCGGCCCTACCCGCCTGGCGGCGCAGACGCGCTTTCGAAAAAATTGGGGGACACCCTCAACGCTTGATCGTCAGCGCCCGGACGAACCCCAAGATGCTGATCGCAAGCCAGAAAGATTCGATGACGACCGAGGGCGGGTTCGGCCGAAAATAAAGAGAAAAGAGAACCATCGCCGCGCCAATCGCATTGGCGCCGGGATAAAAGGGCCGATTGGCGCTCATTTTTCCAACCTGCAGGAGCAGGTAGGTGGAGACGATAATGGCGACTCCGCCGAAGCCGATGAAATCGGAGAACGTGAGCGCAGCCCCGCTCACGCCTGCATCGTCCAGCCTTCGACGCCCATCGCGGCCTGACGCACGGCTTCCGAGCGCGTCGGGTGAGCGTGGCAGGTGCGCGCGATGTCTTCCGAGGCGCCGCCGAATTCGAGAACGCTCACCGCCTCGGCGATGAGTTCGCCCGCGCCGACGCCGATGATGTGGCAACCAAGAAGCTTGTCCGTCTTCGCGTCGGCGAGAATTTTGACGAAACCTTCCGTCTCATGATTGGTCTTGGCGCGGCTGTTGGCGGAAAACGGAAACTTCCCGACTTTGTATTCAACGCCCGCTTTCTTGAGGTCTTCCTCCGTCTTGCCGACCGAGGCGACTTCGGGCTCGGTGTAAACGACGCTCGGCACCGCATCGTAATTCACATGGCCCGCCTTGCCGGCGATCAGCTCGGCGCAGGCGGTTCCATCATCTTCGGCTTTATGCGCAAGCATTGGCCCGTGGATGCAGTCGCCGACCGCCCATATGCCCGGAACGTTCGTGCGGAAATGATCGGTGAGGATGAAGCCGCGCTGATCCAGCGCCACGCCCGCCTTCTCAAGGCCGAGCCCCGCCGTGTACGGCCGGCGACCGATCGCGAGCAGAACGACATCCGCTTCGATCGTTTCGCCCGCGCCGCCGGCGGCGGGTTCAATCGCGACTTTCAGCTTCGTCTTCAGCTTCTCAACGCCCGTCACCTTGGAAGAGAGTTTGAACTCCATGCCCTGCTTCTTGAGGATACGGAGAAACGTCTTCGAGACTTCGCCGTCCATCGTCGGCAGGATGCGATCGAGGAACTCAACGACCGTCACTTTCGCGCCGAGCCTGCGCCAGACAGAGCCTAGCTCAAGACCGATGACGCCGCCGCCGATGACGATCATATGTTTCGGTACGGACGGAAGCGAAAGTGCGCCCGTCGAAGAGACGATCTGTTTCTCATCAATCTCGACGCCTTTGAGCGGCGTTACTTCCGAGCCCGTCGCGATGATGATGTTCTTGGTTTCAAGGTCCTGCGATTTTCCATCTTCGGCGGTGACGCGCACCTTGCCAGGCGCGGTGATCTCTCCGGCGCCGAGGAAGACCTCAACCTTGTTCTTCTTCATGAGGTACGCGACGCCTTTGGTGAGGCCGTCGACGGCTTCGTCTTTCTGCTTCAGCATTTGCGGCAGATCGAAAGAGACGGCGCCTGTCTTGATGCCGAGCGCTGCAAAGCGGGTCGTCGCTGTCTCATAAAGCTCGGACGCGTGGAGCATCGCCTTTGACGGAATGCACCCGACATTGAGGCACGTGCCGCCGAGCGTTTTCGTTTCGCGCTTCTCGATGATCGCGGTCTTGAGGCCGAGCTGTCCGGCGCGGATCGCCGCATTATAGCCGCCAGGGCCGCCGCCGATGATGATTACGTCAAATTGAGACGACATGAAGAAAAAGTCCAAGGTTTGTGAACGGAAAGATCAAGACCGCGCGAGAGAGAGCGCAGGTCAGTTACTTGTTTTCAGCGCCCGCAGACGCCCATGCGCGAAAATCGGACAGGAGTTCATCTTCCCCGATTCCGAGAATTTTGAGCGCATCTTCCTGCGTCACAGCGGGAAGCAGCTCGATGATTTTTTTGCGGCCCCATTTCTGATCGATATAATCGACCAGCAAGCCTGCCATCTGATAACGCGTATCGCCGGACCAGACCGCTTCAAGCTTTGCCGGCGCGGTCCCTTTGTTGAACGCGGCGACGACGCGCGCGCGACGGCCGTCGATTTCAGGTTCGGCGACCGATGTCGCAAGACCTTCGATGAACCAGGAGAGAGATTCCGCGCCGGTGAAATCGCGCGTCGGGTTCCGCTGGCCATGATAGGTGTGCGTCAGCTCATGTGCGACGATACGTTTTACTTCCGCGCGGTCCGACCCGTCATGCTCGCAAGCTTCCGCCGCCCAAGCCGAGGGCGACAGAACGACCAGAAAGTCGGCGACGCCAACGCCGACCATCCAGCATTCAGTTTCGCTCATGCCCCATTCCGGGGGGAAGGCCGCATTAAAGGCGGCGCGATTTTCGGCGATGGTAATTTTGGGTTGCTCGGAGAACGGCGCGCCGAAATAGGCCTCGACCTGCGCGGCAGCTTCCGCGTCGATCGTCTGCATCTCCTTCGCGGTCACAGCGCCTGCCTCTTTCGCGCCCGCCGAAGCGCACGCCGCCGGCGCAAGAGCAAGAAACGTCAGGACGGCTGCTCGCACCGTTCCGAACAACACCGAGCGCGATGCGCCCGACTTGAATCTTCCCTGCACGGATTCCGCTCCGCTCTAAATTAAAGATCGAGCAGCAGGCGCTGCGGATCTTCGAGGTTTTCCTTGACGCGAACGAGGAATGTCACCGCGCCTTTGCCGTCGACGATGCGGTGATCATAGGAGAGCGCGAGATACATCATCGGGCGGAGCACGATCTGGCCGCCGCGCGCGACCGGGCGCTCTTCGATGCGGTGCATGCCGAGAATGCCGGACTGCGGCGGGTTGAGGATCGGCGTCGACATGAGCGAGCCGTAAATGCCGCCATTGGTGATGGAGAAGGTGCCGCCCTGCATCTCTTCGATTTTCAGCTCGCCAGTGCGGGCGCGCTTGCCGAAGTCGGCGATGGCGAGCTCGATCTCCGCGAGCGACATCGTGTCGGCGTCCCGCAGCACCGGCACGACGAGGCCCTTGTCCGTGCCGACAGCGATGCTGATGTCGTAGTGGTTCTTGTAGATGATGTCCGTGCCGTCGATCTCGGCGTTGACGTCCGGCACCTCTTTCAGCGCATGAACGCAAGCCTTCACGAAGAACGACATGAAGCCGAGCTTCACACCGTGCTTCTTCTCGAAAAGATCCTTGTATTCTTTGCGCAGGTCCATCACCGCGCCCATGTCGACGTCGTTGAACGTCGTGAGCATGGCGGCGTTGTCCTGCGCCTCCTTCAGGCGACGCGCGATCGTCTGGCGAAGGCGGGACATCTTCACGCGCTCTTCACGCGGTCCAGTGGCGCGCGGCGTTACAGGCTGCGCAGGCGCTTTAGCCTGTTGCCGAACGGACGCGGCTGCGGCGAGCGCATCGCCCTTCGTCACGCGGCCATCTTTGCCCGTGCCGGCGATCTTCGAAGCGTCGAGCCCGGCTTCAGCCGCGACGCGACGCGGCGCAGGCGAAAGAGACGCTTCGGACTTTGCGGACGCCTTCGGGGCCGGGGCCGGAGCGGCGGCTGCGCCATTGCTCTTTGCAGCTCCCTCCCCTTCGGCGATGACAGCGAGAAGCGCGCCGACTTCAACAGTCTCGCCCGCTTTCGCAGCGATGCGCTTGATGACGCCCGCGACTGGCGCAGACACGTCCATCGCCGCCTTATCCGTCTCGAGGCTGACGATCGGCTCGTCGAGCGCGACGAAATCGCCTTCCTTCTTCAGCCATTCGCCGACATCGGCTTCCGTCACGGATTCGCCGCCCGGCGGCACGCGCACTTCAACTTCACGCCCGCCTTTGGAAGGCGCAGCGGAAGCGGCAGGTTTCGATTTCGCAGCGGCGGGCGCGGCTTTCGCAGCCTTGCCGCCTTCGCTGATCGCGCCAAGGAGCGCATTGACGCCGACTGTATCGCCTGCTTTCGCAGCGATCTCCGACAGGACGCCTGCGGCGGGCGCCGGCACTTCGACCGAAACCTTGTCGGTTTCGAGTTCGACCAGCGGCTCATCGGCGGAGACAGCTTCGCCGAGATTTTTGAGCCAGCGCGCAATCGTCGCCTCGGTCACAGACTCGCCCAGGGTCGGCACGCGAATTTCGGTCGTCATTCTCTTCGGTCTCCGTCGGTGAAAACATGACGCGCGCGGTCGCGCCGTCAGCCCAGCGCTTCGTTCAGGAAGTCGTTAAGTTCGATATTGTGGCGGCTCATCAAACCGGTCGCAGTCGAAGCCGAGGCGGCGCGGCCGACATAGCGCGCGCGTTTCGACTTCGCTCCGATCTGATCGAGAGTCCACTCGATATTCGGCTCCATAAAGAACCATGCGCCCATATTCTTCGGCTCTTCCTGGCACCAGACCATGTCCGCCTTCTTGAATCGCTGAAGTTCGGCCATGAGCGATTGCGCCGGGAACGGATAGAATTGCTCGACGCGCAACAGGTAGACGTCGTTGACGCCGCGCTTTTCGCGCTCCTCGAGCAGATCGTAATAGACTTTGCCCGAACAGAGAACGACGCGCCGAATCTTGTCATCCGAGACGAGTTTCACGGTCGAGCCGGGTTTATACTCGGCGTCGTCCCAGAGCACGCGATGGAAAGAAGAGCCCGGCCCCATTTCCGCAAGCGACGAAACGCAGCGCTTGTGGCGCAGGAGCGATTTCGGCGTCATCAGAATGAGCGGCTTGCGGAAGTTCCGCCGCATCTGCCGGCGAAGGATGTGATAATAGTTCGCCGGCGTCGTGCAGTTCGCGACCTGAATGTTGTCCTGCGCGCAAAGCTGGAGATAGCGCTCAAGCCGCGCAGAAGAATGCTCCGGCCCCTGACCTTCGTAACCATGCGGCAAGAGAAGCACGAGCCCGCACATGCGAAGCCATTTGCGCTCGCCCGAAGAAAGGAACTGATCGACGATGACCTGCGCGCCGTTCGCGAAGTCGCCGAACTGCGCTTCCCACAGAACGAGATATTTCGGATTGGCGAGCGAATAACCGTATTCGAAGCCCATCACCGCGAATTCCGAAAGGTCGGAATCGTGAACCTCGAACGTCCCCGTCGCGCCTTTAAGATGCTTCAGGGGCGTATAGGTTTTCTCCGTCTCCTGATCGATGAAGACGGCGTGGCGCTGCGAGAAGGTGCCGCGGCGCGAATCCTGACCGGATAATCTGACGCCGAACCCTTCCAGCGTGAGCGCGCCGAAGGCAAGAGCCTCGGCGCTCGCCCAGTCGACATTCTGACCGGTCTCGAAGGTCTCGCGCTTCTGCTCGAGAATGCGCGCAAGCGTCCGGTGGACCTTGAAGTTCGACGGATAGCTCGTGATCGCCTTGCCGATTTTCTTCAGCGTGTCGATTTCGACGGCCGTATCGCCGCGCCGATCGTCATCCATCGGCGGCACGAAGCCCGACCATTGCCCGTCGAGCCAGTCCGCCTTGTTCGGCTTGAAGGCTTCCGCGGAATTGAATTCGTTATCGAGAAACTGACGGAAATTTTCGCGTTCTGTTTCTTCCCAGCCCGCTTCGATGACCCCTTCGCGCACGAGGCGCTCTGCGTAGATCTCGCGCGTCGTCGAATGCGCGCGGATCTTCTTGTACATGATGGGCTGCGTGAAGCTCGGCTCGTCGCCTTCATTGTGGCCGAAGCGGCGATAGCAGAACATGTCGATCACGACGTCGGCGCCGAAGCGCTGACGATATTCTGTCGCAACCTTGGCGGCGTAAACGACCGCTTCCGGATCGTCGCCGTTCACATGGAAGATCGGCGCAGCGACCATCTTCGCGACATCCGACGGATAGGGCGAAGACCGCGCGAATTTCGGGCTCGTCGTAAAGCCGATCTGGTTATTCACGATGAAGTGGATGCACCCGCCGGCGCGATAGCCTCGAAGGCCGGAAAGGCCGAGGCATTCCGCAACAATCCCCTGCCCGGCGAATGCGGCGTCGCCATGAAGGAGAAGCGGCATGACATGCGTGCGCGGCGTATCGAGTTCGGCGGCCGGCTCGATGCGATCCTGTTTCGAACGCGCCTTGCCGAGAACGACCGGATCGACCGCTTCAAGATGCGAGGGGTTCGCCGTCAGCGAAAGATGGACGCGATTGCCGTCAAACTCGCGGTCCGACGAGGCGCCAAGGTGGTATTTGACGTCGCCTGATCCGCCGACATCGTCGGGCGTCACGCTGCCGCCCTGGAATTCGTGGAAGATGTGGTGATAGGGCTTACCCATCACTGCGGCGAGAACGTTGAGGCGGCCGCGATGCGGCATGCCGATGACGATCTCCTGCACGCCGAGCGCGCCGCCGCGTTTGATGATCTGCTCAAGCGCAGGAACCATCGATTCCCCGCCATCGAGACCGAAACGCTTCGTGCCCGTATATTTCTTCTGCAGGAAATTCTCGAAGCCTTCCGCTTCGATAAGCTTCTTCAGGATCGCCTGCTTTCCTTCATTGGTGAAGGAAATCTCCTTGTCCGGACCTTCGATGCGCTGCTGGATCCATGCTTTCTGCTCGGGATCCGAGATGTGCATGAATTCGACCGCGAAGGTGCCGCAATAGGTCCGGCGCAGAATGTCGATGATCTCGCGCAGGGTCGCCGTTTCGAGGCCGAGAACGTTGTCGATGAAGATCGGCCTGTCCCAGTCCTCATCCGTAAAGCCATAGCTCGCCGGATCGAGTTCGGGGTGAAGGCTTTTCTCGGTCTGATGAAGCGGGTCGAGATCGGCGATGAGGTGGCCGCGAATGCGATAGGCGCGGATAAGCATCAGCGCGCGAATCGAATGCTGCGTTTCGCGGCGGACCTCGGCCTCGCTCGCGCCGGGCGCCCGCGCCTCGATCCTGGCTTTCAGGGCCGGCTCGGACACCGCCCAGTTTCCATCGAGTGCGGAGACAAGCTCGCCATTGGCCGCCGGGGGCCAGTCGCGCCGCTCCCAGCTCGGGGCTTTCGGCGCGCCGCCTTCGCCCATTTTTTCAAAAAAGACGCGCCATTCCTTGGAAACCGATGCGGGATTGGCCGCATAACGCGCATATTCGGCTTCGAGATAAGCCGCATTGGCGCCGGAGAGGAAACTGTCGTCTGCGATCAAAGTGTCGGGGGATTGTGATCCCCCGCCTACGGGTACGTCGCCGTCTTTAGCCATGACGCTATCCAGATGAGGAACGGTTTTTTGCGCGGTTTATTTTTGTAGATACGCGAACCGTCCGGCGTTTCAATGGTCATGGCAGCGACAGTTAGGCATTCGACATTTATTTTTTGAGAATTTCGAGAAGGGTCCGGCCCATGGAGGCCGGCGTCGGGGCCACTGCGATGCCGGCTTGCTTCATCGCCTCGATCTTCGCCGCCGCCGTGTCGTCCGCGCCGGAAACGAGCGCGCCCGCATGGCCCATGCGCCGGCCCGGAGGGGCCGTGACGCCGGCGATAAAGCCGACCGTCGGCTTTTTGACTTTGTTGGAAGCGAGAAAACGGGCCGCTTCCGCCTCGGCCGAGCCGCCGATTTCGCCGATCATGATGATCGACGTGGTGTCGTCATCGGCGAGGAACATCTCGAGGACGTCAATGAAATCAGTGCCTTTGACCGGGTCGCCGCCAATGCCGACGCAGGTCGACTGGCCGAGGCCCGCCGAGGTCGTCTGGTGGACGGCTTCATAGGTCAGCGTGCCCGAACGGGAGACGATCCCGACATGGCCGTCGCGATGAATATGGCCCGGCATGATGCCGATCTTGCACTCGCCCGGCGTGATCACGCCCGGGCAGTTCGGGCCGACAAGGCGCGTCTTCGAGCCGTCGAGGGCGCGTTTGACCTTCACCATGTCGAGAACCGGGATGCCCTCGGTGATGCAGACGACGAGCGGAACCTCGGCGGCGATCGCCTCGAGGATCGAATCCGCCGCGAAGGGGGGCGGCACGTAGATCACGCTGGCGTCGGCGCCGGTCTTCTCGCGAGCCTCAGCGACCGTGTCGAACACCGGGAGCTCCGCGCCTTTGGCCGCCTCGCCGCCCTTCCAGACCGAACCGCCCTTGCCCGGCGTTACGCCGCCGACCATGCGCGTGCCATAGGCGATCGCCTGCTCGGTGTGGAACGTCCCCTGCGAACCGGTGAGGCCCTGGCAGATGACGCGGGTGTTCTTGTCGATGAGGATGGACATGGAGGCTCCGCCACAAACTTGGTTGGATGGCTTGGTGTGATGGCGTCATAATGCGGCGCCCGCGAAAGTGAAACCCGCCTCCTCTCACTTTTTTTGAGTGAAATGTCGCGCCCGGACATTGGACGGCCTTTCAGGCGGCCTCTCCTCGCTGCTCTGAACCTTAGGTTCGCCGGGCACCGCCCTGTTAGGGTGCCCGGAAAAGGGAGTACGCCATGACGAACGCCGCCCTCGCTGCGCGCCGGCTTGAGATCATCCGCGAGCATATGGAAGCCGAAAACGTTCTCGATTTCGACGCCGCCATAAATACTTTTGATCACCCCCGATATGAACTTGTTGGCTCGGAACAGGTTTTCGACGGCGAAGATCAGGTGCGCGAATATTATCGCCGCTCGCGTTCGGCTTTCCCCGACCAGCGCAATGAAATCATCAGCCTGCGGCAGGCGGACGACGCAGTGATCACCGAGTTCTGGCTCCTCGGCACCCACAAAGGCCCGCTCATGACGCCCGCAGGCGAGATGCCGCCGACAGGCAAACCGTTCAAAGTGCGCATGTGCGCGATCTTCGAGTTCGAAGGGGAGAAGATCGTCTGCGAACGCATCTATTTCGACTCGATGTCGATGATGCGCCAGCTCACTGCGGGCTAGAGGACCGGCAGATCGGTTTTCGTCCGCTCGGTGACTTTCTCACCGGTGTTGAGCGTGCCCGCTTTCTCGAACAACATCACCCAGCATTCTTCGTCAGCATGCGGGAGATGCTCGACGCCGGCTGGAACGACGATGAAATCGCCCTCCTCCATCGCGACATCGTGATCGCGGAAGCGCATGGTGAAGGCGCCTTTGATGACGTAGAAGGCTTCATCGACGCCGTCATGATGATGCCAGTCGAAGCTCCCCTTGAGTTTAGCGAGACGCACTTCCTGCCCGTTCACGACCGCAGCGATATGCGGCGACCAGCACTCATTGATGCGATCGAACGCTTTCGGGATGTTGAGCTTCTTCATCGTAACCCCCGATTTTTGCTTCTTGCGCCGGGAACCGCGGCGCCCCGGAGGCGTTAGCCTGTAGCAAGTTGAAGCAGGAGGAACACGATGGCAACTGCAAGCGGCCATACCGAAGCGATCCGCGCAACGCGCGTCATCGGCGCAACCGTCTATAACACGCAAGGCGAAGAGATCGGCAAGATCGAGGATGTGATGCTCGACAAGACTTCGAACAGCATCATGTATGGCGTCGTCGGCTTCGGCGGCTTTCTCGGCATGGGCGAGAAATATCATCCCATCCCGTGGGCCAGCCTTTCCTTTTACAAAGACAAGAACGGCTACGTCGTCCCCTTCAGCAAGGAAGAGCTGAAAGCGGCCCCCGCTCATTCCCTCAAGGAGCTGACGGAAAATGACGGGCTCGGCGCGCGCGATGAAGCGTACAGCTTCTACAAGGTCGATCCATACTGGAACTGAAGCCTCACGCCGCTCGGGACATTGTCCGGGCGGCGTTCCCTCATCGGGAGGGCGGCAGCTTCTCGAATGAAGCAACACGCTCGATGAAGTCGCGCGGCACAGGCGCGGTCTCGCGCGTTCCTTTCTTTACATAAATATAGGTGATCTTCCCGACATTGAGCAGCTCGTCGCCGCGGAAGACAGCGCCCGTCACATCCATCGACTTCGTGCCGAAGCGCGAGGCGCGAATGCCGATATCGAGATTGTCGTCGAAAAACGCCGAGCCTTTGAAATCGGCCTCAGCATGAGCGGTGAGAAACTCCGGCGCCGTATCCCAGGTCGGGTAGCCGAGCGCGCGCGTCCACTCCCAGATCGCGATGTCGTAATAGAGGAAGTAGTTGACGTTAAAGACGATGCCCTGCCCGTCGCACTCGGCCCAGCGCACGCGGAGGGGATGAAAGAAGGCGAAGTCGGAACGTTCTGTCATGGCGCTAGAGATACCGATTGCGCGCAGCCGGCAAACTGCTTTTTGCACTTGCGGCTCGCGATCTTATGATAATAAAGTACATACTATATAAAAATAAAGCAATGCCGTGGGAGGCCGCTCATGAAGAAGTTTTTCGCCGCAGCGTTACTCGCGCTGCTCGCCGCCTTTTGGTGGCTGTTTCTCGATTCGCGCGCGCCAAAGGACGCGAACGGCGAATTCGATATCGCGGCATGGCGCGCGCTCATCGCAACTGATGCTGAAACACCGGAAGAAATCCGCCTGCTGATCGTCGGCGAGGATGAAGCGCCGCGCTTTGCGGCGGAAACCGGCGCTGGCCTTTCAAAGATGTCTCTAGTCTATACGGCGGTTCAAATCGCCTCGCCTTCTATGACGACCATTCTCGGCGGCGCTGTCGATGATCTCACCGCAAGAGAAATCGCCCAGTCTAAAGACGCAGCCTTCTATCCCGACGCATACGCGACATTGCAGGCGTCATACCTCAATGCCGATCAAATCTTCATTACGCATGAGCATCTGGATCACGTCATGGCGGTTACACGCCATCCGCATCCGGAAACATTCGCGAGCAAGCTGAAACTGACTGCCCCACAAATCTCGGCGCTTCCTCGTTTCGCGGCGCCCGGCGAAGACCTCTCGCCGGCGTTACGAGACCTTACGCCATTTGAGGTCGACAGGCCGACGCATATCGCGCCAGGCGTTGTCGTAGCTCCCGCGCCCGGCCACACGCCCGGAAGCCTCGTCTTCTTCGTGCGCCGCGCCGATGGAAAGGAGTATCTCTTCATCGGCGATATCGTCTGGACAATGACGAATATCAATCACCTCAAGACACGCCCGCGCATCCTGCAATATCTGTTCTTCGATCCGGATGAAGATCGCCCGGAAGTTCTTCGGCAAGTGCGCGCGCTGCACGACCTCGCAGCAGCCGAACCCAACTTGGTGATCGTGCCGGAGCATGACGGCGCTTATCTCGAAAAGCTGATCGAGACCGGCGCTTTCGAAGCTGGATTTAAATAGAGGGAGGGCGCCAAAGCGCCCTTATCCCACCGCCTTCACGATCTTCTGCGCGGCGTCCTCAAGGTCGTCCGCGGGCGTGATCGCGAGGCCGGACTCGGAGAGGATTTTCTTGCCGAGCTCGACATTCGTGCCTTCGAGGCGGACGACGAGCGGTACTTTGAGACCGACTTCTTTCACGGCGGCGATGACGCCTTCCGCGATGACGTCGCAGCGCATGATGCCGCCGAAGATGTTGACGAGGATGCCTTTGACGCCAGGGTCCGACGTGATGATCTTGAAGGCTTCCGTCACTTTCTCTTTCGTCGCGCCGCCGCCGACGTCGAGGAAGTTCGCGGGCTCCGCGCCGTAATGCTTGATGATGTCCATCGTCGACATGGCGAGGCCAGCGCCGTTGACCATGCAGCCGATATTGCCGTCGAGTTTCACGTAAGAAAGATCGAACTCGGCCGCTTTCAGCTCGAGCGGGTCTTCTTCCGTCTCGTCGCGCATTTCGAGAATGTTCTGGTGACGGAAGAGCGCGTTTGAATCGAAGCCCATCTTCGCATCGAGAACGCGCAGTTTGCCGTCCGTCGTGATGATAAGCGGATTGATTTCAAGAAGGCTCATGTCCTTCTCGGTGAACGCTTGATAGAGCGAGCCGATCAGCTTGCCGCACTGCTTGGCTAGGTCGCCTTTGAGGCCCAGCGCCTGCGCGATGCGCCGGCCGTGATGCGGCATGTAGCCAGTCACCGGATCGACCGTGACGGCGACGATCTTCTCCGGCGTCTCGTGCGCCACTTCCTCGATGTTCATGCCGCCTTCGGTCGAGGCGATGAAGGCGATGCGGCCAGACCCGCGATCGACGAGGACGGAGAGATAGAGTTCTTTCTCGATGTCGGAGCCGTCTTCGATATAGAGGCGGTTCACGACCTTGCCGGCAGGGCCGGTCTGAACGGTGACGAGCGTGTTGCCGAGCATCTGCTTGGCGAACTCGGCGGCTTCCGCCGGCGATTTCGCAAGGCGCACGCCGCCTTTTTCGCCCGCGGCGGCTTCCTTGAACTTGCCTTTGCCCCGGCCGCCCGCGTGGATCTGCGCCTTCACGACATAGAGCGGGCCCGGCAATTCCTTGGCGGCGGCTTCGGCTTCCGAGGCCTTGAACACCGGACGGCCTTCGGCGACGGGCGCCCCATATTCCTTGAGAACGCGCTTGGCCTGATATTCGTGAATGTTCATGGGGGGTCCGTTCCGTGTCTGGCTCGTATGGCGTGGATGCTGCGCCGCGGCGGGCGGCGACACCCGCCTTATAACGCCGCGCGCGCGCTTCGCAATGAAGAGAGAGCCCGCCGCCGGCGCCGAATCGCCGCTCCGACGTCACACGAGCGTTACGATGAGCCAGCCAGTAGCCCCTGCCGCCAACACCAGCGCAAAAGCCGAAGCGACCATCAGGCCGGCGCGCCGCCCGGCGATGGCGAAGGTCATCGCGCCTTTGACGACGATGTTCGAGGCGGCGGCGAGAAGCACGGCGATCGCCGCGACATTGGCGGCGAGATCGCCCGCATGGGCCTGCCCGCCCGCCGTCAGGGTCAACGCATCGACATCGGCGAGGCCAGTCACGAGCGCGACCGCGTACAGCCCGGCGGCGCCGAACTGGGCGCTGCCGACGCGCGAGGCGACAGACACGAAGCCGAGAAAAGCGGCGAAGAACAGCGCAGGCCGAAGCTCCATCGGGTTGCCGAGTTTCAGTTCAGACGGCTGCTCGCTGCGCCCGCGCCAGAGAACCGCGACCGATGCGGCGCCGACCGCCGCCGCCGCGGCGAGCGCCGGCCACACTATCGCCAGTACGTTCGAGCCGACGACACCAAGAAGAACGGCGATCCGGCCGATCATCATAAGATTGGCGGCGACGACCCCCGCCGCGCCCGCCCGCGCGCTCGCGGCCCCTTCGCGCACGAAGCGCGAAACCGACAGGGTCGTCGCAGTCGATGACGCGAGCCCGCCGACGACGCCCGTAATGAGCACGCCCCGCACGCCATAAAGCTTCGTCAGCCAATAGCCGGCGAACGACAGCCCACTGATCAAAACGACGAGCTGCCAGATCTCGCGCGGGTTGAGCGCGTTGAATGGTCCGTATCCGGCATCGGGAAGCAGCGGCAGAACGATGACGGAAATCGCAAGGAACCGGATGGCGGCGTTGATCTCCCGCGCCTCCAGATGCGCGGCCCAGTGCTGTACGAGCGGCTTCAGCGCGAGAATGATTGCGACGAGAACGCCGCCCGCCGCAGCGATGGCGGCGTCGCCGCGCGCTGCGAGCGCACCGAGAAGATAAGTTCCGAGGAGGGCGACTTCCGTCGTGCCGCCCGTTCCCGGCGTTGCACGCGCTTCAGCCCAATAGGCGGCGATCGTCAGCCCTGCGATCGCCGCAAGCCCGACCGCCACCAGCACGGGGCTGTCGCCGCCGAGTAGCCCGGCGAGACCGCCGACAAAACCGATGAGCGCGAAAGTTCGCGCACCCGCAAAGGCGCGCTCTTTCGCCTCTTCGGCATGATGCCATTCACGCTGAAAGCCAATGAGAAAGCCGATCGCAGCGGCGATCGCGAGGTGCTCGAAATTTGAAAGATCAGGCATTGGACCTGCGTCAGTTTTTCTATTCGCGCGATTAGTCTCGCGTCGCTAACACACGAACGGGTGAGAATGTCCCAAGTCGCGCTTGACAGCGAGGCCTATTTGGCCATCTCTCGCACTCGCAACATTGGAGCAGAGTCATGGAATTCAACGTCGCCGTCGTCGGCGCAACTGGCAATGTCGGTCAGGAAATGCTCGCCATTCTGGATGAGCGCCTGTTCCCCGTGAAGGACGCTTATGCTGTCGCTTCGCGCCAGTCGATTGGTCGCGAAGTCTCCTTCGGCGATCGAACGTTGAAATGCGTTGATCTTGAAACGTTCGATTTCTCCAAAGTCGATATCGCCCTCTTCTCGGCGGGCGGCGACGTTTCGAAGGAATGGGGCCCGAAAGCGGCGGCGGCCGGCGCGGTCGTCATCGACAACTCATCCTATTTCCGGATGGACCCTGACGTTCCGCTGATCGTGCCGGAGGTGAACGCGGACGCGGTCGCCGGTTTCCGCAAGAAGAACATCATCGCCAACCCCAATTGCTCGACGGCCCAGCTCGTCGTCGCGCTGAAGCCGCTGCATGACGCGGCGGTCATCAAGCGCGTCGTCGTGTCGACCTATCAGTCGACCTCGGGCGCCGGCAAAGCCGCCATGGACGAGCTCTTCAACCAGACGAAGGGCATCTATGTGAACGATACGCCGACGCCGGAAGAGTTCACGAAGCAGATCGCCTTCAACGTCATCCCCCACATCGACGTCTTCATGGAAGACGGCTTCACCAAAGAAGAGTGGAAGATGACGGCGGAGACGAAGAAGATCCTCGATCCGAAGATCAAGCTCACCGCGACCTGCGTGCGCGTGCCGGTTTTCGTCGGCCACGCCGAAGCGATCAATATCGAGTTCGAACGTCCGATCACGGATGACGAAGCGCGCGAGATCCTGCGCGAGGCGCCAGGCGTCCTCGTTATCGACAAGCGCGAGCCCGGCGGTTACATCACGCCAGTCGAATGCGTCGGCGAGTTCGCGACCTTCGTTTCGCGCATCCGCGTCGATCCGACGGTCGAGAACGGTCTCGCGCTCTGGTGCGTCTCCGACAATCTGCGCAAGGGCGCCGCGCTCAATGCGGTGCAGATCGCCGAGCTTCTCCATAATCGCGGATTGCTGAAGTAGGCGGCATGGACCAGAAGCCGCCAAATCAGCCGGGTGCGGATGGCGGCGTCAGATTGGGTCTGATCTGCGGCTTCGGCGCCTATGTCATCTGGGGGCTGTTCCCGATCTACATTAAACAGCTCCTGACGGTCTCGCCGCTCGAGGTCGTGGCGCATCGCATCGCATGGTCTGTCCCGTTCGGCGCCCTCATCATCGCCGCGCGCAAGCAATGGCGCGACGTCTTCGCGGCCTTTGCATCTCCGCGCGTGCTTGGCCTGCTTGCGCTTGCAGCGCTCTTCATCGCCGGCAACTGGCTCATCTACGTGTGGACGGTCGTTAACGGCCACGTCCTGCAGGCGAGCCTTGGCTATTACATCAACCCGCTGGTCTTCATCGCGGCGGGCGTGTTCATTCTCGGCGAGAAACTGAACAAGCTGCAGGCGACGGCGGTCGCGCTCGCGGGCGCAGGAGTCGCAGTGCTCGCTGTCGGCGCAGGCGTGTTTCCGTGGCCGTCGATCGGTCTCGCCCTCTGCTTCACCGCCTATGGCTATATCCGCAAGACGACGCCCGTCGGCGCAATGCCCGGGCTCTTCGTCGAGACGGTGCTGCTGACGCCGATCGCGCTTGCGTATCTCTTCTGGCTGGGCGGGCGCGGCGAGCTCACCTTCGGCCATGAGAGCGGAACGATGGATTTCCTGCTCGCGCTTGGCGGACCCGTGACCGTCATTCCGCTGCTATTGTTCGCGCTCGCCGCGCGCAGGCTTCGCCTGACGACGATCGGCTTTCTTCAATATATAGCGCCGACAGGCCAGTTCATTCTCGGGCTTTATTACGGCGAGACGTTCACGCTCTACCATGCGATCTGCTTCGGGCTGATCTGGACGGCGCTTCTGTTGACGAGTCTCGACGCCGTGCATCGCAATCGCGTCGAACGCGCCGCCGGTCGCGCCGCTGCAGGCCTTACTCAAACCGCTTCAGCGTCCCCGAAAAACTGAGAAGCGGTTTGCCCTTCGCGGTGACGATGCCACGCGCGAAAAGAAGCGATTTGCCGCCGCCGGTCATCTCGCCAGTCGCTTCGATAAATTCGCCGACGGGGCCCGCACCGAGAAACTCGGAGTTGAGCGTCACCGTCACCGCCTTGAAGCGGCCGATCTTCCTGAAGCAGATGTCGAAGAGCGACATGTCGGCCAGAGTCAGCAACGCGCCGCCATGAATAATTCCCCGAAGATTCGTATGGCGTTCTTCGGCATAAAAGCCGACGCCCGGCGTCGCAGGATCGGCGCGAAAATAATACGGCCCCGCCACATAACCGAAGCCGTCGAGGACCTGCTTCGAGACCCAACCTTCGGGCGCGGGAAATTTATAGAGTTCTTCATTCGTCGACATGGGACAAAGCCTCTAGCCGATTGCTGCAGCGCATGAAAGCGCCGTCAGCAGACTGCGCGCGCACCTTGCCGGCGCCGTCGGCGAGGCACATGCTGGCGGCATGAAAGACTTTCCGGAACCGATCTTCGTTCAGGCGGGCGATGTTCGCCTCGCGACTTATCAAGCCGGCGAAGGCGCGCCCGGCCGTCCTCCGATCATCCTCGTCCATGGCTGGCCGGAGCTCGCCTATTCCTGGAAGAACCAGATGGGCCCGCTCGCGAAAGCCGGCTTCAAGGTCATCGCGATTGACCTCAAAGGCTTCGGCGCGTCGGACGCGCCAGAAGACAAAACGCTCTATGACGCCGCGCATATCACCGGGGATTTCGTCGCGCTGCTCGATGCGCTCGGCATAGAGAAAGCGATCTTCTGCGGCCATGACTGGGGCGGCGCGCTCGTCTGGGCGATGGGCCAGCTTCATCCGGAACGCGTCGCGGGCGTCATCGGCGTTTCGACACCCCTGCGCCCTCGCCCGCCTGTTCCGCCCCTGCAGATCCTCGCCAAACGATTCACGCCGAACCACTACATTGTCCGGTTTCAGGAAGAAGACGCGCCCGAAAAGCTCTTCGAGAGCGATGTCGAACGCTTCTTCCCTTTCATCTTCAGAAAGCCTGCGCCGCGCGAGCGCTGGCTTGCGCTTATCCCCGGCGTTTTCGATTTGATGTCCCGCTTCGCCGAAGGCGGCGCGCCGAAGATGGAAGATGTCGTCCTCTCCCGAGAAGACCTTCAGGTCTATATCGACGCCTACAAGAAGTCCGGCTTTCGCGGCGGCATCAACATCTACCGCAATGTCGACTGCAACTGGGCGCTCATGGAAGGACGCGAACAGACAATCGCCGCGCCTTCGCTATGGATCGGCGCCGAGCTCGACCTTTTCCTGCCGCCCGAAAGCGCGGAAGGCATGGAAGCGCTTATTCCCGATCTCGAAAAGCGCGTATTGTCCGGATGCGGACATTGGGTGATGTGGGAGAAGCCGGAGCAACTGAATGCAGCCATCACAGATTGGCTGAAGCGGCGCTTTTGATACAGTTTTGAATTCCTTTTGATCGGAATACGCCGCTCGCTTTTCGATAAATTCCCCCGCCGAACATAAACGATCTGTCAGAACTTGCAGCGAGGCTTTCCCCTCGAGAGAAGGGAGAGGGAAATGATCTACGTAAAGCTCGCGGCCGGTGCGGTCGCGCTCGCCTGTTCGACGATCTCGCCCGCCCGCGGCGAGCCCGCCACCGCCGATCCTGCCTTCGCGCCGTCTGATTACGGCGTCGGGACTGGCGCAAGACTCGCCGTCTTCACACTCGCCGGCGCCGCCTTTTCAGTCGACGCCCGCGGGCGGCGCGCGATGGTCGACACCAATATCGAAGCTGACGCGCTTGAAGATGCGCAAGCGCTGTCGAAGAGCATGCCCGGTTATCCGCAGCCCGCTCATGTGACGGTCGATTTTCGGTTCTGGTTCTGACGCGCGCTAGAGCGCCGCGTAGACCGCATCGAGCAGAACGATGGACCGCGGATCGCCAACGAGATGCGGCGACATGCGGTTCATCACATAGGCCGCTGTCAGGCGATGCGCCGGATCGACGACGACGCATGAGCCGCCGAAGCCGGCATGGCCATAGGCCGTCTCGCTCGGGCCGAAATGCTTGTTGATGTTGCGCATCAGCCCGGCGCACCACGCAAGATGAAACGGCAGGACGAGATCGTCGCCGCGAATGCGTTCGGCGAGCGCGCCGTCGATCGCTGCCGCGCTCAAGATCGTCTCACCGCCAATCGTTCGCCCACGATTGGCGAGCGGCTGCACGATACCCGCAAGCGCGCGCGCATTCGCATGCATGTTCGACGCCGGAATTTCAGCCGCCATCCACTGCTCCTGGCTGACTTTGCCGGGTGCGGACCAGGGCTTCTGGAATGCAAGCTCCTTGACCGGATTTGTCGGCCCGAGATTGGGCGCTGAAGGCGGCTTCTTCACGTAGGACGCACGCGCGATTTCTTCGGGCCGCATGGCGCAGAAAATATCGAAACCGCCTTCGCCGTTGAAATCTTCGCGGAGCATTTGCGCGACGCCCCGCCCCGTCGTGCGGCGGAGGAGTTCGCCGACGACAAAGCCGACAAGTTGCGGCGAATAGCCGTTCGCTGTGCGCGGCGGCCAGAGCGGCGCCATTTTTTCGATGCGCCTGCAAATCGCTTCCCAGTCGAGCCAGGTTTCCGGCGGCATCTCTTCAGGAAGCCCGGAGAGCCCGGCCTGATGCGACATCACATCGGCGACGGTGATCGTCTCTTTGCCGCCGCCGGCGAATTCCGGCCAGTAGCGCGCGACCGGCGCGTCGTAATCGATCTGCCCGGCGGTGACGGCGCGCGCGACGAGCATCGCAAGCACCGCCTTGCCGCTCGAATAGATGCCGGCGAGCGTTTCATCCGACCACGGTTTTTCGCCCGCCCGGTCGCAATAGCCGCCCAGCAGATCGACGACAGGTTCGCCATCGATGAACACCGCGAAGCTCGCGCCCAATTCCGTATCGTCGGCGAAGTTCTTCGCAAAAGCCTCGCGCACGCCTTTAAAAGGCGCGTTCGCAAGGCCGCTGATCGGCGTTCCGTTGCTCATCCGTCGAACCTGTTTCTTCTATTGCTGCGCCGTGTGGGGTCAGTCTTTGCCGAGCGCGCAGGAAAGGCCGGCGCTCGCGATCGCGGCGGCGGCGTCCGCATTGTCGATGCTCAAGAGCGCGTCGAGCGCGCCGCCCGGAGATTGCGCGCGATTGAGATTTTCTAGGAAGTCGGCGACGTCGTTCAGATCCTTGCGGTCGAGGCGCCTGTCGAGTTCCTCGGAGAGGCAAACCGCGCGGGGCTTCGAGACGCCAAGCGAGACGAGCTGCGATTCAATTCGCGACGCGGGCGACAACGTCGCGCAGCCGCCGACGATTCCGGCGATCGCAACGAGCGCGAGATATTTGCTGTTCATATTCATGGCTTACTCCCGTTCACCCTGCCCCAAGACAAACTAGGGCGTCGCGGCGTGCTTCGTCCACCATTTAGCGGCGCGGTCTTCGCGCGCAGGCGCGATCACTCAGCTTCGAGATAGGATTTGAGCCGCCCCGCCTGTTCGCCGATGACGCCATCCACTGCAGGCGCGAGCGCCGCGGCCGGCGGATCGAATACGCCGCCGACTGAATAGCTGAAGGAGATTTTCGAACCCTCGCCTTCTGGTGTCACGGAAATCGTCATCGCGCCGCTGACGCCCATCGCCTGCAGCGGCCCGAGCCCGCCCTCCAGGACGATCTTCGAGCCGGGAAAAAGCGCGACGACGCTCATATGGCGGACTTCCCCGCCCTTCCACCGCTCGCACCAGCATCCGCCGAGCTTCGCGTCGAGGCGCATGTTCCGAGCATCGCCGGACCAGCTGTGTTCTGACGACCACCAGGCGCCCGGCGCCAGCACGGCGGCCCAAGCCTTCTTCTCGCTCACATTGGCGATGACGCTGTGTTCGACCCTGAAGCCCGCCTCGCCCTGCGCTGCGACTTCCGCATGCGCCGGAACCGAACCCAAAGAAAGGAGTGCTGCGGCGAAAACCCCGGCGCGCGCAATTGCTGTTCCGCTTTTCATTAGAATCCTCATTCTCCACCCTCGGCGGGGATGATCGCGCAATCCGGGCCGCGGGGCAAAGCCTCGTTCACCCCTTCCTGAGGCCAAGCTTTTCGAGGCGCCAGACGAGCGAATCGAGACGGTCCTGTCCGAAGAACGGCTCCTCATCGAGCACCATCAGCGGCACGCCCCAATGATGCTTTAGCTGTTCGGCCTCGCTTTCGGTGATCGTCTTCCGGATTTCTTCTTCGTGCGAGGCCGCCCAGTCCTGCAGCGAGGCGAGGTCGAGCCCTGCTTCCGCCGCTGCTTCGGCCATGGGCCCTGCGTCGCACCAATTCTCCGCCCCGCCCCAGATCCGCTTCGAGACGGCCTGCGCGAACTCAAGGCCCTTGCCTTTCGCGATGGCGGCGATGGCGAGCCTCATGACGCCGTTCAGAATAGGTTGGTCCGGATCGACCTTGCCGCTCGCCATATCCATCTTGATCGGATCGGGCCGGGGAAACCCGAAGGGAACGCCGAGCCGCTCGGATTCGCGCAGCACGTCCTTGAAGAGATAGGGCAGGAATTGCGGCCGCCCGCGCTCGAAGAAGTCCGGCTCGCGCATGGCGAGCGGGCGCACCGGGCGAAAATGCGTCTCCACCGAAAATTTTCTGGAAATATCGACAAGCCGGTCGATCGCCAGATGCGAATATGGGCTCCGGAAAGACCAATAGATATCGAGGCGGGCCATGCAGGTTTCTCCTCCCGGCTTACATTTTTGTGTTTCTGGCGGGGCCGCGGCCCTCGTTGAATGTTCGGTGCGCGCCCGCTATCTCGTCAAGCGCGGGCCGCAGCCGGGCGCGCTGAGAGAAGTGAAAGAGACCGCTCATGGCCAGACAGATTCGCATCGCCGTCCTTCAAGCCGCCTTCGGCGAAGATATGGCGGCGAACATCAAGACCGTCGAAAAGCTCGTGCGGGCGGCGGCGAAAGACGGCGCGCAGGTGATATTGCCGCCCGAACTCTTTCAGGGCCCCTATTTCTGCAAGACGGAGGAGACGCGCTGGTTCGCCTCCGCTCATCCGTATAAGGAGCACCCCGTCGTCACATCGCTCGCCCCGCTTGCAAAGGAGCTTGGCGTCGTGCTGCCGCTCTCGATCTTCGAGAAGGCCGGCCAGGAATATTACAACAGCCTCGTCATGGCGGACGCAGACGGCGCGCTGCTCGGCGTCTATCGCAAGAGCCACATTCCGGACGGGCCGGGCTATGAGGAGAAATTCTACTTCAAGCCGGGCGATACGGGCTTCAAAACATGGTCGACGAAATTCGGCCGCATCGGCGTCGGCATTTGCTGGGACCAGTGGTTCCCGGAGACAGCCCGCGCGATGATGCTGCAAGGCGCGGAAGTGCTGCTCTATCCGACGGCCATCGGTTCGGAACCGGAGAACCCTTCGCTCGACACCCAGCCGCGCTGGCGGCGCGCGATGATCGGCCACGCCGTTTCGAATGTCGTTCCTGTCGCCGCAGCGAACCGCATCGGTGACGAAGGCGGTCAGGTGTTTTACGGCTCGTCCTTCATCAGCGATGAAGGCGGCGATTTCCTCGCCGAGTTCGGGCGCACGGAGGATGGCTTCCTCGCGGCGACCATCGAGCCTGACCGGATTGCAGAGCTACGCGCGGGTTGGGGCTTCTTCCGTGATCGGCGGCCGGAACTCTATGGCGCGCTCGCAGGCGCGCCTGCAAAGGATTAATCAGCAGCTTCGCGCTTAATGAAAGTCACTGCGAAGAGCGGCTCGCCGTTGAACAGATCGGCGGGCTGATTCTGACCTTCGATCATTTTGAAGGTGCGCGGCGTGATCGAGCCTTCCATCCGATAGCCCTTTTCGGCCATGCGTCCGCGGTGAAACTCAAGCGCCGCGGCCGTGAATTCGCGGGCGAGAATGGTGATGCGTTCCGGATCTTTCGACATGAGTGAGGTTGTCCTCGATTGGTAGGGTCTCAGGAAGGTTGTTGGGGGCGCTTTAGCAGATAGCACCGGGGGAAGGCGAGCCCTTCCGGCCGCCTTTCTGGCCGCCCCTCGCCTGCGCTGCGTCAAGGCTTGATCCAGCCCGGCGCCCAGCGCACATGAAGGCGGACGACGGAGCAAGACCGATGCAGAAGCTGCTCATCATTCTTGGCGCCGCCCTGCTTGCGGCCGGTCTCTTCTGGCCGTGGCTGTCAAAGCTGGGGCTCGGGCGCCTGCCGGGCGACATCTTCATCCAGAAAGACAACGTGTCCTTCTACTTTCCCATCACTACGATGATCATCGTCAGCATTGTGCTGACGGTGATTTTGCGCCTCCTCGGAAAGTAGAGTTCGCCACAATTTTTCCACAACAACCCAAAGTTGCTAGCGCGCGCATTGCGAGCAGGTAGCCTCCCCTTCGCGTTTGCCAGGCAGGCGCAATGACCAGTGGGGGCTGCGCGAGGGGTTGCGCCACATGGCGGGGGCTAACATCGGCATGCGCCATGCGCGCCGGGCGTGGAGGCTTGCGCCCCTTGCGGCGCTCCTGGGGAGCGCCCTCCTGACTGCTTCGCCATCCCACGCCTCCCCCTGGGCGCGGGCGGATGGCGAGATTTTCCTCTCCACCCGCGCAGACTACTTCATCGCCCAAGAAGACGCCCCGCCCGGGTCCGGCCTCGCCCCCTCGCGGTTCGAGCGCTTTGAGACGAACAGCTACGCCGAATACGGACTGACGCGCACGCTCACCATCGGCGGAAAGATCGCATACGGAACTTCCACTTACTCAGACAGCTATGCAGCAGGCTCGCAGAGCGGCTTTTCCGAAATCGAAGGCTTCGCGCAATACGAAATTTTTCGTGGACGGCGATCCGTTCTCAGCGTGAAGCTGACGGGCGCAGCGCCGGCGGGCCTTAATGCAGGCGCTCGGCCGGAACTCATCGCGAACGGCGCAGGTGCAGAGCTTCGCGCGCTCTATGGCCGCAATCTCTTTTCAAAACCGTGCAAGATTTTCGCTGGCGTTGAGGCAGGCTACCGAAAGCGCTTCGGCGACGACGCCGACCAGATCCGGGCCGATGCGCTCGTCGGCGCCGAGCCTGCAAAGAACATCCTGTTGCTCATCGAAGCATTGTCCTCGACCTCCATGCGGAACGAGGCGGGCGACGGCGCCGATTATGACGTCGTAAAGCTTCAACCATCGGCTGTCTGGCGCTTTTCGCGCCGATTTTCGCTGCAGGCGGGCGTCACCCACGAAATCGGGGGGCGAAATCTCGTTCTCGGCGACACCTATTTCCTCAGCTTCTGGACCATCTTTTAACGGGCGGCGATCATGCCTCATCGGATCATTAATCTTTGGACGTCTCCGCCCGACCGCGAATTGCAGCAGTTTGAGCGCATCCAGCTCTATGCGCGGCGCGAGCGTCTTCCCTGGCGCCGCCAGCGCCATGCGCCCAATGAGGAACTGCGCGCGATCGAAGCGAGCGGCGATCCGTTGGCGGAAGCCCGCTTTCCATTGCGCGCCGCGTCCTATGTGCCGCGCAGGCTCTTTCGGGACACGCTGAAGCAGCGCTTCGAGGCTGAGCTTTCGGAAGCATCCGTTCACGCGCTTCGCAGATCGGCGCCGCACGCTTCCGCGCACCGCCTCATGACGGGCGCGCAGAAGCTGATCGCGAGCGCGCTTATTCTCGCCGCGGCCGCCTTCTTCGCAGCAGCGCCGCTCTCCGCGCTCATCACCTTCAACGTATGCGTCACGATCTACTTCCTCGCGGCTATCTTCTTTCGGCTCTACCTGACCTTTGTCGGCTATAGCGCGCCGCCCGCGCCGCCACCCGATCCGCCGCTGACGGACGAAGAGCTTCCCGTCATCACAATCCTTCTTCCCGTATACGACGAAGCGGACGGGCTCGCGCTTCTGCATCAATCGATGAACGCGCTCGATTATCCGACGGAAAAGCTCGACATCAAACTCATCATGGAGGCTGATGACGAAAAGACGATCGCCGAAGCGCAACGCCTAGGTCTCGACAGGCATTTTGATTGCATCATTGTTCCGCCCTCTGAGCCGCGCACAAAGCCGAAAGCCTGCAATCATGCGCTCTACCTCGCGCGCGGGGAGCTCGTCGTCATCTATGATGCGGAAGACTCGCCCGAGCCTGACCAGCTTCGCAAAGCGGCCGCCGCATTCGCTGCGCGAGACGAAAAACTCGTCTGCGTTCAGGCGCGGCTCAATTATTACAACGCCTCGGAGAACTGGCTGACACGCATGTTCGCGCTCGAATATGCGCTCTGGTTCGACAATCTGCTTCCCGCGCTTGAAGCCTTGCGCATTCCGATTCCGCTTGGCGGCACGTCGAACTTCTTCCGCACCAGGACTCTGATCGAAATCGGCGGCTGGGACCCGTTCAACGTCACCGAAGACGCCGATCTCGGCCTGCGCCTCGCGCAGCATGGCTATCGCACCGACATCCTCGATTCGACCACCTATGAGGAAGCAAACTGCAAGACGCGCAACTGGATCCGCCAGCGATCACGCTGGATGAAGGGGTACATGCAGACATGGCTCGTGCACATGCGCAGGCCATTCGCCTTTCACCGCGTCGCAGGCTGGCGCGGCACGCTCGCAACACAACTCTTCGTCGCCGGCAATTTCTTCAGCGCGCTTATCAACCCAATTCTCTGGATCGTCTTCGCACTGTGGCTTGCGACCGGCTCCGATTTTATTTCGACAGTCTTCCCGGGTCCCTTGCTCGCGCTGAACCTCTTCGCTCTGCTCGCGGGAAATTTCTTCTTCATCTATCTCGCCGTAATCGCACCGCTGAAACGCGACTGGGTGGAATTGTCTCCGACGGCGTTGACGGCGCCATTCTATTGGCTGCTCACCTCTGTCGCCGCGTACAAGGCGCTGTTCCAGCTCTTCACGCGACCTTCATTCTGGGAAAAGACAGATCACGTCCTGAGCGCGGATGCGAAGAAGCGCCGAGAAAATCTGCTCGGGCTGAAAGAAAAAGAAGCCGCATGAGCGCTCGTCCGATAGTCACCGCCGGCATTGCCGGCGCGCTTCTTGCGGGCGGCCTCGCCGCGCTTGCGCCGGAGCGCGCGTCCTCCGCGATCGCCTGCTTCAACCTTGTGCCCGATATTGTCGCCTTTGCGCGCTCGGCGCCGAGCTCGCCCGTTTGCGGATGCGTTCTGCCGGCGATCGCTGGCGGCGTAATCGCGGCCTTGTTTTCTGTGCTGGCGCTCGGGCGAAACAACAATCCGCCGGCGCGCTTCGCGCTCCTTGTCTCAAATCCGCTCCTCCTGCTCGCCTTCGTGAAAGGCGCCGAAACGTCGCTTCTTCTCGCGGCGATGATGATCGTGGCGAGCGCTGCGTTCGCCCTCGCCGCCTCACGAGATTATCGCGCGGCGGTGCTTGTCGGCCTTGCGCTTGCGGGCGCGCCGTTCCTCTCGAATTCATTACTTTATCTCTACCCGGCGCTCTTGTTCGCGCTCCCGCTTGTCTCCCCTTGGGGGCTCGCCCCTCGCCGTCTCGCCGGGTTCTCCGTCGTCGTCTGGTCGCCCTTCTCGATGGCGCTGATCGGCCTGGCCTATCTTCACTGGCTCATCGGCGATTTCGGCGCGGCCCTCGCCGCACCGCCGCCTCTCAAGGAAGTTTTCTGTCCGGACTATCTCGCGCTCACGGCGAGCGCGGCGCTCATGGCGTTCGCCGCTCGAGGGCGCGGCCTCGCTCGGCCGCTCGGCGCATTTATTCTCGGCGGGGCGATCGTCGCCGCGTCCCAGACCGGCATGCTCGCAGCGCTGCATTAGCGCTCCGCCGCCTCGCGGCCATTGTCTCAACGCCCCGCGCACCCCATAGATACCAGCTAGAATTCCGCCAACGAGCTTTAGATGACGTCCCTTTCCGGCCTGCCTTTTCGCAAGATGAATGGTCTCGGCAATGACTTTGTCATCGTCGACCTGAGGGGAACGGGCGCGCGCATGGACGCGCAGTCTGCACGCCTCATCGCCGACCGCGAAGACGGCATTGGCTGCGATCAGGTGATCACCATTGAGGAGCGCGGCGGCGAGCCCTTCATGGGCGTGTGGAATGCGGATGGTTCGGAAGTCGGCGCGTGCGGCAACGCTGCGCGGTGCGTCGGCTGGCTCCTCATGGAAGAGGCCGGAACCAATGAGGCCGCCTTCAACACCTCATCTACGCCGCTGCATGTCTGGCGCGCCGGCCATGAGCGCGTGACGGTCGATATGGGCGAGCCTCGCTTCGCCTGGCAGGACATTCCGCTCTCAGAGCAAATGGACGATACACGCTTTGTCGATGTGAAGCTTGGCCCCATCGACAAGCCCGTGCTGTGGGGGCCCTCCGCCGTCAACATGGGCAACCCGCACTGCATCTTCTTCGTCGAAGATGCGGAAGCGCAGGCGCTCGATCGCTTCGGGCCGATGGTCGAAAATCATCCGCTGTTCCCTGAGCGCACCAATGTCGAAGTCGCGGAGGTGCGCGGCGACCATCTCATTCGCCTCCGAGTGTGGGAGCGCGGCGCCGGCATCACCAAGGCCTGCGGCACCGGCGCCTGTGCGACGCTCGTCGCGGCGGCGCGCCGCCGCCTCACCGCGCGCAAGGCGACAGTGCTCCTCGACGGCGGCCCGCTCGCCATTGAATGGGACGACGACAACCATGTGAAGATGACGGGGCCGATCGCCTTTGAATTCGACGGCGTTCTTCCCGAAGGCCTCTAGGGAATGGCGAAGCTCTATTTCAACTATTCGGCGATGAACGCCGGAAAGTCGACGACGCTTTTGCAGGCGAGCTTCAACTATCGCGAACGCGGCATGCGGACGATCGTTTTCACCGCTGCGATTGACGACCGCGTAGAAAAAGGCCTCGTCGCTTCTCGGATCGGCCTCAAAGGCGACGCGATCACCTATGACGACGCAACGGACCTGCGTTCGGAAATCGAGAAGGAAAACGCGGCCGGCCGCGCGGCCTGCGTCTTTGTCGACGAAGCGCAGTTCCTCAACAAAGCGCAGGTCTTCCAGCTCGCTTCCGCCGTCGACGATCTTCATATGCCAGTGCTGTGCTACGGCCTTCGGACAAATTTCCGCGGAGAACTTTTCGACGGAAGCAAATGGCTCCTCGCTCTCGCCGATGAGATCAACGAACTGAAGACCATCTGCGATTGCGGCGCGAAGGCGACGATGAACCTGCGCGTCGATGCAAATGGAAAGGCGGTCAGGGAAGGCGCCGATATCGAGATCGGCGGCAATGACCGTTACGTGCCGCTGTGCCGGCGTCACTTCCTCGAACGATTCAACGCCAGCGATTAACCCCACGCGCCATAATAGTGCGATAGGCCGACGCCGATCTCGCGGATCGTGCGGTGAATTCGCCGGAGCGGGCGTACGATCGTTTCCTGAATCTCCGGATAGCCGCGAACCCCATCAGCAGCATCATCGCTTTCTTCCTTGACGCCCGCGAGCGCCGCAGCGCTCGTATTCACGGCGGGAAGATTTCGTCGAGGAGATCCGCAAGTTCGTCGAACTTCAGCTGGAACGCCAGCTCGAAGACTGTCGAGCGCGATACGTCATGACGCGATGAAAAGGATGGAAGACTCGCCGCCAGCACGAAAGCGCGCATGATCATCGCCTGGCGGATCGCATGAAGCGCGTGCATTTCGCGGCGTTTTTCGTTGCGCCCCGCGGCCCCGTCAGCGCCGTCAACCTCCGACAGCGCGCGATCGAGCTTTGCGAGATCGGCGGCGAAGAGATTGGCGAGACGATGCATTGCTGTCGGGACTTTCTGATCATTCAGCCGCCCGGCGAGCTCGCGGCAGGCGCCCGCCTTCGCAAGGTCGGTCTCGGCGGAGGCCTTGCTGACCCAGAAGGTCGCATCGAATAGCGTCGCATAGCCCCGAATGACCGCAAGGCTCGTCACCGAACGCGCACGGCGCACAATCCCTGCAATCTCCTTCATCCTGGCAGAGCCGCGAACATGGTCGACAAGGCGTTCAGGCTCCGCGCCCGCGACCTGCCCGACGCCGCCGAAGACATTCGCCGGCGCCGCCAACTGTTGCAGGATCGCATTGTGCGGAATGGCGCGCAGCGCTCGCGGACCGGTCGTCGTCGCGCCGCTCTGGCGCTGAACCTTGCGTGAGCCTGTCGTGAAGAGAAGGTTCGATGCGAACGCGCCGATCGCGACGTGATAGTCGGCGTTGTCGAAAAGCAATTCCTGCCAGTTCTTGACGCCCCGATAGAAGTCCCAAGAATAGTTGATGTCGGAATAATAGCGATCGCCAAGATCGGCTGTCGGCTGATGAAAGCTCCAGCGCAGGAGGCTTGCGATTGTAGACCGCGCCAAGCTCTTCGTCTCGAAGTGGAGAAAGCCGTCGCCGCCCTGAAAGCTGCACTCAGCGTTGGCGGCGAGCCTTTCACGCGCGTAACGCGAGCGCGTCCACGGCGTCATCAGAAAGTCGAAGCGCTCCTGCAGCGAGCCCGGATAGCCGCCACGCCCCATCGATTCGCCGTGCGTATTAAAGATGACGACCTCGACATCGCGGATTTCCTCATGCGCGAGCGCGCGCGCCAGCAATATCTGCAGGCGCTCAATACCGAGATTGGCGGGCGCCTGCCCCATGAAGCGTCCCGAATCCGAAAAGCCGATCTGGATCGCAAGGCGCCCGCGAGCGCGAATGTATTCGACATATTCCTTCAGAGCGAGGAGCCGCTCCATAAAGCGCCCGCCCCGTTCGATCGCCTCCGGCGTTTCGAAGAGCGGCGAGATGTCTATCTTGTCTTCAACGCCATAGAGACGCGCGAGATAGATCGCGCCCATGACCGTCGCCGGCGCCTCGCATTCGGCGATCAGGAAGCGGATCGGCGTGTCGGCGTCGATATGCTTCAGGAACTCCGCGCACAGCATGAGCTGGCGGCGCGCAGTCATCCGCTCAAGGAAGATCGAGGCGACGTTGATGCGCCTTTCGCGAACGGCGCCTGCGCGTTCAGCCGCGACTGTCAACGTCGTCCGGTCATTGAATTCGCGCCCATGCTCAACGCCGAGATCGGCGCGCAGCGCAGAGCGCACCTGCGCGGCGTTCACCCGCAAATGAATGCGCGCCACGCCGAGCCCATAATTCTTCATTTCCGCCCGAAGAACGCAGAGAGCGACTTTGGCGTCATCGTTGCTAGCGGCCTCGATCAGCAGCCCGAGGTCATCGATCGCAACGCCAAGCGAGATGAGCCGGCGCGGCTCTTCCATCGTCAGCGTATTGGCGGCTTTCGTAATGACTTCCGGATCGTCGAGATCGCCGCTGAAACAATCAGCCTGTTCTTTGGCGAAAGCCGAAGCGCCCGAGAGACGCCGGACGAGCGCATCGCGTTTTTCCGATGCGCCGCCGAGATCGATCGCTTTCAGCGCATCGGCGTAGCGCGCGAGCTGTCGCGATTTCTCTTCCAGCCTGATGCGGAACGTCTCGCCCCAGTGAATATCGGTTCGCCCGTCAATGTCGTAACCGACCCATGTCGCGAGGCTGAGCGGCGCAGGCGAAAGCTCCGTCCACCGATCGGGATAGCGGCTGCGCGCCCAGCCGAGGATTTCGCGGGCCGCCTCTCGCATCGCTTCCTGCGCGCGCGAGATCGCTTCGCCCGCCGCTTGATGTTCCGCGCCGAGCGTTATTTGAGCGTCCGGCGCATGAGGGAGCCCGTGCATCGCCTTCGCCGCAGCGTCCCGTTCCGCAGGATTGCGCGCTGAAGCGTATGCGCCGACTGCGCAGCGCATCGCCTTTGAGAGAGCGAAAGTCGGGTGGGCCGTGAAGACGACACCGGCGCGGGTGCGTTCGATCTCGCCTCGCGCGTCTTCAAAACTGCTCCCGGAAAGAGGGGCGAGAACTTCGCCGATCAGCGCAGCATTTGGCGAGCCCTCGCCATGGGCTGTTGCGAGTGCGCTCGCCCGGGCGAAGAGCGCATTGTCGCTCATCAGCTTGGCCGCGCCCGCCAGCGCCGCATGATCGGCCCGCCCGCTGACGGCCGCCTGAAAGAGGTCATAAGCGAGACGCCAGACCGGGTTCGTCAGGGGGTCGGCATCCGCCGCTTTCTCGTAAAGGGCGAGCTGTCCCTTACACCATTCGGTCCACGGCCCGGCGCCGGCGTTTAAGGAGGGCGTTTCGTTAACAACCTCTGACGGCACGGCGCAGACTCCCTGATTTCCGGGTGCTCGCATACCCCAAGCGCCTCGCCGTGGCAAAATCTGGGGCCCCGGCGCGCCGCCAAGCGGGAAATCTCACGACGCCACGCTGTCTGCGGCCCGCGCCTAGTATGTTAACCAGCGATAGGTATGCTACGGGTTGGTCGGGAGAATGATCGGCGCACCCCAGACACGCCCCAGCGAAGCCAGGGCCGGGTCGACGAGGACACGCCGCAGAGATGATGCAATGCTGAAACGCGACAAAATCGCCAGCGCGATGGGAACCACATCGCCTTTGTTGCTCGACGCGTTCCGCGCCGCGCGGCGCACCGCAATCGAGGCGGCTATTTTCAGCCTGTTCGTCAACCTGCTGATGCTCACCGGCCCGCTCTATATGCTGCAGATCTATGATCGCGTCATGTCGAGCCACAGCTATGAGACGCTGTTCGTCATTACAGTGCTTGTCGTCATTCTGTTCGCCGGCATGGCCGCCCTTGATTTCGCGCGCGGCGCGCTTCTCGCTCGTTCGGCGGCCGCGTTCGAAGAAAAGCTGAAACATCTCACCTTCGACCTGACGCTCGACGCATCACGCGTCGGCTTGAACGTGGCGGATCAGCCATTGCGCGATCTGCGCCAGATTCGCCAGTTCGTCGCGAGCCCTGCGCTGGTCGCCGTCTTCGACGCGCCTTGGGCGCCGATCTTCCTCGGCGTCGTCTTCATGATGCACTGGCTTCTCGGCCTCGTAGCGCTCATCGGTCTGATCCTCCTCGGTGTTCTTGCGTTCATCAATGAACGCATGTCGCGCCATGCGAACACGTCAGCCATGTCGCTTACCAGCGAAGCCGACAAGCATGCTGCAGCCTCTATTCGCAACGCCGCGGCGGCTGATGCGATGGGCATGCGTAAAACCTTGCGCGATCGCTGGACGAAGCTCAGCGATGAAGCCAATAATCACCTCCTGAGCTCGACGGACACGATCGGCGGGCTGACGGCTGCGTCGAAAGCGTTCCGGCTCTTCCTGCAATCGGCGATCCTCGGCACGGGCGCCTTCGTCGCCATTCGCGGCGAGGCGACGCCGGGCGTCATGATCGCCGCGTCGATCATCGCCGGCCGCGCGCTGGCGCCGATCGAAATCGTCACGAGCCAATGGAAAAATTTCGCGCTCAGCACGGCCGCGTTCCGGCGCCTGACGAAATTCATCGAACACTTCCCCGTGCGCTCTGAACGCACGGCGCTTCCGGCGCCGAAAGGCGTCGTGTCGGTCGAGCGCATTTTCTGCCAGCCGGCAGGCGCGAAGCACCCGATCCTCAAGAATATCAATTTCAGTCTCGCCGCCGGCGAAGCGCTCGGCCTTATCGGACCAAGCGCGGCCGGCAAGTCGACGCTCGCCCGCGCGATCGTCGGCGTCGAGCCTTGCGCGTCGGGCGCCGTGCGCCTGGACGGCGCCAATCTTTCCCACTGGGATATGGACGCGCTAGGCAAATATATCGGCTACCTGCCGCAAGAAGTAGAGCTTTTCGCAGGTACAGCAGCGCAAAACATCGCGCGCTTCCGCGATGATGCAAAATCAGAAGAAATCATCGCCGCCGCGGAAGCCGCGGGCGCACATCAAATGATCCTCGGATTCCCTGAAGGCTACGACACCGACATCGGCGAGCGCGGCTCGCGCCTTTCAGCGGGCCAACGCCAGCGCCTCGGTCTTGCGCGCGCGCTCTTCGGCGATCCTGTTCTTGTAGTTCTCGACGAACCGAACGCCAATCTCGACGCCGAAGGTGAAGCGGCGCTCGCCAACGCCATGAAAGGCGCGAAAGCGCGCGGGGCGACCGTCATCATCGTCGCGCACCGGCCAAGTGCGATCGCCTTCGTCGATAAGCTCCTTTTCCTCGTGGGCGGCGAGGTTCGCGCCTTCGGGCCGCGCGATGAAGTGCTCGCACAAATCGCGCCGAAGCAGGCCCCCGTGTTGCGCCGCGTTGTAAGCGATGGCGAGGCAGCGAATGGCTGAGCTATCCGTTGGGGTAAGCACTCCCAAATCCGAACATTACTTTCGCCGTCTCGGCTATTCGATCATCGGAGCCGTCTTCGGCGGGCTCATCCTCTGGTCGATCCTTGCACCGATTGAAGGCGCCGTCGTTGCAGGCGGGCAAGTCGTCGTCGAGTCGAACCGGAAGATGGTTCAACACCTCGAAGGCGGCATGGTGAAAGAGATCCTCGTCCGCGAAGGCCAGAAAGTCGAGGCAGGCGAAGTGCTACTGCGCCTCGACGACACGGCGTCGCGCGCCAATGTGGCGCTCATCGACAGCCAGTTGCGCGAGCTTTATGCGCGCCGCGCGCGCCTCATCGCCGAACGCGACTCTCTCGATAAAGTGCCGCCCCCCGAGGGTCTCGAAGCAGTCCTCTCTCAGCCGGCGTTCGCCGACAAACTCGCGGGCCAGCAGCAACTCTTCGAAGCGCGAGCCAGCACAGTCGCCACTCAGATATCGCTGCTCGAAGAGCGTGTGACGCAACAGCATGAACGCATTGCTGGGCTCAAAGCGCAGATATCTTCGACAGTGGCGCAGCGCAAACTCATTCGGGACGAACTCGATGGCGTGCGCGAACTCAATGAGCAAGGCTTCGCGCCGATGACGCGCGTGCGCGCTCTTGAACGCGAAGCAGAAAAGCTCGA
Organism: Caulobacterales bacterium; assembly: GCA_020638525.1. Lineage (GTDB taxonomy): Bacteria > Pseudomonadota > Alphaproteobacteria > Caulobacterales > Parvularculaceae > Amphiplicatus. The sequence continues at coordinate 148,638 of JACKIL010000001.1, read as the reverse complement.
CGGCCAAAGCGGCTCGCTTCGCTCCGGCGTCGCCGAAGCAGAAAGCATCATCTCAGAGACGCAGCTGGAGATTTCTCGCCTTAAAGAATCCGAGCGCGAAGACGCGATCAAAGAACTGCGTGACGTTGAAGTGTCGATTTCGCAGCTCGAAGAAAAACGCATCGCGGCCGCCGACACGCTCGATCGCGCCGTCATCAAAGCCCCGCAGGCAGGCCAGGTGCTCGGCCTTTCCGCCCATACGGTGGGCGGCGTAGTCGCCGCCGGAAAGCCGATCATGGAAATCGTGCCTGAAGGCGACACCCTTCAGGTCGCCGCGCGCATTTCCCCACGCGACATTGACCGTGTCGCAGTTGGACAGGACACGATGATCCGCTTCACCGCATTCAGCACACGCCGCACGCCGGTCGTCCACGGCGTCGTCAAGACGGTGTCGGCCGACGCAATGACGGATCAGGTGAGCGGCGCTGGATATTACCTTGCGCTCATTGACCTGCCGAACAGGGATGAGCTTTCAAAGGAATTGAACGGCCAGGCGCTTGCGCCCGGCATGCCAGCCGAGTCTTACATTCGCACGGGCAAGCGCCCGGCCATCAGCTATTTCCTGAAGCCGCTGACGGACGCGTTCTCGCGCTCCATGCGCGACGAATAACGGCTACACGATGCGCATTTTGTTTCTACACGACAATTTTCCCGCGCAATTCGGTTTCATCGGTCAGTTCCTCGCCAAGAACGGATGGGACGTGACCTTCGGCACGCAGCGCGAAAATTCGTCGATGTCCGGCATCAAAGTCTTCAATTACAAGCCGCATCGGGAAGTCACGGAAAACATCCACCCCTACGCCGCCAACTACGAGAAGGCGGTGCTTGCTGGACAGGCGGTGGCGCGTGCGGCCATCGATCTGAAGAAGCGTGGCTACGCGCCTGACATCGTCATGGCTCATTCCGGCTGGGGACCTGGCCTTTATGCGAAAGAGCTTTGGCCCAAGGCGAAATATGTCGGCTATTTCGAGTGGTATTATCTCATCGACGCGCCGGACACGGCCTATGTCGCGCCCGGACAACGCGAACTCGATGAGCTATTGCGCGGGCGCTCGCGAAACGCCGCGATCTTGACGGATCTTGCACATTGCGATGCCGGCATCTGCCCGACGCAGTTCCAGAAAGACCAGTTTCCTGAGTGTTTTCACGGCAAGCTGAACGTCATGCATGACGGGATAGACACCGATTATTTCGCGCCGGTCGAGGACGCAAAGCTGCAATTGCCGGATCTCGATCTCTCGGACGCGGAAGAGATCATCACCTATGTCGCGCGCGGAATGGAGCCCTATCGAGGCTTCCCCGAATTCATGGCGGCGCTCGAAATTGTCCTGAAAGAACGCCCGCAGGCGCACGCCGTCATCGTCGGGCAGGATCGTGTCGCCTACGGCAAGAAACTTCCCGAAGGCGACAGCTTCAGGAAGCGCGCATTGAACGAGCACAAGTTCGACCTCGATCGCCTCCACTTCACGGGCCTTCTACCGCGCGGACAATATCGCGACGTCCTGCTCGCCTCGTCCGTGCATGTATATGTCACCATTCCTTTCGTTCTTTCCTGGTCAATGCTGGAGGCGATGAGCGCGGGCTGCGCCATCATCGGCTCCAATGTCGCGCCGATGCAGGAGATCGCCGAAAAAGCGCCGGACGCGCTTCGCCTCGTCGACATGAAGGATCGCCGCGCGCTCGCGAACGCCATCATTGCGACGCTCGACGACAAGGCGGCTGCGAAGAGAATGCGAGAAGCCGCGCGCGACCTGATGGTGTCGGAATATTCGATCCGGAAGCTCTACCCGGCGAAGATGGAGTGGCTGAAAAGCCTTTAGACGCCACTCGCCGAATGTTGTGCTTGTATCGGGGCCCCCGCAACTCCCGCGCGAATCCCACTCATTCTTCCCCAGTGGCGAGCAGGACAGTTGCGCCTTGGCAGAAAAAACAGCGCGCATCGCCTCGCGCCGAACGAGGCTTGGCATGTTTCTCGCTTTTTTTTGCGCGAATAAAGAGGCTCAGATGACCGATCCGCAACCTTGTCGGGAATCTCAGAATTTACTCTTTTGCACAGCCCGCCGGTTCGCTAGTGGTAGGCGGAATTCGCGCGAATTCGCGCGCATTGTTGTAACGCAGCCGCGCGCCGCCCTCGCCGGTCTGCCAGTATCTGGGGAGTTTTGACATGGCGACGACCACACCCACCATCGATCTTGCGGCCAAGGTCGGCAACACAGTCGACGCCGGTCCGTCCAATAATGACCAATATGAACCGAAAACCATAGCGCTCGGCGACGGCCGGTTCGTACTGATCTGGACCGACAACTCGGATGCTGCGCCCGGCGATTCTGACGGTGTGGACATTCTCGCACAAGTCTATGATGCGTTCGGCAATGCGCTTGGCGGCGCGACGCGCATTAACGATGGCTGGTATTTCGACGACGAAGAGAATTTCTCAGTCGCCCTGCTCTCCACCGGCAAATTCGTCATCGCCTATGAGGACAACGACGTCGACGGCGCGTCTATCCGCTCCACCGTGGTCACCGTCGCCTCCAACAATTCAATGACCTTCGCCAACCACAATATCCTTACCGATCCGGGTACGGATATTCTTGGTTCTCCGGCCGTGACAGCGTTCAGCGACGGCAGCTACATGGTCGTGTACTCAAACTCGGCGGCGAGCACGAGCACGAACGCCTACGGGAAGGTCGTTAGCTCAGGCGGCACGGTCGGGTCGCAATTCGCGGTGCTCACTGGCTCCGACGACGTCGGCAACGCAAGCAATGGCGCGGCGACGCTCACCAATGGCAACGTCGTCACTGTTCATGCGCATCGCGTTAGCCCAGATGGCGACTACGGCATCTTCATGCGTATTCTGAGCCCGACGGGCTCGAGCGTCCTTGCAGCGACTGAGGTCGCCGGCACGTCTGGCGATTCCGACACGGATACCCAGCCCGCAGTCGCCGCACTCTCCGGCGGCGGGTTCGTGGTGGTCTGGACGAACGCCGACGTCAATGACGACGACATTCTGTTCCAAGTTTACGATTCTTCCGGCGCCGAAGTCGGAACGGTCACAGCCGTCGACAGCGCGGGGTCCACGGAAAATTATAACGAACCGACGGTGATCGGCCTGAAAGACGGTGGCTTCATCGTCGCTTATGACGATGACGGCACGGACGAAATCCGGGCTCATCGCTACGATGCGAGCGGCAATTCGGTCGGCTCCTCCTTCACGGTCGCGTCGACGGCCGCCACTGAATCGGCGCCGCATCTGGCCCTCACCGATGACGGACGCGTCATTATCTCCTGGCTCGCCAACACGGGCGGCAATAATGACTCGATGATCGCGATCTACGATCCGCGCGAGGCGACAATCGATGGCGACAACAACGCCAACTACATCCTTGGTCGATTGGACGACAATTCGGTGATCAACGGTCTCGGCGGCGACGACTCGCTCTACGGCCGCAATGGCGCCGACCTGATCAACGCCGGTTCTGGCAATGACTATGTTTCGGGCGGCGCGGGCAATGACGACATTCGCGGCGATGCGGGCGTCGACACGATCTCGGGCGGCGCAGGCGACGACCTGATGCGCGGCCATGACGGCAACGATCGCCTTTACGGCGACGACGGCAAAGACACCATTCTCGGCGGCTACGGCAACGACCTCGTTGAGGGCCGCAACGGCGACGATTTCCTGAAAGGCGACCCGGGCAATGACTGGCTGCTCGGCGGGGAAGGAAACGACTCGATCCAGGGCGGCGACGACAATGACGTCTTGCGCGGCGAAAACGGCAATGACGTGCTCTTCGGCGACAATGGTCAGGATACGGTCGAAGGCGCGGCCGGAACGGATGAACTGCGCGGCGGCGCAGGGAACGACTCGCTCTCCGGCGGGGATGATGGCGACCTCCTCTTCGGCTGGGGCGAAGACGATCTTCTCCTCGGCGACGCCGGAAACGACTTCATGAAAGGCGACGAAGGCAACGACACGCTCGACGGCGGCGCGGGCGTCGACAGCCTGCAGGGCAATGCAGGATTGGACGTCTATCGCTTCAGCCCGGACGGGGCGATCGACTATGTCGGCGGCTTTGCGGGCGGGGCCGGCGCCTCCGACCAGATCGAGCTCATCGGCTATGGCGCGGCGTTCGATACTTATGCAGAGGTAATGGCCGCTGCAACGCAGTCAGGCACGCGCGTCATCATCGACTTTGGCGGCGGCGACCAGATCCACCTCTTAAGCACCCAGCTCTCCTCGCTCAACGCGGACGATTTCTTGTTCGGGTAGAAGTGCGAGGCGGCGGGCCTGTGGCAGCCAGCCAGCTGGCCGGCCTCGCGAAATCGTCACGGCTGCGGCTCACATCAATTGCATCGGCGTTATTGCTGATGCAAGCGTGTGGCGCGCCTGGCGATTCGATGGATGACTCTCAAAGCGACGCTGGCGACACCCGCGGCGCGTATTCCCTCAAGCGGAGCAAGAGCAACGCGCTCAGACCGGCGCGGCGTCCATTCGGATATCGAAACGCGCTCATGATAAAGCGCAATGCCATCCGAAAATCCGCCGGGTATAATTCCGGATTTAGACGTGACAGGCTGGGCTGTCGGTTTCTTGCAACCGGGCATAGCTGCGCGAAAGTAGGACGAACACGGAAAATTGGAAAGGAGCGGCAAATGCGGGGCGGGCAGTCTTGCAGGCTGCGGACAACGGAGCCGGCTGGCGAGTTCCAAGCGCTCCTGCGGCTTCAGGCGATCGTGAACGGCTAAAGAGAGTTAGTAACGGAGGACATTCGGGCGCGGAATGTTGAGGCTGCTGGCCCAGCGGATAATAGTCCTGTAGATTCCATTGTGCGCCGTAAGGAGCAGAGCACATGGCCGTCAGCCTGTCGGGCAATCATCCTTTTCCGCTGGACGCCGTCGCTTTCAATACGTTCGATCACAGTTCTTCCGTTTCATTCCGGACTTCACCCAGCGGCGCGAATTATGGCGTGATCACCTATACGCCCAGGAATACGCCGGGCTTCGACTACGACCAGTACTTCACCTATCCGAGTGCGAACGGGGCCGCCGCCCAGTTTACGTTTTCATTCAATGCGAGCCCGGCCGCCGCGCGGAGCTATTTCCTTTCCGCCGGCGCGAAAGACCTGACCGCCGATCTCACAAGCCCGTCCTTTTTGAGCCCGGCCGAGCAGGCGCGCGCTCTCTTGGCGCTGGCTGAATATGCGAAGTTCGCCAATATTGAATTTACGCAAGCCAATGGCGCTGCGGACATCGTCTTCTATCACGACGAACGGTATGGCCGGACAGGATTCGGACGCACTGATTTTGACGTGTCCTGGTCCGCCGGCGGCGATTATCGCATCAGCAACATTGTCGGCCTGGTGGGCATCGGAAGCCTGAACGATCCTTATATGTACGTTCATGAGCTGGGGCATGTGTTCACGCTGAAACATGTGGGGCCAGTCCAGCAGGATTCCGAGACGCCTTTTCTGCCCAGTCAGTATCGGGACAATCTCTACTCGATCATGTTCTACGACGTGACGAGCGCGGATATCACTGATCCGGGAGAGCGTCCTACGAGCCATTTGCAGCTCTTTGACGTCTATGCGCTGCAACAGCGCTTCGGCCCCAACATGAATTGGCACGTTGGGAATGACGTCTACACTGCGAGCAGCTTTGACGGCTTGCGGCAGGTGCTTTGGGATGCAGGCGGTACGGATACGCTCGATTTTTCGGGGCAAACGGCAAACCAGATCATCGATTTGCGCGAGGGCGCGTTCTCTACCCTCGGCGGGTTCAGTTCGCTCAACAGCACGAAGAATCTTTCAATCGCCTATGGAGCGATCATTGAGAATGCCGTCGGCGGGGCCGGTTCAGACAAGGTCATAGGTAATGGCGCCGACAACATGCTCTCGGGAGGCTTCAGCGATGACACTCTTTATGGCGGCGACGGCGCCGACAATATCGATGGCGGCGGCGACAATGACCTGATCAACGCCGGTTCTGGCAATGACTATGTTTCGGGCGGCGCGGGCAATGACGACATTCGCGGCGATGCGGGCGTCGACACGATCTCGGGCGGCGCAGGCGACGACCTGATGCGCGGCCATGACGGCAACGATCGCCTTTACGGCGACGACGGCAAAGACACCATTCTCGGCGGCTACGGCAACGACCTCGTTGAGGGCCGCAACGGCGACGATTTCCTGAAAGGCGACCCGGGCAATGACTGGCTGCTCGGCGGGGAAGGAAACGACTCGATCCAGGGCGGCGACGACAATGACGTCTTGCGCGGCGAAAACGGCAATGACGTGCTCTTCGGCGACAATGGTCAGGATACGGTCGAAGGCGCGGCCGGAACGGATGAACTGCGCGGCGGCGCAGGGAACGACTCGCTCTCCGGCGGGGATGATGGCGACCTCCTCTTCGGCTGGGGCGAAGACGATCTTCTCCTCGGCGACGCCGGAAACGACTTCATGAAGGGCGATGAAGGCAACGACACGCTCGACGGCGGCGCCGGCGTCGACAGCCTGCAGGGCAATGCAGGATTGGACGTCTATCGCTTCAGCCCGGACGGGGCGATCGACTATGTCGGCGGCTTTGCGGGCGGGGCCGGCGCCTCCGACCAGATCGAGCTCATCGGCTATGGCGCGGCGTTCGATACTTATGCAGAGGTAATGGCCGCTGCAACGCAGTCAGGCACGCGCGTCATCATCGACTTTGGCGGCGGCGACCAGATCCACCTCTTGAGCACCCAGCTCTCCTCCCTCAACGCGGACGATTTCCTCTTCGGGTAGAGGCGTTTGCGGAGAGCCCTTCCCGCCTAGCCCAGCTCCAGCTCGCTCCAGAGATTGAAACCCTGGGGCGAGTTTCGCTTGCTGCGTGCGCTATCATACGCGGCCAGCGCATGCAGGCGCAGTTATTGCGTGTCGCCGCTCTGAAAATGCATCAGGAAATTCCCATACTTGATAATAAAAGATCAAAATGAGATAGATTTTGAACAGTCGTAGGCAAGAAGAGTGGAGGCGTAATGTCGATCGATGGTACGGCGGGAAACGATCCGCTTGATGGCACAAGCGGCGATGACACGATCAACGGTTTCGCCGGAAATGACACGCTAAACGGCCTCGGCGGCGCCGACGCGATCTTCGGCGGTGATGATCAAGACAATATCTCCGGCGACGATGGGAACGATAGCCTCGATGGCGGCGACGGCAACGACGTCATTCGCGGCGGCGAAGGCGATGACCTGATCTTCGGTCAACAAGCGAGAGATACTCTCATTGGTCATGGCGGCGCCGATACGCTGGATGGCGGCCTCGACGACGACCTCCTGAAGGGCGACGCAGGAGACGATGTCCTTATCGGGGGCGCCGGCGCCGATGTGCTCCAAGGCGGAGACGGCTTCGATACGGTGGATTACAGCCTCTCGTCTTCAAGCGTGAACATCTACCTGCAGACCACTAGCGCGCAGATCGGAGGCGACGCTCAAGGTGATCAGCTTTCCAGCGTCGAAGCCGTCATTGGCTCTGCGTACAACGACACGCTTAGGGGCGACTACAACGTTTCAAACCTCCTGTCGGGTGGCGACGGTGACGACTTCTTGCACAGCGCCCCGGGAGACACTCTTGATGGCGGCGCTGGTTCCGATACGGCGGAGGTGGGCAGCACGCAAATTCCGCTCTTCGAGGTTGACCTGCGAACAGGAGCGTCCAGCGGTGGCGAGACTTTGATCTCAATCGAAAATCTATCCGCCTTCGCCTACGCCTACTCCAACTTTGTTTTTCTCGGCGATAACGGCGCCAATATCCTCACCGGCGGTCAGGGCGATGACACGCTTGTCGGCTATGCTGGCGCGGACACAATATTTGGCAGCGAAAGCGATGACTTTATCCGCGGGGATGGCGGCAATGACTCGCTGAGCGGCGGTGTCGGTAACGACATCATCCGCGGGGGAGCCGGCAATGACCGCCTCTATGGCGACGATGGCGCCGACACATTGTTCGGCCATGAAGGGAACGATCTCCTTGAAGGCCGCAATGGAAACGACTTCATAAAGGGCGACGCCGGCGATGACTGGCTGCTCGGCGGGGACGGGAATGACTCGCTTCAAGGCGGCGACGACAACGACATCTTGCGCGGCGAAAACGGGAACGATGTTCTCTTCGGCGACAACGGCGCTGACACCGTCGAAGGCGCGGCCGGAAGCGATGAGCTGCGCGGCGGCGCGGGCGACGATGCGCTCTCTGGCGGCGACAATGGCGACCTCCTGTTCGGCTGGGGCGAAAACGACCTGCTCCTCGGCGACGCCGGCAATGACTTCATAAAGGGCGACGCTGGCGACGACACGCTAGATGGCGGCGCGGGTCAGGACAGTCTTCAAGGCAATGCCGGGCTCGACGTCTTTCGCTTCAGCGCGGATGCGTCGATCGACTATGTCGGCGGCTTTTCGGGCGGGGCCGGCGCGTCCGACCGGATCGAACTCGTCGGTTATGGCGCGGCGTTCGACAGCTTCGCCGAAGTGATGGCCGCTGCAACGCAATCAGGCACGCGCGTCATCATCGACTTTGGCGGTGGCGATCAGATTCATCTTCTTAACACGCAGCTTTCATCCCTGGACGCAGACGACTTCTTGTTCGGGTGAGGAACGAAGCTTCAGCAATAGAATTCGCCTCCTGAAGGTCTTTATCGCAACAAGCGGCGCATTTCCGGTATGCGTCACCGACTCATGGCGTTGGGATGCTCCTGATAAACGTCCCTTCCCTAGTGTCGAAAAATAAGCGCGCGGCAAGCTTGGCCGGCATCTTGCTTCTTCCCCAAAAGCACCGCGCAGCATCGCTGCTTTCGCAATGTTTTGGGGGAATTTATGCTCGTACTTGGCACGTCAGCTAGCGAAACGCTTAACGGCACGTCCAGCAATGATACAATCATCGGCTTCGACGGCGACGATACGCTGAACGGGCTCGGCGGCGCAGACTCCATCATTGGCGGCAATGGGGACGACGTCATAAGCGGCGGCGACGGCAACGACGTTCTGCTCGGCGAAGGCGGCAACAACATCGTTAACGGCGACGCGGGTAACGATACCTTGCAGGGCGGCCTCAACGATGAAGATGACATCTCGACTTCGGAAACCCTCAATGGCGGCGACGATAACGACCAGATCACCGGGGGGTCGGCCTATCTCTTGACGCTCAATGGCGGCGCGGGCGCGGACACGATCTCAGGCGGCACGGCGCACACGCAGACGATCGACGGCGGCGATGGAAACGACTCGCTGATCGGCGGAACGAGCGACTTTTCAACACTGACGGGCGGCCTTGGCGACGACACCATCTATGGCGATCAGTCCGCCGACGCGATCACTTTCATCTATGGCAATGAAGGCAACGACTCCATTACTGGCGGTGCGGCCGCAGAGACGATCGACGGCGGCGGCGATAACGATACGATCGACGGCGCTGGGGGCGCGGATACGATCGATGGCGGCGTTGGCAACGACAATATCAAAGGCGGCGCCGACGATGATAATCTTAGTGGCGGCGCAGGCTTCGACACGATTGAGGGCGGCGCGGGCGCTGACCTTATTGATGGCGGCGCAGAAACCGATACGGCGAGCTATGCGAATTCGTCCGAGGGCGTTTCAATTGATCTCACGCTGAATTCGCTTTCGGGCGGCGACGCTGTCGGCGACACGCTCGTCGGCATCGAAGCAATCGAAGGCTCGAGCCACAACGACACGCTGATCGGCGACGGCGTCGGGAACATTCTCTCTGGCGGCGGCGGCGACGACTATATCGAAGGCCGAGCGGGCGGCGACACGCTCGACGGCGGCGCAGGCGTCGACACGCTGAGCTATGTGGAATCCGCAAGCGCCGTGACGGTCAACCTGTTCACGGGGACAACTTCCGGCGGCGATTCGCTCGGCGACGTGATTTCCGGATTCGAGAATGTCATCGGCTCTAACCTCAACGACTCGCTGACAGGCGATGGCGCCGCAAACACGCTCGAAGGCCTTCTCGGAAATGATACGCTCGACGGCGGCGCGGGCGACGATACGCTTGTCGGCGGCGCGGGCGCAGATGTTCTTATCGGCGGCTCCGGCTCCGATACGGCGGACTACTCCTCATCGGCTTCTCCGGTGGCGATCGATCTCTCGACGAATTCTGCCTCAGGCGGCGACGCGGCGGGTGATACGATTTCCGGCATTGAGAATATCATCGGAACGGATGGCGCCGACACGCTGAAGGGCGACAACTCGGCGAACGTTATTGATGCCGGCGCGGGTGATGACTTTGTCGTCGGTCTCGGCGGCGCCGACACGCTCGATGGCGGCATCGGGTTCGATACGCTGAGTTATGCAGCGGCGACGTCAGGCGTAAATGCAGATATTTCGAGCGGTGTCGTCTCCGGCGGAGAAGGCGCAGATAGCATCGCGAATTTCGAAGCGCTCATCGGATCAGCGTACGCCGACGTGCTGACGGGCGATAGCGGCGCGAACTCCATTCTTGGCGGCGCGGGCAATGACACGATCAAAGGCGGCGCCGGCGCGGATACGCTCGACGGCGAAGGCGGCGCAAACACGCTGAGCTATGTCGACTCGAACGCCGGCGTTTCAATTGATCTTTCACTCAACAGCGCGAGCGGCGGACACGCGACGGGCGACGTCATCTCCAATTTCGCGCATGTAATTGGCTCGGCGCATAACGATTTCCTCATCGGCAACGCGAGCGCGAACCATCTTGAAGGCCGTGCGGGGAACGACACGCTGCGCGGCGGCGCCGGCGCGGACACGCTTGAGGGCGGCGACGGTATTGACGTCGTTTCTTATTCGGACGCAACGGGCTCCGTACAAGTCGACCTCGTCGCCAGCACGGCGCAAGGCGATATCGCCGATGGCGACGTTCTGAGCGGCTTCGAAGGGGCCATCGGTTCCGATTACGACGATACGCTCATCGGCGCATCGGGGAGCAACTTCCTCTCCGGCGGCGGCGGCGCGGACTCGATCACAGGAAATGAGGGAGCCGACACTCTCTTTGGCGGCTCGGGCGAAGACATGCTCAATGGCGGCGCCGATAATGACTCGCTCTCCGGCGACGACGGCGCCGATACGCTCTTCGGCGAACTCGGAGCTGACACGCTGAATGGCGGCGGCGGCGCTGACAATATCAATGGCGGCGACGGCGACGACATGCTGGCTGGCGCGGATGGCGACGACGTGCTCGACGGCGGCGACGGCGCCGACAATATCGATGGCGGCGGCGACAATGACCTGATCAACGCCGGTTCTGGCAATGACTATGTTTCGGGCGGCGCGGGCAATGACGACATTCGCGGCGACGCGGGAATCGATACGATCTCGGGCGGCGCAGGCGACGACCTGATGCGCGGCCATGACGGCAACGATCGCCTTTACGGCGACGACGGCAAAGACACCATTCTCGGCGGCTACGGCAACGACCTCATCGAAGGCCGCAATGGCGATGACTTCCTCAAGGGCGACCCGGGCAATGACTGGCTCCTCGGCGGGGAAGGAAACGACTCGATCCAGGGCGGCGACGACCAGGACGTCCTGCGCGGCGAGAACGGCAATGACGTGCTCTTCGGCGACAACGGTCAGGATACGGTCGAAGGCGCGGCGGGAACGGACGAGCTTCGCGGCGGCGCGGGGAACGACACGCTCTCCGGCGGCGATGACGGCGACCTTCTCTTCGGCTGGGGCGAAGACGATCTTCTCCTCGGCGACGCTGGAAACGACTTCATGAAAGGCGACGCCGGAAACGACACGCTCGACGGCGGCGCGGGCGTCGACAGCCTGCAGGGCAATGCAGGATTGGACGTCTATCGCTTCAGCCCGGACGGGGCGATCGACTATGTCGGCGGCTTTGCGGGCGGGGCCGGCGCCTCCGACCAGATCGAGCTCATCGGCTATGGCGCGGCGTTCGATACTTATGCAGAGGTAATGGCCGCTGCAACGCAGTCAGGCACGCGCGTCATCATCGACTTTGGCGGCGGCGACCAGATCCACCTCTTAAGCACCCAGCTCTCCTCGCTCAACGCGGACGATTTCTTGTTCGGGTAGAGATGCGCCAACCGCTTCGCCAGTGACCGCCGGCTTCGCCTCACGCCATGGCTGTGCGGATCGCGTCGGCATGGGATGAATTAAGGGCAGCACCAGTTTGGCGGAGCGCACGGTAGGGCGTCGCAATCACAGACGATGTCCCGCGACTTGCGAGCGCTCCACTTTCATTCGTGATTAGGCGAATATGCAAAAAGCCAGAAATGTAAGGATTGCAATAGCTTAAACAATAATAAAGATCTTTAATTGAAAGCTGTATTTAAGTCACACCGCAGCATTATCGGCACGCCTCCAACGAGATTCCTTTCAACGGCCGAATCATTACACCGGTTGGCGTATTCCTCTTTCCCTTTATACGCGACAGTATTCGTTAACCTTTATTAACGGGGAGAAGTGGGGAAAGGGGAAACGCACATTTCGGGAGCCAGGCCGCCTAACCGGCCCTGACGCAGATGTCTTTGGGGGACATCCCGGGCAGTTAGGCGCGCGTTTAATTCGGAAAATAATCAGCCGTCGGACTAATAAGTTCGGCGAGACGAATTTGTATTGTCTCCCGGCATGTCCGTCTGCCCTGCCCCACCCCTCTAACGCGATCGGTTTATAACTGCCCGACCTACTTCAGGTTGGGCCTTAACCTCCGAGGGGAGTGGGCCATGGTAAACACTTTCGAACGATTCGACGAAAGCTTTGAAGACGTAACAAACGGATTCCTGGATGGCGGAGACTACGGCGTAGTCACTGTGGTTCCATCCGGCACCAATGGAATCACTGCGCCTGATGGAGGATCATTCGCGATCGTCGAGCAAACTGACGGCGGGCCGTTCACTCGTTTCGACGGCTATCGCGCTCTCGATTCAGGCCAAGGTTTCACAGCGCAAATCAAGATCTATCTCGATCCTAGCGCGATGGCTGCCGGCGAAGGCTTCGATTACTCGGTCGCCGCCAACAATCAAAGCGGCGCCCATCTCCGCGACTTCATATTTCATGTTACGCAAGACACCTCGACGGGCCAATTGCTCATAGGCGCAAGCAACAATACGAACTTCGATCCCGTCGAGAATCTTGAAAGCGGCAACCACGGCGTCATCACGACGGCCGGCTGGTATACCTTCGAGCATACATTCTATGACGCCGGAAACGACACGCTCGCCGTGTCAATGACAGTGAAGAACGCTGCCGGTGTGCCGCTTTTCACGCAAGTGCTCAATAACCCGAGCGACATTTACTCAACCGACTTCGGCGGCAATCGCTATGGCTGGTTCACCAATGTCGACGTCGCAGGCGGCGTCGCTGTGGATGAAGCTCGCCTTCTGACGGAAGACACGAATCCGGTCATTGTCAAAGAGGGCAGCGTGATTGTCGCCACCTACGCGTCGATTCAGGACGCGAAAGACGCTCTCGACAATGGCGACATCACTCCCGGGACAGCGGAGATCTCTACAACTGGCCTCAGTGACAATTTCTTCTATGTCGCCGAAGGCATGTCAATTCAGGCAGCGATCGATGCCTCCTCCGACGGCGATTCAATTGAAGTCGCGGCGGGAACGTTCAGCGAAAGCATCAACATCAACAAAGAAGTGAGCCTGACTGGCGCAGGCGCGGGCCAGACGATCCTCTCAGGCACGCTTCTCGCCGATCTCGGCGTACCTGGCGGCACGCCCCTCAACGATTATTTCGAGCAGAACAATCCTGCTTACTCCGCATCAGTCGGCGTTCAGATTTCGGCAGACGACGTGACCTTTTCAGGTTTCACCATCACGTCATTCTCTGAGGCGATGGCGATCAACACGTCCGACGGCGCATCGATCACAGACAATCAGTTTATCGACAACGTAACCGGCCTGCGCAAAGGGACAGCGCAAGACGTCACCAATGTCACGATCTCCAACAATTCCTTTTCGCAGGGAATTCACGGGATTACGATTTACGCAGCGCCTGACGGCAGCGGCGCGTTCGACGGCGTAACCATGGACAGCAATACGTTCTCAGCGCTGTCGGAAAAGGGGATGTATTTCGAGCAACTGTCGAACGCCGAACTTAATGACAACGTTTTCGACGATGTCGGAAACTTCGGCCGTATCTCTCCTCCCTTCGGCGGCACGCAGGGCGAATTCGGTCAGGCTATCGACATCAACCTGAAATACGAGAACTATGAAAATGTCGTCTTCAACGACACCATCATCACGAACTCCGGACACTCCGACCAGGACGGTAACGCGTCTCCAGGCGCCTTTGGCGCAGCGATCGGCGTAAAGATCCGTGACGACGGTCCGTCCTACAACGCGCAGCCTGCGACGTTCACAGGTAATATCGAGTTCAACGGCGGTTCGATTGACGGAACCTCGACGGGCTTCCGAATCGGCGAACCCGGCAAAGACAATCTTGGCCCGAATGTTCATATCAATGGCGTCGAGATATCAAACACAACGGTAACGGATGTCGAGAACGCAACCGATACAACCAGCGGCGGCCTCACCGAAGTCACAATGGCCTTGAGCCAAGGCTCGCTTGACGCCTCCTCATCGCAGTCGAGCGTCCATGTCAACGGAACGGCGAGCGGCGATAATATCGTCACCGGAACGGGCGACGACACCATCGTCGGCGGAGCCGGCAATGACACGATAGACGGCGGGGACGGCATTGATACGGTGGTCTATAACGGTTCCTTCGATGACTTCTCCGCGGTCCTTGGTTCGCTGACGCTGACTGACGAAAATACGAGCGACGGCAATGAAGGCACGGACTCGCTCACAAACATCGAAGTCGTCGCGTTCTCCGACGTGACGGTTCTCATGGTCGGCGGCGATAGCTCCTACACAACGATCCAGGCGGCGATCGACGCTGCCAGCGCCGGCGACACTATTGTGGTGCGTGCGGGTACATACAACGAGAGCCTCACTATATCGAAGGAAATCACGATTATCGGCGAGGATGTCGGCGGGGATGGCGTGCCGGACGTTTACATTGATCCGGCAACTGCTTACGGCATCACCATCACGGGCGATATTGATAATGGTGGAACGGCGAGAGTCGTCATCGACGGAGTCGCTGTGGACGGCGCTTCGAGCGCTGGCGTACACATCAGCAGCTCCGCTACCCTCTCTTCGCTCGAAATCACGAACAGCGCGTTTAGCAATAACGGCGCGCACGGCGTCGGGTCGGGTTCTGGCGCGCCGGGTCTTGGCTCTATTTCGATCTCGAATTCAACCTTCGAAAATAACGGCCATGGCGGTGCGAACGGCGCAGGTGACATCGTTCTCTTCGGATTCCGAGGCGATGCGACGATCGAAAATGTAACGATCACCTCAGCCGCTACGAATGCAACGCCTGTCGCGTCTCGCGGCGACAATGCGATACAGATCTCCGGATACGATCCAGCGACGTACGACGTACTCGGACCAATTGGCGATGTGACGCTCACCAACGTCTCCGTCGATGGCTGGTACCACAAACCTCAAGTCTTGATCCAAGGATACAACAATCTCTCAGGCCTTACGCTTACTGATGTCCACCTGACGGGCGGCACGTCCTGGGGCGACCTTCTCTTCATCGACCCGATCGCCAGTTCTGGTCTCGATACGCCGGGCAACCCCGGCTATCCTGGCAACTTCCCGCTGATCGGCGGCGTGAGCACGCTGGACCTTTCGGGCGTCACGATCAACTCCTCTTCTACCGGCGTTCTCGGCGTTGACAGCCGCATACGCGGTACGGACGCAGCGGACCTGATCACCGGCACGAATGGAAACGATCTTCTGAACGATCTCGCAGAGACGGGCGTCGATTATGGCGGGGATGACACCGTCTTTGGTCTCGGTGGAAATGATATTCTCCTTGGCGGCGCTGGCGCAGACTTCCTCGCCGGTGGCGACGGCGCAGACACACTGAACGGAGGCGCCGGACACGACCGCTTGGATGGCGGACTCGGCGTTGATACTATCGACTATTCAGCATACACGGATGCGATAACGGTTAATCTTGCAAGCAACCCGTTCTCTTTCCTTTCTGCTGGTGATGGTTTCGCATTTGGCGCAGCTACTGGCGCGGATGGCCTCACGTCCATCGAGGTGGTGATCGGCACAAACGGAGATGACGTCATCTCCGGCGCCTCTGGGTCCGAAACACTCTCCGGCCAAGGCGGAAACGACTCGCTTTTCGGCCAGGGCGGAAATGACGAGCTAATTGGCGACGGCGGATCAGACCTGCTCGTCGGCGGCTCGGGTGATGATTACATTTCGGGTGGCGCTGACAATGACGACCTGCGCGGAGATTCCGGAAGGGATACGGTTTCCGGTGGCGCGGGCGACGACATTATGCGCGGGCATGACGGCAATGACCGTCTGTACGGAGATGACGGCAAGGACACCATTCTCGGCGGCAATGGCGCAGATTTGATCGAGGGCCGCAATGGCAACGACTTCCTGAAGGGTGATGCAGGCAATGACTGGCTGCTTGGCGGCGAAGGCAATGACGCCATCCAGGGCGGGGCCGACAACGACATGCTGCGTGGCGAGAACGGCAATGACGTGCTCTTTGGCGATAATGGTCAGGACACGATCGAAGGCGCGGCGGGTGTCGATGAACTTCGGGGCGGCGCCGGCAACGACTCGCTCTCCGGAGGCGACGATAACGACATTATTTTCGGATGGGGCGAGAACGATGTTCTCCTCGGCGACGCCGGAAATGATTTCATGAAGGGCGACGCCGGAAACGACACACTTGATGGCGGAGCCGGTCAAGACAGCCTCATTGGCGGCGCCGGGAATGACGTCTTCCGCTTCAGCGCCGATGGCGCGACCGACTATGTCGGCGGCTTTTCAGGCGGCGCCGGCGCATCCGATCAGATCCAGCTCATCGGCTATGGCGCAGCGTTCGATAGCTTCGCCGAAGTGATGGCCGCCGCAACGCAATCGGGCACGCGCGTCATCATCGATTTTGGCGGCGGCGACCAGATCCATCTGTTGAACACGTCACTCGCCTCGCTCTCGGCGGACGATTTCCTGTTCGGGTGAATCTGAACTCGGCGGCGCAGAGAGGGGCAGCGAGAGCTGCGACTTTCTGCGCCACCGCCCCGCTTAAGCGTCCATTACCGTAAACCGCGCCTTAAGAGCCGGCCAAAATCGCGTTTTAGGCGTTGCCTCGACCCGCAAGCTGTTGCCATTCTACCGGCGAAATTTAGGCCTGCGGAGAACTGCGCATGTGGACATACACCGTCGGCGACGTCGTCGGCGTCTCGGCATCCAAGATTGACCAGGTGATGGCGGTCGTCGAAGCCGCCGCTGAGTATTGGGGTCGTTACATCGCCTTTTCCGGGGCGACGCTCGATGTTCGTGTCAATTTCATTACGCTTGACGACAGCCTGACGCTTGCGCAGGCCGGAACCACCTTCCATAGCAACGGCTCTGGCGTCTATCAGGCCGACACGATCCGGGAGTTGCAGACGGGCGTCGATCAGAATGGCTCGGATGCGGATATTGAGATCGACGTCAATGCCACGAACCTCAATTCAAATACGTTTTATTACGGCCTGCTGAACGCGCCGCCATCTTCTTCCAGCGGCCTCTATGACCTCTTCACCGTCATGCTGCACGAGATCGGGCACGGACTCGGCATCCTCTCATTCATCGGCGACGGTTCGGGCGACGTCGCTGTCTACGATCAGAATGTAAGCACGATCGGCGGCAAATACTATTTCACCGGCGCCGCTGCGTCAGCCGCCTATGGCGACATCGTTCCGCTTGCCGGCGAACCGAGCCACATTTCCCGCAATGTTCTTGATCTTCTCAACGCGGAGCTGTCGGCCGGAACGCGCCTGTTCGTATCCGCTATCGATACTGGAATTCTTGCCGACACCGGACTCCCGATTCTGCAGGCGAGCAATGGCGATGATACGCTCTACGGCTATGAAGCCGTTTCCGGTTCAATCACGTTTCTAGGTGGAGACGACAGCGCCTCGCTTCTCGACGGCGATGACTGGTACAGCGCGCTTAGCGGCGACGACACGGTCGATGGCGGCGCCGGCGCCGATACGATTTTCGGCGGGAATGGCGACGACAGCCTTGTCGGCGGAATCGGCGGTGACAGCATTCTCGGCGGATCGGGAAATGACTACATTTCCGGTGCTTCCGATGCTGACAACCTGCAAGGCGAAAGCGGGGCCGACACAGTCTCAGGCGGCGCAGGCGACGACATCATGCGCGGCAATGACGGGAACGATCGTCTTTATGGTGACGATGGAAAGGACACCGTTCTCGGCGGCTATGGAAACGATCTCATCGAGGGCCGTGAGGGCGACGACTTCCTCAAGGGCGATCCGGGCAATGACTGGCTCCTCGGCGGCGAAGGAAACGACTCGATCCAGGGCGGCGACGACCAGGACGTCCTGCGCGGCGAGAACGGCAATGACGTGCTCTTCGGCGACAATGGTCAGGATACGGTCGAAGGCGCGGCCGGAAGCGACGAGCTTCGCGGCGGCGCCGGGAACGACACGCTCTCCGGCGGCGATGATGGCGACCTCCTCTTCGGCTGGGGCGAAGACGACCTTCTTCTCGGCGACGCCGGCAATGACTTCATGAAGGGCGATGAAGGCAACGACACGCTCGACGGCGGCGCCGGCGTCGACAGCCTGCAGGGCAATGCAGGGTTGGACGTCTATCGCTTCAGCCCGGACGGGGCGATCGACTATGTCGGCGGCTTTGCGGGCGGGGCCGGCGCCTCCGACCAGATCGAGCTCATCGGCTACGGCGCGGCGTTCGATACTTATGCAGAGGTAATGGCCGCTGCAACGCAGTCAGGCACGCGCGTCATCATCGACTTTGGCGGCGGCGACCAGATCCACCTCTTGAGCACCCAGCTCTCCTCCCTCAACGCGGACGATTTCCTCTTCGGGTAGAACCTCTTCTGGCCCAGCCGCTTGCTGCGCCGAGGCGCTCCTGCCTTATTTAGCCCCCGATCCGCCGCAAAAAGGCATTTTTTCCGTTTAACCCTCAAGTCGGGAAGTGGTAAACACGCTTTCCGGGTAAACGGCTGTCTTGGGGGAGCGCCTTTTTTCCTTTCGGTTTTCTCCAAGCACTGATCCTGTCTTGAGCGACCGCCCTGCAGGCGGCCGTCTTCTTTAATCTCTAAGGGGAGAGCTAGAATGGCAAATGTATCTTTCGCGTATCTAGACCAAGCATTCACTATTACTGATACGTCCGCTATCGCGTATTCGTCAGACGAGAACCTTTCCGCCACCAATTATTCTTATATATCTACTGGCGGCTTCGATATCGACTTTCGCGGTTCGGGCATCACCTATTCGGGCGGATTTCCTGACGCCGGAACGGTGACGCAGATCGAGGTTGATCCCGACAATGATGGCGGCATCAACGCGAAGGAAATCGAGATCACCGGTCTCAATCTGAACATTACCGATTTCCAGAGCGGCACCGGCACCGCAGCGCAGCAAGCCGAGCGTTTCTGGGCGACGGCGCTAGGCGGTTCAGATTTCCTTGACTTCACCATGACGGACTACTCCGTGACCGTCTATTTCTCCGGTGACGGATCAAATATTTCCGACGCCGCTGTCCACGTCGGCGGTAATGATTACTTCACCTACGGCGCGCAGGCGATGACCGGCTCGTCGATTATTACCGGAGACTATTACGATATCTCGGACGGGACTGCCGTCGGCGGCGATGACACGTTTACGATCGGCGCTTATGCGATTCTCGGCGACTTCAACAACATCTCAGGCGGGGCGTCCGGCGTTGGCGGCGATGATGTCATCACGCCTGTCAGCCTTGTCGATACGACCGGAGGCTTGATTTACCTGATCGGCGACGCCGATGTCATCAGTTCGGGCGCAACCTTCGCTGGCGGCGACGACCTCATCGATCTGCGCAGTACTGATGTTTCCGCCCTCACAGACACCATCGTCGCCGTTGGCGACATCTACGGCGGTAGCGGCGTGCTCGCGGGCGGAGACGACACGATCCATGGCTCGTCCCACGGGGACTATATTAACGGCGACGTGTTTTCCAGTGTCGGAGTGCAGAAAGGCGGCGACGACCTTCTCTACGGCTATGACGGTGACGACACGATGGGCGGCAACGCCGGCAATGACACCATGTATGGCGGGCTGGGCAGCGACAGCATGAATGGCGGCGCAGGCCGCGACGCCATATACGGCGCCGAAGGCGACGACAACATATCTGCCGGATCTGAAAACGACTTCCTGTATGGCGGCGTAGGAAACGACACGATTTCTGGCGGTTCTTACAATGACTCGCTTCTCGGCGAAGCCGGCAATGACCGCCTTTATGGCGATGACGGCAACGACACCATGCGCGGCGGCGACGGCGTCGACCTTCTTGAGGGCCGGGCCGGAAACGACACGCTCTATGGCGACGGCGGTAACGACTACATCCTTGGCGGCTATGGCGCCGACTACATGGAAGGCGGCGACGGCAATGACGACATGCGCGGTCAGGAAGCCAACGACACCATGCTTGGCGGCGCTGGCAATGACTCGATGATCGGCGAAGTCGGTCTTGACGACATGCGCGGCGGCGTAGGCGCCGACACCATGCTTGGCGGTTCCGACAACGACGTCATGCGCGGCGAAGACGGAAACGATCGCATGTATGGTGATGACGGCAACGACACCATGTTCGGCGGCGAAGGAAACGACATCCTCGAAGGCCGCAACGATAACGACTTCATCAAGGGAGACGGCGGCGCCGACTATCTTCTTGGCGGAGACGGCGTCGACAGCCTCTATGGCGGCGACGGCAACGACGTCTTCATCTTCAGCAATGACGGCGTCAACGACTACATCTCCGACTGGAGCGGCGGCGCTGGCGCGTCGGACCAGATCCGTCTCGACGGTTACGGCGCAGCCTTCGATACCTATGCCGAAGTCATGGCGGCGGCGTCGCAGGTGGGCTCCAACGTCGTCATCGATTTTGGCGGCGGCGACACCATCACTATCCTGCAAACGACCCTGGCCTCGCTCGCCAGCGACGACTTCCTCTTCACCTAAGAGAGCTCGGCCGGGAACTCCCCAGAGGGCTTTCCCGGGCGCCTTGCAGGCGAAATCTTCCTTCCGGCTCTCGCAGCCGGCGCACGCGAAGCGACCCGGCCCCGAAAGGGCCGGGTTTTGCATTGCCGTTCAAGGCGTTATCGGGCTAAGCAATGGATCGACCGATCCCCAACGCCCGGAGCATGGCGATGCCAAAGACGGCCCTCATCACAGGAATCACCGGCCAGGACGGCGCTTATCTTGCGCGCTTCCTGCTGGCGAAAGGCTATGAGGTGCATGGGGTCAAGCGCCGCTCTTCGTCCTTCAACACGGCGCGCGTCGACGACATCTATGCCGACCCCCATGAAACGGCGAGCCGATTTCACATGCACTATGGCGACCTGACGGACGCCACGAACCTGATCAGGCTGCTGCAGGAAACCTCGCCGGACGAAATCTACAATCTCGGCGCGCAGAGCCACGTGCAGGTCAGTTTCGAAACGCCGGAATACACGGCGAATTCAGACGCGCTCGGCGTTTTGCGGCTGCTCGAAGGCATCCGTATTCTCCGTATGGAAAACAACGTCAAATTCTATCAGGCGTCGACGTCCGAACTCTTCGGCCTCGCGCAGGAAACGCCGCAATCGGAGAAAACGCCCTTCTATCCCCGCTCTCCCTATGGCGTCGCCAAGCTCTACGGCTATTGGATCACGGTGAACTATCGCGAAGCCTATGGCATTCACGCATCGAACGGCATTCTCTTTAATCATGAAAGCCCGATGCGCGGCGAAACCTTCGTGACCCGCAAGATCACGCGCGCGGTTGCAGCAATTAAAGCCGGCAAGCAGCAGGCTCTATATCTCGGCAATCTCGACGCAGAGCGCGATTGGGGTCATGCGCGTGACTATGTCGAAGGCATGTGGCTGATCGTGCAGCAGGAAAAAGGGGACGACTACGTGCTCGGCACTGGCCAGAAGCACACGGTCCGAGAATTCACGGAACTCGCCTTTCGCGAAGCCGGGATCACGATCGAGTGGCGCGGCAGCGGCAAGAAAGAGGTCGGCGTCGACGTTGCGACCAGCGCAGAGATCGTACGCATCGATCCTCGTTACTTCCGCCCGACGGAGGTCGACCTTCTCCTCGCGGACCCGCGCAAGGCGAAGGAAAAGCTCGGCTGGGTTCACAAAACGACTTTTGAAGAGTTGGTTCGCGAGATGGTGCAGGAAGACCTCGCGCTGATCGCCGCGGGCGGCGTATGAGCGAACGCCCCGCCCTGCTCTATTCCCTTGAAGGAAAGCGCGTTTGGGTCGCCGGCCATCGCGGCATGGTGGGCGGCGCGATTGTTGAGCGGCTTCGCAGCGAAAACTGCGCAGAAATTCTGACGGTCGGCCGGAAGGAATGCGACCTGACGCAACAAAGCGCCGTGCACGAATGGATGTGCGCCAATAAACCGGATGTAATTTTTCTCGCTGCGGCGAAAGTCGGCGGCATTCTCGCCAACGACACACATCCGGTGGATTTCCTCTATGACAACCTGATGATCGAAGCGAACATCATCCACGCCGCACATGAGACACAGGTTGAAAAGCTCGTATTTCTCGGCTCTTCCTGCATCTACCCTCGACTTGCACTGCAGCCGATCGAAGAAGACAGCCTGCTCACTGGCCCGCTCGAACCGACAAATGAATGGTACGCGGTCGCGAAGATCGCCGGCATCAAGCTGTGTCAGGCTTATCGAAAGCAATATGGCGACGACTTCATTTCAGCGATGCCGACGAACCTCTACGGCGTCAACGACAATTACGATCTCGCTGCGAGCCACGTGCTGCCAGCGCTCATCCGCAAGGCGCATGAAGCGCGCGAAAAGGGCGCGGCCTCGATCGAGATATGGGGAACGGGCGAAGCACGCCGCGAATTCATGCATGTGCGCGATTGCGCAGACGCGCTCGTCTTTCTCGCCAAATACTATTCTGGTCCCTCGCCGATCAATGTCGGCACGGGAAGCGATGTTACGATCCGTGAACTCGCCGAAGCGATCTGTCGCCTCGCCGGCCTGAAAGGCGCGCTTTCATTCGACAAAACGAAGCCTGACGGAACGCCGCGCAAACTGATGTCGAGCGCGAGACTTTCTGCGCTCGGATGGCGCCCGAGCATTTCACTGCAAGAGGGCCTCAGGGAAGTCTTCGAGGCCTATAACGCCCGCGCATAGGGCGCGCGACTTCGTCAATCGGGACGGGAAAAGAACGTGACAGGCTTGCGCTTGCCGGACGCCCATTGCGCGCGCAGCTTCGTATAGGACGGCAGATCTTCGAATGTTCCGGTGCGCACTTTCATCGGCGTGACGCTCGACGGCGTGATCTCGAAAGGCGAAATGCGGCGCTTTATGCTTCTCAACGCCGCTGCAAACGGCGCCGACTTGCGCAGCATGATTTGAAAGTGCGGATTTGGGTCCTGCGGATCACTGAAGATCGCCGTCAGAAGGTGCCCTGTATCGTTGAGCAGAGCCTCAAGATCGCTGGCGACAATCTTCGCCCCGACCCGGTCGCCCTCTATCCCGCCCTTTCGCGACTTCATCCACACCATGACGGAGTAGTTGAGAACCCCGCCCGGTTTCAGAACCCGCAGGCCTTCGCGGAAATATCCCATGATGACGTCGATATCGGGAACATGCTGCAACACGCCGCCGCAGAAAACGTAGTCGAACGAATTATCCGGAAACGGAACGGTTCTGCCGTCATTCTTGACGAGTTCGACATTCACCCGATCGCCAATATAGTCCCTTGCGGCGTCAAGGATGCGCTCATTCATGTCGACGCCGACCGCTCGGGCGAAATGCATGGAGAACGGTTTTAGCAGGCGACCGACGCCGCAGCCGATATCGAGAATGCTCGCCTCGCCGAAGGGCCGCCCGCCGACGCGCCGGTACATATCCATCTGCCGCCCGGCGATGCGGTCGCCATAGAGCGCGAAATCCGCAAACGAAATAGATTCGTCGAGCGTAATGCCGGCGAAAGCGGACTTCTCCCGCAATTCCCGCCAGTATTTCTCATCAAGGTCCGCGCTGGACGGTGCATCCATTGGCATTGCAGGTCATCTCCCCGAAGCAGTCCGCGCCTCGCCCATAGGCTGCGACACAGGCGAAGCATCGCCTTTTCGTTGCAGGATCAGACGCGCCCGGTCAACTGGCGAGGCCCATGCTTTCGAGACGCCACGCCCCTCGGGCGAAAACGAGCCAGTTTAACTGCGCAGGGTTGTCTCCCGTCGCCTGCGAAGATAATAACCGAATGGAATTCCAGTGGGTTATCCGGGGAAAACCATGAAAGACGCATCATCAGTCGGCTCGGACTTCGACGTCTACGCGAAGCACTGGAAGTCGTCCGAGATGGGCCTTGAGGTCGGCGGCGATGCCGAGGGCATCAAGAC
This sequence comes from Caulobacterales bacterium, assembly GCA_020638525.1. Lineage (GTDB taxonomy): Bacteria > Pseudomonadota > Alphaproteobacteria > Caulobacterales > Parvularculaceae > Amphiplicatus. Next base: position 124,120 of record JACKIL010000001.1, on the reverse strand, counting down.
GGTCGATTCAGAAGAGGTTAAGCGCGCCGGCGATGAATGGGGCGCCCAGCAGCAGCTTCTCGCGATCTACAAGCCGCTTTTCGAGAAATACATTCCGAACGGCGACGCCAATTTCCTTGAAATCGGCCCCGGCGGCGGACGCGCTTCCGAATGCGTCATCAGCCTTCTCGACGAGCGCCTGAAAGACTATCAGGCGATCGATGTCTCCCGCGAATATGTGAAGGTCGCGCAGGAACGCGTCGGAGACCGCGTTCACTTCAACATCATCGACAAGGTCGATCTGTCCGCCCTTCCCGCCGACCATTTCGACTTCTGCCTCGCGCAATCTAGCTGGTCGCATATCAATCTCTACGATCAGCTCCGCTACCTGCGCGAATTGCGCCGCATTATGAAAGTCGGGGCGCCCGTGACGGTGATCGGCCAGTTCATCGTCGGGCTCGGTGACGACTGGACGTGGAACCGGATTCGCAATCGTATCGAGAAGCAGGAAAGCGGCCGACGCGGCATCTTCCACGAAGTGATCGGCGTTTCGATGCTGGCGGAGTTTCTGACGCGCTTCGGCTACACGATCGACATCATCTTCCGGAACGGCTTCGTCGCCCGCAGTGGCGGGCCGGAAGCCGACAAGCTGACGATATCGGAGCCGATCAGTTTTCCCTACGCGCCGAGCCTGTTCGGCCTCTTCACGGGCGAGCTGGAAACTTTCACGCTGCCCGCGAGCCCGAAATAGCCTCGCAGCGCTAAACGCCCAATCCTTCGAAGAGGTTGAGCGACTCGCGCTGCCAGATCGCAAGGCCCGGCGTAAACCAGGACACGAACGGCAGATTGACGATGTTGCCGCCGTGTCGCGCGACAATCTCTCTCAGCGCTTCGCATACCCGCGCCGTCTCGCCTTCGGAAGCGATCGGATAGGTATTGTCCATGATGACGAGGCCGCCATGGGCGAGCTTTCGCTGCACGGCGTCGAATTCGACTAGCACCGTATCAAGCCCGTGTCCGCCATCGAGATAGGCGAAGCGCACTGAGTCGAGCTTTTCCATCAGGGTCGGCAGCACTTTCTCCGACGCGCCGAGATGAAACTCAACAAGATCGGAAAGCCCGGCTTCCTCGACACGCGCTTTCGCTTTCTCGTGGTTTACGCGGTCGATCTCAATCGTATGAAGGCGCCCGCGCCGGCCAGAGTCGCGGATCGCCTGAGCGATCACGATCGACGAAGAGCCCCAATTGGTGCCGGTCTCGACAATGATATTATCCTGATCCGGATGAAGGCAGGCGAGCATCACATGATAGAGAATGCCCCAAGCCGGGTGCCCCGGAGACAGCCCCGTCTTCTGTGTCCACTTCTCCATCGTGTCCGCGTCTTCTTCCAGCCGCCGTAGAACCGGATTGGGAAGGAGCCCGCGATCATATGATGTGATGCGGTAGAACTTCGGATCTTTCATTTAATCGCCTCGCCTTCGGCCGCCTGCAATGTTTTCCATCGATGCGGCATATAAAATCGGCCCCAGCTTCGCGGCGCGCCGCCCGCTTCGACCGTGACCTGCGCATTGGGTTGCCGATAGAGAAATCTCGGCCCGTCTATTATGGCCGTAACAGATTCATATGTTCCGGGCGGCAGGCACATCGTATCGAACTCGACGGCGACCCTGCACATGCCCGATGCGTCCGGCGTGATCCTGAAACGCTGCTGCTCGGTTGAAAGCGCGCTGATCATGCCTTCTTCGTCCTGCCGCCAGATCGGCACGCCTATATCGAGCTGATGGTCGCCGCTGGCGAGCCGAAACTCAATACGCAACTCGATGACGTCGCCCCATTTGAAATGGTCGCGCGCGCGGCCGTCAGCCCCTACCCACTGTACGTTTACGGAGGTGATTTCTTCCGTGTTGTGGAATTGGTCGCCCAATTTCTTGACTGGCGGTTTCGGACCGGCCAAGGCTTTTTTCTCCCGTTCCTCGCGCTCTTGCGTTTGCTGGAAGAATTTGATGGCCTCCTCCGGCTCGCCCTTGAAGGCCACCCGACCGCGCTCCAACACCAGCGCCTCGTTACAGAAGCGCGCAATGTCGTTCATCGAATGCGAGGCCAGAATAAAGGCGGACCGCTCGCGCAACGCGCGGATTTTCTCCAGGCACTTCTGGCGGAAACGAAAATCGCCGACCGAAAGCACTTCGTCGATGAGCAGAAGGTCCGGCTCGACGAAAATCGTCGTTGCGAAAGCAAGGCGCATACGCATGCCGGCGCTATAGGTCCCGATCGGCGCATCGAGCGCGTCGCCGAGTTCCATGAACTCGACCATTTCGTCGAGGGATGCGTCGACTTGCTGGCGCGTGCGTCCAATGCTCGCGCTGCGCAGATAGATATTCTCCCACCCGCTCATGCGGTCATTGAGCCCAGCGGAAAGATCGATCATCGACGCGGTCTCGCCAGCGATACGAATTTCGCCGCGATCCGGCGCCATCTGTCCGTTCAGCATTCGAAGCAGCGTCGTTTTTCCTGCACCGTTCAGACCGAGAATGCCGATCGCCTCACCGCGCCGTAGCGTGAAGTTGACATCTTTCAGCGCCCAGAATTCGCCTTCGCTCGTATCCGAGACGGTGAAATCCTTGCCAAAAATCGCCGCCCTGATGATCTGCCCGAGCCGCCTCTGACTTCCAGAGACGCTTCGCGAGAAGAGCTTGCAGACGCCGTCGACTTCAAGAACCGTGTCGTGGGCCGTCATCATCAGGCGAACCCCTTCAGTCTCGGTTGCGCGACGTAGATGAGCCGGCACGAGAAGAGAAAGAGCAAGACGCCTACAAAGGAGAATACGCCGAGCGCGATGGGGTGGCGAAGTTCACCGAAAACGGCGAGCGTGCGCGTCGCATCGATGAAAACGTAAAACGGATTAAAAAGCGAAATCTCCGAAAGCGGCGGCATGTGGTCGAACGGAAACACGACCGAACTCAAGAGCATGCCGTATTGCAAGATGATGCTCACGACTTTCGCCACATCGCGATAGGCGAGATTGAAAACTGCGAGCGTGAGGCCCAAGCCGGAAAAGAACAGCATGCCAGACAGGATGATGAGAGGAGCAAAGATGACCTGCCAATGCGGCGCGCCCTGAAAGATCGCAAAGACGATGACGACGCCAGCAAACCTCACAAGCGTATCGAAGATGAGGTTCGCAAAGCTCGCAATGATGACGCCTATGAGCGGCAACTGCGAACGCGAGACTTCCTTGATCTTGCTTTCAACCGTCGAGATTGGAACGCTGACGAAACCTGCAAAGAAGAACCACGCGGTGACGCCCATCGTTACATAGACGACGCTTTTGACGCCATCAAAGACCGGGAAGAGACGCAGGCTGTTGAGCGTGACCCACACGCTGATCGGCACCAGAGGAAGGATATAGTTCCAGATCGCGCCAAAGCGCGTCAGCCGATAGGTGTTCGCGAAGTCGCGCCGGAAGATCTGCGCGATGTGCCAGCGATGCGTCCATATCTCTGTCGCCAGGGCGCGCACCGCCTCGAATGCGGACACACGTTCGTGCTTCTTGGCGCTGTAGACGGTGATATTTTCGCTCATGATCGCGTCAAGTATTCCCGGTCCGGAACAGGGAATCATAAGCGACGCGTTCGAACACCTCAAGTTTTCCGCCCGCCGTCGCATTGTAGATGCGCCGTCCGGCGGCTTCATAGGCCTCACGGGCCCGCCCGTAAGCGACTTCCATGCGATCGACCCGCGGGTCGTGCCAGCGATAGCCTTTGCCGAAATAGTCCGGATGGAAATGGTTGGGATCGTCGCTCGTCGACGTGATAGCGCGCCCTTCGACCTGCGCGTCCTTGGGAACAGAATAACTGTGGTCGAAACCGATTATGTAAACCGGATCATACCCCATGAAGTAGGCGAGCTGCATGGCGACATAGCTCACCGTGCCGCCAACCCAGACAATGCGCGCGGCGTTGCGCGAGAAATTCGGGAAGTTCGGATAGTTCCGATAGTCGCAGGCGACATTCATCCAGCAAGCATCGGGGCCGCCGTCGAGGCAATAGCGCAGATAGTTGCCGAACCATTTTGTCGGCCCTTTGAGCGCGTTGATCTCGCCCGCCCGGTCTTCGGCGACGAACACATCCTCAACGATATAGTGCGTAGGCAGAAAACCCATCGAGTCCTTGTTGAGATAGATGGCGTTGACGCCGAACGTCGCTTCGTCTTTCAGCTTCGTCAGATCAAGCTGATTGAGCGACGGGCCATTGCCGATGATGAAGGCGCGCTTTCCGCGGCCTGAATCTTTGTATTGGAGAATGCGCGCTTCGTTGCCGGTCAGCGCGATTCCGCGCGAGGCGGCGATGTAGCGCGCCTTCCACGAAAGTCTGGTCAGCGTACTCGGATTGTAGGCGTCAGGGAACGGCGCGACTTTGGGATCTTCCCCAACCAGCCGGGCGACCGTGTCGATCGTTCTTTTCACTTTCGCCCTGACTGCCGTCATCGGCGAACGCGCCCGCGCCGCAAGTGCCGGATCCGTCATAAGCCTGGCGACCTTTACATTCCTGACGGCGCCCGCCGGCGCCGGTTTGCAGACGACTTCCAGAGACGGCGGCTCTGGCGCGCCATCAAGGACGCCGCTCACCTCGACGGTCAGCATATTGCTCGCTCCCGTCAACCAGTCAAACAGGGTCGAAAGACCGGGCTGGGCATAGGCGGACTGCAGTGCGCCGACATAGTCGCGCGGCGAGCGCTCGTCCATGTCCGAGAGGAATGCGAGCAACCGCGGCAACGCGCCAAGGTCTTCAATCAAGAGCGACAGTCGCTCGATCCGGATCGGCGCGACGGCGTGTTCCGGACGGGCGGGCCGCACGCCCTCACCATTGGCGGTGAGCATGAACCCGCTTTCCGTCGCAAGTTTCACTCCTTCGAGACGGAACGCCCCTCCCGCGCCGAGCACGAACCGCCCGGAAAGAATCGCGGGGCCGCCCCCGGAGGCGGACAAGGTCCTGAGCAGCGGAGGCACAAGCTCGCGCGGCGATGAAAGGCGCATGGCGGCGATATCGATCGTCGTCTCTTCGCCTGACGCCCGAACCTCGCCGTCGAAGAGCGTCTCTTCGCGATCACCTGAGCGCGCGACGACGCGGGCGCCCTCGACGGCGACAGATAAATCCGTACACGGCTTATAAATCGCCGAAACGAGGTTCTTCAGAAGCTCCGCACACGCTGCGGCGGATGGCGCAGCTTTGGCGGACGCATCAGGCAGGCCGAATACGAGCGCGTTAGAAGAAAAAGCAAGAAGGCAGGAAAGACGGCGCAGCGACAGGAATTCAAACCCGGCCTCGCGCCCGATCGGCTTCTTTGCGCCGAGGCTCGTGAAAAGCCGGCGCGCAATCGCAATGAAGGAACCCGCCGCTTCACCTCCCGCAAGGTGGCGGCTCGTCAGCGCGCCGGCCATCTTCCCTTGCGCCGCCATCAGCACCGGCAGCGGCCGTTCGCTCAAGCGCGCGGCGATGTCGTGAATCGCGATCGCGCGCGGCGCGCAGAAATGGCGATAGCCATGCTCCGACGCTCTCAGCGCGAAATCCGCGTCTTCATATCCGAACGGGTTAAAGCTCTCGCAGATCCCGCCAACCTCGTCGAAGAGCGCAACGGAATAAAGGCAGATGCCGCCAGGCGCCGTATCGATCGGGATAGGATCCGCGCCATTGATGATCGCAGATTTTGCTTCTGGCGAGGCCTTCAGCCCGGCTTGCGCGCCATGGAAGCGCGCGGGCTCGATTTGATAGGCTTGCTGGATGGCGTTGTCCGCCTCCCCGCTCGTGAAGCAATAAGCGCCATGCCAGTCGCGAATGCCCATGTGATAGATGGCGGCGTTATCGAAGCCTTCAAAGCTAGCAAGGCGTGAACGAACTTCCGCCGTCGACGGCGTTGCGATGGCGCCCCCGTTTTCGAGCGGAGCCAACGCGTAGGCATCGTAGAGCGCGCCTTTCACCGCATGAAAATCGAGCGTTGCAGGCGTGAGAATGCCAGGCGAAGCCCCTGCTTCCTCAAGCGCTTTGTATTCGGCCCAGAGCGTTTCGGCGAAATCTTCCGGCAGCAGAATATCGTCGTCGATCGACAGAATGAATTTCGCGCCGCGCGCCGCCGCTTCGCGTACAAGACGGTTACGCCCGCCCGCAACGCCAAGATTGCGCCCATCACTGATGACGACGCCGTCAACGGCGGCTTCAATGCGGGCGGCTGTTTCCGGATCGCAAGCGTCGTTGATCAGGACGAGACGAAACAACCCTTCGCCGCGCAGCTGTCGAAGACTTTGCAGTGAAGAATATGCCCAAGGCAGGTCCTTCAATTGGACCATGGTCACAATGGCGACTGAATTCACTTGCGTCGTGTCTTGCCTGCTGCTGCACGCAGGCGTTCTTGCCGATTGGCGAAGCGGCGTCAACCGCGAGGGCGGATCGTCAGCCATGCGAACGATCCGCTCCGCAATCGGCGCCTGAAAGGCTGAAGGAGCCCCCGCCCCATGCGCAAGGACTGCGCACCAACGCGGCGCACTCCGCGAAACAAAAATGGCGCGCCCTCAACATCCCTTCACCCCGCCCGGCCGATCAGACCCTGATGATCAGATCGAGAAAATACCTCATGAAGCCGGGATGCCGCTTGATCCCTGTCTCCTCCATGAAACTGCGCAGTGCAACTTCTTCCGACTTGGGCGGGCGCAGCCGCATGATGTTCGGATGGTCGCCGCTGCCAATGATCCGCGAATCGACATTGTCGAAAGCAAGATCGAACTCATGGAAGCTGACGCTCTGACCCCAGCGGATCAGGTGCTCAAGCGGCGGATCGCCGTCGCCGCATTCTTCGATCTTCAGCCTTATGTTCTCCCGGAAATCGCGGCGCGGCGATTCTTTCGCAATAAGTAGTTGCAAGTCGAGCGGCAGCATATGGAAGAACGGAAGCTGCGAGGTGTGGTGATCGAAATAGGTCAAACGGTTCGGCGTTTCAGCGATGACGATGACGCCGCCCGGCTTGGTGACAGCCTGACCGATCCGTAAGGTTTCGAGCCGCTCCGCAAGCGTCTGGTGTTCAAGCAGGGCGAACATCAAAACGACGTCGGCTTTTTCTTCGCGATGCCGCTCCTCAATCGTCTTCAGAAGCGCCTGCGGCTCTGCGGCGCAGAAGGTCGCCCGGTCGGCGAGACCATGCGCGGCGAGGCGCGCCTTCGCCCCCTCAACGGATGCGCCCGCAATGTCGTATCCGAAGACATGGCCGGAGAATTTGGCGAAGGCGGCGGTGCTCGATCCTGTTCCGCAGCCGACTTCGACGATCGTCTTTCCCTCAAGCGGAAAGGACTGATTGACCCAGGGAACGATGTATTCGACCGTTGAATCGTGACGCTTGAAGGCGTGGCGGTCGATATCGGCCGCATAGCGCTCCTCGCCGCCCTCCTCCCAGCCGCTAAGCTTGGAGAACCGGTGCTCGATCACCGCCTGGCGAACCTTCGCCAGCATTTCGGGCCGGTTTCGAATGCGGTGTGTGGAATAGAGTTCCAGCTCGGTCATGCGCTATCCGCGTCAATTCAATCCAAATACTGTGAAGTCGCTGTCACTTGAGCATAGCTGTCGTCCAAGGCTGCGCGAGTGCTCAATGGCCCTTCCCGGGCGCTGCTTCGCCTGTTGACTGCTCCCCGCCCGGCCGCCGCCTCCGTCCTCTTCGGCTATTGCGCCCCCCGTGGCAACCGGCGATGAGCATTCTGCTTGTTACATTTGTAACATCCGTCCGTCGCGTTCCGGGGTGGCCGTAACCGGCCCGCTCGGCGCTCTGCGTGCGCGGCGACTTGAAAAGCCGGCCCAATTCAGGCATCGCCCACAGACGCAATCCTGCGGCGCGGATTTCGGTTCATGCGACAGTCCAGGCCGGCCTTGGGCCTCCTTCTTTATTGGATTTCCGTTCTCGCTGCGGGCCTGTTGGCGCTCCTGGGCGCGGCGTATTTCCTCACGAAGCTGATTCGCGTCGATTTTTCGGCTCCTGAACCGTTTCCGGCGCTTTACCTCGCCGCTCTCGCATCGTGTTCGCTTCTGCTCGCCGCTGGCGGCCTGCGGACCTACGTCCAGATGCGCCGAGGCCACGAGCAGGCCAAAAAGCAGGCAGCGGACGCGACCCTCCTTCGCAGCCAGCTAGCCACTCTTCGCAACGAGGCGGACGTCATGCGCAAGAAGCTCGCCGCAACGGAGGCGCAGCTTTTTGAAGTTAAGCGTCTCGCCGCCACCCGGGCGAGCGGTGAGGCCGTGAAATATCTCGTCGCGCGCGTCGAGAAAATCGAGCCCATGATCTCGCGTTTCGGCGAGGACCTTTCGCGATCGGCGATTGCGAATGCACGCCACACTGCTGAGAAAGCCGAAAAGCTCGCTTCCAAGCAGGCGGTCCGGATCGATCGGATTGAACGCGCGCGGCTCACCCATCACGTCCACAGCCGGGAGCTTACCCACACCGATACGCTGAAGCTCGTCGAAGACTGGGCGACGCCCCTCGGCGTTGCGCAATCGCGCAGCAGCGTGCGCTACCTCGCCGACCGCATCATGACGCTTGAGCATCTCAGCGTCGGTCGTCTTGCGACTGATATCCAGACCATTCTCGCCAGAATCATTGCGGCGATGTCGCTGCAGCGTCCGGAAATCCATATCGTGGAAATCGGCGTTCTGTTCGGGATTGGCGCCGGCGCTGTCTATGACGCATGCCGTCTGAGAAACAAGCGCGTGAAGATGACGCTGATAGATCCGCTGAAGGGCTATTATGATCGATCCAACGCCGACATCATCACGCAAGTCGGCGTCACGCGGGAAGCGCTCGACTATAATCTCGCCGCCATGAACGTGCCAGCGAAGGACATCGAGATTATTCAAGGAATGAGCGAGGCGACGGAAACGCTTGAGAAGATGAGAGGCGAGCAGATCGACCTGCTTATCATCGACGGCGACCACAGCTATGGCGGCGTCAAACGCGATTTCGAGAACTATCGTCCCTTCATGCGGTCAGGCGGCCTCATCCTGTTTGACGATTACGAAACCGTCGACTGGCCTGACATCAAGACTTTCGTTGACGAAGAAATCTCCCCGAGGGGCGACATGAAACTCGTCGCTGCCGGCTTCCGCACCGCGCTCTTCAGAGTGGCCGGAAACGCAACGGAATAACCTCTTCTCGCCCGGCAATCAGGACTTGACAATGTACAGCGTGCTCTGGCGAAAGCGGCGACTGATCTTTCTCCTGGCCGGAATCGCCGTCATCGGCCTCGCGATTGCGGGCGCGGCGTTCGCGCCTTGGCGCGGCGTTCTCCTGACGCTCGCCGCGGCCGGCGCCGCCGGTTTGGCGGTCGTCGGCGTTATCCTGCGAACCGCCGGGCGAAAGATCGCAGAACTCAGCGCGGCGCTTTCAGCCGCCAATACGAAAAACTCCGATAATCCGTCCGGCCCGGCGCCGACGCCACCTGCCGCAGCAGCGCCCGCAAAATCCGCCGTCCGCGACGAAAGCCGCGCGATCGACAAGAGCGAAGACCTACGCGAAGCGGAGACCCTTCTCGACCGCGCGCTTGCGAATGTTCGCGCCGCCCGGCGGGAGCACGCACATGAGCGCCGCCCCCTGCCGACGATTGCAGAGCACGACGGCGCCCCGCAAATCTCCGTTGTCGTCCCGATGTATAATGAGCGCCGCCATGTCGCCGAGACAATCGAAAGCTTAAGACGACAGACATTTAAGGACTTCGAGGCGATCATTGTCGACGATGCGAGTACGGACGGATCGATGGCCGTCGCCATGGGTGCGGCGAAAGACGATGACCGGTTCCACTTTGCGCGTCACGCCGTCAACTCCGGCCTCAGCGCCGCGCGCAATACAGGCCTGCGCCTCGCCTGCGCGCCGCTCATCACCTTTCTCGACAGCGACGACTTCTTCTTCCCCGATGCGCTCGAAACGCGCCTCACGGCGATAAAGCAATTGGTGAAGAATGACACCGCGGCGGACCGCGCCTATGCCGGCGTTTACTGCCGCCTCATCACCATGCCGCAAAATATTACACTCGACGAAGCCGAGCGGCGGATCAAGCGGCGCGACGTTTCGTGCAAGGTCGTCGACTTCGTCAATTCAAGCGGCGAATGCCCCTTCAACGCGCACGCGCCGATGCTGTTCACCGAAATCGTTCGCGCGCATGGCGGCTTCGATGAAACTCTGCGTTTTGGCTGCGAAGACTGGGACCTCTGGCAGCGCATCATGCGCAATGGCTACGCATTCGCACCAACGAACAGGCTTTCGGGCGTTTATCGCCGCAAGCGCGGCAGCATGGTGAAAGACACGCCCGCTGAACATCTCGACGCGGCGAAGATGCTGTTCGACCGCGCCCGCGCGCCGGTGAACGTTGAGGACGTCAGCGAGAATGCGCCCTTCGTATTCGCAGAAGGCCTGCACGCTTACGAGGATCGCGCGCGCTTCATGAAGCGCACGGCGCAATATGCGGTCATCAACGCTTTCGCCAACGCCAATGCGTTGAACGATACATTGCACGCCACGCCTGCGGGCGCTGCAGCCTTCGTCGACCCCGCTGACGACATGCGCCCCTTTGTCGAGGCCGGTATTCGCCGTGCGATCGCGATCGACGAGCCGTCCATCGAGAAATTGCAGATGAAATTCGATGCGCTGACGAATGGCGTCGTCGATCTCCTGCGTGCAAGCATCGCGCTTTCGGCGCCCATCGCCAAGGCGCAGCGTCAGCAATATGACGCGATTTTCCTGCCGCAATCGCAAGCACAGGTTCGCGCCATGGCCTCGGCGGCGAAAGCGTTGATGAAAGATGGACGCCGCATCGTCTTCGTTACGACGGAGGTCGAGACGGGCGATCAGGGCCAGCGGGCCGCTATCGCCGCGGAAGGTCTTCCTTCGCTGACATTCAATCGCGCTTGCCTGATGAAGATCGGCGCGAGAGCCTTCGCCGTCATGCGGCCCTATTCGTCGCTCATTCGCGACGCCATTCCGGCTGGCGCGAAGATTGTCGAGATTGAGCGCGCCGACCGCCCGGTCTCCTATCCGGACGAGAACGCCCCGCGCGAGGACGTGACGTGCGCCTCTCCGGAAGAAGCGGCCTCGCGCCTTGCCAGCTTCATCGCTTCATCAGACTTCGCAGAGATCGGCGATCGCATCAGCACGCCCGCAGACGGACCATCCGCGCCGGCGCCGTACGTCATCTCGAAGGAAGAGTCTTTCCATCAAGCGCCGGACTTCGACGCGATCGCCACGCTGAAAGACAAATGGCGCGGAGAGCGTTGCATCATCATCGGCAACGGCCCCTCCATCAACAAGACTGACCTGACGAAGCTCCGCAAAGAATTCACCTTCGCCGTCAACGGCATCTTCTACAAGAAAGCCGAAATGGGCTTCGACCCGACATTCTACGTCGTCGAGGACAGCTCGGTGATGAAAGAAAACATCGACGCGATCAAAGCGTATCAGGGCGAGTACAAGCTTTTCCCGACGCTCTACCGAAAGCTGCACCCGAAAGAGGACAATGTCTTCTTCTTCCAGATGAACCGCGGCTTCTACGAGCAGGAGAGCCCTTCCTTCTGCGTGCCGCGCTTTTCGGTCGATGCGGCGCGGCGCGTCTATTGCGGGCAGTCCGTCACCCACATCAACCTGCAGCTCGCCTATTATTTCGGCTTCAGCGAGGTCTACCTGATCGGCGTCGATTTCTCCTACGTCATTCCGGAAAGCGCGATCCGGAAGGGCGACATCATCCTTTCCACAGAAGACGACCCGAACCACTTCCACGGCGACTATTTCGGCAAGGGAAAGACCTGGAAGGACCCCAAGCTCCACCGTGTGAAGCTCAACTACGAGCTCGCCCGCGACATGTTCGAGGCTGACGAAAGAAAGGTCTATAACGCCACTAAAGGCGGCGCTCTCGAGGTCTTCGAAAGGGCTGACTATGACGCGATTTTCGGTTAGTCACGGCGGGTGCGCCTGAGCGAGGGAGATGAGATGACAGACAAGTTGATCCAGATTTTCGCCGACGAGCTGATGCTCGATCCGACGGACCTCAATGACGATACGAACCCCGACAATACCGAAGAATGGGACAGTCTCGCCGCCATGCGGCTGGTCGCGGCTATTGAAGGGGCGTTTGATGTGCGCCTGTCGACGGCGGAGATCATGAAGATGCGCTCTATCGGCATCGTTCGCACCGTCCTCGCCGAAAAAGGCGTCACGCTCTAGGCTGGCGCCAAAGAGGAGAGTTTCGCGTGGAGCTCGCGGATCTGAAACGGAAGTGGCGCGCCCTTCAGAAGGGGGGAGCCGGCGCTACGCCTGACGTCTCCATCGGCGTCGCGAGTTCGTTCACGATCGATCCGCTGACGCCCTATCTTGGCGCCTTTCTGCTTTCTCACGGTTATGCGCGCCCCGCCATCGGCCTCGCCGACTACAACCAGATTGTCCAGAGCTGCCTTTCACCCGGCGTCGCCTTTGGCGGCGTCGATCCGGATGTAATCATTCTCGCCTGGCGGCTGGAAGATATCGCCCCGTCCCACACGCCAGCGGCGATGCACGAGGCCTCTGAGCTCATTCTGAGCGCGGTCGACGCCCTGCAGCGTTCGTTCTCGGGCACGATCATTCTGTGCACGCCGCCGCGGCCCGCCCTGCCCTCGACGCGCCTCGTTCGGTTCTCGCATCCTGAGGTCGAAGTCGCGCTCTGGCACGAGGCTTCGTCCAGACTGATCGAGACTTTCTCCGGCCGCGATCGGATGTATTTTGTCGATCTCGAAGAATTGCGCGCAGCGCTCGGCCCGGGCGCGCAGGATGAACGCAAGCAGTTCCTCTATCGCCAGCCATATACGGAAGATTATTACACCGAACTCGCCCAGCTTCTCGCCCGCATCATCCGTGCACGGAAATTCGAAGCGAAGAAGTGCCTCGTACTCGATTGCGACAACACGCTATGGGGCGGGGTCATCGGCGAAGACGGCGTCGGCGGCATTCAGCTCGGCGAGGATTTTCCGGGCTCGGCCTTCCGCCGCTTCCAGCAGCAGATCAAATCGCTCGCCGATTCCGGCGTCTTCATTGCGCTCAACAGTAAAAATAATCCCGAAGATGTCTGGGAGGTCTTCGACTCCCATGACAGCATGGTGCTGAAGCGCGAAGATATTTCGGCCGCCCAGATCAACTGGCGACCCAAGTCGGAGAACCTCAAGGAGATCGCGGCGACGCTCAATATCGGCGTCAACTCACTCGTCTTCGTCGACGACAATCCCTTCGAAATCTCGGAAGTATCGACGCACTTGCCGGATGTGCAATGCCTGCGCGTGCCCGAGGAACTGAGCGAACTGCCGCGCGTGCTGCGCGAGAACGCGCACCTCTTCGACAGGCTCGTTATCACCGAGGACGACCTCCAGCGCGTCGCGCGCATGCAGGGCGAAATGAAGCGTCAGTCGCTTTCGCAGCAATTGACGGCGGAGGAGTTCCTCGCCCAGCTTGGCCTCAAGGTTTACATCTACGAACCAATCCCGAGCGACCTTGCGCGCGTCACGCAGCTCATCAACAAGACGAACCAGTTCAATACGCGCACGAACCGTTTCTCGCGCGAAGAGATCGATGCGTTTCTGGCGACGCCGGGCAACCGTCTCTTCTGCATGTCGGTCGCGGACAAATTCGGCGACTACGGCCTTGTCGGCGTGGCGATGCTGTCGCGCGAAGGCGATGCGTACGAATTCGTCAACCTGCTGATGTCCTGCCGCGTTCTTGGACGCGGCGTCGAAACGACGCTCATCGCTCATTCCGCCGCGGTCGCTACGCAAGACGGCGCTTCGAAACTCAGAGGCGTCTATTCGCCGACGCCGAAGAACGCCATGGTCACGGATCTCTACGAGCGGCACGGCTTCGCCAGGGCCACAGCTTCGCCGGAAGGCGAGACTGTCTGGGAGATGGCGCTGCCAAGCGATCTTTCACCGCCGCCATTTGTGCAGCTTCTGACCGACCATCCCGCCTGATCCGGACCTGCGATGGATAGCAATCCCAATTACGGCATCATCGCTGACTTCATTATTCTGACGCCGCTATTGCTGCTTTTGCGCGCGGCGCTGCCGCGCAGGACCGTTGTCGAAGCGTCTTTCACGCTCGTCGGCGCCTATCTCATCTACACGGCCGCACCGCGCTTCCTGCCCTTCTATGCGCTCTACTGGGCCACAATTTTCGCCCTGCAATGGGCGATGTGGGCGGCGGCGAAGAAGATCGGCGGCCTTGCATCCAAGATTGTGACCGCCGCGATCATCGTCATCACGCTCTCGCCAATGGTGATCTGGAAGTTGTGGCCCGCGCCGTTCGTCGAATGGTTCACGGCGACATTCGCGCTCGTCATCTGGACCTCATCTGGAATGCTTGGCGCCTACGACATCATCGCACCGATCGTTGCGCCGATCGGCCTTTCCTTCGCGACCTTCCGCGCGCTCGACCTTCTCATCAAGATCCGCCTCGAACTCCTGAAACCGATCTCCCCGCTCTCGCTCGCCTATTATGGATTCTTTGGCCCCGTGCTCGCGGTCGGTCCGGTTATCGAATATGAGGAAGTCCGCCTGAAAGACCGGCTAACGAGGTTTCCGGCTGCGTCAGACATCGGCGCCGGCCTTTTCCGCATCGCGCTCGGGGCGATCAAGGTGATGGCGCTCGCCTACTTCCTCAGCAAATGGTCGAACGATCTCTGGAGGAGCGGCGAAGCGGGATGGGCGGCGTCCTGGGCCGCCGTGCTCCTTTACGGCATGTTCTTCTATGTGAACTTCTCCGGCTACTCCGATCTCGCGATCGGCGCCTCGCGCCTTCATGGCGTCCGCCTGAAGGAGAACTTCAACAACCCCTATACGAAGACGAACCCGCAACTGTTCTGGGCGTCATGGCACATGAGCCTGACTCGCTGGTGCCAGCGCTATGTGTTCGTCCCCCTCGGAGGGATGCGCGCTTCCCGCCAGTACATCGCGACCTTCTTTACGATCATGACCATCGCGCTCTGGCATGCGCTGTCCTGGAACATGGTCATCTTCGGCCTTTATCATGCCGTCTTCCTGATCGCCCATCGCTTCATCGACAGCCGGAAAGGCGTTGCGAAACCGGTGAAAGAGGATGCAGTCTGGCTGCGCATGCTGAAATCGTTCGGCGTCTTCGCCTATGTCTCGTTTTCCATTCCTCTGTTCGCCCTTCCGGTTGATTCCGTGCCCAGCTTTTACGCCAAGCTCATTCCGGGGGGTGACGGCCTATGATCGGTCTCGATTTTCCGAAAACGACGGAGCGGCTGTTCGCCTCCTGGAAGCCGCTGCATCTTGCCATCTTCTCTGCGCTCATGCTCGCCCTTGTTCTCATCGTCGATGCGGCGGCGCCGCGCGGCGCCTGGGTGAGCGAGGCAGGCGTTCAGTCGCAATATGGTCCGCAAACAGACAAAGTGTTGCTGCGCTGGCGCGATCGTCAGGATCCGCGCGGGTTTACGACGCCGGCGGAAAGCGGCGCGGGCGACGGCGAATTCGGTCTCGCCTGGATATCGGGGTCCTCGATCTCCATTCGCGCAAAGCTTCCCGAACAGAAGTTTCTTGGCCACGCAGCCTACGAGATGACGGACGTCCTCGCCATGCAGACGCAATCCGTCGATGGAAAGCCCCTGCGTATCCACGAATACATGATTCAGGGCGCGCGAACGGGCGACATTCGCCGGGCGACGCTGCATGCGGCCTATGACCCGGAAGTCGATGCGATTGTCATCTCTCTCAATCCGGTCTGGCTTTTCAATGACCTGGCGACGCTGACAGAGTCGAACCAGCGCGCGTCCATTGCGGGCATGAAAGGCGCAAACCTCGACGACCTTCTGAAAGCAGTCGGCTATGCGCGGCCAAGCGCGCTGCTCGTGGCCGCCATCGCGCCGCACTCGCACTTCCTGAGCGATCGGTTTCCGATCAGCCGGCGCCTTCTCAATCGCGGCGAGGCGGGCGCGCTGCCATTTCCCTATCTCGCAAAACCGGAAGCGGAGAAGATCC
This sequence comes from Caulobacterales bacterium, assembly GCA_020638525.1. GTDB lineage: Bacteria > Pseudomonadota > Alphaproteobacteria > Caulobacterales > Parvularculaceae > Amphiplicatus. The sequence continues at coordinate 108,110 of JACKIL010000001.1, read as the reverse complement.
CCTATTTCAACCTCAACCCGCTCTACAAGGGTCGCGACTTCAAGGCGCCCGAGTCGATGAAGTGGATCGCCGGCTATCGCGCAACGCTGCTCAAGCAGACTCTGTCGGAGAGCGGAAGCTCCGCACAGTTTTTCAGGGCGATGTTGAAATCGCTCGCAGCTTCCGGAAAGCCGGCGCTTCTCTATGTCGCGCCCCTCCCGCCCGAGATCGAGGACGATCCTGTGCTTCTCGCCTTTATGGAGCAATGGACAGCCTTCGCGGACAAGATGGCTTCCAAATATGGCGGGCCGAACATTCATCTGTATACAGCCAGCTATCGCAAGGTCGATGGCGTGCGCGTTCACAAGGATATCGTGCATCTTCACTACGGCCAAAGCGTCGTCGATGAGGTCGCCTCGCTTCTGCATTCCGAACTTGGGCTGGAATTGAAACAGACCGGGAGCGATGGCATGTATGGGGAAGCTGCGAAGGACGAAAAAGAATGACGCCGCAGAAATCCAGCCGGGCCAAGCCCTTCCCGCCCGCCGTTTCCATCACGGTTCTCGCGCTGCTCATGCTCCTCGCTTATCTCGCCGTCGCCATAGGCAGCATCGCCCCGATTGATTTTGTCTATGACGGAATTTAGCCCCGATATGGCCGTCCCTTTCTCCGCGGGCGGCGACCGCCTTGCGCATGTCGGCTTTGTCGTGCGCGACATGGAAAAGGAGATAAACCGCTGGACGAGCGCCGGCGCGCGCCTTTTCATCGCGCCGGAAGTCGATCCCGTACAGAAGGTCTCCTGCGCACTGATCGGCTTTCCTTCGACGCTGCCGATTGAGCTTGTCGCGCCGGCCGTTCCCGGCGAACCCTCGCCGGTCGATGGCCGGCTGAAGCGCGGCGGCGGCCTCGACCACATCTGCTATTTCGTCGACGATGTGAGCGCGGCGATCGCCGATTTCGAGACAAGGGGCGGCATGGTCGTCGTTCCGCCCGTTTACGGCGTCGTCTTCGACCGAACGATCGCGTTTTTACAGATGCGGGCGGGGCTCGTCGTCGAGCTCATGTCGCTGGAGCGCGCCGGGCGAAAGCCAGGCGACCCGCTCCAGGAGTATTTCAAGGCATGCGCCTAAAGCTCAGGCCCGTTCAGCAATGAACGCGCACGAGATTGTCAGCTTCTTCTTTAGCGCGAGTTCAAGCGTCTGGTTCGTCGCCGGAAAATAGCTCTTGTCGACGATTTTCAGTCCTGCCCCCTCGACAAATGAAGCAAGCGCCTCAGGGCTCTCGACATTGAAGAGATGATCCGGAGCCGGACTGTTGATCGGCATATTGAGGAATAGGCGCCCTTTCGGCGCAAGCAGCCCCTGAATGACTTCCAGCGCTTCGCGCGGCGTTTCCATATGCTCCAGCACTTCGCTGAAGACGATGCTGTCGAACTCGCCTTGCGGCTCCTCGAAAAGGTTCTGCAATTGCAGCTTCGGCAGGGTCTTGAGGCCAAGCACCTGCAAGGCTTCGCGCGTCGACGCGATGGAGGCCTCGGAAATATCCCAGCCGTTCACGCTGCCCGCGTTGGAATCCGCCGCCGCAAAATAGATGAAGAGGCCGTGACCGGGGCCGATTTCAAGATGGCGATAGCCCTTCGGGTTCGTCGCGAGGAATGCGTTCCGGTAGTAGTCGATGACGTCGAAGTGGTTCTTCCACCAAAGCTGCGTCATCAATAGGCCGTTCATGTACCGCGTCATGTATTCCTTGTTCGAATAAACCTGCTCATAGGCCTCCGCGAAGGTCTTGAGGCGATAGGAATTGTTGCGGCGGAAATAGAGTTCTTCCTCCAGTTGCTCGGCGCAAAGCCAGACATAATCCTGAAGGAATTCGTCAGCGCGCCCCGCGATCAGCTTTTCAATATGACCGCCAAGTTCGTTCATCGCCTGAAGCTCCCTCTCGGAGAGGTCGCCAAGGCGTTTGCGGAAAAACTTTTCCTGTTCCGGCGCCAATTCGATCTGGCGCGCGGCCAGTCGGGAAAGGCTTTCATACTTCGAATCGAGCATCCGGCGGACTCCATGTTCCATGGTCTAAAAGCGCAGCCGACCTTATAGCGATGCCTTCTGAATGCAACCGGGCGAACCTGCGCCAACAGACGCAAAGCGCCCCCTCTTGCCGCAGCCTCGCTTCAGTGGCGGCGCATCAAATTCCACCGCCGGACGGGCGGCCCGTAAGTCTGCGAACGAACCGAACGGCAGGCTGAAGCATGCGAACGAGGCGAGGCGATCTTCGCGCGATTGCGTCGGCCATACGCCGATAGAGAGAACGCGGGCGCGGCGGTTCGCCGATTGTCTCCGCGACAGCCCGCGCGCCGAGACCCGCCGGCCCGCCGATGAGCGCCGCTCCGAAAGCGTCAGCAAAGCGCGCCGCGTCCGGCCGCTCGATAAAGGCGACGAGATTGCCCCAGGCTCCTTCCCCGGTCTCGCAGGGATAGGCCATCAGCCGGCGCCAGCTATGCTTGCGGCCATAGGCTTCGACGCTGTGCCATTCGCTCACATAGACGACATACCCTTCGCCTTCGAGGCGGCGCGCAAGATCGTGCATGGAGACGCCGCGCTCTTTGGTTTTTGCGTCTTCAAACTCGGCGACGATCGCGCGCGGCTTCGTCTTCGCGAAGTCGAGCCCGTCGAACACGTCCATCTCATGACCTTCGACGTCGATCTTCAGGAAATCAACGGTTGCGATCTTTTCATCCGTGATCAGACGGTTGAGCGTCGTCATGTCGACGCGATCGGCGAGGCGATGGCTTTCATGGAAAGGCGTTAGCCCGCTAATGCCGGTGCTGACCTCCGAGCGGTAGAAGGCGAGCCCTTGCGCTTCGAGCGCGCCGACAGCCTTTGTAGAAACACGCACATCGGGGAACGGCGCCGAAGCGGCGAGAAGCTGCGCGCGGTTATTCTTGTCCGGTTCGAAAGCGAAAACTTTCCATCCTGCACGCGCGAAAGGAAGGAGCGAACCGCCGACATGGGCGCCGACATCGATCATCACGCCGGCGTTTTCTTTCGCGCCGAGCGCTTCGAAAACAAAGGCGCATTCCTCGAATTGCACGCGCTCTTCGCGCTTCGCTTCATAGTCGGCGGGCGCGTCGGGAGAAGACGCCGCCGCGAGACGCGCGCGAAGGCGCGCCCTGCCCGCATCGAGATCGAAAGCGGCGATAGCGTGCGCGCGGGCCTTCTCGCCCAATGCACGACGGCGCGCTTTGTCGCCCGCAAGCGCTTTTATCGCCGCCTCAAGGGCTTGAGGCGAGCGCTCGCAAACCGTTTCGGCGACGCCGCTTGCGCGCACATACGCCATGGTTTCGATATCGTCCGGCCCGTAAGCGAGCACCGCCGCGCCGGAGGCGAGCGTTTCGGGAAGTTTGTTCGCGAAGGATGATTTCAGATAGCGCCGCGTCGCCTCATCGAAATTATAAGCGACAAGAAGGATATCGGCGTCGCTGAGCCAGAGGCGATAATCCTCTGTAGACATGGCGGACGCACGCATGCTGACCGCTTTCAGCCGGTTGAAGGTCGCGCCATATTTCGAAAGCCAGTGCGGCTGCGTGCGGCCTTCGAAGACGATCGGAAGACCGCCCGCTGCGAGGCTGGAAACGGCCTTCGCCGTCTCCAGAACGCTGTCGAGCGCCGTATCGGGCGCAAGCGAGCCCGCATATCGCAGCCTTACCGGACCGGCGCGCTCCGCTCTGGAGAAACTCCAGTCGCGCGCCCGCACGCCGTTATGTGCGACCTCGAATGGCGCGCCATAGCGGGCGGAAAACTCTCTCGCCATACGCTCCGAAATTGCGAAATTCGCCGACGAAGATGAGAGCAGCGCGCGCAGGTCGCGGTCGAGTTCCGCAAAGGTTTTCTCGTCGCTCGCCTGAAGGCGCGCGGGCCAATCATCCATCAGCCAGAGGGCGAGCCCGGCGCCGGTCTTCTTACGCGCCTCGGTGATGAGCGCCATTGCGAGACGGTGAAACGCGATATCGTCAGCGACCGGGCGATATAGGATGATCTGCGGGCGGAACGCTTCGACGATCTTCCCCGCTGCGCCGGGATCGTCCGGAATGAAACGAGCGGGCGCGCCGCCTGCCGAAAGGGCGGGCCGCCCCTCACCGCCGTCGAGCACCTGCAGAAGCGCGCCGTCGCGCCAATCGCCGAAGAAAGCGGCTTTCAGCGTGCTCGTAGCCGCAGCCCCCCCGAGCGGGGTGATGTCGATCAACAGAAGTCGCGGATCGAGCGGCACAGCAAATCCCTTCCCTTGCGCCTATTTCGCCGCGGCGCGGTCGCGGTCCGCCGCCGCGGCCTCGAGCGCTGCGATACGCTGTTCAAGCCGCGCCATGTGCCAAGAAACCGCGTGCCGCACGAAAAGCAGGAGGACGAAGAGAACCGCGAACAACGTCAAAGCGAACAAGCCGGCGAGCGCGCCTGTCCATGACGGCGCGGTGAGCGCGACGCCGACGCCTGCTGCAAGAGTAAGCGCAAGCCCGATGAAAAGCGTCTTGCGCTGACGTTGAAGGAAGTCGTTGAGGCGTCCTCCGTTTACAGACGTTCCTTCCTGCGCTTCACGCGCGCGCGCAGCGGCCGCAGCGGACGGCGCCTCGCATGTCGACGCATCGGTCATCGCCGTTCCCCTCTCAACCAGCTCGCGCGCGCCAACGAACGGGAAGAACCGCACCGCCGATTGCGGATTGCCATTGACGACGGCGATATTCTCGCGCCGAAGCGCCGCGGCGGCGATTTCCCACGCCTCGACATGTAAGCCCGGCCGCGGATTCGGAATGTTGAAGCGGTCGCCCTTCTGCTGATAGCCTTCGAAAAAGTAATTCGGATTTTCTTTTTCCTCGACAATCTCAAGTTCGATCCCGTCGCGCGCCTTCGCGCCTTCGACGCGCTCGACATAATTGCCGTCGATCCCGAGCAGCACGATCTTGCGATAGCCCTCGCTCGCCGCCCAGAGCGCGGCGTGGCTGCCGGTGGTGATCGGATTGGGGCGCAGCATGGGCCGGAAGGCGCGCAGGGCGTCGAAATTCACCACGCGATCGGTCCTCGCCGCGTCGCCGAGCGCGTGGACGAGATTTTCCCGCAGAATGAATCGGCGGATCGCCTTCTCGCCGGTTTCGGCGATGAGCTCCGCAATCGCTTCCCGGTGGGAAAGCCCGACGACCGTATCGAGGCAGGCGTAATAGCGCGGGCGCCAGCCGATCCTGCGCCAGAAGCGGTAGGCCGCGTTCATGCCGAGCGTCGGAAAGGCCGACAGCGCCTTGAGGTCGATTTCCGCGAGCGAGGGGCCGTTGCCGAGGAGGAACAGCGTTCCCTCGTCCGCCGTGAAGCGATCCTGGCTCGGCCCGGCCGGTTCCGTCATGCGCCGCGTCCTCTCCCGGCCAATCCATGGCCCCCGCAAGCCGCTTCTAGCCCCAATTGCGCTGGAACCTCAACGCCATAGGCCCCGCCAGCGCACGCCATTGCCCAAACCGGCAAATGGTCTACAAGTGGCGTTAACCGGAGGGGAGCCAGGGGCCGTCAGGTCAGCCGGAAATGCCAGAAGCCAGACCCATCAGCGTCAGCATCGTCTTCCGCTCCCTCAATGAGGAGAAATGGCTTGGCGCGGCGCTCGACGCCTGCAAACGCCAGATCCTCGAGGATGGGGACGTCGAGATCGTCCTCGTCGATTCGGGCTCGACCGACCGCACGGTCGAAATCGCCCGCAGCGCCGGCTGCCGGATCGTCCACATCAAGAAATCGGATTTCACCTTCGGGCGCTCGCTGAACTATGGCTGCGACGCCGCGCGCGGAGACTACCTCGTCTTCATTTCGGCGCACTGCATTCCCCGTCACGAGCACTGGCTCGCCAATCTCGTCGCGCCGCTCGTGAAGGGCGAGGCCGACTATGTCTATGGCAAGCAGGTCGGCCATGAGGTGACGCGCTTTTCCGAGCACCAGATTTTCGCGCAGTACTACCCCGACTTCGATAAAATTCCGCAGGAAGACTTCTACTGCAACAACGCCAACGCCGCGATCCGGCGCGAGGCCTGGGCCGAGCGCCGGTTCGACGAAACGGTGACCGGCCTTGAAGACATGGTGCTCGCCAAGGCGATCCTGAAAGATGGCGGGCGTATCGGCTATGTCGCCGGCGCGCCGGTGCTTCACATCCACGAGGAAAACCTTTCGCAGATCCGCCGACGCTTTTACCGCGAGGCGCTCACGCTTCGCGAAATCATGCCGGAAGTGCACTTCCATTTCGGCGATTTCGTCCGCTTCTTCTCGGCGGGCGTTTTTCACGACTTCGCTGAAGCGCTGGAGCAGCGCAGCTTCTTCGACCACGCGGGCGACATCATCGCCTATCGCTTCATGCAATATTGGGGCGTCTATCTCGGCCATAACGAGCACCGCGTTCTCTCGCGCGCCCAGAAAGAGCGCTATTACTATCCGCGCGCCAAACGCGGCGCTGAAACGGAGCGCGCTGACGACACGCTGAACAGCGCCCCCCTCCTCGCCCAAGGCGGCGACAAACGATCCTGAACACCCCCTGAAGAAAGAGTTCCACCTGTGACTGTCGGTTCCAAGAAATTGACGGCGCTGTTGCCGATGAAAGCGCACAGCGCCCGCGTTACCTCGAAAAACTTCCGCATGATCGCGGGCAAGCCGCTTTTCCGCTGGGTGCTCGACGCCCTTGCGGCGACGCCGGAGATTGACCGCGTCGTCATCAACACGGATGCCCGCTCGATCCTCGCCGACAACGGCCTGAAAGACGGCGACTATAATGGCAAGGTGATGATCCGCGACCGCAAGCCGGAGATCTGCGGCGACTTCGTGTCGATGAACCTCGTCCTCGGCGACGACATCGCGAATGTTCCCTCCGACTACTATCTGATGACGCACACGACGAACCCGCTCCTGAGCGTCAAGACGATCCGCACCATGATCAAGGAGTTCGACGAAGCGCTCAGCGCCGGCAAGGCGGACTCGCTCTTCACTGTCACGCGCCGCCAGACGCGCTTTTATACGCCTGAAGGCGCGCCCATCAATCACGACCCGGCGAACCTCATCCGCACGCAGGACCTTCCGCCCTATATGGAAGAAAACTCCGTCTGCTATCTCTTCACGCCGCAGAGCTTTGCGAAAACGGATGCGCGCATTGGCGAGAAGCCGATTCTTTATGCGACGCCGCCGCTCGAATCCGTCGATATCGATGAAAAGTCCGACTGGTTCATGGCCGAATCGCTGCTGATGCGCGTGGCCGCCGGTGAAACGCTTCCTGAAGAGTAAGAACATGTCGAAGCCGAAAGTTCTCGTCACCTGCCCGCCCATGCTCGGCCTCATCAAGGAGTTCGATGAAGCGTTCGCCGCCAAGGGCCTCGAATGCGTTCCCGCCAAGGTGACGCAGGTTTTGAGCGTCGCGGAGCTCAAAGAGCTCGTGCCGAATTACGAAGGCTGGATCATCGGCGACGATCCGGCGAACCGCGAAGTCGTGGAAACCGGCGTCAAAGGCAAGCTCAAGGCGGCTGTGAAATGGGGCGTCGGCGTCGACAATGTCGACTTCGCGGCCTTCAAGGATTTCGGCGTGCCTGTTGAAAACACGCCGGGCGTTTTCGGCGGCGAAGTCGCCGATGTCGCCCTCACCTATACGCTTGGGCTGGCGCGCGAGACCTATTTCATCGATCGCGAAATCCGCCTCAACAACGCCTGGCCGAAACCGAGCGGCGTCAGCATGTCCGGCAAGACGGTCGCGCTTGTCGGCTTTGGCGACATTGGCCGGCAGACGGCCAAGCGCATTCTCGCCTGCGGCTCGAAAATCATCGCCTACGATCCGTTCTTCAAACCTGTCGCCGGGCTGGATGTTGAAGCGGCGGAATGGCCGGCGCGTATTGAAGAAGCCGACTTCATCATCTTCACCTGCCCGCTCAATGACGGCACGCGCGGCATGTTCAATGACGCGCTTCTGCCGAAGCTGAAACGCGGCGTGCGCGTTGTTAACGTCGCGCGCGGGCCAGTGATCAGGGAAGCAGCGCTCCTCAAAGCGCTCGAAAGCGGCCTCGTTCATTCGGCAGCGCTCGACGTGTTCGAGATCGAACCGCTGGCGGCGGACTCGCTTCTGCGCAAATTCGACCGTTGCATTTTCGGCTCGCATAATGGCTCGAACTCGGTCGACGCTGTGCGCCGCGTGAGCCTTCTTGCGATCGAGAAGATCGCGAAATCGCTGGGAACTGCATGACGGAAACGAAAAGCGTCCTCATTACCGGGACCAATGGCGGCATTGGCGCGAGCCTTGTCGACGCTTTTGCGGATGCTGGCTGGCGCGTTATCGCAACGAGCCATTCGGACAAACAGGCATCGAAGGCGCACGCTTTCTTCAAGGCTGATCTCGCCGTACTCGCGAACGACGACGCCGCGATGGAAGCTTTCACGCAAGATGTCGTGACCGCCGCAGGCGATGCGCCGCTCGCAGGTCTCATCAACAACGCCGCCCTGCAAGTCGTCGCTCCGCTCGCCGCGCTTTCATCGGATGACGTTCGCAAATCCTTTGACGTCAATGTCATCGCGCCCTTCCTGCTGGCGAAGGCGTTCCTTCCGCAGCTGGAAAAGAACAAAGGCGCGATCCTCAATATCGGCACGGTGCATGCGCAATCGACGAAAGTCGAATTTTCCGCCTACGCCACATCGAAAACCGCGATGCACGGGCTGACGCGCGCGCTCGCCGTCGACCTCGGGCCTAAAGTGCGCGTCAACACGCTCGCGCCGGCGGCGACAGCGACGCCAATGTTGATGGCCGGCTTCAAGGGGCGCGAAGAAGCATTCAAAAATCTCGAAGGCTGTCATCCGGCGGGGCGCATTGCGACGCCGGAAGAGATCGCGAAAATCGCCGTCTTCCTGATGTCGGAGCACGCAGGTTTCATCACCGGCGCGACGCTTTACGCCGATGGCGGCGTTCTCTCGCGCCTGCATGATCCGGTGTAGGCGATGAAGAAAGCGCTCACTGGCGAGGCTGAATGCATTGCCCCCGTGGGCGCCGTTCTCGGCGAAGGCCCGCTCTGGGACCCGCGCGCAGGCAAGCTCGTCTTCCTCGACATCAAAGGCGAGAGGATATTCCGGATCGATCCCGAAACGCGTGCGCTCGAAAATTACGCCGTACCCGGCATGATCAGCGCTGTCGGGCTTCGCGAGAGCGGCGGGTATGTGGCTTCATGGCGCAACGGCTTCACGCGTCTTTTCATCGAGGACGGCGCGGTCAAGCAGACGCCCATCGTCACCGTTGAAGCGGACCAGCCGACAAATCGCTTCAATGACGGCAAGGTCGACCCCAAAGGCGGGTTCTGGGCCGGCACGATGGATGACGACGAGAAGGAAGTTTCCGGTTCGTGGTGGCGTCTCGCCCCGGACGGGCGCGCGCAAAAGAAGGATACCGGCTTCAAGGTGACGAACGGGCCCGCCTTCGACCAGACACGCGGGCGGATGTTCCTGACTGACTCTGCAGCTCAGACAATCTTCACCGCCGAAAGCGACGGCGCGACCTTCGAGAACAAGCGCACCTTCCTGCAATTCGGCAAGGGCGACGGCTATCCGGACGGGATGGAAGTCGACTGCGAGGGATGCCTTTGGGTCGCGTTCTGGGCGGGAAGCGCCGTGCGCCGTTTTTCGCCGGACGGCGAACTCCTTGAAACATTGCCGCTGCCCGTGCGCCAACCGACGAGCGTCGCCTTCGCTGGCGACCGTCTCTTCATCACCAGCGCGAAAGTCGGCCTTTCCGAAGAGCGCCTGAAAGAAGCGCCGCTTTCAGGCGGGCTCTTTATGGCGCAGCTCGCCCGCCCGCTCGGCGCCGAGACGGCGCTGTTCCGCGGCTGAACGCTTCTGCCTACAATTCCCTTCGCTGGCGAAAAATCACTCTCAATTCCGCCGTGCGCGTATCAAGGGAAAAGCAAGCGCCCGCGCGCTGTGCAGGAAATTTTTCACTGCAACCGAAAGTCGAAATGCAGAAAATGCGGGGATAACTTTCCTCACCCCTCCGGGGCGCCCGTACCATTCTGGCGAGTTCAAATGTTCGATCGTCAGAGGTTCCGCCGATGGATGCGTCCCCGCGTTTTTCACTCGCTTATCTGCAAGGCCAACAGGCCCAGAAGCATGTCACCGTTAATGAAGCGCTGCGCCGGCTCGATGCGCTGGTGAGCCTTTCCGTGAAGTCGCGCACGACTTCGGCCGAGCCCGCCTCGCCGATGGAAGGCGACGCATACATCATCACCGCTTCCCCCACGGGCGCTGCATGGGCGGGTTTCGCGCCGGACGCCGTCGCAGCCTTTCAGGACGGCGCCTGGGCGCAGATCGCGCCTGTCGAAGGGCTTCGCGCTTACGTTGTCGATGAGGGCGCGCTCGTCGCGTTCTCGGGCTCGGCATGGGACGCCGTTGGCGGCGGGGTTGGCTCCCCGGCGATGCTGGGCGTCAATGCGAGCGCCGATGCAACCAATCGCCTCGCCGTCAAAGCGGACGCGGCGCTCTTCAGCCATGACGACGTGACGCCCGGCTCCGGCGACATGCGCCACATCGTCAACAAGGCGGCGAGCGCGAACACGGCGAGCGTTCTCTTTCAGACCGGATTTTCAGGCCACGCAGAGTTCGGCCTGACTGGCGATGACGACTTTCATCTCAAGGTGAGCGGCGACGGCGCAAGCTGGAACGACGCTTTCGTCATCGCCGCGGCGAGCGGGGATGTCGAGATCGGACAAAATCTCAGCATTGCGCGCGATACGCCGGCCGATTTCTGGTCAGGCGCCGCAAGCGGCAAAGCGCTGTGGATGCCTTACGGCTATTTCGGCACGAACGGTTCTTACGCGCTGGGCCTGTGGTGGAACGGCTATCGCAACAGTTCGGGAAGCTGGACCTCGCAGGCGATCGCCGGCCTTTCCTCCGGCGCCGGGATCGAACTCCAGAACGCCGGCATTTATTTCCGCTGGGAAAGCTCCGTGGCCGGCGTGACGCCCGCCATCATCATGCAGGCGAAGAGCGCGTATGTCAGTCCGGGCTCGGACAATGCGCAGAGTTGCGGCGCGGCCTCGCTTCGCTGGAGCCAAGTCTATGCGGCGAGCGGTTCGATCAGCACGTCAGACGCGCGCGAAAAAACGGTCGATGGCCCGCTCGACGAGGCAGAAAAGCGCGCGGCGCGGCGTATTCTCAGCACTGTCGTCAAGTTCCGCTGGAACGACGCCGTCGAAAGAAAAGGCGATGCAGCGCGCATTCATGTCGGCGTAACCGCACAAAGCGTCGCCGAAGCCTTCGCCGCCGAGGGGCTCGACGCATCGCGCTATGGCGTGTGGTGCGAAGACGAAATCATGGAGACGGTCGACGATGGCGAGACCGGCGTCACCGAACGCGCAAGCGGGCAGACGTGTCAGGGCGTGCGCTATGACCAGCTTTTCGTCTTTCTCATCGCCGCACTCGCCGAATGATAGCGCACGCTATCGCCTTAACGCCATTCGGCGCTTTTGAACCGGAGCTTCGCACTGGCGGGCGGTTCGAGCGACAGCTTGATCGTGCGCGCCGCTTCGACAGGTTTCTCAAAAGCGATATCGATCGTCCTCGCATCAGGTCGCGAAAACGAAATCGCCTCGCCGCATTCGACCGCAACATCGCCAGCCGCATTCTCGAACGAAAGCCGCACGCTTTCGCGCGGGGTTTCCTCGTAATGCGCGAGGAACACTTTGGCGTCGGGCCGGACAAGCCCGTCAGCGCTAAGGCCATAGATCTCGCGCCGTCCACGATGAAGCGCGCGCGTCACCGCTTTCTTGAGGCCTTCGGGCTTCACCCGGTTCATAAGGTTATGCAGAGCGAAAGCGCGGAATATCTTCTTGCGCTTTTCTTCCGGCGCGTAGGTTTCGATGATGCGCTTCAACTCTGCCCGGCGCTGCGCATTGAAGGACGCTGTCTTCGTTTCATCGCCCCAGAGCACCATGGAAAGCGGCGCGTCGATGAAGCCCGCCTTCGCGCCGGACTTTTCAAGGCGCACCCAGAGATCCCAATCCATCGTGTAGTGAAGATCTTCGTCGAGGCCGCCCGCCGCCTCATAGGCCGCGCGCTTGAAGAAGCAGGAAGGCTGCGAGATGACGCCCGCCTCGTAAATGCGCGGGGGACCTTCCTCGTTCGGCGGCTCCACCGCCCAATGATAGCCGACCATGCACCCCGCCTCGTCGAGGATGGTCGAATGGCCGTAAACGAGATCGAGCGACGGATCGCCAGAAAAGGCGCCGCGCGCGCGTTCAAGCGCGCCGGGCATCAGAATGTCGTCAGCGTTGAGCCAGCCGAGCACCTCGCCCGGCGCCTTCGCCCAGCCTTCGAGGATCGCCGCCGACTGCCCGCCATCGGGCCCGTGCCGGCGGTAATGGAGAAACCCCGCAAAACGATTCGCGATTTCGGAAACGCGTTCGTCGCGCGAAGCGTCGAGCAGACTGACTTTGAGATCGACCTTTTGCGCGGCGAGGCTCGCAAGACACGCCGGCAGGAACGGATGCCACGCCCCCACCGGAACGGAAATGCTGAATGAAAGCGCCATGCCGCCTTTCCGCTCCTGTCGACGCGCGCCCGGACTTAAGCCGGGCGCTGGTTCGCCGTCCAGTAGGAGATGCAAGGGATCTTCGAACGGTCGCAACGGTCCGCGAAGCGCTTGGCGATATTCGTCACCTCGTCGAGAAGCCCGTTCTCGAGCGTGATCGGCTCAAGACCAAGGCCGAGAAGCTGCTTGTTCTCAACATGGAGATCGTTCTCGGCGTCTTCCTTGCGCGGATTTTTCACGAGTTCGATCTTCGCGCCCGTGATGCGCGAGACGAGCTGCGCAAGATCGCGCACGCGGTGTGTCTCCGTCATCTGGTTCAGAATGCGCACGCGCTCGCCCTTTTGCGGCGGGTTCTGGATGGCGAGTTCGATGCAGCGCACCGTGTCCTGCAGGTGGATAAAAGCGCGCGTCTGGCCGCCCGTGCCATGCACCGTCATCGGATAGCCGATCGCCGCCTGCATGAGGAAGCGGTTCAAGACCGTGCCGTAGTCGCCATCATAATCGAAACGGTTGATGAGACGGTCGTCCATCTTCGTTTCTTCGGTCTGCGTGCCCCAGACGATGCCCTGATGAAGGTCGGTCACCTTCACGCCGTCGTTCTTGTTGTAGAACGCGAACATCAACTGATCCTGAGTTTTGGTCATGTGATAGATCGAGCCCGGATTGGCTGGATAGAGAATCTCCTGCGAGATCTCGCCGCCGCTATCGGTCGCGATCTTCACCGTGAGATAGCCTTCCGGAATCTTCATCCCGGCATTGCCGTAACCATAAACGCCCATCGTGCCGAGATGGACAAGATGCGTGTCGATGCCGGACTCGACGATCGCCGCGAGAACGTTATTCGTCGCGTTGAGATTGTTATCGACCGTATAGCGCTTGTGATAAGACGACTTCATCGAATAGGGCGCGGCGCGCTGTTCGGCGAAATGCACGATCGCGTCGGGCTTGTATTCTTCGAAGAGATAGAGAAGGCGCGCATAGTTGCGCGCGACATCGATATTCTCGAAACGGATCTTGCGGCCCGAGACTTCTTCCCACGCGGCGAGGCGCACAGACATCGGCGCAATCGGCGTCAGCGATTCAACCTCGAGTTCGATATCGATCTTCCGGCGCGACAGATTGTCGACGATGACGACGTCATGGCCTTTGTTCGAAAGATGAAGCGCAGTCGGCCATCCGCAGAATCCATCACCGCCGATCACACAGATTTTCACATTCCAACTCCTGCTATCCGGCGGCCTTGCACCCTACTGCATAGCCCTGCCGGCGCGCTCAAGGCGCTTGCTGTTGGACGTTATCTGTCATTTAGGGCCTTATTTTGCAAGTCGCAGAAAGGCGCCTTTTGGCGCCTGTGCCCACCATTCATCCTGTTGCAATTGCAGGGAAATTCTGCGCGCCGATCAATCGCTGCGACGCGCCGTCTCAACCGGCTGAATAAACGCTTTGCGCCGGAAAGCCCTCAGCGGGAACCAGACAAGCGCGTGGGCGATTTCCCCAATTCCGGCGCGCCGATCAGCTTGAACCGCCTTTCGGCTCTTCCAGACGGGCCCGAGGCCGCGCACCGCATCCGCCACCGCGCGCAGATAGGCGCCGCCCGTTCCGCCAGCAGCGCAGCGCACGAAAAGCGCCGCATTCAGGATCAGGTGGAATGGCAGCGCCGGCCAGAAGATCGGCCCCGGCATGTCCTTTACAAAGGTCCACACGCGATTGCGGTGACCGTGATAGATCGCAAAATCGCTGCGCCGGCCTGTGATGCCCGAGCCTTCATGGAGCACGCGCGCCGCGCGGACCTGCACGGCGCGCCCGCCGGCGAGCCGCAGGCGAAAGCCAAGGTCCACATCTTCTCCATAGCAGAAGAAGCTCTCATCAAAGCCGCCGAGCGCTTCGAACGTCGAGCGCCTGTAAAGCGCCGCGGCCGCGCAGGGCGCAAAGCATTCCCCCTCTTCGGGAAGCGCCGTAATGGGCCAGCCGAAATGCCCGCGATAAGGAAGGCCGAACGCCTGATAGGCGTCGCCCGCGCCATCGAGCTTCGTCGGATCATTGGCGTCGATCTGCGTCGAGCCGAAGGCGTCGACGTTCGGATAGCGCTCCGCCGCCTTCACAAGTTGCTCAAGCCAATCCGGCTCCGGATAGGCATCGGGATTGAGGAGAGCGAGCCACTCGCCGGAAGCGAGCTTCGCGGCTTCATTGTTCCCTTTCGCAAAGCCGAGATTGGCGTCATTGCGGACAATCCGCAGGCTGAGCGAAGGCGGCTGCGCAAATTCGAGCGATGCATCGCTCGACGCATTGTCGGCGATGATGACCTCGAAATCCTTGAAGGTTTGCGCTGCGAGGCAGGCGACGGCGCGCGCCAGACGCGCGTCCGAATTGTAGTTGACGATGATGACGGTGATTTTCGCGGTCATCCCGTTTCGCCGGCCTGCACTGCTATGGCGCCGGCTGGCGGAGAGGGAGGGATTCGAACCCTCGGAACGCTTGCACGCTCAACGGTTTTCGAGACCGCCCCGATCGACCACTCCGGCACCTCTCCGAGGGGCGTGGGCTTAGCATCATGTATTCAAGATTGGAAGGGTCTCGAGAGTGGTCGATCAGACTTTAAATCTGCGCGCCGTTGGCGCGCGGGCGACCACTCCGGCGCCTCTCCGAGGGGCGTGGGCTTAGCATCATGTTTCCGGATGGGAAGATGCCCAGAGGGGGCGTCCGGCCAATAATTGGTTCCTTGGAGGCCATTCCGCTGGGCGGCGCAGCCCCTTGTTTCCACAAAAGAAAGGGTTCAGCAGCAATCATCAGGAAGAAATTCCCTTCGCCCGCCGGAAATCGGGCGTCATGGGCCCCGAAACGGCGCCTCTCTTTAACCCTTAATTCGATGGCGGCGGCCTGACCTTGCCGAAATCCCTGAACCCTTTAAGTGGATTCATTGGGGGAACTGGCTCGGGAAACCAGCGAGGCTTGATTGGCGGACGTAGATTCTTCCACCGTTCTGGTGACCGGCGTGGCCGGTTTTATCGGCTCCTATGTCGCGCGAGCGCTTCTCGACAGAGGCTCGCGCGTCATCGGCGTCGATAATCTTAACGATTACTATCCGGTCTCCCTGAAACGCGCGCGGCTTCAGCGCCTTTCGGGCGAGAAGAACTTCGCATTCCACGAATGCGACATTGCGGATTACGACGCCCTGCGCGCCCTGCCCGGCGTCGGCGATGCAGGCTGCATCATCCATCTCGCGGCGCAGGCGGGCGTTCGTTATTCGCTCGAAAACCCGTTCGCTTATGCACGCTCGAACCTTCTGGGACATCTTTCGATTCTGGAGCTCGCCCGCCACTCGAAAAAGCGCCCGCATCTCGTCTACGCCTCGTCGAGCTCGGTCTATGGTGCGAACACGAAGACGCCCTTCGCCGAAACCGATCCGGTGAATGACCCGGTTTCGCTCTACGCAGCGACAAAGCGCTCGGACGAACTGCTGAGCGAATCTTATGCGCGGCTTTACGAGCTGAAGCAGGTGGGCCTGCGATTCTTCACGGTTTACGGGGCCTGGGGCCGGCCCGACATGGCCTATTGGTCGTTCACGGAGAACATCATCTCCGGCGCGCCGATCCGCGTCTTCAACAATGGCGATCTGAAGCGCGATTTCACTTATATCGACGATATCGTCTCAGGCGTCATCGCGACGGCGACGCAGCCGATGAAGCCGGACCGGCCGGTTCCTCATCGCATTTACAATATCGGCAACAACCAGCCGGTCGCGCTGATGCGTTTCATCGAGATCATCGAGCAGGCCGTCGGGCGCGAGGCGGTGAAAAAGTTCGAGCCGATGCAGGCCGGCGACGTTTACGCGACCTACGCCGATATCGACGCGATTTCGGCGGACTATGGCTTTGCGCCGACAACGCCGCTTGAGGCCGGCATTCCGAAATTCGTCGAATGGTACAAGGAATATCGCAAGAGCGCAGGAGGCGCCGCATGAGCGCACGCGTTCTCGCTTTTATCGGCGGCTCCGGAGTTTACGCAGCAGACGCCATCTCCGAAGCGGAGCGGCTGGATATCGTCACGCCTTGGGGCCGGCCTTCCGACGAGATCATTCGCGGCCGTATGAACGGCGTTCGCGTGCTCTTCCTTGCGCGGCATGGGCGCGGGCACAAGATTCCGCCGGGCGAGATCAATTACCGCGCCAATATCGACGCGCTCAAGCGTGCGGGCGCCACGGACATCATCTCGATTTCCTCTTGCGGTTCTCTGCGCGAGGACCTGCCGCCGGGCGCATTCGTTATTGTCGACCAGTTCGTCGATCGAACGACGACGCGCGAAAAGACATTTTTCGGGCCGGGTTTCGTCGCGCATGTCTCAATGGCCGATCCCGTTTGCCCGGCGCTTAAAGACGCGCTCGCCGAAAGCGCAGCAGCGCTCGAGCTTCCTCACGCTGTCGGCGGAACCTATGTCTGCATAGACGGGCCGCAATTTTCCTCGCGCGCCGAGTCCGAGATCTATCGCAGCTGGAAATGCGACGTCATCGGCATGACCAACATGCCGGAGGCCAAGCTCGCCCGCGAGGCCGAGCTGCCTTACGCGACGCTCGCCATGGTGACGGATTACGACTGTTGGCGCGCAGGCGAGAAGGCCGTCGAAGTGACGGACGTTCTCGCCGTGATGCGCTCGAACGCAGCGAACGCGCAGAAAATGATCGGCGAGCTTTGCACACGCCTCGGGCCGCACAGAACGCCCTCGCCGCTCGGGATAGAGACCGTACTCGATCATGCCGTCATCACCGCGCCGGAAGCCCAGAGCGCAGAGATGCGCCAACGCCTCGACGTCGTCGCCCGGCGATTCCTGAGAAAATAATTCCGTATGCAGAATTTATAGAAGATCGGTTCGGCCGCGCGCCTTTAATTCGTCAACGATTTTCTTGACGTCCTGCGCGCGCGATTTCGGCATCACGAGCACGCTGTCGCCCGTCGCAACGACGATGACATCGTCAAGGCCGACGACGCCGACCAGAGGTCCGTCCGTCGCGACGATCGCGCCATCGGCATCGACGCGGATAACGTTCGCTTCATCGCCCACCTTCTCGACAGACGGCCAGGCGCCGATATCGCTCCAGCCGACATCGACTGGCGCAATGACCGCTGCCTTGTCGGTCTTCTCCATAACGGCGTAGTCGATCGAATCTGACGGACAAGCCTCGAATTCGGATTTGTCGAGACGAATAACGCCCCCTTCTGCACTCGCCTTCTCCAGAGCAGACAGAGCGCCGCACGCGATCTCGGGCGCAAGGCGCTGAAGCTCCGAGATCATCGTCCGTGGACTGAATAAGAATATCCCGGCGTTCCAGAAATGCCGTCCGCCTGCGAGGTATGCCGCAGCCGTCGCCGCGTCCGGCTTTTCTCGAAAAGCCTTGATCGCATAGACATCGCCTTCAAGCGTCTCGCCGCGCTCAATATAGCCATAGCCGGTATGCGCTTCGGTCGGCTTCACGCCGAAGGTAACGATGCGACCTGCCGCCGCCTGTGGCGCAGCCGCAATCACGGCGCGCCGGAAACCTTCCGCATCCGCAATGTGATGATCTGCTGGCATCAGAAGCACGAGGTCACCAGCGCCCGCCGCCTCGACCCAAGCGGCGGCGACCGCTGCGACCGCCGCCGTGTTGCGCGGCGCCGGCTCACACACGATCCCGGCGAGCGTAACGCCAATATCCGTAGCCTGATCGTTCATCAGCTTCGCATGGCGCTCGGCGCCGATGAGAAGCGGCGGCAGGAATGGCGACGAAGCCTCGACGCGCACCCGGTCAAGCGTTTCCTGAATGAGCGTTTTGTCGGAGGCAAGAGCGAGAAACTGCTTCGGGCGCGCGCCGCGCGACATCGGCCACAGCCGCGTGCCCGTGCCGCCGGACATGATGACAGGACGTATCTTGATCTGCGCCGTCATATATTCATTTCCAAGAGGAAGCTTTGTGTTTCCTGCACCGTTTCAAAAAGATGGTAAAGAATGCTTGCCGGAACATCCTTTGCGATCGGCTTTCCGGCGCCGTCGAACTGATCGCACCAGAGCCCCTTCACCGGCTGCTTCAGATAGGAGGCGAAGAGCGACGCTGCTATTTTGTCAGCAAATCTGTCAAACGTGCCGGCGCCGTCGCGCGAGCGTGCAAGCAGCGCCTTGATGTATTCCGTCTGCGGCCACAGGCGGCGCGCCTTGCCAGAAGCGCTCTCGCCTTCCGCAATGCTGTCGACAAGAAATCCGCTCATCGGATCGGCGCCGAGGCGAACAGCATTGTCGAGGAGCGCGATCCGCTCATTCAGAAAGCTCCGCCCCGACATTCTTTCATAGCGAGCGAGAAGCCAGACCCACTCGGCCATATGTCCCGGCTCGATGACGCCGCCTTCTCGGCCTTTAGCGGGCGAGAGATCATCCGCGAAGAACTCGCGCAGAACGCCTCGCTCGCGGTCAAAGAAGAAGCCTTCGAAGAGCGCCGCCATCCTGTCAGCGCGCGCGCGCCACGCCGCCTCGCCCGTCGCCTCGTGCATCGCTATAAAGGCTTCGAAGAGATGCATGTGCGGGTTTTGCCGGCGCGGACGCGTTCCGCGGTCATCTTCGAGGAAACCGCCAATGGGAGACGCGAAGTCTCGCTCAAGGAACGCCGCCGTCTTCTCCGCAAGCTCGATCGCGCGCTGCGCTTTGAAGGCGCGCCACATCGCGGAGCAGGCGAGCATCAGGAACGCCTGGTCATAAAGGTCGCGCCGATCATCGGTGATCTGGCCGTCGGGGCTCATCCGGTGAACGCAGCCCCTGGCGCCGCCTTCGGGGCAAGCCTTCTCCAGGAAATAGTCAAAGCCGGCCCTGGCGAGGTCGCCCGCGCCCGCCGCCCAGCCGAGCCTGTCCGCCGAGGCGAAGACGTAGATCTGCCGGGCCTGCACCCTCACCCGGCGCTCGGCATGCTCGGCCGGCGCGCCGTCGAAGCCCAGCGCCTCATGGAACCCGCCGCGCGACCGGTCATAGCCCCGCTCAGCCCAGAGCGGCAGGGCCTCCGACCTGTACCAGTCGAGAAGGCGGACGAGCGCCGCGACCATTATTCCACCCTCCCCTGGCCATTCCGGGCCGGCCGCGCCCCGGAGGCTGATTTCGGCCTAGCTGCGTCCGCAGCGGCGGTCAAACCGCTGCAAGAGGCGCGCCTAAACCCCGGAAATGCTTGACGGGAGGAGACTTCGAGGCTAGCAAGCGCGCTCATTTCAAGAACCGGGCGGAAGAAACCGGGGCCAAAAAGGACGCCGGCGCCAGATGCGCGCCCCAAGGAGTCGGACTTATGTACGCAGTCGTTAAGACTGGCGGCAAGCAGTATCGCGTCGCCAAAGACGATATCATCACCATTGAACGCCTTGCCGGCGAACCCGGCGATGTCATCACGCTGAACGAGGTTCTCCTCGTCGCGGAAGGCGCCGACGTGACCGTTGGCGCGCCCTTCATCGACGGCGCTTCTGTCGCTGGCGAAATCGTCGACCAGACGCGCGGCAAGAAGATCATCATCTTCAAGAAGCGCCGCCGGCAGAACTATCGCCGTAAGAAAGGCCACCGCCAGCAGCTGACGCTCTTCAAGGTGACGGACATCCTCACCGGCGGCGCCAAGCCCGCGGCGAAAGCCAAAGCCAAGCCGGCCGCCAAAGCGGCCGCGGTTGAAGACGTCTCGCTCATCGGCGGCGTCGGGCCGAAGCTGAAAGAGAAACTCGCGGGCTATGGCGTCACCTCGCTGAAGCAGCTCGCGGAAATGTCCGCCGCTGACGTCGCGAAAATGGACGAAGCGCTGGAACTGCACGGCCGCGCCGAGCGCGACGAATGGGTTGAACAGGCCAAGGAACTTATCGCTGGCAAGCCGCCGCGCGCGAAGACCGACCGCGAGCGCGCCGACGGCGACAAAGAGTAAAGGAGACGGATCATGGCGCATAAAAAAGCAGGCGGCTCATCGCGTAACGGACGGGACTCAGCTGGCCGGCGCCTCGGCGTCAAAAAGTATGGCGACGAACTCGTCGTTCCCGGCAACATCCTCGTCCGCCAGCGCGGCACGAAATTCCATGCGGGCGAGAATGTCGGCATGGGCAAGGACCACACGCTGTTCGCGCTCATCGCGGGCCGAGTGCAGTTCGCGGTGAAAGCCAAGGGACGCAATTTCGTCTCCGTCGCTCCGGTAGAGCAGATCGCGCCCGCCGAATAAGGCGCATTGCTGAAAACAGATTTGAGGAAAGAGAGCCCTTCTGGGCTCTCTTTTTTTGCGCGCGGCTTACTTCGCTTCCGCCGCGACACGCATCAGATATTCACCGTACTTCGTCTTCAGAAGCGGCTTGGCGAGTTCTTCGAGCGCTTTTCTGTCGATATAGCCAAGGCGGAACGCAATCTCTTCAAGACAGGCGATCTTCAACCCTTGCCGCTCTTCAATCGTCTGCACGAAATGCGCGGCGTCAAGCAGCGACTGGTGCGTGCCCGTATCAAGCCAGGCGTAGCCGCGCCCCATGACATGCGCGCGCAGCGCGCCGTCATGCATGTACATCTCGTTGAGCGTAGTGATCTCAAGTTCTCCGCGTGCGGAAGGCTTCACCTTCTTCGCGCGTTCGCACACTGTCTCGTCATAGAAGTAGAGGCCGGTCGCGGCGAATTTTGATTTCGGCTTTACGGGCTTTTCCTCGATTGAAAGAACCTTGCCGCCCTCGCCGAATTCGATGACGCCATAGCGCTCAGGGTCCGCGACCTGATAACCGAAAATCTCCGCGCCGGATTTCAGTTTCGCAGCGTTCGCCAGCATGTTCGCAAGACCGTGGCCGTAAAAGATATTGTCGCCGAGAACGAGCGCACATTTATCGCCCGCGATAAATTCTTCGCCGATGATGAAGGCTTGCGCGAGACCTTCGGGCCTGGGTTGCACGGCGTAGATGAACTTGACGCCAAGATCGGAACCATCGCCGAGAAGGCGCTTGAAGGCCGCCTGATCTTCCGGGGTCGTGATGATGAGGATCTCGCGAATGCCCGCGAACATCAAAACGCTCAACGGATAATAAATCATCGGCTTGTCGTAGATCGGCAGCATCTGTTTGGAGACGCCGCGCGTTACGGGGTGAAGCCGCGTGCCGGAACCGCCGGCGAGAACAATGCCTTTCATCGAGAGCTCTCCCCTGCTCTTTGCACGCCAAGCTCCGCAATGACGGCGCGAAGGCCGTCCCGCCATGAAGGCGCAGCGAAACCGAAAGTCTCTTCAAAGAGGCGCGTATCCATCACGGAATAATTCGGCCGCTTCGCAGGCGTTGGATAGTCCGCCGTCGTAATTCTTTCGACGGCGACATTCATGCCTGCGGTCTTGAATATGGCGGCGGCGAAATCCGCCCATGTCGTCTCTTCATCGCCTGCAAAGTGATAGACGCCGGAAAGCGCCGGCGCGTCCATCAAAGCACGCGCGACCACAAGCGACGCGGCGGCGGCGGCCGCGGCAGGCGTCGGCTTGCCGCGCTGGTCGGCGACGACGCGCATCACGTCCCGTTCCACGCCATAGCGCAGCATCGTCTTCACGAAGTTCGCGCCATGCGCGGAGAAAACCCATGAGAGACGAAGAATCGCGTGAACGGCGCCAGCAGCGATGACGGCTCTCTCGCCTTCGAGTTTCGTGCGCCCGTATACGCCGAGCGGCGCGGGCGCATCTGTTTCGAGATAGGGCCGGATTCCCTCGCCATTGAACACATAGTCCGTCGAGAAATGAACAAGAGGAACGCCGAGCTCTGCGCAAGTCATCGCCATCTCGCCGGGCGCGGCGGCGTTCACGGCGTGCGCCGCTTCCGCATCACTTTCGGCTTTGTCGACAGCAGTGTAGGCGGCGGCGTTGATGACAGCGTCCGGAGTCGTAGCCTCTATGAGGCGAGAAGGCCCGCCGCTTTTCGTGAGGTCGCACAGCGCGCGATCGACGGGGAAGACTTCCGCGCCCGCCGCTTTCGCCGAGCGTTGAACTTCAACGCCGACCTGCCCATTCGCGCCGAAGAGAAGAACGCGCACGGAAATCAGCCTGCTGTTTTCTTTGCGCCGAGGCCGATGCGCGCATCGCTGAAGCCGCGCGCGCGAATGCGCTCGATCCAGCCGTCATTCGCCAAGTACCAGTCGACGGTGTTCGCCAACCCCCCTTCAATCTTCGTCGCAGGGCGCCAGCCAAGCTCACGCTCGATCTTCGAGCAATCAACGGCGTAACGAAGGTCATGCCCCGGGCGGTCAGCCACGAATTTGATGAGGCTCTCATGGGGGCGAGACGGCGCATTTGGGAGCCGTTCATCGAGAAGTTTGCAGATCGTCCGTACAAGATCTATATTCGCACGCTCCGCGCGCCCGCCGACATTGTAGGTCTCGCCAGGAACGCCGCGCTCGGCGATTAACAGAAGCGCATCCGCATGGTCATCGACATAGAGCCAGTCGCGCACGTTCTCGCCCTTGCCATAAACAGGAATGGTCTTGCCTGCGGCGGCGGCGAGGACGACGACGGGGATAAGCTTTTCCGGAAACTGGTAAGGCCCGTAATTGTTCGAACAGTTCGAAACGACAACCGGCAGCCTGAACGTTTCCCCCCAGGCGCGCGCGAGCATGTCAGACGAAGCTTTCGACGCCGAATAGGGCGAGTTCGGCTGGTAAGGCGATGTTTCCACAAAGGCGCCGGTCGGCCCGAGCGAGCCGAAAACTTCGTCAGTCGAGATATGATGAAAGCGGAAACCCTTCGGCGCCTCGCCATCGGCGACGTAGGAGCGCGCGGCCTCAAGCAGCGTGTAGGTTCCGACGATATTGGTGCGAATGAAATCCGCCGGGCCGTCGATTGAACGGTCGACATGGGTTTCGGCCGCAAGGTTCATCACCGCATCGGGCCGGAAGGCGGCCAGAAGCGAACGCATGCGCGGCCCGTCGCAAATGTCCGCCTCTTCGAAATGATAGAGGTTCGACTTCGCGACCGGCTCAAGATTTTCGAGATTGGCGGCGTAGGTGAGCTTGTCGACGACAAGAATTTCGTGCCCGCGCGCCACGGCGAGGCGCGCCACCGCCGAACCGATAAACCCTGCGCCGCCTGTAACCAGCAATTTCATCGAACGCTTCGGCCCTTCTTTTCGACCGCGATACTATAGCCGCCAGCCGGGCGCCACCCGGGCCGGCCCTGAGGGTGACCCGGCAAACTGCACAATGCCCTTGCCGGTTTACCGTTCCATGAACAAATACCGCCTAGAATCAAGCGGATCGGGCGTTTATACCGGCCGCAGGCGCCGCCGGGCGCCTCAATCCGGCCGCCGCGAGGCGAAGGAACGGGCGAGCATCGATGGCGCGCAAGGCGACAACGGGCAGAGCGAAGGCGGCGGCGAAAGCCAGAAAGCCGGCCAGAGCGGCGAAAGGCGCGCCGGCGAACCTCTACGCCCACGGCATGGCGCGGATCGCCATTTGCGCCCCGCGCATGACCCCGGCGGACCCCGCCCGAAACGCCGAAGAAATCCTCAAAGGCGCGCGCGCCGCCGACAAGGCCCGGGCCGCGCTCGCGCTTTTCCCTGAACTCTGCGTCACCGGCTATGCGATTGACGACCTCCTCCTGCAGGATGCGCTCCTCGCCGGGGCGGAAGCGGCCGTTCAGAAGATCGTCGCGGCGAGCGCGAAGCTTTTTCCGGTTCTTATCATCGGCGCACCCCTCGCCTGCGGCCCAGCACTCTACAACACGGCGATCGTCATCCATCGGGGAAAAATTCTCGGGCTCGTTCCGAAGATCTATCTTCCGAACTATCGCGAGTTCTACGAGAAGCGCCACTTCGCGGCGGGCGACGAAGCGACGGCGAAGCACCTCGCCTACGCCGGCCAGACCGCGCCATTCGGAACCGATCTCTTCTTCGGCGCTAGCGACCTTGCAGGCTTCACCTTTCATGTCGAAGTTTGCGAAGATTTGTGGGCGGCGATCCCACCCTCCGTCTACGGCGCTTTCGCCGGCGCCAATATTCTCTGCAACCTTTCCGCGTCGAATGCGCTCATCGGCAAGGCGGAGGAGCGCAACGTGCTCGCGGACGGTCAGTCGCGCAAATGCGCTGCAGCCTATCTCTACGCTGCGTCGGGCGCTGGCGAGTCGACGACTGACCTTGCCTGGGATGGCCACCTCGTCGCTTTCGAACTCGGCAGGAAACTCGCCGAAAGCGAGCGCTATGGCGAGGAAGCGCAGTTCATCATCGCGGACATCGACCTCGATCGCTTGCGCCTTGAGCGCCTTCGAACCCCGACGTTCCGCGATGGGGCCGCACGCTATCGCGACGAGGTTTCGGCGATGCGGCGCGTCGAGTTTTCGTTGTCGCCGCCTTTGCGGGAAAACATCCCGCTGGAGCGCGCCGTTTCGCGCTTCCCCTTCGTTCCGGATGACGCCGCACGCCTCGATGAGTTGTGCGAGGAAGCCTACAACATCCAGGTTCAGGGCCTCGTGACGCGCATGCGAGCGGCGAAGATCAACCGGCCTGTCATCGGCATATCGGGCGGGCTCGATTCGACACAGGCCCTTCTTGTCGCCGCGCGCGCCTGCGACCTGATGAAATTGCCGCGCAAGAACATCATCGCCGTCACCATGCCCGGCTTTGCGACGAGCGAAGGCACCAAATCGAACGCCCATGCGCTGATGCGCGGGCTCGGCGTGACGGCGCGCGAGATCGACATCACGCCCGCTGCAAAGCAGATGCTCGGCGATATCGGCCACCCCTACAGCGCCGGCCGCGATGTTTACGACGTCACCTTTGAAAACGTGCAAGCCGGTTTGCGCACGGATTATCTCTTCCGCATTGCGAACCATGAAGGCGGGCTCGTCATCGGCACGGGCGACCTTTCCGAGCTTGCGCTCGGCTGGTGCACCTATGGCGTCGGCGATCACATGTCGCATTACAATGTGAACGCGTCCGTTCCGAAGACGCTCATTCAGCATCTCATCCGCTGGTGCGCAGCGTCCGGCGACTACGATGCGGCGACGAAGAAAACCTTGCTCGCCATTCTGGCTACGGAGATTTCGCCGGAGCTCGTTCCCGCGAAGAACGGCAAGATTCAAAGCACGGAAGCTTCCATCGGCCCTTACGAACTCGCCGACTTCGCGCTCTTCTACCTCACGCGCTACGGGCTTCGTCCCTCGAAGGTCCTCTTCCTCGCCGAGCATGCGTGGTCCGACGCCTCCAAAGGCGCATGGCCGCCGAACATTTCGGAGGCGAAGAAGCGCGAATTTTCGAGCGCGGAAATCCGCAAATGGCTGCATCTCTTCCTCTATCGCTTCTTCGCGATCAGCCAGTTCAAGCGTTCGGCGATCCCGAACGGGCCGAAGATCGTCTCCGGCGGCTCGCTCAGCCCGCGCGGCGACTGGCGCGCGCCGAGCGATTCGAGCCCTGACGCGTGGCTCGCCGAGCTTGACGCAGAACTGGGCGTGAAGCGGCGCTGAACGCGCCGCCAATGTTTCACGTGAAACATGCGTCTCGCTGGAGCCCGCATGATTGCTGGGTTTCAGAGCGAAAAGGCGTCTTTTGGGTCTCGGAGAGGCGGCATGAACCCTCCCTAACCCTCCCTTTTCAAGGGAGGGGACTGCTCTGAGTTTCAGGCTAGCGCCCACCCTCCCTTGAAAAGGGAGGGCTTGAGGCCCCGAATTCGCCTTACGAATTCGGCTGGCCGAAAGGGAGGGTTCAAACCGGCGCATCGACTGCATGCCGACGATTATAACTCACCCTCAGACCCCCGGGGATAAACTGTGGGATAAGTTTACCCACAACCGCCTACAGCCGGCGAATTCATTGGGCTACGGACTGATCGCCTTATTGGGGTAACAATCTATTGGGGCGCCGCTAGAAGGGGCTTTTGAACTCGGCCCATGATGGGGCGACCGCATCCTTGTCGGAGAGCATCGCTTCGCCTTCCGCAATCCCCCAATCAATGCCGAGGTCGGGATCGTTCCAGCGCACCGCGCCTTCGCTCGCTCTGTCGTAATGGGCGTCGACTTTGTAAGCCACGACCGTATCGGCTTCGAGCGTTACAAAGCCGTGGAGGAAACCCGCCGGCACAAGAAGCTGCGCGCCGTTCTCCGCTGAGAGCTTCGCCGACACCCATGCGCCATAGCTCTTCGAGCCTTTGCGACCGTCGATCGCGACGTCGAGGATCGCGCCTTTCAAAACGCGAACGAGCTTCGCCTGCGCGAATGGCGGCGCCTGGAAGTGGAGGCCCCGCACTGTGCCCTTTTTGGCGGAATAGGATTCATTGTCCTGCACGAACCGGATATCGATCCCCGCCGCCTCGAAAGCCTTCGCGTTGTAGGTCTCGCAGAAATAGCCGCGCGAATCCGCAAAGCGCCGCGGCGTGACGAGCTTGACCTCGGGGATTTCGAGCGCCTGAACCTGCATCGCCTAGAGCGCTTCCTGAAAGCGCATCGGCGCGCCGGTCGCGGGGCCGGTGATCGTCCCCTCCCACATCACGCGCCGCCCACGGATGATCGTTCCCTTCGGGAAGCCTTTGACGGTCATGCCAGCGAAGGGCGTCCACCCGCATTTCGAAGCGCCTTCTTCATCGGTGATCGTATGGCGCGCCTTCATGTCGACGAGCGTGAAGTCAGCGTCATATCCGACCGCGAGGCGGCCCTTGCCAGCGATGCCGAAAATGCGGTTCGGCCCATGGCAAACGAGATCGATAAGCCGCATCAGGCTCAAGCGGCCTTCCGCGACATGATCGAGCATGATCGGCAGCAAGGTCTGCACGCCCGGCATGCCGGAAGGCGAGGCCGGGTAAGGTTTCGCCTTTTCCTCGCGCGAATGTGGCGCGTGGTCAGACCCGATGACGTCGATGACGCCCTGCCCGACGCCATGCCACAACCCAGCGCGATGGCGCGCATCGCGCACGGGCGGGTTCATCTGCGCAAAGCCTTTCAGGCGCTCGTAACATTCGGGCGCTTCGAGCGTTAAATGCTGCGGCGTCGCTTCGGCTGTCGCGATGTCTTTGGCGGCGGCGAGGAGCGGAATTTCATCCGCCGTCGAAACGTGCAGAACGTGGATGCGCCGGCGCGTTTCATAAGCGAGCCGCAAGAGCCGCTTCGTCGATGACACCGCCGCTTCCACCGAACGCACTTCCGGGTGCGAAGTCCAGTCGCCTTCGCGCGCGAGCGCCTTGCCCTCGCGCAGCATGAATTCGTCTTCGGAGTGAATGGCGACGCGCCGGCGCCCGTGGCGCAGAACTTCGCGCACGCCGTCATCGTCCGGCACCAGGAGGTCGCCAGTCGACGCGCCCATGAAAATCTTCACGCCGCAGACGCCGGGCAGCATTTCGAGTTCTGGCAGATGGCGCGCATTCTCATGCGTCGCGCCGACATAGAATGCGTGGTCGCACTGCATGCGGCCTTTGGCCCGCGAAAGTTTGTCCGCGATCGCTTCCGGCGTCGTTGTGAGCGGGTTCGTGTTCGGCATTTCGAAGACGGCCGTAATCCCGCCGAGCACCGCCGCGCGCCCGCCGCTTTCGAGGTCTTCCTTATGGGTCGGCCCCGGTTCGCGGAAATGGACTTGCGTATCGATGACGCCGGGAAGCACATGGAGCCCCGCGCAGTCGATAACCTCGCCAGCGCTCGCGCCCGAAAGCGAACCAATTTCGGCGATCTTGCCGCCTTTGACGCCAACGTCGCGCGCGCCCTCCCCGTCATGGTTGACGACGAGGCCGTTCTTCAAAATGAGATCGAATGTCTGAGCCATGGCCCGCCTTTTAGGCTTAAGCGGGCCCCCGAGCAAATGCCCGTGAGAGGGGCTTGGCGCGCGCGGCCCCCCGCCGTAAACCGGCCCGCATGACGAGATCAGCCCTTCTTTCCTCGCGCGCGGTCCTGAAAATCACCGGCCCTGACGCCCGCAGCTTCCTGCAAGGGGTGCTCACGCAGGATGTCGAGCAGCTGCCGCAGGGCTCGGCCGCTTTTTCGGCGCTGCTGACCCCGCAGGGGAAAATCCTCTTCGACTTTCTACTACTCGCTACGACCGAGGGATTTCTTGTCGATTGCCCGAAGGAGAGCGCGGAGCCCTTGAGGAAGCGCCTCACCATGTATCGGTTGCGGGCGAAAGCGACGATCGAGGCGACAGACCTCGCGGTCGCGGCCTTCTGGGACGAAGCCCCCCGCGACGACGCTTTCGCCGATCCGCGCCTGCCGGCGCTCGGCATGCGGAAGATTGCGCCCGCTTCCTCCATAAGCGCGTCGGCGGACGAGAACGTCTATGACCTCCACCGCCTCTCGCTCGGCGTTCCGGAATTCATACGCGATTTCGGCGCCGAAGAAGTTTTCCTGACCGATGTCGACTATGACGTTCTCAATGGCGTCAACTACAAGAAGGGGTGCTTCGTCGGGCAGGAAGTGACGAGCCGCATGAAGCGCAAGGGAGAAATCCGTAAGCGGACGGTCAAACTCGCCTTCGAAGGCGCGCAGCCAGCGAAGGGCGAGAGCGTGATGGGCGGCGAGGCGCCCCTTGGCGAGGTGATGTCCGGCGCTGAAGGACTTGCGCTCGCACTCATCCGCCTCGACCGGCTGGAAGCGGCGCGCGCTGCTGGCGCGCCGATCACGGCTGGCGGCAAGCATGTGCAGATCATCGTTCCCGATTGGCTGGAACAGGCGTAGTTTCAGGCAAACAACTACAAACGGGAGGCGACGATGACCCCTTCGGCGACGGCTATTCTCGGCTTTGCGGCCTGGACGCTCATTCTTCTCACCCTGCTCGGCGTCTCGCGCACCGGGCTCGTAATGGGTGGAAAGAAGCGCGCGAACTCCTTCAGCCCTACGGGCGAAGACGTCGGTGGCTTCATCCAGCGCCTCACCCGCGCCCATGCGAACTGCTATGAGAACCTGCCGATCGCTGGCGCGGTCCTTCTCTACGCCATCGCGACGGGGCAAACGTCAGCGACGGACGGGCTCGCCTATATCTTCCTCGGCGCGCGCGTGTTGCAATCGCTCACGCATCTCGCCTCGACCAGCAATCCGGCGGTCACGGTGCGCTTCGCATTCTTCCTCGTTCAGGTCGCGATTCTCTTCATCTGGCTCTTCAAACTCTGCGGTCTCCTTTGACACGTTCCAGCGACACTCTTCCTTGCGCGTGGGCGCCAGCGGACGACCTCGTCTACCGTCAGTATCATGACGAAGAATGGGGCGTTCCCGAGCGCGACCACCGCGCACTATTCGAAAAACTCATCCTCGACGGATTTCAGGCCGGGCTTTCCTGGCGGACGATCCTCTACAAGCGCGACAACTTCCGGAAAGCCTTTGACGGTTTCCAGCCAGAGAAGATCGCCCGCTACACGCCGAAAAAAGTCGAGAAGCTCCTTCAGGATGAGGGCATCATCCGCTCAAGGACGAAGATCGAGGCGACCATCGGCAATGCGCGCGCCTTCCTCGACGTGATGGAGGCGCGAGACGACGGCTTCTCAGGGCTCCTCTGGAGCTTCGTCGGCGGGGAGCCTATCATTCACGATCTCAATCATCACAAGAAAGCGCCGACCAAGACCGCGGAAAGCGAGGCAATGGCGAAGGAGCTGAAACGCCTCGGTTTCAAATTCTGCGGGCCCACCATCGTCTACGCCTTCATGCAGGCGACCGGCATGGTGAATGATCACGAAGTGGGCTGCCCGCGCTATAAGGCGGTCCAGAAACTCGGGCGAGGCGTTGCCTCGAAGCGCCAATAGGCGCAAACTGACCCTTCCAATCCAGTAGATTTCGAAACAATAAGAAGAGCTGCTTCATGGCCGCAAACACCGCCGCAGACGTCCGCATCGTCGCCACCGGCCTCTACACCCCGCCCCACTCGATCTCGAACGCGGAACTCGTGACCGCGTTCAACACTTTTGTGGAGCGCTACAATGCAGCGCACGCGCCCGAAATCGCCTCCGGCGCGATTGAGCCGCTGCAGCCGTCTTCGGCGGAGTTCATCGAAAAGGCTTCAGGCATCAAGGCGCGTTATGTCGTCGACAAAGCCGGCATTCTTGACCCTGAGCGCATGTCGCCACGCTTTGCGGCGCGCCCCAATGAAGAAGTCTCGGTGCTCGCCGAAATGGCGGTGAGCGCTGCACGCGACGCGATGCGCGCGGCGGACCTCGAACCGGGCGATATTGACGGCGTCATTTGCGCCGCCTCGAACATGCAACGCGCCTACCCGGCGATGGCGGTCGAGATTCAGGATGCCCTCGGCATTGAAGGCTATGGCTTCGACATGAACGTCGCCTGCGCCTCCGCCGCCTTCGGCATTGAAACGGGACTCGGCCTCATTCGCGCAGGCGCGCGGCGCATTCTCATGGTCAATCCAGAGATCTGCACGGCGCATCTGAACTTCCGCGACCGCGACAGCCATTTCATTTTCGGCGACGTCGCGACAGCCGTCATCCTAGAGCGCGCGGACGGCGCGCCGACGGGCGAAGCGTTCGAGATTCTCGGCACGCGTCTCAAGACCAAATTCTCGAACAATATCCGCAACAATTTCGGCTTCCTCAACCGCTGCGAACGCGAAACGCAGGAACCGGCGGATGCGCAGAATACGCCGGATACGGACAAGCTGTTCATCCAGCAGGGCCGCAAGGTGTTCAAGGATGTGGTGCCGATGGTGGGAGAACTCATCGTCGCCCATCTTTCAGACCTCGGCGTCGACCCGGCGTCTGTCAAACGCTTCTGGCTGCATCAGGCGAACCTCGCCATGAACGAATTCATCGCCCGGCGCGTGCTCGGCCGCGATGCGACGCGCGAAGAAGCGCCGGTCGTGCTCGACGACTATGCAAACACGTCGTCAGCGGGCTCGATCATCGCCTTCCACAAGCATCGCGCGGATTTCAAACCCGGCGATATCGGCGTGATTTCGGGCTTCGGCGCCGGCTATTCCGCAGGCGTCGTCGTGGTGCGGAAAATCGCTTAGACGGTTTTTCCGTTTCCAAAACACAAATCCGTCATCCCCGCGAAAGCGGGGATCCAGTGCAATTTGTCCCGGAGCTTGTGGCTCTGGGTCCCGGCTTTCGCCGGGATGACGACAGTGGATTGTGTGTCGCGATACCGCGCAGACTCCGCAATCTGAATTACTTCTTCGCCGTGTCAGTCTGCGTGATCGTCAGATCGATGAGATCCGGAACGGTCGCGGCCGTTTCCGGGCCGACGCTCATCAACGCGCTGAGCGGCACCGGCTCTTTCGGTCGCGCCGCGATTTCGAGCGTGCCGCCATCGGACAGGAAAGTCGCGATCGCATCGATATAGCTCGGAATGCGCGGATTGAGGTTCGCGGCCTGTACGCCGGAAAGACGCAGCATGGCCGGCGTCGACTGACGCAGGTCCTCGCCCGTGCCGCCCATTTGCAGAGCAGCGACATCGAAGACGGCGTCGAGCAGTTTCTTATCCGTCAGCGTGAGCCCGAAGCCCTTGAAGGAGCCCGCAGTGAAAACGGCGTTCGTGTCGCCGGCTTCAATAAGTTGGTTGATCTTCTCGATCTCAAGACCGGCGAGACCGAGATCCATCGAGAAGTCGGCGAGGTTGGACGTCTTGAAGGTCGAGACGAGGTTGGCGCCGCCTTTTGCAGCATCCCATTTCCATGAGAAGTCGCCGTCGCCTTTGACCGAGTCGAGGCCGTGCTTTTTCAGGATGGCGATGCCCTCTTCTTCTTCGTCAGCCAGATAGGCCGTGAAGTCGTACACGCCGCCCTTGCTGACGGAGCGCAGGCTCGACGGAATGAGCCAGGTGAACTTGACGGGCTCCATGCTCGCCTCGGCGACTTTCGCCGCGTGCTTGCCGCCGATGTAAGTGTCCATGTTCGACGCTTTCATCGCGCCGAAGCTGATGAGGTTCGTCGCCGTAAGCGGCGGCTTCTCGCCTTTGAGGCCGTAACCCAAAATCCCTGAAAAATCGATGTCGCGCCATTCGAACGCGTTGACCGTCACGCGCTGATGGTCCGGCGCAATGAAGCCTCTCAACGGACCGCTTAGAATGGCGCCAGCCGGCCCGCCCATCTGCTGGGCGAGCGCTGCGCGCGCCTCAGCCGACTGCGCGACTTCATAATCGAAATCTTTCGCGATGATGGCGCCAAGCTTGCCGCCGCCAAGGCCGACAAGGCGAAGGTCGGGCGCCTTGAACTTCAGACTATTGTCTTCCGCCGCGCCGCCCGCTTCGAAGTCCTTGAAGTAAAGTCCGGCGAGATCGAACGCGTTGAAGAACCATGCGGCGCTCTTGTGCGCTTCTTCGTCATCCTTGAAGCCGCCCTGACGCACGCGGAACTGGTCGAGCTCGACAGCGCCGATGCTCGCGCCGCCATCTTCTTTCGGGTCGATCGGCTTCACGCCGAAGAGGCGCACCTTGTCGAAAATCTTTTCGAACGGCGCATCGGCCTTCATGCCTTGAACGGCCTTCACGCGATCGATCGCCGCCATGTCGACGCCGTAGAGCTCCGCGCGGTCGATGGCGAGGCCATCGAACACGACTTCATCAGTCGGGTCGCGATCTTCGATGCGCAAATCGGTGACGACGGTCGCGCCGATTTTCTCGTCGAACTTCGCAGAGGCGTAACTCGGCCGCGCTTCATCCGGCAGAAGGGAGAAGAGCGCGTCGACATCGACGGGCTCGCTGTCTTTGAGGCGGAATGGCGCATCGAGGGGCGAGCCTGCTTCGGCGCGCGCAGCCGCGGCGCTCGACTTGGTCTCCGGGCCCGTTTCCTTCTTGCTGCAGGAAACAAGGGCGAGCGCGGCGACGCTCGCGATCAGGATCGCCTTCGATTTCATGGGACTCCCCTCTTTTTCTGCGCCTTTTTATGCGCTCGGCGCGACGCAAGGTCCGTTGGGGCTCTCTTCGCCTGTCCTTATGGCGAGAGCAAGGCCTCGGGGGAAATTGAGGACGGCCTTTACTGGGCTCCCTCGATCACGCTTTCGATGAGCCGGCGCGCTTCCGGGCTCGCCCAGTCCGCCTCGCCGAGGAGGCGGCCGATTTCCTTGCCGTTCTTGTCATAGAGGATGCTCAAGGGGAGCGCGCCGACCGTGTTCACCTCGCTGACGAGGCGCAAACGCGCGTCGGAATAGAGCGCGAGGTTCCTGATTCCGTGCCGATCGAGGAATTCCTTCGCCTTTTCGGGCCCGCTCGCGTCAGCGGCGATCGCCACCACCTCGAAATCGTCGCCGCCCAGTTCCGCCTGCAGCTTGTCGAGCGAGGGCAGCTCTTTGACGCATGGCGCGCACCAGGTCGCCCAGAAATTGACGAGCACCGCCTTGCCCTTGAAATCGTTGATGGTGACTTGCCGGTCCCCCGCCATGAAAGGAACCTGCGGCGCGCCGCGCGCCGGGAAAGCATAGTCGAATTTCGCCATCGCGCCGGTCAAAAGGCTCTCATCGAGGCGCAGCGCCGAGGGTTCGGCGCGCGGCGAGGTCTGGACGCTGGCGGCGATAATAACGTAGACGAGACCCAGCGCGCCGAGACCGCCCCAGACCATCAGCCACAGACGCGGCGAACGAAGCGCCTTCATAGTCCCAAGTCTCCTGAATTCCTGGTCGATAGAGATGTCAGATAAGCGCGACGGCGGAAAAAACCAAATGTGGGGCGGGCGTTTCGCCGCCGGTCCCGCCGCCATCATGGAAGAAATCAACGCCTCGATCGACGTCGACAAGCGGCTGTGGCGCGAGGATATCGCCGGCTCGAAAGCCCATGCGGCGATGCTCGCCGCGACCGGCGTGATCTCGAAGGACGACCTTGCGGCGATCACGAAGGGCCTCGACGCGATCTCCGGCGAAATTGAGGAAGGCAAGTTCGCTTTCTCGAAGAAGTTCGAAGACATTCACATGAATATCGAGGCGCGGCTGAAAGCGCTTGTCGGCGAGCCCGCCGCACGCCTCCACACCGCGCGCTCGCGCAACGATCAGGTCGCGACCGATTTCCGCCTCTGGGTGCGCCGCGCCTGCGACGAGGCTTCCGCCGCGTTGCGCCTCCTGCAGGAAGCGCTGCTTGAAAAAGCCGAAGCGCACGCCGCGACGATCATGCCGGGCTACACTCATTTGCAGACGGCCCAGCCCGTGACCTTCGGTCATCACTGCCTCGCCTATGTCGAGATGTTCGCGCGTGACCGCGCGCGTTTCGAAGATGCGCGCGCACGGATGAACGAATGCCCGCTGGGCGCCGCCGCGCTCGCCGGCACGCCCTACCCTATCGACCGCGCGATGACCGCGAAGGCGCTCAGCTTTGACGGCCCGACGGGCAATTCGCTCGACAGCGTTTCGGCGCGCGACTTCGCGCTTGAGGCACTCAGCGCCGCTACGATCGCCGCAAGCCATCTTTCGCGGCTTTCGGAAGAGATCGTGTTCTGGACATCGCCGCACTTCGCCTTCGCAAAACTCTCTGACGCCTTCTCGACCGGCTCTTCGATCATGCCGCAGAAGCGCAACCCCGACGCCGCCGAGCTTTGCCGCGCCAAGATCGGCCGTATTGCAGGCTCCTTCACGAGCCTTCTCTTTGTGATGAAGGGCCTGCCGCTCGCCTATTCGAAGGACATGCAGGAAGACAAGGCCGCGACATTCCAGGCGTTTGACGATCTCGCGCTCGCCGTCGCCGCGATGGAAGGCATGGTGCGCGATCTCACCATGAACCCGGAAAAGATGCGCGCCGCCGCGATGGCTGGGTACTCCACCGCGACCGATCTCGCCGACTGGCTCGTGCGCGTGCTCGGAATGCCGTTCCGCGACGCGCACCATGTGACCGGCGCTATCGTCGCGCTCGCCGAAGCCAAGTCGATCCGCCTCGACGAGCTTTCGCTAGAAGAAATGCAGAAAGTCGACGCGCGCATCACCAAGGACGTCTTCTCGGTGCTGACGGTTGAAGCTTCCGTCGCCTCGCGCAAATCCTATGGCGGCACAGCGCCCGATAATGTGAAACAGCAGATCGCGCTCTGGCGGGATCGCCTTTCCAAGGAGAACAAGGCATGAGATTTCTGATGATCGCTCTCGCCGCTCTCTTCTTCCTGTCGGCCTGCGGCAAGAAAGCGCCGCTGCGCCCGCCGGAAAAACCACCGCAATCTTCTTTCACCGAGTAATTCCCTTGCACCACTTCGAGTATCGGGGCGGCGTCCTCCACGCCGAAGACGTGAGCCTTGAAACGATCGCGGCCGATGTCGGCACGCCGTTCTATTGCTATTCGGAAGCGACGATACGGCGTCACATCCGCGTCTTTCAGGCTGCATTCAAGGGCTGCGACACGCTTATCGCCTACTCGGTGAAGGCGAACCCGAACATTTCGGTCATCAAGGTGCTCGCAAGCGAAGGTGCCGGCGCTGACGTCGTTTCGGGCGGCGAGTTGAAACGCGCGCGCGCCGCTGGAATCCCTGCGTCCAAAATCGTCTTCTCCGGCGTCGGCAAGACGCGCGAGGAGATGGCGTTCGCCCTTTCCGAAGGCATTCACCAGTTCAACGTCGAATCCGAACCGGAGCTCGACGCGCTCAACGAGGTCGCCGTCTCAAAAGGCGCGAAGGCGCCGATCGCCTTCCGCGTGAACCCCGACGTGAAAGCCGGCGGTCACGAGAAAATCTCGACCGGCAAGAAGGAAGACAAGTTCGGCGTTGCCTGGGATCGCGCGAGAGACCTTTACGCCCGCGCGCGCGCCCTTCCCGGCATCGAGGTTAAGGGCGTCGACGTGCATATCGGCTCGCAGATCGCAGAGCTCGCGCCGTTTGAAGCCGCCTTCAACCGGGTCGCCGACCTCGTCGCAGCGCTGCGCGCCGATGGCTGCACGATCGAACGCGTCGATCTCGGCGGCGGTCTCGGCATCTCCTATGGCGAGACCGGCGTAGAACCGCCGCACCCGGATGAATATGCCGGCCTCATCAAGCGCATCGCCGCGCCGCTCGGCGTGCAGCTTATTTTCGAACCGGGACGCATGATCGTCGGCAATGCCGGCGTTCTCGTTTCGCGCGTCATCTATGACAAGGAAGGCTCGGCGCGCCGCTTCCTCATCATCGACGCCGCGATGAACGATCTCATCCGCCCGGCGCTTTATGACGCGCACCACACGGTCATTCCCGTCGACGAAGCCGAAGCCGACGCATCGAAAGTCGCCTATGACGTCGTCGGCCCGGTGTGCGAATCCTCCGACCGTTTCGGGCGCGATCGCGCGCTGCCGGCCCTCGCTCCGGGCAAGCT
Organism: Caulobacterales bacterium; assembly: GCA_020638525.1. GTDB lineage: Bacteria > Pseudomonadota > Alphaproteobacteria > Caulobacterales > Parvularculaceae > Amphiplicatus. The sequence continues at coordinate 71,450 of JACKIL010000001.1, read as the reverse complement.
CATCGCCCTGCTGACAGCCGGCGCATACGGCGCCTCGCAGGCCTCGCAATACAATACGCGCCCGCTCATTCCGGAAGTCCTCGTCAACGGCGCGCGCTATGCGGTCATCCGCAGGCGTCCCACTTTTGAGGAAATGACTGCGCTGGAAGAGAAGCCGGACTGGCTCTAACCGCTGCTCATCGCGCTTGCGCGGGGTCATGCAAGGTTGCACCCTCGCGCGATGACAGAACTCGATCCTAAAACCCGCGCGCTTCTGGAACTCATGACCTCGCTGGGCGACCCGCCCTTGGCCGAGTCGAGCCCACAGGAAGTGCGCGAGCGCCGCTCGCGCGGGCGAGATCTCATCAACAACCCGTCGCCCGATCTCCCCGTCATTCGCGATGTCACCGTTGCGGGCGCCGAAGGCCCCTTGAAGGCGCGCATCTATGACACTGAGGACGGCGGGGCCCGCCCGACGCTCGTCTATTATCATGGCGGCGGCTTCGTTCTCGGCGATATTGAAAGCCACGACCCGCTTTGCCGGCGCCTCGCCCATCATGGCGGCTTCCGCGTCATCTCCATTGACTATCGCCTCGCGCCGGAAGCGCCGTTCCCCGCGCCGGTCGAGGACGCCATCGCCGCCGCTGTCGCGATCACCGAAGCCGCAGAGACTTACGGCGTCGACCCGTCTCGCCTCGCGCTTGGCGGCGATTCCGCGGGCGCCAACCTCGCGACCGTCGCCGCGCGCCATTTTGCGCGTCATGGCGGACCGGAGCTCGCCTTCCAGCTTCTCTTCTATCCGGTGACGCAATCGGTAGACACGACGCCGAGCCGGGAGAAATACGCCGACGGCTATTTCCTGACCAAGGAAGGCATGGACTGGTTCGACAGCCATTACCTGCCCGAAGGAACGGACCGCGCGGACGAGCGCGTGTCGCCCTTGCGCGCCGCACCGCCGGAAGGCCTTGCCCCCGCGCTCGTCGTCACCGCCGGCTTCGACCCGCTGGTCGATGAGGGGCGCGACTACGCCGAACAGATGCGCGCTTCAGGCGTCGATGTTCAGTATATTGACTATCCGGACCAGATTCACGGCTTCGTCTCGTTCACGCGCTTTTCGAATGTCGCGGAAGACGCGATCGTTCACGCCGCGCGCGCCGTTCGCGACGCGCTCCTCTGACCGCCTAGAAAAACCCCGCGATCGCGAAGTTCTGATAGACGATCCAGGCGTTGAACGAGACCGCCAGAATGAAGATGGCGAGCACGATGCGGTGCGGGAACCACAGCACCATCACGCTGATCAGCATCTGAAGCATCAGCTTCGCGCCGACCCAGCCCGGCCCTAAATTCGCCATTGCAATTCGCATAACGGGGTTCGCCTCTTCGCCCGCGCCATTGGTGACGGCGATATGGGTCGAGGCGATGTCGAGGAGGCCGACGCAATTATAGAAGATCACCGCGCCCCACGCGATTTTCACGGCGATCTTGTTCGCGCGCGAGCGCGAGGCGTCGTCGGCGAGCTTCTTCCGGCGCTTTCTCGAAAGTATCGACCAGACCAAACCCGCTGCTCCGTTAACCAGTCTATCGCAAAATCCCGCCAACCGGTTCTTTTTGACGGCGAAATGCGGCTTCGCCAATCGACGAAACGCCCCTCGGGCGATAAAGTGCAAGAAGTATGACGAAGGCGTTGAAACGGCGCGTGAATGTTGGCGAACGCTTGGCGAAGCGCCCGCCCGGGCCGTTCACGATTTCGCTGACGCGCGGCGTGCTGCTGTGGGAGCAGCTCTGGCCGGTTCTTCTTGCGGTCGGCGCGCCTTCCTTCCTCATTCTCACCTTGGGCCTCTTCGATGTCTGGCGGATTGTCCCAGAATGGGCCCACTGGCTTTCGCTCGCCGCCGCCATCGCCGCGACGGGCGCGGCCGCCCTCCGCTTCGGCCCTCGCCTGTCCTTCCCATCCCGCCGGGACGCCTTGGCGCGCCTCGAAGAAGACGGCGGCCTTCAGCACAATCCGCTGCAGGCGATCAAGGACCGGCCCTTCCGCTCCGGCGAGACCTCGCCGCTGTGGCGGGCCCATCTCGCCGAGATGCGCCGCGAGGCGGCGAAGGCGCGCCTCAGGACGCCGAAGGCGACGGCGGACGCTGTCGACCCTTGGTCGCTCCGCTTCGCCGCGCCGGGCCTTCTCGCCGTCGCGCTGGTCGCCGCCGGGCCGCAATGGGCCTCCCGCCTCACCGCCTCTTTCACCCCCGGTTCCGGCCATATCGGCGCGACCGCCGTCGCAGATCTGTGGATCGAACCGCCCGCCTATACCGGCAAGGCGCCAATCTATCTTCTGCGCGCGGGCGAGGCCGTCAGCGGCGGGCGCCAGCAGATCGACGCGCCGGCAGGCTCCCACATCGTCGCGCAGATCAACAACGCCCGGCGCTTTGCGCTCTCCCTCGAAACGCCGGAAGGCCGCACGCTCGCCGAACCGGAGAAGGACTCGCCCGGCCGGGCGAGCCTGCCGCTTGAAACGAGCGGCGCCGTCGCCTTGCGCATCGGCGCCGCAGAGGGTCGCTGGCCGATCGGCGTCGTGCCAGACACCGCGCCTTCCGTCGGCTTTATCGAACCGCCTGCGACGACGGACGATGCGCGGCTCGCGGTCGCGCTGTCGATCGACGACGACTACGGCATTACGGGCGCGACACTGCGCCTGCGCCTCGACCCCGATCAGGAACGCCCGCTCGATGCGCCGGAACTCGACGAGATGTCAGTCCGCGAGACGCGCAGCATCGCGCTCGATGGCGTCAGCGGCAAATCCGGCGAGCGGCGCTTCGATCTCGACCTGCAATCGGACCCGTGGGCGGGCCTTGGCGTCATCGCGAAGATCGTCGTGACGGACGGCGCGGGCCAGACAGGCGAAACTGAAGAAGTCGCGACCCGCCTTCCCGCGCGCGAATTCTACAATCCGCTTGCGCGCGCCGTCATTGAACAGCGCCAGACGCTCGCTGTCGCTGCGAAAGCCTGGCCGCGCGTCGGCCGCTCACTTGATGCGCTCACCTTCGCGCCGGACCGCTTCTACGACAAGAGCACGGATTACCTCCTTATACGGACGGCCTTCTGGAAAGTGATGCGCCAGCGCGACGAGGACTTCAAACAGACAGTCGAGGAATTCTGGCCGCTGGCTCTGCAGCTGGAAGATGAGGCGCTGGAACTTGCGCGCCGCCGGCTTGAAGCCGCGCAGGATGCGCTGCGTCAGGCGCTTGAAAACAACGCAAGCGATGACGAGATCGCCAAACTCGTCGAAGAGCTGCGCGACGCGATGCAGCAATATCTGCAGGCGCTCGCGCAATCGGGGCAAATTCCGCAAGGCGAAAGCGCGCAGGGCGATGAGGCGCTGACGCCCGGCGATCTCGACCAGATGCTCGATTCCATCAACAACCTCGCCCAGTCGGGCGCGCGCAGCGCAGCGCGGCAGGCGCTTTCCGATCTCGAAAACCTTCTCAACAATCTCAGAATGTCGTCGCGCGGCGCCGGCGGCGGACAGTCCGGACAAGGATCGCCCGGACAGGGACAAGGCGGCGCCGCGGGCGAAGCCGGCGATCTTATCGGCCGCCAGCGCGATCTTTCGAACCGCGCCTTCGATGAAGGCAAGGAGTTTGGCGCGAATGGCGATCCGCTCGCAGGCGAACAGGGCGACCTCGCGGGCGACCTGTCTAAGCTCCTTGATGCGCTGAAAGAAAACGGCTCGCGCGCAGACCCGAATGGCGACGGTGCTCGCTCGCTCGGGCAGGCGCTGCGCGACATGCAGGAAGCGGAATCGGCGCTGCGCTCCGACAATTTCGACGCTGCGACGACGGCGATGGAAGACGCGATCGGCAAGCTGCGCGAAGGCGCGCAGGCCCTCGCGGAAGCGCAAGGCAAACAGGCGGGCCAGCAAATGGGTCAGGGACAGACGCAAGGCGAAGGCGCCTCGCTCGACCCCCTCGGCCGCCCCGCCGGCAACGCCTATGGCCGCGGCGTCGACCTTCCCGAGGAAGGCGAGGCGCGTAGCGCGCGCGACGTGCTCGACGAACTGCGCCGGCGCCTTTCGGATGGCGAGCGCAGCGAAGACGAAGTGAAATATCTCGAGCGCCTGCTCGACTGGTTCTGAGATTATTCCTTCTCGCCGAACTTGTCGGTGACAAGTTTGACGAGCGTATCAACGGCTTCGGCCGCTTGCGGACCTTCAGCGGATATCACGATCTCCGAGCCGATGCCGGCTCCGAGCGTTGCAAGGCCCATGATCGAATTGCCGGGAACGGTCCAGTCTTCGTGTGTCACGCGCACATTGGCGTCGAAGGAATTCGTCACCGCACAGAACTTGGCGGATGCGCGCGCATGAAGGCCGCGCAGGTTCACGATCTTTACGGTGGCCGACACGGCTTCCGACAACGCCCCGCCTCGTTAGTCTGCTGCTTCCCCGGAGAGCACCCACGAAGCGACGTTGATGTATTTCCGCCCCGCATCATGCGCGGCGGCGACCGCGCCCTTCAAATCCTGATCGGCTCTGATCGATGCAAGCTTGATCAACATCGGCAGGTTCACGCCCGCGATCACTTCCGCGTTCGCCTTCTCCATCACCGAGATCGCAAGGTTCGACGGCGTGCCGCCGAACATGTCGGTGAGGATGATGACGCCGTCGCCTGAATCGACTTCTTTCGCAGCGGCGAGAATATCCGCCCGCCGTTTTTCCATGTCGTCATCCGCGCCGATCGAAACCGCGCGCGCTTTCTCCTGCGGACCGACGACATGCTCTGCAGCCGCAAGGAATTCTTCCGCAAGACGTCCATGCGTGACGATAACAAGGCCGATCATCAAGGCTCCTTCAGTCCAGCGTTCCCACGACCTTCGCAGGCGAGATCGGTTCGCAGCCAGATACGCAACACCCGAAAGATATAGAGCCGTTCTCGCTCCGATTGAAAACGAAAACGGCTCCCCCGCGAGTCGCCATGGTGCTCAGGCTAAAGCGTTTGTCCACCCAGAATCGACCGCAACGCGGCGCGAAGCCGCGCAGGCCCGCCCTCTCCCGCCCGGAACGGCCAGAGAGCGAGCGCGATCCCGGGCGCGTACTCCCGCATGGAGGGTTCGGGGAACCTGCTTTCAGGCGCGGAAAGGTCGAATGCAGCGAGCATTGGCGCGGTCTCAAGGCGGCGTACGCGGGCGGGACCGAAGCCGCGCACTTCGATGAGTCCTGCGATTCGCTCCGGCGCGCGCGCGATAATCCGCCCGCCGTCGCCTTTGAGGAGCACTGCGTCATCAGCGACGAGCGCAGTGCGCCGCCACGGGCATTCCTCGATCAGTCTCAGGGCGAGCGCGGATTTTCCGCTTGCTGACGGTCCAAGAAGGAGAGCGCCTGCAAGAGGACCATCAGGGTCGACTGAGACGGCGACTGCAACGCCATGAGTGAGCGCGCCCTCGCCCATATCAGGCCGCCGGAAGTTCGACGATGAAACGCGCGCCGGCGACCTTCTCGTCGCCGGGCTCGGCGCCGCCGCGACGGTTCTCGGCGAATACGCGCCCGCCATGCGAGTTCACGATCTGCCGGCAGATCGCAAGGCCAAGACCCGAATTGTTCCCGAAGGCCGCGCCGGCGGGGCGCTTCGTGTAGAAACGCCGGAAGATCTTGTCGAGCGCGTCTTCCGGAATGCCCGGCCCGTCATCGTCGACATAGACGCGGATCATGCCGTAGCGGTCATGCGGGCTTTCGAGGAAGAGGCGCACTTCGCCGTCTTTCGGGCTGAAGGAGCGCGCATTGTCGATGAGATTTCGGAAGACCTGTCCCAGCGCGGAAGGGTTGGCGAGGAGATAAAGCGGCGCGCCGGAAGCATCGAAGATGACGCGCGCGTCGCCTTCCTTGTTGATCGTCGCGTAGAGGTCGACGATGTCTTTGAGAAGCTTGCGGATGTCGATGACTGCGCGCGTTTCGCGCGCGAGCTCGGCGTCGAGGCGCGACGCGTTCGAAATATCGGTGATGAGACGGTCCATCCGCGCGACGTCTTTCTTGATGACGCCCATGAGCTTGGCGCGCGCTTCCGGCTTCTGCGCGATGTCGAGCGTTTCGACGGCGCTGCGGATCGATGTCAGCGGGTTCTTGAGCTCGTGCGCTACGTCGGCCGCGAAACTTTCGATGGCGTCTATTCGCGCATAGATCGCCTGCATCATCGCCCGCAAGGCGGCGGACAGCTCGCCGATTTCGTCGCGCCGGTGCGCAAGATCGGGAATGCGCGCGCGGCCCGCCATGGCGATGCCCTCGCGCACTTTGTCGGTCGCCTGCGCAAGCTGGCGGATCGGCTGGGCGATTGCAGCGGTGAGCAGCAGCGATGAAAGGATCGCCGCCGTCGCGGCGAGCCCGAAGAATGGCAGAATGGAGCGCCGCGTTTCCGCGACGAGGTCGTCAATGCCGCCGATCTCAGCCGTAACGACGCCGTAGATCGCCTGCACTTTCCTGATCGGCACGGAAACCGACGCGACAAGCTCGCCATTTTCATTGAGCCGCACGCTCGCAGCGCCACGATCGCTGGCGAAGGGAGAAGAGGCGAGCGCGGAGTTGAGTTCGTCTTCCACCGTTCGCCGCGCCGCCTGTTTGCGGAAGCCGCCCGAAAGGACATCGCTCAGCCATTTGGTGAGGTCGGTCGTGAGCGAATTGAAGAATCCTTCAGCGCCGCCTTCTTCCAGCGGCGGCAGATCCGACATCACGATCTTGTCGCGGCGAAGAACGACGTCTTCGATGAGGAGCGCGCTCGCATCCTTCACCGGCGGCGTTTCGAATGTCTGCGGCGCGTTGAAGATTCGCACGCGGCCTTCAAAGCTGTCCCACACGCGATTGAAAACTTCGGTGACGTCGCCTTCGTTCAGCGCGAGAGAGCAGATGGCGTTCGACTCGCCGGCGCGCTCAATCTCGGCCTCCTCGACGGGCTGGCATGATGTTTCGTCGATCGCGACCTGCGCGAGCACGTCGGCGATGATCTGCGCCTGCGCGCGCACGCCTTCGAGTTTTGCGAGGATGAGGCCGTCGCGATACTGCGTGAGGCCGAACGAGCCGAGCAGAAGAATGACAAGGCCGATAAGGTTCGCGAGAACAATCGTCACCGTCAGGCGGGAAATCTGAATTCCTCCGCCCCTGCGCCGTCTTTTGTTCTTGCCGGCGGCCTCCGCCGTCATCCGTTAGCCGTCGTTATATTTGTAACCCACGCCATAGAGCGTTTCGATCGCGTCGAATTCCCTGTCAACGACACGGAACTTCTTGCGGATTCGCTTGATGTGGCTGTCGATCGTGCGGTCGTCGACATAGACCTGATCGTCATAGGCCGCATCCATCAGTTGATCGCGGCTTTTGACATAGCCGGGGCGCTGCGCGAGCGCTTCGAGAATGAGGAACTCTGTCACCGTCAGGGTCACATGCTTGCCCTTCCAGGCGCAAGCGTGGCGCAGCGGGTCGAGCGTCAGCTCGCCGCGGCGGATGACTTTCTTTTCTTCTTCCGCCGTCGGCGTCGCGCCCGCCTGGCGCCGGCGCAGCACCGCCTTGATGCGTTCGATCAGCAGGCGCTGCGAGAACGGCTTCTTCACATAATCGTCGGCGCCGAGCGTAAGGCCGAGCACTTCGTCGATCTCTTCGTCCTTCGACGTCAGGAAGATGAGCGGCAGGTCAGAGCTTTGGCGAATGCGCCGCAGGAGCTCCATCCCGTCCATCGTCGGCATCTTGATGTCGGAGACGACGAGGTCCGGCGGCGACGCGACGATGTCGGCGAGCGCAGCCGCCCCATCTTCGAACGTCTTTACCGTGTGCCCCTCAGCCTCCAGCGCCATGGATACCGAAGTGAGAATATTTTCGTCGTCGTCCACCAGCGCGATCGTCGCCATGGTCAAGAATCCTCGCGTGTTTTCAGCCTGTTATCGGTACCCTCTTTGGCGGGCGTGAGAAAGGCGCCGAGACGGCGAATTTGCGGCGCCTGCGTTTATCCCCTGCTCCCGCGCGCCGCCGCCTCGATAAAGCGCGCGAGGCTGGCGTCGCGCTTTGAAAGCCCGCCGGCGTCATGTGTCGTCAGCGTTATTTCCACCCGATTGTAGACGTTGAACCATTCGGGGTGATGGTCCGCCTTTTCGGCGGCGAGCGCGACCCGCGCCATAAAGCCGAACGCCTCGTTGAAGTCGGCGAAGGCGAACGCCTTCTTCGCCGCGTCCCGCCCGTCCACGGGCTCCCAGCCGGCGAATTCCTCAAAGAATGCGCTTCTTTCGGCCTCGGTCAGTTTCGCGACCATTGGCTGGCTCTCCTTCTCCGGCGACCAGCCCCCATTTAGGCGCCGCCGCCCCGGCTGTCATCTTTCCCATGCGGCGAGATAGTATTTGCGAATCATTATCAATTGCAGTAGAGAATGTGCGTGAGGGCGGCCCGATGGGTCGCCGCGGAACAAACGGATCCAGCGAGGCCGCCGCCCGCCGGAGCCGATCGGGCCCCCTCGCAAACCGGAGAGTCATCTTGCTCAGAGTGCATTTTTTGGGAGCGGAGAATCTTGTGGGCGCCATGGCGGCCTTCCCGGCCGACGGATCGCGCGCCTGCTGCGGGACTTGCGCGAACAGCGGCGCGGCGACGGCGGACGCGCCTTGTTCAAATGCCTCCCTTGACCTCGAAGCCGACAGCGCGCTTACGCCCCGTCATGCAGCTCCGTGTGACCAAAGCCCAGCGAATAATCGAGAATGGAAATGACTTCCGGATCGATCCGGAAGACGAAAGTCTCTTCCATCATTCCTGACTTCATGAATTCGGCGACTTGCGGAAACCGCGCGAGCATCAACGCGCCGACGCGCTGAAGCTCTTCAGTCTCGGTGACGCGCCGCGCGCGACCGCCGATCGAAGCGCCGCGAATTTCATCCCATGACTTGTAAGGCGCCGTGAGCGCGACCGAGACGCGATCGTCGCGCAACATGTTTTGCGCCTTCTGGCTTGCGGGACTGCACCCTAGATAAATCTTATCTCCGTCATGCACGAAACTGACGACGGTCGCCTGCGGATAGCCGTCCGCTCGATTGGTGGCGATCGTGAGATCGAGCGCGTCGTCAAGAATGGCGAGGAATTTCTTGCGCGCCTTCGCGTCCATCGAAATGCTCATGGGAGCTTCTCCTCCGGCTGAATTGCGAGAAGCATCCTCGCCCGCGCGGAAGCGGCGTTCCATGAGAAAGATCAAAAACGGAAAGGCGCGCCTATTCGGGCAACTGGTAGGAGCCGAACATCTTTCGAAGCTCGGTCTTGAGCACCTTGCCAGTCGCGCCGAGCGGCATTTCCTGAATAAACTCAACGGCGTCGGGCCAGGCGATCTTGTCGAGCTTGTCCTTCAGGAACTCGCGCACTTCCTCGCTGGAAGTCTCGGCGCCTTCTTTCTTGACGACAACGAGAAGCGGGCGCTCCTGCCATTTCGGATGGGTGACGCCGATAACGCCCGCCTGCGCCACCGCCGGGTGGAGAAGCGCGGCGTTTTCAATATCAATCGAGGAGACCCACTCGCCGCCCGTCTTGATGACGTCTTTCGATCGATCCGTGATCTGAAGAAATCCGTCTTCATCGATCAGCGCGACGTCGCCCGTGTCGAACCAGCCGTCCGTCGTCAGCGTTTTGCCTTCACGCTTGTAATAGTCCTTGATGATACACGGCCCGCGCACTTGCAGATGGCCGTCCTGTTCGCCGTCATGCGGAAGCACTTTGCCTTCGGGAGAGACGATGCGCATGTCGACGAAGGGCAGCGCGCGGCCTTGCTTGACCTGATGTTTGATGCGCTCCTCCGCCGGCAATTCGCGAAGGTTCGGCGGCAGCACATTGACCGTTCCGATCGGCGACATCTCCGTCATGCCCCAGCCCTGCTGCAACTCGACACCATATTTCGCATAGCCGCGAATAAGCGCTTCCGGTAGCGCCGAACCGCCGCACATGCCGCGCTTGAGATAGTTGAGCTTCTTGCCGGTCTTTTCGAGATAATGAAGAAGGTTGAGCCATACCGTCGGAACGCCCGACGAGAACGTCACCTTCTCCGCTTCGAACATTTCATAGAGCCCTTCCCCGTCGAGACGCGGGCCTGGGAACACCTGCTTGGCGCCGACGAGCATCGCCGAGTAAGGCGCGTTCCACGCATTGACGTGGAACATCGGCACGACCGGCAGCAGCACGTCGCCTTCGCCGAGGCCCATGGCCGTCGGAAGGCAGGCGGCGAAACTCTGGATGACGACGGAGCGGTGCGAATAGACGACGCCCTTCGGCTCGCCCGTCGTGCCTGAAGTGTAGCACATCGCGACCGCCGTATTTTCATCGAACTCGGGCCAGTCAAAATTCTCGCGGCCGCGTTCCACGATCTCGTCATAGATATCAAGCTCGCCCGGGAAGGCCGGCGCATGTTCGCGGCTCGTCATTGCGACGAAACGCTTCACGCACGGAACGTGCGGCTTCAGCGCGGCGACAAGCGGCGCAAAGGTGTTGTCGAAAAAGAGGAACTTGTCCTCGGCGTGGTTGATGACATAGCCGGCGTTTTCCGGCCCGAGGCGCGGGTTCACCGTATGCAGCACCGCGCCGATGCCGCCGACCGCATAATACATCTCGAACTGGCGATAAGTGTTCCAGCCGATAACGCCGACCCGGTCGCCCGGCTGGACGCCCATATTCACGAGCGCGTCGGCGAGCTTTTCGATGCGCCGCTTCGCCTCGCCGATCGTATAGCGATGGATCGGCCCTTCGACTGTACGTGTAACGATTTCGATATGGCGATAGTTGCGCGCGGCGTGCTTCAAAAGCTCGGTCGTCAGGAGCTGGCTGTCCATCATCAGGCCGCGCATGGGGTATCCTCCAATCAATCGTCTTTTTGTGATCCGACTATCCGAATTCCGCAGCGCGCGGTCAAATGCAACCGTGGACCGCAGAAACCCGCTTGCGCCCGGCTTGCGCGGGCCCCGGCGCCCCTTAAAAGGTCGGCCATGACAAAAACTGCACATAAGACGGCCCTTGAGGGCGTTCTGGTGCTCGACCTCTCCCGCGTGCTTGCGGGGCCGTGGGCGAGCCAGCTCCTCGCCGATCTCGGCGCCGACGTCATCAAGGTCGAACGGCCGGGCGCGGGCGACGATACTCGCAGCTGGGGGCCGCCTTTCCTTACCAATGAAGCCGGCGAAACAACCGATGCGGCCTATTACCTTTCCGCGAACCGCAACAAGCGCTCGGTCGCGATCGACATGGCGAGCGAAGAGGGCGCCGACATCATTCGCCGCCTCGCTGCAAAGGCGGACATTCTCGTTGAGAACTTCAAGGTCGGCGGGTTGAAGAAATACGGCCTCGACTATGAGTCCCTGAAGAGGGTGAACCCGCGCCTCGTCTATTGCTCCATCACCGGCTTCGGCCAGACGGGGCCTTACGCGCCGCGCACAGGCTACGACTTCATGATCCAGGCGATGGGCGGCCTGATGTCGATCACCGGGCAACCCGATGGCGCGCCCGGCGCAGAGCCGATGAAGGTCGGCGTCGCCGTCGCCGATCTCTTCTCGGGCATGTATGCCGCGAACGCGATGCTCGCCGCATTGCGCCACGCTGAGCGCACCGGCGAAGGCCAGCATGTCGATGTCGCGCTGTTTGATTGCCAGATCGCGATGCTCGCCAATCAGGCGTCGAACTATCTCGTCTCAGGCGCCGCGCCGACGCGGATGGGCAATGCGCATCCGAACCTTACGCCCTATCAGGTGTTCGCGACGGCTGACGGTTTCATCGTCGTCGCCACCGGCAATGACGGACAGTTCGCCGCTTTCTCGCGCGTCATCGCCCGTCCGGATCTTCCGCGCGATCCGCGGTTTTCGAACAGCCGCTCGCGCGTCATGAACCGCGCCGCGCTCATCGCCGAGATCGTCCCTGAACTGAAGAAAGAAACGAGCGCCCATTGGCTCGCCGCGTTCGAAGAAGCGGTCGTGCCGGCGGGGCCTATCAATACTATCGACGCTGTCTTCGCCGATCCACAGGCCAAAGCGCGCGGCATGGCGGTTGCGATGCCGCGCGCCGATGCGCCGGACCAGCTCTATGTTCCGCACCCGGTCAAATATTCTGAGACGCCCGCCCTCTCCGATCGCGCGCCGCCGACGCTCGGCCAGCATACGGACGAAGTGCTGCGCGACTTCCTCGGCCTTCAGGGCGAAGAAGTCTCGGCCCTCAAGAAGACCGGCGTTCTGGGCTAATTTTAAAGCTTACGAAGCGGCGCGATCCGAGCGCGAGGGCGCGCCTTCGAGAACGCCCGCCTCGGCGAGAGCCGCCGCAATCGTCTGCCGCTCAAACGGCTTCAGAATGTGGAACTGGGCGCCAGCCGCGCGCGCGAGCGTGAACTGCTGCGGATCGTTCTCCGTCGCGAGGAGGATGATCGACGGGCGCGGCTCCGGCGTCAGCACGCCGACGCCATGAAGCACGTCGAGCGCGCCGAAGTTCGGCAAATCCCAGTCGAGCAGGATCGCGGGCGGGGTCTGCGCCTTGAAGATCTCGATCGCTTCGGCGGGCGTTCCCGCCTCAATCGGCTTGAGGCCGAGTTCCTTGACGATGCGCGCCGCGATCTCGCGCACGAGGGATGAATCTTCAACGATAAGTACCGACTTCATGCAACGCCCCTGGGGCGGCCGCAAAAGGCGGGCCGCGCTCTAATTCCGAGCGCCAGCTTCGCTTTTCTCGGTTAGCTTGCCGTTAACACGCTTTCGCCAAAGCGAGCTAATTGGCGAAATTAACTCGCATAATGACCTTGTCATTATCGAGAACGACGCTGATGGACCCGCCCGCCTCGCGCGTCAGCAGCCCGGCGACATAGGCCGGGGCGAATTTCGGCTTCAGCTCGAACGTGTCGCCTTCGAGAGCGCGCACGAGATCTTCCTGCAGGATCGTGCGCGGACCTGAGGCCTCAACGGTGTAATGCGGGCCCTCGGCGCTGATGACGACCGACCCTCCGCGCGGAACGCAATCCGCCGCCGCATGGCCGAGAATGAGCAGCGTCTTGACCTTTTCCTTGGGCGCCATGCCGGAAGGCAAGCGCCAATCAAGCTCCGCCTTCGCCCAGTCGTAGACTTCGCGCAGCACGGCCGCCGCATCCTCCATCGGGATCTCCGCGCCGAAGCCGCCCGCCGCGCCATAGGCGAGGCGCGCGAATTTGAGGAGCGCGATCGACTTCTGCCCGCCCGAGCGGATGAGATCGATCGCGGCGTCCTGCATCGGCTTGTCCATGCCCGGCTCTTCGAGGACTTCAAGGCCTGAGCCGATCGCGCCGACCGGGTTGATGAGATCATGGCAGAGCCGCGAGGCGAGCAACGCCGACAAGGAGACGGGATCAAGCGGCTCGGCCCCGCCGGTTTCAGACTGGCTCGACTTGGAAAGCGGTTCTGACATGAAAAAGGGTCCTTCAGTACGAAGGACCCTTATCGCCGATTCGCAGGGCTGGCCCGAGTAGGAACCGGCCCGAATGATCGATTACTTCCGCTTCCACTGCCCCGTGGAGTCGCGCACGCACTGCCCGGCCGGCGCCTGGGCGATAAGCTTTTCCGCCGTCAGGGCCGCTGTGACCTCAATCGTCACGCCGTTACGTTGAGCGATCTGGCTGTAATAGGCCTTGCGCTGCTGGTTGACCGCGCGGACCTCGCGCTTCAGTTCCTCGCTCGCCTTGCTGGCGTCGGCATAGCCGAGATAGCCGTCAGCCTGTTCGCCGATGATGCATTGCGCTTTCGCCTGCTCGATGATCGCGCTGGCGGCCGAGGCCGGGCTCGCAATGGCGGCGAACAGCAACGCTGTCGCGACGGCGAGCTTTGCAAAAATCGTTTTCATGTGAGCTCTCCAATCCCCCTTAGAAAATGTCCGGATTTTCCGCGATCAGATCCTCGATTTCCTTATCGAGTTTGACGCGGACTTCCTGGTCGATTTTGACGTTGAGATTGACCACGATGGGTTCATCTTCATCGCCTTTGAGCGTCACTGTGGTGCACGCGCCAAGCAGAAGCGCCGCTGCAATCGGCAGGGCGCCCGCCGCGTTCATATATCCCTTGATAGCCATCGCCTCTCCCTCGGGTTCCTCTGTCAGTATAAACGCTTCCGCAAAACGCGCCACACGGAATAGTACGCCTTTCACCTACCCCGCCACTGGGGCGAAAACTTGGCCTTATTGCGTCGGCGGCGACGCATCTGCGCCTTCTTCTTCCGCCTCGGCGCCGCTTCCCGACTGCTGCAGGCCGCGCTGGATTTGCAGCTGCACATTGCGCGTCAGGCTCGCCTGGCTGAGGAGTTCGAGAAGCGCGGCGTCGACATTGATCCTGTAAACAACCGGCACGCGCACGCGCTGCTTGTTGACCGGCACATTGCCGGTTCCTTCGAACACCATGTTGAAATCGATGCTGCCGTCGAGCGGACCGTCGATCGTCACGGCGAGCTTGTTATATCGCAGGTCGCGCAGGATCTCGAAGGCGACCTGCGCCTGCTGGCCCTTTTGCCCCGCCGCGTCCGAAACCTGCCCGTTATAGCGGATAGCGCCCGGACCGATGGAGTGAAGTTCGCCATTCTCGATCCGGGCCTTGCCGCCTTCAATCTTCAGCGGCAACACCCCGCTGAGAACGCCTTCGCCTTCAAGGCCGCTCACATTGATGAATTCGAGAAGCTGCGTAATGTCGATATTCTCCGCACGCAGAGAAATATCGGCCTCCGCGCCGTTGAGCGCCGCCGAAGTTTCATAAACGCCGATCAGCCCGCCAAACCACGGAAACTCGGCGCGTTCGATATAAAGCGTGTCATCGCCCGGAAAGGCGAAGTCGAATTCGCCCGTTTCCAGCGCCAGCGCATCCATATCGAGCCGCTCGACGCTGATCGATTGCACGCCATCGGTTTCCACCGGCCACAGGCTTTTCAGGCGCACATCGCCCGTCACGCCATTCGTCGCGGTGATGGCGCGGCCCGGCCCGAGGAAGGAAAGTCCGTCAAAGGAAACGCCGCCGGAAGTCGTGAAGTCGCCGGGATTGCGTCCCCAGCGGAAGGAAGCGTCAAATCCCGCCGCGCCCTTCGCATCGGTCACGATGCCGCGGAAGGCCGGCACGATCGATTCCGGCTGCAGCGCGCGGGGCGCAAAGAGAAGATCGCCGGAATGAAAATCGGTCTTGCCGGCCCCGCTTACGATGTCATGGACGCCCTCGCCCGACCCGAGCGGCGCACCACGCGGCGTTTCGGCGTCATAGGAAAAGGCGATCTTGTCGTCTGCAAGGCGCGCGGCGCCCGACGCGATGATCGGCGCAACCTGCGGCAGCTTTGAATTCTGCGCTATGCGCACGCGCTCAAGCGAGGCTTCGCCGCCCATTTTCTCGCGATCGAGCTCATAGGTGAACGCGCCGTTCGATTCCGTGCCGATGAGCGTGTCATTGAGAATGATGCGCCCACCGGCGAAGGTTCCTGTCGCGAGCGTGTGCTGGCGCTTTGCGTCATACGTCGCGGTGAAGTCGATATCCGGGGGCGCGCCGACAAAGCGCGTCTTTGCGAGAGACAGGCTGGCGTTGCGCGCAGAGAAACGGCCCGTAACGTCTGCGCCGGGCGCATCTTCGGTCCACCGCGCGGCGATCAGGACGCCGTTCGCCCGGCAGAGCGCGCCGTCGGTGAAGCGTATGTCCGTATCCTGACCTTCGAGCGTCAGGCGCGCGCGGGAAATATCGATGCACTGCCCCTCATGGTTCGAGGCGTTGAGCGTTCTCGCAGCGAAATCGCTTTCGATGCGAAGCGTCGTCGCAATATTGGCGTCGCCGATGTGGAGCCGTCCGACAGTCGCCGTTTTTACGAGCGTCGCGATGACGAGATCGGCGTCGACATTCTGGCCCGTCACCGTCCCCGTCGCTGAAAGCTTGGTGGACCCCAGCGTCGCCGACTGGAAGGTCTGCCCTTCCGAGGCGATGGCGGCGTTGAATTCCCAAGGAGAGCCGATCGCGTGCTCGGCCGAGAGCGTCATCCCGGCGGTCAGCAAATCGCCGCTTACGGAGAGCACGCCGCGAAGACGCTCAAGCTCCGGCGAAAGCTCATAGAGCGGCGCTTCGCCGAGCGCGGAAAGAGCCAGCGCATCGCCGCGGTCGGCTTCCGCGCGCAAGGGCGCCTCCGGCCGCGCTTCGATGGCAAGCGCGTCATCCTGATAGCGCGCAAAAAGGCCGCCCTTGAGCGAAATGAGTTTCATCGCCTTCCCGCCTTCCGGCGGCGCGCCGAAAAGCGCGGAGAGATAAGGGCTCTCCTCGATGGGAATGTCAGCAGACAGAAGGTTGAGCGTGGCAGAACCAGAAAAATCGGATTTCTTTCCGGCGAGCGCGTCGCGCCATGAGGCGCCCTCGCCTTTGGCTTCCATGACGAGCCCGCGAACAACGCCCTGCGGCGCGCCGATATCGGCGGCGACATCACCTTGGAAAGTCGCCTCGCCGTCAGCGGAAAGCGTCAGCGCGCCATCGACCTTCGCGTCTTCGAGCCTGTAGCCCCGGATGACGAGCAGCGCGGTTTCGCCGGTTATGTTGAAAGCGCCGCCATTCTTCGGCTCGAACCCGCCGCTGAGATGGCCCTGCGCTTCGCCTTCCGGCGCGCGGACCGACAGCGCGAGATCGCCGATCGAAAGCGAGTCGAAGGGAAGACCCTTCGTTTCTCCCCCGCCCGTTGGAGCGAGCTTCATGCCGGCGATGCTCATCGAGCCGTCCGCGGCGATATCGAGGCTGACCGAGCCGTCGCCGATCGCGATATTGGAAACGCGGCGATCGAAGAGGAGCGAGCGCCAGTCATAGCCGGCCTCGGCCGTTTGGAGCGCTAGCCCCGGCTTGTCCTTCTTCGGACCGGCGGAAACATCCTTAAGCGCGAGACGGGTTAACGAGACGTCGGTCACGGCGAGCGACGGGTTCTCGACCCCTGCCGAGGCGAGCGCAGAGCGCAAAGCAAGCCCGGTCAGCGGTTCGCGGAAGAAATAGGCCGCGCCCAACAGGATCGCGAGGACCAGAATGAGCCCGGCCAGGAAACGCAAGAAACCCCTCATGCCTTACCCGTTTCGTCCGAAACGCAGCGGCGATCTTCGCTAATGGTTAAGGCCGCTTTGAATAGACTTTGCCCCAATTTCGTCTCGCTAGAATGACGTCATTTGATCCGAAAAGCGAGGCGTGCAAAGACAGGCCGGCGGACGCCGGGATTGACGGGCGGCGGCGAACGCAAGACTTGAGTTTTCGCCCTGTCCCCAGCCGGGCGCCGCTTTGGGTATTCGACAGGGCGTAATGGACGCATCCACCCCCAGAGACCTCCATGCCGATGGCGCGGGCCATGCTCGCGCCGCGCGTGCGCCGCTCGCCTATGCAACCTCGATCGGCGTGATGATCGCTGGCGCGGCGTTTATCGCTTTCGCCATGTCGCGCGCCCCGCAACCGGTTGTTTCTGAAACAGTTTCCACGCCAGAGCAGCGCGTTGTGTTCGCCATTGAGCGCCCGGAAACGATGGCGCCGGCGAGCGCAGCGGCGCCAGTCGACGCGGCGCCCGTCCCTGTGGAAAAACTGGCCGACGCCAGCCCGGCGGCGCCTGTCGAAGCACCTTCTCAGCAGGACGGACTGACGCCTCGCCTATCGCCATCGCGCCTCGCCGCGGCCGACAAGGGCGCCGATGCGGCGCCAGCGCCCGGTGAAATCGCCCCGCGCCTCAAGCCGAGCGGCTCCTCCTCGGGTCCGAGCGTGATGACGCTTGGCGAGCCCTTCCTCGCCAGTGCGGACGACGCGCCGGCGCCCTTCTTTTTCGAAGCGGATATCGCCCAGGAGGCCAGCCCCCGTCCGCCCCTCGCCGTAGCGCTCGCCGGCGACGTCAACGACGCGCCACGCCACTTCACGGTCAGGCTCGAAAAGGGCGAGACGTTTGTCGACGCCATGCGCCGCGCCGGCGTTCGCGCCGAGGACCGCAACGCCGCCGCCTACGCGCTCGGCAAGCACCAGAACCTGCGCGCGCTTCTCCCGGGACAGGAATTCGTCCTGACGACGAGCGAAGCGAACCAGACGCTCTTCCAGCAGGTCGCGAACGATCACGATCCGCAAGCCTATCTCCTCTCGCTCGACTACCGACCCGACGCTCAGAACGAAATTTCACTGAAGCGGCATGGCGACGGTTTCGACGCCGACAAGAGAGCGATCGAACTGACGACGCGCCTGATGTCGATGAACGGGCGCATTGGCGGCAGCCTGTTCATGTCGGCCAAACATGCGGGCGCGCCCGATCTCGTCATCGCCGACTTTGCGAACATCTTCGCCTATGACGTCGATTTCCAGCGCGAGATTTTCGGCGGCGACGAATTCGAGGCGATCTTCGAAGTGCGCTACGACGAGAACGGATCGCTCGTCGATGCAGGCGATATCCTCTTTGCACGGCTGAAATGGCGCGGACGCACGAAAGAGAAAAGCTATTACCGCTTCGCTTCGGCGAACGGCGGCTCGCGCGCGGATTATTTCGATTATTCAGGCGAAAGCGCCAAGCGCCTTCTGATGAAGACGCCGATCGACGGCGCGCGGCTTTCCTCCGGCTTCGGCACGCGCAAGCACCCGATCCTCGGCTATGCGAAAGCGCACAAAGGCGTCGACTTCGCCGCGCCGCGCGGAACGCCCGTGAAAGCGGCGGGCGACGGCGTTGTTGAACGCGCGAGCCCCTATGGCTCGTTCGGCAATTACGTGAAGATCCGCCACGCCAACGGCTATGAAACGGCCTATGCGCATTTGAACGGCTTCGCCAAAGGCATGCGCGCCGGAAAGCGCGTCGATCAGGGCGACATCATCGCCTATGTCGGAACGACGGGCCGCTCGACGGGCCCTCACCTTCACTACGAAGTCCATTACAAGGGACAGGCGGTAAACCCGCAGAAGCTGAAGATCGCGACAGGCGTCTCGCTGACGGGCTCCGATCTTGCGCGCTTCAAGGCCGAACGCGACCGCATCGACTCGATGCGCAAGCCTGCGATCGTGGAGCCGCCTAGCCTGCTCGCTCAGGACGGCGAGAAGTCGGCGGCGCTTTAGGGGCGCTTGCTCCGTTCCCGGAGCACTTCCTTCACATACGCCTCGACATCAAGTTCGCCCGTGGCGCGGCCTTTGAGGCGCTCTTTCACGCGGTGCGGAAGGCTCGCGGGGTCGCTCGTTCCCGCAGCGTCAATCGTCTGGCGAATGAGCGCCTTCAGCGCCTCTTCCTTGTCTGGCGACCAGACTGGTTTATCCGCCATCAGACATCTCCTTTCTGTTCCCCTCCCTTGAAAAGGGAGAGGACACTGCCGCCCTAATTCAGCATCGCGCCCGGCGGGGGGCTTTCGCTTGCGCTGAAGCTGTAACTGCGCCGTCGCGATGCGTGCTTGCCGTCAATGGTGAGGCCGTCGGCGTCAGCAGAGATCGTCAATGTCGACCCGTCGGCGATGGCGCCCGAGAGGATCATCTCCGCAAGCGGGTCCTGCAACGCTTTCTGGATGACGCGCTTCAACGGCCGCGCGCCATAGACGGGATCGTAGCCAGCATCGCCGAGCCAGCGCCGCGCTTCTTCGTCGAGCTCCAGCGTGATCTTGCGATCGACAAGGAGCTTTTGCAGGCGCGCAACCTGAATATCGACGATCTTGTCCATGTTCGTGCGCGACAGGCGATGGAACAGGATGATCTCATCGAGACGGTTGAGGAATTCAGGGCGGAAGCGCGCGCGAACAGCGTCCATCACCTGCGGGCGCACCGCATCTGAATCCTGACCTTCAGGCTGAGCCGCGAGATATTCCGCGCCGAGGTTCGACGTCAGAATGATCAGCGTGTTCTTGAAGTCGACCGTGCGGCCCTGCCCGTCTGTCAGGCGTCCGTCATCGAGCACTTGCAGGAGCACGTTGAAAACGTCCGGGTGCGCCTTTTCGACTTCGTCGAAGAGGACGACCTGATAAGGACGCCGGCGGACAGCTTCCGTCAGCACGCCGCCTTCTTCATAGCCGACATAGCCCGGAGGCGCGCCGATGAGACGCGAGACCGCATGCTTCTCCATGAATTCAGACATGTCGATGCGCGCGATCGCGGTGTCATCGTCGAACAGGAACGCGGCGAGCGCTTTCGTCAGTTCCGTCTTGCCGACGCCGGTCGGCCCGAGGAACAGGAACGAGCCGAGCGGCCGGTTCGGGTCCTGAAGGCCGGCGCGCGCGCGGCGCACCGCCGCCGAGACGGCTTCCACCGCCTCGCGTTGGCCGACGACGCGGTTGCCGAGATTCTCCTCCATGTGAAGGAGCTTTTCGCGCTCGCCTTCGAGCATTTTGTCGACGGGAATGCCGGTCCAGCGCGAAACGACGCTCGCGACATTTTCTGCATCGACGACTTCCTGCACGAGGGAAGTCTTGTCTTCCGCCCGCTCAGTCTCAGCGAGTTTCTTCTCGAGCGCCGGAATGGTCCCGTATTTCAGCTCCGAAGCGCGCGCGAGATCGCCGCGGCGTTCCGCATCGGTGAGCGCCTGGCGCGCATCTTCAAGCTCTTCCTTCACGCGCGTCGCGCTGGCGAGCGTTTCCTTCTCAGCGCGCCAACGCGCGGTGATTTCGTTCGAACGCTCTTCGAGGTCGGCGAGCTCTTCTTCGAGTTTCGAGAGCCGATCCTGCGAGGCCGCGTCGTCTTCTTTCTTCAGCGCTTCGCGCTCGATCTTCATCTGGATGATGCGGCGATCGAGTTCGTCGAGTTCTTCGGGTTTGGAATCGACTTCCATGCGAAGCCGCGAGGCCGCCTCGTCGACAAGGTCGATCGCCTTGTCAGGCAGGAACCGGTCCGTGATGTAGCGATGCGAAAGGGTCGCCGCGGCGACGATCGCACTGTCGGAAATCCGAACGCCATGGTGGAGTTCGTATTTCTCTTTCAGGCCGCGCAGAATGGAGATCGTATCTTCAACGCTCGGCTCGTTGACGAACACAGCCTGAAAACGCCGTGCAAGCGCTGCATCTTTCTCGACATATTTGCGGTACTCATCGAGCGTCGTCGCGCCGATGCAGTGAAGTTCGCCGCGCGCAAGCGCCGGCTTCAACAGGTTCGAAGCGTCCATCGCGCCTTCGGATTTGCCGGCGCCGACAAGCGTGTGCATCTCGTCGATGAAGAGAACGATCTCGCCATTCGACGCGGTGACTTCAGAAAGAACCGCCTTGAGGCGCTCTTCGAATTCGCCGCGATATTTCGCGCCGGCGATGAGCGAGCCCATGTCGAGCGCGAGAAGGCGCTTGTTCTTCAGGCTTTCCGGCACGTCGCCATTGACGATGCGAAGGGCTAGCCCCTCCGCAATCGCGGTCTTGCCGACGCCGGGCTCGCCGATGAGCACGGGGTTATTCTTTGTACGGCGCGAAAGCACCTGCATGGCGCGGCGGATCTCTTCATCGCGCCCGATGACCGGGTCGAGCTTGCCGTCGCGCGCCGCCTCCGTGAGGTCGCGCGAATAGCGCTTGAGCGCGTCATAGCTCTGTTCGGCCGAGGCGCTGTCCGCCGTACGGCCCTTCCTGAGATCGTTGATCGCAGCGTTGAGCTTTACTGGCGTGACGCCAGCGTCTTTCAAAATCTTGGATGTGCCGGCGTCGGGCTCGATCGCGAGCGCGGTCAAAAGCCGCTCTGCGGAAACGAACGCGTCCTTCGCTTTCTTTGCGGCGTCCTCAGCGGCGCCGAAAACTTTCGCGGTCGCCGGCGCCATATAGAGCTGGCCGTTGCCGCCCTGCACTTTCGGCATTTTCTTCAGCGCGTTCTCGACGCCGTCGAGCGCCGCCTCGGGCCGCCCTCCCGCCGCGCGAATGAGATTCGCCGCAAGCCCCTCGCTATCGTCGAGCAGGGCTTTCAAGAGGTGTTCCGGCGTGAATTGCTGGTGGCCTTCGCGCATGGCGATGCCTTGCGCGGCCTGAATGAAACCGCGGGTGCGGTCAGTATAGTTCTCGAATTGCATCCCTTATGACCTCCGGGTGAGCGTCAAAGATCGGGCAGGGCCCCACTGATGCGGCGGCCGGCCACAACCGTTAGATGGGTATGATCGTTCGCCTCGCAAGTCTCGCGCGGCAGGCCGTCGCGGGGCCTAAATGCTCCCGCCGATCAGGGCCCCGCCATCGATGACGATCTGCTGGCCGGTCATCCAGCCGCCTGCCCTGGAGGCTAGGAAAACGGCGGCCCCGGCGATGTCGTCCGGCTCGCCGAAGCGGCGCATCGGCAGCTTCCCGCTAACCATCTTTTCGACCTGCGGGTCCTTCCACAGGGCTTCAGCGAAATAGGTCTTCACGATGCCCGGGCAGATGCAGTTGATGCGCACATTGTGGGGCCCGTATTCGACCGCGAGATTGCGCGCAAGCTGCAGGTCCGCCGCTTTCGAAATGCCATAGGCGCCGATCGAGGCGCTGCCGATGAAGGCGCCGATCGAGGAAATGATGATATAGGCGCCGTCTTTGCGCTCGGCCATTTGCGGCAGCACGAGCTGCGACAGCCAGTGCGAGGATTTGACGTTCGCGGACATGATCTTGTCGAACTGCTCGTCAGTGATGCCGCTCGACGGTCCGTAATAGGGATTGATCGCCGCATTCGAGACAAGGATGTCGATCTTGCCGAAAGCGCCCATCGCCTTTGCAACAAGCGCTTCAAGGTCTTCCTTGCGAGCGATGTTGCAGGCGGCGGCGATGGCGGCCTTGCGGCCGGTCTTTTCATTGATGGATTTGGCGACTTCCTCGCACGCCTCGATCTTCCGGCTGGAGACGATCACGTCGGCGCCATGTTCGGCGAGACGGTGCGCAATCGCTTCGCCAATGCCGCGCGAGGCGCCAGTGACGATGGCGGATTTGCCTGAGAGATCGAACAGAGTTTGAGCGGCCATGCTTCACCTCGCCTTCGGCGCATTAAACGCCGGGGAGTATGGCCCCTCAACGGGCGGGCGCAATCGCCTCGCGCAGTTCGGAAAAGCGTTTAGCCGACAGCGGCCTCAGCGGATTCGTCGCTTCCGCTTTCGCCAGCCTCTTCCCCTTCGGGACGAGCCGTGCGGCGCGGGCGGCGACGGCGCGGACGGCGTGCGCCCTCGCCTGCTTCACCGGCCTCGCCAGCCGCTTCCGCCTGGCGTTCGCCATTCTCGGCATTGCTGCGGGGCTCGTTATTGCTTCGCGATTCGCTATTGCCGCGTTCTGGATTACCGCGTTCGGGGCGGTTCTCCTGCGTGCGCTGCGACTGACGCTCCTGGCGATTTTCCTGACGGCTCTCGTGACGGGGCGCTGCTTCGCCGGCCTCGTCATCCCCGCCTTGGGCGTAACCATGATCAGCGCCATTGCCGTTCGAACGCTCATGCGAGTCGCCGATCGCGGGCTGATCGCCATCTGCGTCCGACGTCTCAATATGCGTTTGCGGCTGCATGGAGCGGATGACGCGGAAATAGTGTTCTGCGTGCTGGAAATAGTTTTCCGCTTTCACTCGGTCGCCCGCCGAAGTCGCGTCGCGCGCGAGCGCCAGATACTTGTCGTAAATCTGGTTGGCGGTTCCACGGATGCGCACATCCGGTCCATTGGAGTCAAAAGCGCGATTAATGTTCACGCCTTGGCGGCGGCGTTGATTGCGCCCACGCTTCATCGGATTACCCTTGTCCTTGTACACAAGCTCTGCAAATTCCCCTTCAGCGCCGGCCAATCCAAACCCGCGCCCGCACCGCCCAGATTCGATCGATTGATCGAAACAGGCCGGAAAGACATCAACTGTCTATTTTCTGATCAGCTTTCGCTCAGTAGGCGATTTAACTCTTCTTCGAGATCGCGTCCGTTATTGGCGATGATCCACGAAACCGCGCCCTGTAGCTTTGACCTAGCCTGCGCAATCGGTTTGCGCCGCCGAGCCTAAGCCTTCGTGGAGTAAGACAGCGCAGCGAAAGACTTCAAAACCAATAAGCGTCATTCGCGCCGAGCGCTCGTCTTGGCTGTATGATAGCGGCCCGCCCGCGCATTTCAAACACTTTTTTCCGCCCCGCCCTCCGGGGCGATCACGAGCGCGCGCGGCCGGCCCGACAGATCCGCCTCGAAAGAAAGCTTCGCGCCCGGAAAAGCTGTGAGCGCCAGCTCGCTTACAGCGCCATCCTGACCCGCCCCAAGTTCAAGAATGATTAATCCGGAAACAGCAAGGCGGGCCCGAGATTCCTCTATGACGCGCCTATAGGCGGCAAGCCCGTCTGGTCCCGCAAAAAGCGCTCGGGCGTCTTCATGATCCCGCACTTCTTTCGGCAGGCTCTGCCTTTCTCCCTCCGGGATATAGGGCGGGTTTGAAATGATGATGTCGAAGGGGCCAGGCGGCGCCGATGCGAAATCGCCCTCGATGATTGTCGCCCTGCCCGCATACCCCAATCGTTCGAGGTTTCTTCTCGCGAGCGAGACCGCCTCGCTGTTGATATCGACACCGACGCCCTCCGCCTTCGGAAAGGCGGAAAGCAGCGCCGCGAGAAGGCACCCAGTGCCCGTTCCGAGATCGAGAATGCGCAAATTCGAATCGCGCGCGCGGCGCTTCAGCGCCGCCTCGATGAGCGATTCCGAATCAGGGCGCGGCGACAGCACGCCGCCCGCGAGCTTGAAGGTGAGCCCGAAGAATTCTTTCTCGCCGACAATACGGTCGACAGGCTCGCCCTTCGCCCGCCTTTCGATCAGCGCGTCGAGCTTGGCGCGCTCCTCCTCCGTAAGGGGACGATCGCCCGCAAGAATGAGCGCCGCATCGTCAAGCCCAAGCGCATGCTTAGCGAGAACGCGCGCATCGAGAAGCGGCGTTTGCGAGTGCGCAAGGCGCTTCGCCGCCTCCCTGATGTAAAGTTCAAGCTTCATCGGCGCGCCGAGGGTCGCTCCCTCTTGTCTCAAGCGTCTTCCTGCATCGCCGCCAGACGATCCGTGCGGTCCTGCAGCGACAGCGCTTCGGTGAATTCGCCGAGCGCTTCGCCCGTCATCACTTCGTCGAGCTTGTAGAGCGTCAAATTGATCCGGTGATCGGTGACGCGGCTTTGCGGATAGTTATAGGTGCGGATGCGCTCCGAGCGGTCGCCCGAGCCCACCATGCCTTTGCGCGTCGCCGCCCGCTCCGCATCGGCGCGGGCGCGTTCGGCTTCATATAGACGCGCACGGAGAACCTTGAGCGCTTTCGCGCGGTTCTTGTGCTGCGATTTCTCATCCTGCTGGCTGACGACGAGACCAGTCGGCAAGTGGGTGATACGGACCGCGGAGTCAGTCGTGTTCACCGACTGACCACCCGGGCCAGACGCACGGAACACGTCGATCCTGAGGTCGCTGTCCTTGATTTCGATGTCGACGTCTTCAGGCTCGGGAAGGACTGCGACCGTCGCCGCCGAGGTGTGAACGCGGCCTTGCGTTTCAGTTTCCGGCACGCGCTGCACGCGGTGAACCCCTGCCTCGTATTTCATCTTGGCGTAAACGCCGTCGCCTGAAATGTTCGCCTGAATTTCCTTATAGCCGCCCATATCGGCTTCCGACGCCGACAGCACCTCGACGCGCCAGCCATTGAGCTGCGCATAGCGCTGATACATGCGGAAGAGATCGCCCGCGAAAATCGCCGCTTCGTCGCCGCCCGTGCCGGCCCTGACTTCAAGGATGACGCTTGAATCGTCGGCCTTGTCTTTGGGGAGAAGCATGAGCTGAAGGTCCATCTCGACCTCAGGCATCTTCTCTTTCAGCTCCTGCAATTCCTCATAAGCGACTTCCGCCATCTCGGCGTCGTCGCTTTCAGCGAGCTCCTTCAGGTCGACCATCTGCTTGCGGATCGAAGTGAGTTGGCGCGCCGCTTCGACAACAGGCTTCAATTCGCCATGCTCTTTCGACAGGCGCACGATCTCCTCCGCCTTCGAGGCGGTCGACATCTGCGCTTCGATCTTGTTGAATTTCGTAATCAGCGCGTCGAGTTTTTCCTGCGGGATCAAGTTGTCTATTCCTGTCTTGCCGCTTGCGCGGTCTCATATTCGTTCGCGATGCCGTCGATGATCGCGCGGAATCGCGGATCGTAATTATACTCGCGGCGCTGGCGCCACCATTTGCGTACACGCGGGCTCTGAAGATAAAGGCGACACAAACCCTCATTGCGTTGATAGGCCGCCTCTTCCACGAGGCCCCGCTGCCGAAGCATGAACGCGGCTTCGTGGGCGCCGATGGCAAAGCCTAGAAGATTGGCGAAGCGGAACTTTTCCGGCTCCGTAAGGGCTGCCGACCCCATCATTGCCCTGTGCATGAAATCGGCTTTCTCGGGCGCGTCCATAAATGCGTAATGGGCCGCCCCCGTCTGCATCCACAATGAAAGCGTCAGCTCGGCGCGCGCGATCTTGTTTGTTTGATAGCCCTGATAAAAGAGCGCAAGAAGCGTCGCGACGATAACGACGACAGCAACCGTCTGACCGACATAATAGATGTTTTCGAGGGTCATTGGCTTATCTCATCTGGTAAGCGCAAACTCCGCGCGAAACGATCATGCAAAGAAAAAGCGCGCGGGAAGCTCCCGCGCGCAACCATATTTCGAGATGCGTCGCTACTCGGCCGCGACGGATTCCTGCTCTTCACGCGCTTTGATTTCGGCGGCGCGCTTTTCGACAAGTTCGACGAGGTGATCGAGGATCTTGTCATTGTCAAGCCGGTGGTCGGGCGAGCCGTTAATGTAGACCTGTCCGAAATCCTTGCCGGCGCCGCCGCCGGTGAAACCGATATCCGTCTCACGCGCTTCGCCCGGACCGTTGACGACGCAGCCGATGACCGACAGCGACATCGGCGTCGTGATGTGCGCGAGGCGCTTCTCAAGCTTCTCGACCGTCTCGATGACGTTGAAGCCCTGCCTCGCGCAAGAAGGACACGA
Source organism: Caulobacterales bacterium (assembly GCA_020638525.1). Taxonomy (GTDB): domain Bacteria; phylum Pseudomonadota; class Alphaproteobacteria; order Caulobacterales; family Parvularculaceae; genus Amphiplicatus. The sequence continues at coordinate 44,636 of JACKIL010000001.1, read as the reverse complement.
GATGACATTGACGCCGCGATGGCGAAGGCCGAGCGACTTCAGAATGTCGTAGCCGACCTTGATTTCTTCGACCGGATCCGCCGACAGCGACACGCGGATCGTATCGCCAATGCCCGCCCACAGAAGCGAGCCAAGACCGATCGCCGATTTCACCGAACCGATGCGAAGCCCGCCGGCTTCCGTAACACCAAGATGAAGCGGACAGTCGATCGCTTCAGCGAGCGCGTGATAGGCCGCGACGGTGAGGAACACGTCAGAGGCTTTCACCGAGATCTTGAACTCGTGAAAGTCATTGTCCTGAAGAATTTTCGCGTGATCGAGCGCGCTCTCGACCATCGCTTCCGGGCAAGGCTCGCCATATTTCTCAAGAAGGTCTTTCTCGAGCGAGCCGCCATTGACGCCGATGCGCATCGAACAGCCATGGTCCTTGGCCGCCTTGATGACTTCGCGCACGCGCTCTTCGGAACCGATATTACCGGGATTGATGCGCAGGCACGCCGCGCCCGCAATCGCCGCCTCAATGCCGCGCTTATAATGGAAGTGAATGTCGGCGACGATCGGCACCGGAACGTTCTTGACGATCTCTTTCAGCGCCGCGGTCGATTCAACGTCGGGGCAGGAAACGCGCACGATGTCGGCGCCGGCTTCCGCGATCTCGTTCACCTGCCGGATCGTCGCCTGCGCGTCCGAGGTGAGCGTGTTGGTCATGGACTGAACGGCGATGGGCGCATCGCCGCCGACCGGCACTTTGCCGACCATGATCTGACGGGATTTGCGCCGCTCGATATCGCGCCACGGACGTACTGACATGGGTGAAGGTCCCAAAAAAGCTGATTGCCAACCGTATTCAGCCCAAGATTGCGCTGCGGGCCTACAAGTCAAGCCCCCAGCCCTTTTTTCAATGCCTTACGGGTCAACCGCGCGGGTCGGCGGGCTTTCGCCCGCCTGGGTTGCCCGCTTAGTCGATCGGAATATCACGCCCGTGATGTTCGTTGAATGTATAGGCGTCCATGCCGCGCTGCGTGCGCTCAAGCTCCTCGCGCGACCGCTTCTTGTGATCAGCCCATTCCTTCGCGGTTCCGCAGACCCTTTCCTTGGCGATCCGCGAACCGGTCACCATGATCGAGCGGCAGATAATCCGATCGTCATCGGACTTTGCCGACTCATCCGTATCCTGCTCAACTGCTGCATCCTGGGGCGCGTCTTCCGCGCGCGCAACTGGCGCCGCAGATGTCAACGCCACCGACTGTCGTTGAGACTCAACTGTCGCGCAACCGACACAAAGACTTGCCGCCGCAATAAAAACAATCACCTTATCTATCATGATCTGTGACTCTCTCCTGTCTGGTTTCTTGTTTGCGGTATTGAACCAAACCGCTTCAAGGACACCCACCGCTATCAGGAACAAGAAGAGTCCAGCCCCATAAACCAAGGATTGCCCCAGCAGGAGCCTAACAGGCTGCTGCTACAAAGCAAAATTGGGGTGTTTCACGCCGCCCAATACACCCCTCAATCATGATTGAGGGCTATTATCGCTCTATTCCGGCTTCTCAAACGTGAATGTATGGCGCTGATCATAGGCCGGACGGATCTCGCCGTCGACCGTACGCGGGGAAAACCGCCAGCGGCGAGCCGCGTTGAGCGCGGCGTCGTTGAAGCAGGCGTTCGTCGTAGCGGCGACCCTTTCGCCGCTTACAACCCCGCCGCGAGTAATATTGAACGCGATCTCGACCGTTTCAACCGCTCCCGCCTCGGATTCGCAGCGGCGCGGATAGACGGGCTCCACCGCTTCGAGAACCTTGGCCTCGACGACCCGGGGAAGCGGGACCGGCTCCACGCCCTGCAGGGCTTCCGGCGAGGGCGGCGTCAGGGGAAGCACCGTTTCGGCTGCCTGCTGGCGGCTGCCGAAGGGCGTCGCTTCCGTCCGCGGACGGGTGATCTGCCAGGCGCACCAGACGATGAAGGCGACGACGACGATGACCGCCCAGAGCGAAAGCTCCCGCCGGTCGGCTTCGCTCGCCGCAGCTTCGGCCGCCTCGAATTTTTCGGTCTCGACTTCCGGCGGCGCCGTCAGCCCTGCATCGACCTTGTAGCGCAGAACGACTTCGGCCGGATTGAGTCCGAGGGATTCGGCGTAAGTTTTGACGAAGCCGAGGAGGAAAGCGCGCGAAGGACCGGCGTCGAGCGCCATCTCTTCGATCGCGTTGAGATAAACCGCCTTGACGTGAATGCGCGCCGAAATCTCTTCGAGCGTGAAGCCGGCCGCTTCCCTTACCGCCCTCAGATGCGCGCCTGTGTGAGGAAAGCTCTCAGGCTCGGCCTCGAGAGCGCGCCGCCGCGCCCGCGCATCTTCCATGTTAACGATTTCGGCAGTGCCGTTATTGCTCGCCACGCTAGTGCACCTTACGCCACTCTCCCGCTTGCCACATTAGCGCAACTAACGAGAGAAAAACACCTTGTTATCGCGCTATTTCATGGATCTCCGTTAAGGAATCCCGAGCGCTCGCCCGATTGAACTTAGCATCAAGGGCGCCAATTCTTGGTAAACTTGAAAAGTGACAAGGAAGCGGCGCGCAAATGAAGGCACCGCCTTAAGGTCACGGCTATTTCTGGGGCGAAAGCTCGACGCCGCCCTGCCTCAGATGCGCGATGAGATCGGCTCGCATCCCCTCGCCGCCTCGCGTGACGCGCGTTTCAAACCAGCTTGAAACGGCGCCCGCCTCAATCGAGCGGACCATGCGGCGGAACGGGCCGACTGATGTCGCAGGAATCGAAAAGCGCCTGACGCCGAGCCCGATGAGCGCGGCCGCCATGAGGAGATCGGCCGCCTGCTCCCCACAATATGAAAGCGGCGTGCCGGAAGCAGACGCCTTCTGAACGATCAGGCCGAGGAAGCTGAGGAAGCCCGGGTCGATCGGGTCATAGCGGCGCTGCGTCAGCTCCGACTCGCGGTCCGCCGCGAAATAGAACTGCGCGAGGTCGTTGCCGCCGACCGAGAGGAAATCGACGCGGGAGGCGATCTCCTCCATGCGCCAGACGGCGGCCGGCGTTTCGATCATCGCGCCGACCCTGATCGACGTCGGCAATGGGCGCCCGGCGTCTTTCCGGCGCTGGACTTCGCGGTCGAGGAGCGCGCGCGCCGCATCGAGCTCTTTGGCGAGCGTGACCATCGGGAACATGATCGAAAGCTCGCGGCCGGCGCTCGCCGAAAGAAGCGCGCGGATCTGCGGGCGGATAATGCCGGGCCGGTCGATCGCCATTCGAAGCCCGCGCCAGCCCATCGCCGGATTGCCTTCGGCGCCCCGCTTCATATAGGCGGCGGACTTGTCGCCGCCGAGATCGGCGGTGCGGAAGACAACCGGCTTGCCATCGGCGCGCTCAAGAACTTCCTTGTAAAGACGTTCCTGCGCTTCGGCGCGCGGCAATTGCGGCCCGATGAGGAATTGCAGTTCCGTGCGGAACAGGCCGACGCCGCGCGCGCCCGTCGTGTGGAGATGCGGCATGTCGAGCGCAAGGCCCGCATTCATATGGATGTCGATCTCGACGCCGTCCTTCGTCACCGAAGGAAGGTCGCGCTCCTTGGCGAATTCCGCCTGACGGACCGATTGCAGCTCACGCTTTTCGCGATAGCTGTCGCGGATATCCTGCGCCGGACGGACATGAACGTCGCCTGCATCGCCGTCGACAATGATCTCGTCATTCTCGTAGACGCGCTCAAGAACGTCATCGACGCCGGCGACGAGTGGAATTTCGAGCGCGCGCGCGACGATCGCGACGTGCGAGGTCGCGGAGGCCTCGACGAGCACGAGGCCTTTCAGCTTCGTGCGGTCATATTCGAGAAGATCGGCCGGGCCCATCATGCGCGCGACGACGACGGCTTCGTCGGGCAGTTCGCGCGGATGTTCGACGCCGTTTCCGGCAAGGTGGCGCAGAAGGCGATGCGCGAGGTCATCAAGATCGTGCAAGCGTTCGCGCAAATAAGGGTCGCGCGCCTGCATCAGCCGCGCGCGATTCTCGTTCTTCACCTGCTCGACCGCCGATTCCGCTGTCAGACCGGAGAACACCGCCGTACGCAGACGATCTTTCCAGCCGCGGTCATAAGCAAAGAGCCGATAGGCCTCGAGCACGTCGCGCGACACGCCGGCGAGCGATTCATCGGCGAGCATGTCGTCGACGGACTTTCTGAGGCTTTGCAGGCCGTCTTCGAGGCGCTGCGCCTCGCGCGCGACATCCTGCGCGAAGACTTTGTGACGCGGCGTCGCCGCTTCGTGAAATGCGACGCGGCCTTTCGCAACGCCTGCGACGACGCCGACGCCGGTGAGCCTGTCAGGCCGGTGCAGCATCTCGCCGACAGCGGCGGTTTCTTCCTTGCCGAGAAGCTCGCCGGAAGCGGCGACTTCGGCGAGAAGGAGCGCGACGGCCTGCGCCGCCTCGACCTCTTCATCCGTGTAACGACGGATCGCCTTGTTCTGGAGCGTGAGAACGCCAAGCGCCTTGCCCGAGCGGATGAGCGGCACGCCGAGGAAGGAGTGCAACGGGTCTTCGCCCGTCTCCGCCTTGTAGACGAAGGCCGGGTGCATCGGCGCTTCCGCCGTGACGAGCGGCTTCTGAGTCGCGGCGACGACGCCGACAAGGCCCTCGCCCCAGTTCATCAACGTCTTGTGGACGGCTTCGCGGTTCAGACCTTCCGTCGAATAGAGTTCGAGCTTGTCGTCGGGCCTGCGCAGATAGATCGAGCACACATCGGCGACGACATGGCTTGCGATGACGCTTGTCAGACGGTCGAGACGCTCCTGCGCCGTCGCCTCGCCGGCGACGACGTCATGCATCCGGCGCAGAAGCACCGTAATGCCGCGTTCGCCATGGCCGCCATGCGGCGGCCTTGTCCGCTCAAGACTCATCTCTCTCCCGTTCGGCCGCCAGCGCCGGAAACGCAACGCTGGCCGCCAGATCTAGGGCGGTCGATTAGGCCGCGCGGTCCAGGCCGTATGCCTGGTGAAGCGCGCGCACTGCGAGCTCGGTGTACTGGGAATCGATAAGCACGCTAATCTTGATTTCCGACGTCGAGATATTCTGGATGTTGATGCCGCGATCAGCCAGCGTTTTGAACATCACGGACGCGACACCGGCATGGCTCTTCATGCCGACGCCGATGACGGAAACCTTCACGACATTGCGGTCGCTCTGGATCGCCGAATAGCCGATGTCGTCCTTCGCATCGGAGAGCAGCGTCGCCGCGCGATCGAGATCGGCTTCGGGAATGGTGAATGAAATGTTCGCCTTGCCCGGCGCACGCGACGGGCTCTGCACGATCATGTCGACATTGATATTGGCGTCGGCCAGCAGCGTGAAAATACGCGCGGCCCTGCCCGGCTCGTCCGGAACGGCGAGCAGGCTGATCTTGGCTTCGTCGTGAGACGGGGTGATGCCGCTTACAATGTTCTTTTCCACGATTTCTTCCTCGTCGCAGATGACGGTGCCCGGTCCCGGCGTTTCGGGATTGTCGAAACTCGAAAGCACGCGCACAGGCACTTTATAGGCCATGGCGAGTTCGACGGAACGGGTTTGCAGGACTTTCGCGCCGACGGAGGCCATTTCCAGCATTTCCTCGAAGGAAATCCGGTCCATCCGGCGGGCGAGCTTGTGAATGCGGGGGTCGGTCGTATAGACGCCGTCGACATCCGTATAGATGTCGCAGCGCTCGGCCTTGAGCGCGGCGGCGAGCGCGACAGCCGTCGTATCGGAGCCGCCGCGGCCGAGCGTGGCGATGCGCCCGTCCGGGGCGATCCCCTGAAAGCCGGCGATGACCGCGATCTCGCCGCCGTCGATCGCCTCGCCGAGCGCTTCGCCCTTGATGTCGGCGATGCGGGCCTTGCCGTGCGCCATATCCGTTTCGAGCGGAATCTGCCAGCCCTGCCAGGAACGCGCGCGCAGGCCCTGATTCTGGAGAACGAGCGCGAGAAGGCCTGACGTCACCTGTTCGCCGCTCGAGACTACCGCGTCATATTCGACATCATGCATGCCGAGCTTCGGGTCGGCGGGGCCGGCTTGCCGGCAGAGCGCGACGAGCTTGTTCGTCTCGCCCGCCATGGCGGAAACGACGACGACGATGCTTGAACCGGCCTCGACTTCACGCCGCACGAAGCGGGCGACGTTGCGGATCCGGTCGAGATCGGCCACCGAAGTGCCGCCGAACTTCATCACTATGCGCGACATGGGTATGCGCTCTTACTTCAGGCGTCTGCTTCAGGCATCCGGCGTCGGGCGGCGTTGATCGCGATCAACAGCCCCCCTGTCCGGCTTGTCTCACGGGAATTCGCGCGTATCTCTAGGGAGCGGTTCGCAATTTCGCAAGCACGAGCAGGAACCGGGAGATCGGGAATGGCCGCGACAGATGTGCAGGACGCCGGGAGCACGCTCGATCCGGCCGAGGTCGAGAAGTTCAGCCGCATCGCTGCGGAGTGGTGGGACCCGTTCGGGAAGTTCCGGCCGTTGCACAAGTTCAATCCGGCGCGGCTCGCCTATATTCGCGACGCGGCCTGCGCGCATTTCGCCCGCGAGCGACGCGGGAAGCGACCGCTCGAGGGGCTTCGCCTGCTCGATGTCGGCTGCGGCGGCGGGCTCGTCGCCGAACCGATGCGCCGGCTGGGCGCCGAGGTCGTCGGCCTCGACGCCTCCGAGCGCAACATCGCCGTCGCCTCGACCCATGCGCGCCAGCAGGGCCTCGACATCGATTATCGCGCCGGCACGATCGAGGCGCTCCTCGCCTCGGGCGAGGCGCCGTTCGACATCGTCCTCAATCTCGAGGCGGTCGAGCATGTCGCCGATCCGGCTTTGTTTCTTTCCGCCTCGGCGCAGATGGTGAAGCCCGGCGGGTTCATGGTCGTCGCGACAATCAACCGTACGCTGAAGGCCTTCGCCCTCGCCAAGATCGGCGCGGAATACGTTCTCGGCTGGCTGCCGAAAGGCACCCATGACCCGCGCCGTTTCATGAAACCGGAAGAACTGAAGGCGGCCCTAAGCCAGGCGGGCCTCGCCGTCACCGCGGTCGCCGGCGTCGCCTACAGCCCGCTCATGGATCTGTGGCGCGTCACCGATGACGCCGACGTCAATTACATGGTGACGGCGGTCAAACCCGGCCTTCATGATGCGACAGCCTCGCCGTCAAGCTGAATATTTTTTTTACGTTCCCCAACGCGCAGACAATGCGCCCGCTTGAGCTAACTGCCCGACCGGCAACAGATTTTAGCGCGGCGCGCGAAAATCGCGTTCATCGCACATGGCGGAAAGAGAAATAGACGGACCGGTTTCCCGCAGATAAAACCCCTTTCGTTCATTTTGTTCCTGAGGGTGGGGAATCATGACGTTCCATAACATGCTCGCTCTTCTTATGAGCGACGCTGGCTTTCTGTTCGCCGCTGCAGCTCTGGCGCTCACGGCGGTTCTCTTCTTTGTAATCGTAGTACTCGCTTTCTCGGCCCGCCGTTCCGCGATGGCCTCGCAGGCTCTCCATGCCGAAGCGACGGCGAAACTCGACGCCGCGCTCGACCTCGCCGCCGAGGTTCGCGGCCTTCGCCAGCAGGTCGAAGCGGCCGTCGCTCATCATGAAACGGCGGTCTCGAGCGCTCTGCAGCTTCATAACGATGTCTGCGCCGCCGCCAAGCGGTCGACCGCCGCCTATTCCGACCATGACGAACATCATGACGATGATGACGATCATCATCACGCTCATGCGCGCGCCATGTCGGACGGGCATGACGACGACCACCACGAAGATGACGACGACCATCATCACACGGCCCGTTCGCATTCGGACGAGCATCATGATGATGATGACGACGATCATCACGAAACGCATCATGCGGGCTTCTTCGGCTCGCTCTTCGGCCGCAAGCGCAAGCACTAGCGGCGAGACTTTCGGCCGACAGGCCGTGCGGCGTTGAACACCGCGCCTTCCTTGGGGGCGCGCATGGAGTCGGTTTCCGTCTCCATCACGAGATTGGGGCGAGAGGAAAAAGGGCGCGGCGGCGACCGGTTTATCCGGTTCCCCCGCGTCCTTTCCCGTTCTGGTAGGTGCTTTTGGGCAGGGTTTCGACTTTGTTAATCGGCGCGCGGTTTCCTGTTCGCCGCATTCGTCAGGTTTGATTGAACTCAAGGCGCGGGAAGCCTAATCCGGTCATCAAATCCGCAGGCGCGCACGAAAGGGCGAAAACTCATGCAGCGAATGACCAAGGGAGAGCATCCAAGCGCCAGCCTTCGTCTTCAGGCGCTGATCGATCGCGCGCGCGAACTCGGGCCCATTGCGATGGCGGTCGTCCACCCGGTCGACGAGCCTTCCCTTTCCGGCGCGGCGGACGCGGCGAAAGCCGGACTGATCAAGCCTCTCTTTGTCGGGCCTGAAGACAAGATAAGGCGGGCGGCGAAAGATGCGCAGATCGACCTTGCCGGAATAGAAATCATTTCAACGCCGCACAGCCACGCCGCCGCAGAGCGCGCCGTCGAACTCGTGCGCGAAGGCCGCGCGCAATCGATCATGAAGGGCGCTCTCCATACGGATGAAGTGCTGGCGCCCGTCGTCGACAAGACGAAGGGCCTGCGCACCGCGCGCCGGATGAGCCACGTCTTTGTGCTCGATGCGCCGCAAGCCGAACGCCTGCTTTTCGTTTCCGACGCGGCGATCAATATCGCGCCGACGCTCGATGAGCTGAAAGACATCGTTCAAAACGCCATCGACATGGCGCGCGCGACCGGCGTCGAAACGCCCCGCGTCGCAATCCTCTCTGCGGTTGAAACGGTGACGGCGAAGCTTCCCTCGACGCTCAACGCCGCCGCGCTCTGCAAGATGGCTGACCGCGGACAGATCACCGGCGGCGTCCTCGACGGCCCCCTCGCCTTCGACAACGCGATTTCGAAAGAAGCCGCAAAAACGAAGCACATTGTTTCGCCAGTCGCTGGCGCGGCGGAAGTCCTGATCGTGCCGGATCTCATCTCCGGCAATGTGCTCGTCAAGGAGCTCGATTATCTAGCCGGCGCGGAAGCGGCAGGCCTCGTCGTCGGGGCGCGCGCGCCGATTGCGCTCACGAGCCGGGCCGACACGCCCTTCGAGCGCGTCGCCTCAGCCGCGCTCGCCGTATTGTTCCACCACTGGTCAGGGCTTGCGGAGCGCGGAGCGTGAAACGATTTGTTAACCTTGGACGCCGCCCCATGAGGCCGGCTGTCGCAGCCATTGAAGGCGGCTTTTGCGGCTCCTAAATACCAAAGAGCAATCAAAAAGGGGCTCCGTTTGACCATAGACCGGCGATCGATCTTGCGCGCGGGCATGGGCGGATTGTTCGCCGTCGGCGCGGCAGGCCATGCGCTTGCAACGCCCGCCAAATCCGCGCCCGGCGCGGAACGGAGCGTGCTCGCCCTTGCGCGGGACCTCCTCGCGCAGAACGCCTCACGCATCGCCAAGACGGACATGGCGGCCATCGTCAACTTTGCAGTCCCTTCGTGGAAGCCGCGCTTTCACCTCGTCGACATGAATAACGGGCGTGTTTCGTCATACCTCGTGTCGCATGGCCGCGGCTCCGACCCCGGTCATACGGGCTGGCTCAAGAGCTTTTCGAACAAGATCGGCTCGAACGCTTCCTCGGACGGCGTTTATCGCACGGGCGAGACTTACTTTGGCAAGCATGGCCGCTCCATGCGGCTCGCCGGGCTCGACCCCGACAATTCGAACGCCGAAGCGCGAGCGATCGTCATCCACGCCGCCTGGTATGTCAGCGACCAGATGATCACCGAGCACGGCAAGCTTGGCCGTAGCGAAGGCTGCTTCGCGCTTTCCGATGCAGCGCTTGGCGGCGTTCTCGATCGCCTCGGACCCGGCCGGATGATCTACGCGGGCAAGTTTTAGTTCGTCTCGCCGGGATAGCACCCGCCTTCTTCTGTTTCCGCCGGCGCTGCCGGCGCAAGCGCTTGCGAGGCGATCATTTCGCGATCAAGTCCGTATACGTCCGGATAATACCTGACGGCGCCATCGACGACATCCGCCGTAAAGTAGACGACATAGACCGGCAGCGGCTTTTGAAGATCGACGGTCACCGTCGCCTTCGTCGCGACAAGCTCGTCCACCTGCTCCTTTTTCCAGTCTGAACCGAGGACGAGGCGTGCGAAGTCGAGCGCGCCGTCGACGCGGATGCAGCCATGACTGAAGGTGCGCGCGTCGCGCGCAAAAAGCGTCTTGGCGGGCGTATCGTGCAGATAGATCGCGTAAGGGTTCGGCATGACGAGCTTCATCTTGCCGAGCGCATTGCCATCGCCCGGCTTCTGGCGCACGCCGCCATCGGGCGCCACGTAATAACCTTCCTTCGCCGCCTTGTCCGGATTGCTCTTCAGGAGCGCGCCGACGCTTTCCGCGACAATCTTTCCGGGCACGTACCATGTCGGATTGAAGGACACGCCCGTGATGACGGCGCCGAATTGCGGCGTCGGCGAAGACGTCTTGCCGACGATTACCTTGCGCCGGTCAATCTCCTTACCATGCCTGACGATGATGACTTCGTAAGCAGGCACGTTGACGAGCACATAGTCGTCGCCGAGCGCGCGCGGCATCCAGCGCCAGCGCTCCATGTTGAGTTTCAAGGTCGGCGCGGCGGCGTCGCCTGGCGGCGTCGCAGCGAGCGCGGCTTTAAGCGCTGCATATTGCGGCTGCGGCGGCTCGAAGGAAGAAAGCGCCTTTTCAATATCGTGATCGTCGAGCGCGTTGCTCAGCGCGTCTTCCATCGCCGCAGGGTCGAGGCTCGGACCGGCGATATGCCAGCGCGTGCGGTCGACTGGCGCGAACGCGCCTTCATAAATATCCGCAGCGAGCGTGAAGAACGCTTCTGTCGCCGCTTCGTTTGCGCCTTCGCCGCCAAGCGCAAGCGCCGCTTGAAGACCCAACACGTCATAGTTTGCGGGATCGAGGCCATGCTCGCCGGAATTCTGAACGGCGTTGACGATGGCGTCGAGATTGCGCTGGTCCCAGCCACCTGCGTCCGCTTCTTCAACGCGCGCATGAGCGCACGCTGTCACAAGAAACGCGAGACACGCGGACGCCAGCACTCTTTTCACAATCATCTTCCCTTCAGGAATGCGTCCGCAATATTGGCGCGCATGATGACACACGCAAGGCGTCAACTGCTTTTCGTCGCGGCTGCAATCGATGAGAGATTGCTCCAGTTCGCAGCGATCGCTTGTTTCGCCGCCTCATAGCCTGCTGCGACGGCGTCGTCATATTTCTTCCAGTCGCGCAGCTCGACGCCCGGAATTTCAGGCGTGATCATGATGTCCGCTGGGTGCGCTGCGGCGGCAGGCTCAGGGCGCGCCGTCGCTGCGCGCATTAGCAGCGTTACGATAGGCGGGGGCGAAGAAAGGCCGTGCTGACGCACCCAGGTGAAGAATCCCGGCGGGTCCTTGAAATCCTCCGCGGTGATCGTGCCGCGCTGCGCAACGTCGATGCCGATGGTCATGCCGCGATGAACGCTCGTCATCAGGTCGGTTGGAAAATTGTCGATCACGGCGCCGTCTACAAGCAGCGCGCCGTCTTCGACGACCGGCGGCAGAATGCCTGGAAGGGAGATCGACGCTCTCAGCGCGTCGCGAAGGAGCCCCAATTTGTGAATGCGAGAAACGCCTTCGACGAGGTCAGAAGAAACGCAGAAGAACGGCGTATCGAGTTCTTCGATCAGCGCGTCATCGAAATGCTTCTTCAACCGGGTCTCGACGCGCGCGCCGCGCGTCAGCGCGACGACCGGCAGAACGTGATCACCGAGCGGGTTTGAAGAGACGAAAGCGTCGCGCACGCGCATTTCGATCTCGTCGTCATTCCATCCCATTGCGACGCAAGCGCCGACAATCGCGCCCATCGACGCGCCGCAAAGGAAGTCGATCGGCAGGCCCGCCTCGCGGAAAGCTCGCACCGCGCCGATATGGGCGTAAGCGCGCGCGCCGCCACCCGACAGGACGAGCCCAATACTCTTGCCGCAGATGATACGCGCAATGCGCCCGACCGACGCCTCGGAGCGCCAATGGAAGATACGGTTCGCGCCCACCGTGTCCGCCCATTCGCGCACGGTCGATGAAACAAGCCCTTCGTGAATCATCATGAGATCGACGAGCCGGAACCGGCGCGCCGGAGAATTTTCATCAGGGCTCAGAGGAAACGGACGCGGCGCACGCGCATCGCGCCTTGCGAGAACGAAGAAGCGATCGGCGTGACGCAACACAAAGCGATACCAGGGCGTATCGCTGATGCGCGCGGCGAGCACGATGATGTCGTTGGCGACTTCATGCGCATCGAAAGACTCGACCGGGCCGTCATGGCTTGCTTCCACGAAACATTTGGCGCGCATGCCATAGCGGGCGATTTCGCGGCAGATCGTCTTCGCTTTCGCATCGATATCAATCGACGGCGAAGTCGAAATCAGCGCGAATACGCGCGGCGAAGACTGGTGGAAGCTGGCGCTCGGATGGCGCGCGCGCCGCAGGATCGCGAGCGCAAGCGTCTTTGCGAAATCGGGTTCAGCGTCGAGGAGGTGCGCAATGCTCGCATAAGGCAGCGCAAGGATCTCCGTATCGCGAAGCGCGTAGACGGAGGCGGAATGGTTCTCGCCGGCGAGCAGCGACATCTCGCCGACCGGCTCGCCCGGCCGAATGTAGCCGACCACTTCCTCGCTTGTCGGCCCCTCGCGCACAACGATGAGCCGGCCTGAAATGACGAAATAGAGCATGTGCGAGGGCGAGCCCTGCGTGAACAGCTCCCAGCCGCCCGCAAGCGAATACCATTGGCCGCACTCGACGATCGCCGAAACCGTATCGGAATCGAGCGAAGAAAAGAACGGGAGTTCGCGCAGACGGTCTGTGAGCGTCGCCATGGGTGTTCGCCAACGCCGTGATTACTAACGACGCCCGTCGATTACGCCCGTTCGCGCCCGACGCCAATGCGGGCGAGGTGCGGCGATCAGTTAAGGGTTTTCTTCGGCGGCGCGATCGCGGGCTTTGCAGGGGCCGCCTCGACCTCGGGCTCTGGCGTACGCGGGATCGGCGCGATCGAGATGCCTTCCTCGATCAGCTCCTTCGCCTCAGCGCCGGTCGCCTCGCCGAAAATGCTGCGATCCTCGGTTTCGCCATAGTGAATGCGGCGCGCTTCCTCGGGGAAATGCTCGCCGACATATTCGTAGTTCTTTTCGACATAGTCGCGCGCGCGCCGCGCGGCCTCCGCCATCGCCTGGCGGATTTCGCCAAGGCGCTTGTCGCGCGATCCCGTTTTCGTCGAAATGGAGGGCGCCATGATGGCTTTTCGGACGCTGGTCGACCCGCAAAGCGGGCACTCGCAAAGCCCATCGGCCGCCTGCGCCTCGAAATCGGCGCTATTGCGGAACCACCCCTCGAACTCGTGCTCGGCGTCACAACGCAGCTGGTACTTGATCATGGCCCCTATGTTGAGAATTTTGGGCCATATTTCAAGGTGTTCGGGCGCCGCAGGCGCAATCAGGGCGCTCCAAAACGGCTAAGCGCTTCATCGCCGGCAGGAAAAGTCGCCCCGACGCGCTCCAGCCAGCGCAGGCCGCGATTGATCTCTTCCCGGCAGCGCACGCCGTCCTCGGCGATAATCTCGGCCCGGGTCGAGGCGTCATAGGCGATTTCGGGCGCCTTGGCGTAGCGACGCATGATGGGCCCTTCGATCGCCGCGCCGATCGCCGCATCGTCGGCCGGAAAACCGAGAGCCCGGCAGAGCGCTGAGAGCGCAGGTGCAGGGTCCGCCAGAAAGCGGTCGAAGTTAACGTCGATGACGCGCCGCTTGGCGGCGGCGATCGAAGACGCCTCGACGAGCCAGCTCATCGCAGCGAGTTCGCCCGGCGTCATCGTTTCGAGCGGCGTCGGCAGTCGCGTCTTTGAAAGCATGCGCCGCACGCGCATCTTCGCAAAGTTGCGAAGATCGAGATGCGTGTTCGCGCCGCCGAGGAGCAAGGTCAGAAAAATCTCGGGCCGCACATAGATAAAGGCGACGGGCGCGTCCGCGCGAAATTCATCGACGAGGCCGCAGCAAATGCTGGTCGCCTTGATGACGGCGCCGCCGCGCGACCAGATGCGCTCCAGAACGGCGAGACGTTCCGCTCGCATCTGCGAGGTCAGGAAGGAAGCGCCGAAACGCGCGTCCGCTGCGTCTTCGGCGAGCGCGCGCAACGGCAAGGGCTCGCGCAAGGCGCGCGCGCCAGTCGCCGCCTCGATGAGACGCGAAAGCAAGGTGGAGCCGCAATGGCCGGCGTGAAGAAGGTAAGCGAGATTTCCGGCGTGCGCTTCGCGCGCCGCACGGGCGACTTCGCGCCACGGCGCCCACGCGCCTTTCGTTTGCGGCGTCAGCGCGCGCTGATCGAGAAAGATCGCCTCCGCCTGACGCTCAAGCGGAATGGACGCAAGGAAAACCTGATCGCCGACGAGGTCGACCTGAAAAGGGTAAACGGCCGGGTCGCGCGCCAGTGTCGCGAGAAAGGACTGTGCGGCCGCGCTATTCATCAGAAGAAACTTCTTGCTGAAATTCGCGCCGGAGGGCGCATCCAATTCGTTATTGGATGCGCGAAATTCAGCAGTCCCGGTAGACGCTAATCGTCAGTCCGAACGGCTAACCGCGATGAGCCGTTCCAGCGAGAGGTTCGGAATGCGCGAGCGCACCTCTGAAACCTTCGAAGGAGAAATTTCACCGACGATTACGCACGGTTCATCGCTTGGCGCTTCGGCGATGATTTCGCCCCACGGCCCGATGATGAGCGAGTGACCGTATGTCTCGCGGCCGTCTTCGTGAAGGCCGCCCTGCCCCGGCGCGATAATGTAGGCGCCGCATTCAATCGCGCGCGCGGTGAGCAGCGTCTTCCAGTGCGCTTCGCCCGTTTGCTTCGTGAAGGCGGCGGGCACGGCGATCACTTCCGCGCCGGCGCGCGCGAGCGCGCGGTAAAGATGCGGGAAGCGTACGTCGTAGCAGATCGACAGGCCGAGCGTTGCGAGCGGCGTTTCGACGATGACCGCGCTTTCGCCCGGTTGATAGACGTTCGACTCCTTCCACGTCTCGCCCTTGGGAAGCTGCACGTCGAACATGTGCAGCTTGTCGTAACGCGCGGCGAGCTCGCCCTTCGGTGAAAAGAGAAAGCTGCGATTGGCCGCGCGGCGCTGGCCGATTTTCACCGCCATCGACCCGATGAGAAGCCATGCGCCATGCGCGCGCGCCGCCTCCGCGAAGGCGCCGATTTCCTCAAGGCCTGCTTCTTCCTCAAGGTGAGCGAACATGCGGTCCGCATCGCGGTCGATGATGTTCGTCATCTCCGGCGTCGCGATCAGCTTTGCGCCTTTGCCCGCCGCTTCGGCGATGAGGTCGAGCGCGGCTGAGGTGTTACGGCGCCGGTCGATGCCGCTGCGAAGCTGCACGCAGGCGGCGAGAAAAGGTTGGCTATGCTGCGCCATTCAGAAGCCCGTCGAGTTTGCCCGCATAATCGAGCGCATAAAGATCGTCGCACCCGCCGACATGCGTGTCGCCGATGAAAATTTGCGGATAGGTCATCCGCCCGTTCGAGCGCTGGATCATTTCCTCGCGCTTTTCCTTGTCGAAAGCCGCCGATATCTCCGTAAAGGCCGCGCCCTTCTTTTCAAGAAGCTTGAGCGCGCGCGTGCAATAGGGGCACATGGGCTTGGTATAAATCGTGACAGGCTGCATGAACGAAAAATCTCTTCCGAGTTCGGCTCTTCCGGCTACGGCGTTCAAATCGCCTCGCCGCTGCGCATAACCCTTGCGAGGACGAGCGCGTCGACTGACGCCGCCCCTCCTTTCTTAAGCACGCGCGCGCAGGCCGACAAGGTCGCCCCCGTCGTCAGCACGTCGTCGATCAGCACGATGTGAGCGTCCGCGATGTCGCAGGCCAGTTCGGGACGAATATCGAAGGCGCCGGCGACATTCCGCTGGCGGGCCGCCGCCGAAAGCGATTGTTGCGGCGGCGTCTGGCGGGTGCGCCTCAGCACATTGACGACGGGCGCGCCTTTCGCCCTGCCGAGTGCATTCGCGAGGAGCGCGGCCTGATTGTAGCGCCGCGAGAGCAGACGCCGCGCGTGAAGCGGCGTCGGAACGAGGATCGTTCCCTCACGGAGGAAAGGCGCCCCGGCGCGGGCGAGCCAGGTGGCGAACAGCGCAATAAGGTCCGTCCGGTCCGAATGCTTGAAGCCGACAATGAGCTTGTGGCTCGCATCGTCATAAATGACCGCAGCCCGGGCGCGATCGAAGGATGGCGGCTCGGCGATACAGGCCGCGCATTCGGCGCCCTCGCCATTCTCGTGCGCGAAAGGCGCGCCGCACCGCGCGCAGGCCGGATCGTCGATGAAGTTGAGCCGTGACCAGCCGGAAACGCTCAATTGTCCCGGCGACGCGACGCGCTCGCCCGTGATCGGGCATTGCGGCGGCAGGATGAGGTCGAGTGCGCGCGCCGAATATCGGCGCAGCATGGGCGAGACGCGGCGAACCGCGTCGCGCGCACGGATCGTTCCCTTGACCGGAACAGAAGTCGCCTCGCCGATTTCCAAGCCTTGCCTCACAAGAACGTATACGGATCGATGTCGACGACACGGCGCACGGCGCCCGGCAGCTTCACCTTTTTGAGCCACGCATTGAGGAAGCCCTGAACGTGAACGTCGCGCCGCGTCTTCACAAGAAAGCGCATCCGAGCCTCGCCGCGCAAGCGATAAAACGGCGCCGGCGCCGGGCCCCACACTTCGACGCCGTCGGCGCGCGGGATGGCGTTGCGATGTTCAATCGCTGAATCCTGCAGAAGCTTTTCATTGGAGGAGCGCAGAATGATTGCAGCGAGGCGCCCGTAAGGCGGAAAGCCAAGGTCCATGCGCGACTGCGCTTCGGCCGCCAGAAAATCGTCGCGGTCGCCGCCGGCGAGCGCCTGCATCACGGCCGTTTCGGGCGCGAAAGTTTGAAGCAGCGCGCGGCCCGCCTTCTCGCTCCGTCCCGCACGGCCTGCGACCTGATTGAGCAATTGATAAGTGCGCTCGGCCGCGCGCAAATCGCCGCCCGCAAGGCCCATATCGGCGTCAACGACGCCGACAAAGGTGAGGTTCGGAAAGTTGTGCCCCTTCGCGACGATCTGCGTCGCGATAAGAATGTCGATCCCGCCGTCGCGCATCAGATCGAGGATTGCGCGCATCTGCGAGGGCGACGGCGCGGTGTCGGACGAAAGCACGGCGCGGCGCGCGTTCGGCCAGCGCTGCGCGGCTTCTTCCGCGATGCGCTCGACGCCCGGCCCGCAAGGGGCGAGCGAGCCCACCGCATTGCAGACAGGGCACGCATCCGGCTTCGGCATCGAAAAGCCGGTGTGATGGCAGACGAGCTTGTTCTCGAAGCGGTGCTCGACAAGGAAAGTATCGGAATCGGGCGCTTTCATGCGGTGCCCGCAGCGCCGGCAGATCGTCAGCGGCGCGTAACCGCGCCTGTTGAGAAACAAAAGCGCCTGCCCGCCCGAACCGATCGCCTGATTGACGCCGTCGACAAGCTGCGGCGACAGCCACGAGCCCGGCTCCGGCCCGTCATGGCGCATGTCGACAAGACGCACGTCAGGCAATTGCGCGCCGCCGAAGCGGCTTTCAAGCCGCACGATGTCGTAGCGGCCCTGATCGACATTGACGACGGTTTCAAGCGAAGGCGTCGCCGAAGCGAGCACGACGGGAAATTTCCCGCGCGCGCCGCGCACCACCGCCATGTCGCGCGCCTGATAGATAACGCCGTCTTCCTGCTTGTAGGCGCTCTCGTGTTCTTCATCGACGACGATGAGACGAAGATTTTTATACGGAAGAAACAGCGCCGATCGCGCGCCGACGACGAGCCGCGCATTGCCTTCGATCACGCGCCGCCAGACGCGCCGGCGCGCCGCCGAACTTATGTCGGAGTGCCAGGCCGCAGGCTCCGCGCCGAAGCGTTCCTCGATGCGTTTCAGAAACGGCAATGTCAGCGCGATCTCCGGAATGAGAATGACGATCTGCGCGTCGGGCTGCGTGCGCAGAACATGCGCGACCGCATCGAGATAGACTTCCGTCTTGCCGGAGCCTGTGACGCCATCGAGCAGAACGGGCGAAGGCGACGGCGCCGAAATCTTTTCGATGAGCGCGTCCGCCGCCGCGCGCTGTTCCGGCGAAAGCGGCCGCGAGGGCGCATCCGGGTTCGGCTCTGCGAATGGCGGGTCGGGATCGATGCGCTCTTCAGTGAGCGCGCCTGCTTTCGCAAGGCCGCGCACGACGCCTTCGCTCGCGCCGGATTTCTCCGCGAGTTCCTTCGCCGTCAGCGCGCCCTCGCCCGCCGCTTCGAGCACCGCCTCGCGCTGCGCCGTCATGCGATCCGGCGCGGCGCCGCTCGCGCGATAGCCGAATAGCCCCTGCGGCGGAGCGAGCGCTTCGCCCGAGCGCATCGAAAGCCGGAGGACAGAGCCGAGCGGAAACATCGTGTAAGCCGCGACCCAGGCGAGAAAGTCCAGAATCTCGCCCGCAAGCGGCGGCGCGCCCACCTTCTCCGCCACAGCCTTCAGCTTCGAGGCGTCGAATTCCTCGTTTTCCCCAGCGTCCGCCGGCCAGACGACGCCGTAAAAGACGTTGCGGCCGAAAGGCGCGGCGACCCAGTCACCCGGGGAAAGCCCCATCTCCGCCGGCGCGAGATAGTCGAACGCCTGAAAAAGCGGCAAGGGAAACAGCACCTTGACGCGCATGACCGCGTTTTCAGCCATCGGGAGCGCCATCTGCGCTTGCAGTTCTTCTCTCGCCTGTTCTTCGGGCATTATCCGCAAGCTTGATCCGGCGTCCGGTTTCGGCTGAATTACGGCCAACTCATCCTCCGACTGGCGGGCCATGGCAATGCGTATCGTCTTATCAGTTCTGTTGACAGTCCTCGCCTGGTCGATCGCCTCCGGCGCCGAGGCGAAATACAGCTTCTGCAACAAGTCGAGCTACACGCTCTCCGCCGCCATCGGCTATGTCGACGGCGACCGTCTCGCGACGCGCGGCTGGTGGCGTCTTCGCCCCGGCCAGTGCAAGGTCGTGCTGACGGAGCAGACAAATCCCGGCCGCTACTTCGTCTACGCCGAAACGATCCCCGGCCATCGCGGCGACAAGCGCGCCTGGTCGGGCGAAACGCCGCTCTGCGTCGAGGAAAGCGGCTTCTTCAACCTGCGCAATCAGGAAGTCTGCCGCGACGATCCTTCGCGCCAGCGCGCCTTCTTCGATGTCGAAGTGACGCCCGCCGCCGGCGGCAACTGGCAGACCGACTTTGCGGAATCGGCGAACTACACCGTCTACAGCGCCGAAGTCGCGGGCGTGCAGCGGCTGCTTCAGGATGTCGGCAAGGACGTCTCGCAGATCGACGGCTCGCTCGGCCGCGATACGCAGCGCATTCTCGCGGCCTATCGCAAGGAGAAAAGTCTCGCCGAAGGCTCGTCGATCGATGACGATCTCATTGACACGCTGATCGAAGACGCGAATGCGCGCGAAGCAAAGCTTGGCCTCTTCTACTGCAACCGCACCGACACGCCGCTGTGGACGGCGATCGCCGAGCCCGAAGGCGAGGAAGCCTATAAGTCGGAAGGCTGGTGGAAGCTTGAGCCCGGCGCCTGCGTGAAGATCATCAAGGGCCAGCTCTCTTCCGATCACTATTATGTCTACGCCGTCGTTGAAGACGGCCGGAACGAGCGCCGCCTCGCCGGCGGCGACAAGCCTTTCTGCATCAATGCGGTGAAGTTCAGCGTCGACAGCAAACTGACCTGCGCCGATCAGGACCTTGAAGAAGCGACGTTCCGCCGCTTCGATATCGGCAGCGCCGCGTCCGCGACCTTCGATTTCATGCCCGACATGTTCGTCGCGCCGCCGACGCAATAAGGGCGGGGTTCGCGCCAAGAGATGACTGATTTCCGGCATGTCGAAAGCTGGGTGTTCGATCTCGACAACACCCTCTACCCGGCTGACTGCAATCTCTTCCGCCAGATCGACGCGCGCATGACCGAGTTCATCCGCAACCGGCTCGGGCTCGCCCATGACGACGCGCGAAAGCTCCAGAAAGACTATTACGTCCGCTACGGCACGACGATGAGCGGGCTGATGCGAGAGCATGGCGTCGCGCCGGACGACTTCCTCGACTTCGTCCACGACATCGACCTGTCGCCCGTCGACCGGAATGAAGCGCTCGTCGATCGCCTGAAAGCGCTTCCCGGCAAGCGCTACATCTTCACGAACGGCTCGGTCGAACATGCGGAACGCGTGATGGGCCGCCTCGGCGTCGGCGAACTCTTCAGCGAGATTTTCGACATTCGCGCCGCGGAATTCCTGCCGAAGCCTCACCGCGAGACCTATGAGCGCTTTCTCGGCGCGCATGCGATCGCGCCCAAAGCCTCTGCGATGTTCGAGGATATCGCCGACAATCTCGAAGCCGCGCATGCGCTCGGCATGACGACCGTGCTCGTCTCTTCGAACGCGCAGTGGATTTCCGACGAGCCATCGCATAAGAGACCTGCGCGTCCCGATGACCGGCACGCCCATGTTCATCATGTGACTGAAGATCTCACCGGCTTTCTCGGCCTTATCGAAACCGCCGCCTGAGCGGCGCTTGAGAACGGCTGAACGAGACCGGCAATACCGGAAGAAGACATGCGCCAATTCGACCAGACCGAGCTCGCCAAAGTGATCGACGCCGCGTGGGAAGCGCGTGCTGACGTGAGCGCTGCGACCAAAGGCGAAGTGCGCGACGCCGTCGCCCATGCGCTCGCCCTCCTCGACAGCGGCGAGGCGCGCGTCGCCGACAAAAAAGGCGGCGACTGGCATGTCAATCAATGGCTCAAGAAAGCCGTGCTCCTCTCCTTCCGCCTCTATCCGAATGCGATCATCGAAGGCGGGCCCGGCAAGAGCGCGTGGTGGGACAAGGTGCCGTCGAAATTCGACAGCTGGGCCGCGGAAGATTTCGAGCGCGCAGGGTTTCGCGCGGTTCCGTCCGCGATCGTTCGCCGGGGCGCCTACATTGCGCCGTCCGCCGTCTTGATGCCCTCCTTCGTCAATATCGGCGCCTATGTCGGCGAGGGAACGATGGTCGACACCTGGACGACCGTCGGCTCCTGCGCGCAGATCGGCGCCAATTGCCATTTGTCCGGCGGCGTCGGCATTGGCGGCGTGCTTGAACCGCTGCAGGCGAACCCCGTCATCATCGAAGACAATTGCTTCATCGGCGCGCGCTCGGAAGTCGCCGAAGGCGTCATCGTGCGCGAAGGCGCTGTCCTGTCGATGGGCGTTTACCTCGGCGCGTCGACGAAGATCGTCGACCGCGCGAGCGGCAAGGTTCATTACGGCGAAGTCCCGCCCTACGCCGTCGTCGTTCCGGGCACTCTTCCTTCTGACAAAGGTGGGCCGAGCCTTTACTGCGCCGTCATCGTCAAACAGGTCGACGAGAAGACGCGCGCGAAAACTTCCGTCAACGAACTCCTGCGCGACTGACGAAGAGCGCGCCTTCACGCCAGCAATTCCAAGGGCTTGCGAAGCGAAAGGCGCCTTTTCGATTTTCGCCGCGTGATGAACCGCCATGCCTCGCCTCGCTGATGAACATTTCAGCAGCGATGATAAGGCGGGATTCAGGGTGTGGGATAACTATCCCCGTTTTCGCGCGCGGCGTGCAGGAATTTAACCATTCGTGTGCGGAACGCCTCCCCTCGCCCCCTTTGGGGGAGAGGGGCCGGGGGTGAGGGGGAGCTGACTCTAAGCATGATCTGGCGCCTCGTATTACCGAAGCACCGCCCCCTCACCCTAGCCCTCTCCCGCAAGCGGGAGAGGGAACAGTCAGAGCCTAGCCTGCCATCACAAATTCGGAACCCATTTCGTCTTCATCGTCACCAGCTCTTCCGCCGCCGTCGGATGCAGCGCGCAGGTCTCATCAAACTGTTTCTTCGTCACGCCCGCTTTCACCGCGATCGCAAGGCACTGGATCATCTCCGGCGCGCCCTCGCCCACGATGTGGCATCCGACGACGCGGTCTGATGCTGCATCGACGATGAGTTTCATCATCGTGCGCTGCTGGCTTCCGGAGAGCGTGTTCTTCATCGGCCGGAAGTCGGTCTTGTAGATATCGACGGCGCCGAATTTCTTGCGCGCGTCATATTCAGAGTAGCCGACAGAGCCGACCGGCGGCTGCGAGAAGACGGCCGCGGGAATGAAGGCGTAATCCATCGATTGCGGATTGTTGTTGTAGGTCGTCTCGGCGAACGCCGCGCCTTCGCGAATGGCGACGGGCGTGAGGTTCACGCGGTCCGTCACATCGCCGATCGCATAGATGCTGTCGACGGAGCTTTTCGAAAACTCGTCGACCATGACTTCGCCATTCTTGCCGAGTTTGACGCCCGCTTCCGCAAGGCCGAGCCCTTGCGTTGAGGGCTTACGGCCCACCGCCCAGAAGACGAGGTCGGCGTCGAGCACCGTTCCAGTCGAGAGATGCACGCGCTTTTCATCGCCGCCAGCGGCTTCGATCTTGGTGAAGACGGCCTGCGTCAGCACGTGGATGCCCAGCCGCTTCAACTCGTCATGCACCTGCACCGAGATGCAGCGGTCGAAATAGCGAAGAATGTCTTCGCCGCGATAGACGAGCGTCACTTCCGCGCCGAGCCCTTTGAAGATGCAGGCGAACTCAACCGCGATGTAACCCCCGCCTGCAATCACCACATGGCGCGGCAGCTTTTCGAGATGAAAGACTTCGTTCGACGTAACGCCAAGTTCGTGGCCCGGCACGCTTTCATCGACCCAGGGCGCGCCGCCTGTCGCGATGAGAATGCGCTCCGCTGTCACGTCGCGATTTTCCTTCACGAGATGAACCGTGTGCGGATCCTTCACCACCGCGCGCGATTCAAAAATGTCGGCGCCGGCGTTTTTGAGGTTGCGGATATAGATGCCGTTGAGACGGTCGATCTCTTCGTCCTTGTTGGCGATGAGCGTTTTCCAGTCGAAGGAAACACCCTCCGCCGACCAGCCATAGCCTTTCGCTTCTTCGAAAGCGTGGCCGAACTCGCTCGCATAGACCATGAGCTTTTTCGGAACGCAGCCGCGAATAACGCAGGTGCCGCCGACGCGATATTCCTCCGCGACGCCGACGCGCGCGCCATAGCTCGCCGCAAGGCGCGATGCGCGCACGCCGCCGGAGCCCGCGCCGATGGTGAAAAGGTCGTAGTCGTATTTGGTCATCCGCATTCCCTAAACCGCTGCCTCAACGAGGCGCCCGACAGTCGCTTCACCCTGAGGAGTGCTGTTCCCTTCGCCCTTCGTGACGGGCTGATCGCCCTCCTCAGGATGAAGGGAACAGCGCGTCACGAAGAGCGAAGCGAATATAGGGCGGAACCCTAGCGTCTCGCGCCAGCGCACGCCACGTTGGCGCGCGCCCCTATCAAGGCAATGTGAAGCTATTTCAGGATTTCGATCCCGTCAGGCCCGGCGAGGATGACCATTTCGGTCATGCCGATGAAGAGCCCCGTCTCGACGACGCCTGCGATGGAAACGAGCGCGCGCTCAAGCGCGGCCGGGTCGTGAATGCGCTCAAGCGAGCAGTCGATGATGTAGTGCCCGCCATCGGAGATGAAAGGCGCGCCTTCCTTGCCGGGGCGAAGGCGCAGCTTGCCTGGCAGGCCCTGGCCTTCAATCGCATCGCGAATGCGCTTGACCGTGAGGCCATAGGAGAACGGATCGATTTCGACAGGCAACGGAAAGCGGCCAAGCTCAGAGACTTTCTTCGTCTTGTCGGCGATGACGACAAAGCGCTTTGCAGCCGATGCGATGATCTTCTCGCGCAACAACGCGCCGCCGCCGCCCTTGATGAGGTTGAGGCGCAGGTCGACTTCGTCCGTGCCGTCGACCGCGAGGTCGATCACCGTCGTTTCATCCGGCTCGATGATCTCGATACCTGCGGCGAGCGCGCGCCGCCGCGTATCGTCCGAGGTCGGAATACCGCGAACCGAAAGCCCGGCGCGCACGCGCTCGCCGAGGAGATCGACGAAATGCGCCGCCGTCGAGCCCGTGCCGAGGCCGAGCGTCATTTCCGGCTCGACGAGCTTGACGGCTTCTGCGGCGGCGAGGCGTTTCATTTCATCGCTGTTCATTCCGCCCCGTCCTTCTTCTTCGCGTTCGCATTCCGGATGCGCGCGGCCCAGCCTTTGATTTCCGCCTGGCGCCCACGCGCGACGGCGAGCGCATCCGCCTCGACATCCTTGGTGATGACGGAGCCCGACCCGACATAGGCGCCCGCGCCAATCTTCACCGGCGCGACGAGCGAGGAGTTCGAGCCGACAAAGGCGCCCTCGCCGATCTCGGTGCGGAACTTGTTGTAGCCGTCATAATTGCAGGTGATCGTGCCGGCGCCGATATTCGCCTTCGCGCCGACATCGGCGTCGCCGATATAGCTGAGGTGATTGACCTTCGCGCCCTTGCCGAGCTTCGCCTTCTTCACCTCGACGAAATTGCCGATCTTCGCCTTCTCGCCGATTTCCGCGCCAGGGCGCAGGCGCGCGAACGGGCCGATGACGGCGCCGGCTTCAATCGTCGCGCCTTCAATATGCGAGAAGCCTTTAATCTCGGCGCCGTCCGCAATCGTCACGCCGAGGCCGAAATAAACATTCGGCTCGATCACGACATCGCGGCCGATTTTCGTGTCGAACGAAAAATAAACCGAGGTCGGATCGATGAGGGTCGCGCCATTATCCATCGCGTCGATGCGCAGCCGGTCCTGAAAGATCGCTTCGGCGGCGGCGAGTTCGCCGCGCGAATTGACGCCAAGCACTTCGTCTTCATCGCCCTCGATGACGGCGAAACGCCGGCCGGATTCGCGCGCGATCGCGATGATATCCGTCAGATAGTATTCGTTCTTGGCGTTGTTCGGCGTCAGCTTCGGCAAGGCTTCGCGTAAGAAAGCAGCATCGACCGCCATGACGCCCGAATTGCACAGATCGATTTCAAGCTGCTCGAGCGAAGCGTCCTTCGCTTCGACGATGGCGTGGAGCGCGCCTTCCTCGTCGAGGACGAGGCGGCCATAGGCGCCCGGATCGAACGCGCGGAAGCCGAGAACGGCGCCGGCCATGCCCGCCGATTCATCGACAAGCGCCTGAAGCGTTTCAGCCGTGATGAGCGGCGTGTCCGCATAAAGAATGAGAACGAGACCGTTGAAGCCTTCGAGCGCCGGCAGCGCTTTCATCACCGCGTCGCCCGTGCCGCGCGGCGGCGCCTGCACGGCGATCGAAACGTCGCCGCGAATGGCCTTCGCCGCTTCACCGACCGACGGCGCATGATCGCCGATGACGACAGCCATGCGTTGAGGGGCTAGCGCGTCCGCCGTCTCCATCACATGGGCGAGCATGGCGCGCCCGCCGATTTCATGCAGGACTTTCGGCTTCTCGGATTTCATCCTCGTGCCGTGGCCTGCGGCCAGAATCACCGCTGCAACCGGATGTGCGTCCATAACTCCTCGCTTGGCCCTTGCGCCCGCCTGTAATGCCAACTCGTCTTGGGACGGCAATGGGGCTAAAGGATGCCTCATCACACGATTCACGAGAGCGGCGGCGTGGTTTTCTTCTCGCCGGGGCCGCCGGAGAAGTAAATGCGTTCCGACCTTTCAGGCGCCGTCATCATCTTCGACCTCGACGGCACGCTCATCGACACCGCTGGCGACCTCGCCGCCGCCATGAACCACGCGCTGAAGACGGCGGGCCGCCCCGCCATAGACCCCGGCGAAGTGCGCCACCTCGTCGGCCACGGCGCGCGGGCGATGCTGGTTCGCGGCTTTGAGGAAACGGGCGGCGCGCCGGGCGCGGAGGAAATGGATGCGCACGTAAGCGTCTTCCTCGACTATTATCTCGCCCATATCGCGGACCAGTCGCGGCCCTTTCCGGGCGCGGTCGAAGCCATCGAGGCGATGCGGGAAGCTGGCGCGCGCGCGGCGATCTGCACGAACAAGCGCGAGGCGCCGGCGCGCCTCCTCATCGAGACTCTGGGCCTCGCGCCTCTATTTTCCGCAATCGTCGGCATGGACACGACGACGGCGGCCAAGCCCGACCCCGCGCCGGTGCTCCACAGCCTTTCCCTTTCGGGCGCAAAGCGGGGCGTTTTCATCGGCGACAGCGACACGGATATCCGCGCGGCGACCGCCGCGGGGATGCCCTGTTTAATCGGGAGTTTCGGATACGGCCCTGTCACGCTCGCTGACAAGGCGACGGGCGTCTTCGGACATTATGACGAGCTGACGGCGCTGGTTCGCAGCGCGCTGGCCTGACACGGCCGGCTGGCGCTCACCCCTGCTACCCTGCCTTCTTCCGAAGAGCGCTTCAGCGCTCCTCCCCTCAGATCATTATTGTTCTTGTTTAGGCGGCGCCGGCTTCGGCGATGCGGCGCGGCATGCCGTTGACCATATCGCTCCTGAGATCCGTGCGCGCCGAACGCATGGTGGAGACGAACCCCTCGCGGTGGGACTCAAGTTCGACTTCGTAGCCCTTCTTTCGCCAGAAGTCCTTGATCCGATCCGCTAGATACTGGGCTCCTTCATTCGTGCAGAAGTCAGACATCGATACCCTCAATTGCTGAGACTCGTGGATCAACGGAGGGTGAGAATATAAGCGATCCTGATTTTTTCAAGCGGTCTCGTAAAAATTTGATACCGGCTAGTTTACTCGAAAACCCTTTTAAAGACTTGTCATAATTGCTGCACTGCAAAAACGCTTTACCTCTTGCGTGTGCAGATATATAAGTTTCCCTTATAAATTTGAGGTTCACAATGCCCGATGACGCGCTCCCGTCCGGATTGAGTTCGATTGGCGATCGTATCCGTCAGGCGCGAAAGGCGGCCGGCCTCAACCAGGCGGCGCTCGCCGCGCGGGTGGGCGTGACGCAGCCCGCCGTCGCCAACTGGGAAAGCGGCGTTCACGACCCGCGGCGGATGATGCTCGCCAAGCTCGCGGAGGCGCTTTCGACCCCGCTCGACTGGCTCGCCGAGGGCGCGCGGTCGGCGGCGGAGCGGGACAAAGGCGCGGCCGCGGCCTATCTGCGCCGGCCGATCCAGCACACGCCGGTCCTCGGCTTTCGTGACGCCGTGCGCTTTCTCGACGACCCGTCGACTGACCCGCACGCGCTGGCGGAGGACTACATTCCGGTGACGACAAGCTCGCACCGGATCTTCGCCCTCTTCATCAATGACGAGGCGATGAACCTCGCCTTCCCGAACGAGACGCTCGTCGTTATCGACTATGCCGACAGGCTCCCGGCGGACGGCGCTTTCTGTCTCGCCGCGCCGATGGGCTTCCCGATGCTGCGTCGCTGGCGCAAGAATCCGGGACGGCTCGAGCCGTCTTCATTCGATCCGTCGCACAAGCCGATCTTTGTTGAGGACAAGCCGCGCATTATCGGCTGCGTGCGCGTTTCAATCCGCGTGCACTGACTTCAGGCGGATGCGCTTCAGGCGGCGCTGCGCGAATATTTCTCTTTCACGCCCACAAGCGCTTCATGGGTGCGGATGAATTCATCGCGCACGCGCGTTCTGAGTTCCGCATAGGCCTCGCGCGGGGGCGCGTCGCGCGCAAGGAGTTCGATATCGCCGGCCGCGCTTGCAAGCGCGCGCGCGCCGACATTGAGGCTCATCGACTTCAAAGCGTGCGCCGCAGATTTGATTTCAGTATTGTCGGCGCCGTGCAACGCTGCAGCGAGCCGGCGAGCTGCGTCCTGCGAATGCGTTTCGAAGAGTGCGAGCGCGCGCGAAGCGAGATCGCTCGCCCCGCTCTGCATTTCAGCGAGGCTGTCGAGCACGGCGAAGTCGAAGACCGGCGGCGCGCCCTTGGCTTCTTCCGATGCAGGCGATGATTGCGGCGCTGGCGCTGTCGTGGGCTGAGGCGTTTGCGCAGGCGCTTCGACGCGAATGACGCCGGATGCGGGAAGATGCTCCGCCATCGCCATTGAAAGCGAACCGATCGTGAAAGGCTTCGTCAGATAACCGTCCATGCCGGCTTCGCGCCAGCCATTGGCGGCGGCGGCGACATGAGCAGTGAGAGCGATGATCGGCGTGCGCTTGCGGCCGGTTTCGGCTTCAAGCCGGCGGATCGCCCGCGCGGCCTCGAAACCGTCCATCTCCGGCATGGAGCAATCCATAAGGATGAGATCGAATTCGGCTTCCGTCGCTGCGTTCACGGCCTTGCGGCCGTCTTCTGCAATCGTCGGCTTCGCACCGAGGCGTTCGAGCGCTTCCTTCACGACTTCGCAATTCACAGGGCTGTCGTCAGCAGCAAGAACGCGCGCGCCGGCGAAAGACGGCAGCGATGCGTTCGCCGAGGGTATCTGACGCAGCGCGCTCGCCCCGCGCAGCTCACCGGACATGATCCGCTCGATCTGCGCCATCACGTCATGGCGCGAGAGCGGCTTGATGAGAAGATCTTCCGCAACGCCCGACTCGAGGAGGCGGTCTGCGCCGCTGTCGCCAAGCTCCGACACGCAGATGCGCGCCGGCGCCCATTGTTCGGGTGCGCCCTGCGCGGCCTGGTGGAAAGCGTCGAGAAACTCCGGCGCCGCGAAAATCAAATCCGTATACTGCATATAGAGGTCGATGGCGCTGCTCGCCTCGACGATCTGGGCGGAAACGCCCCCTTCTTCGA
This sequence comes from Caulobacterales bacterium, assembly GCA_020638525.1. Classification (GTDB taxonomy): domain Bacteria; phylum Pseudomonadota; class Alphaproteobacteria; order Caulobacterales; family Parvularculaceae; genus Amphiplicatus. The sequence continues at coordinate 15,948 of JACKIL010000001.1, read as the reverse complement.
GATAACGCGCGAGAACCTGCGGCGTCGCCGTGCCGCCAATGGCGATGATCGCGCGCTTTTCGGTGCGCAGGCCCGTCAGCGGCTTCGCCGGCTCGATGATCTTCGTCGAAATGGTGAAGAAGAAGCGCGAGCCCGCCCCCTCTTTGCTCGCGACGCCGATTGCGCCGCCCATCGCTTCGGCGAGCCTCCGGCAGATTGCAAGGCCAAGCCCCGTTCCGCCGAACTTGCGCGTCGTCGACTGGTCAGCCTGCGAGAAGGCTTCGAAGATCGCCGCCTGTTTTTCCGTCGAAATGCCGACGCCCGTATCCTGCACGGAGAATTCGATGATGCAGCCCTGCCCCGGCACGCGCTTGCGCTTGGCCGAGACGACGACATTGCCCTTCTCGGTGAATTTCAGCGCATTGTTGACGAGGTTCGAGAGGATCTGGTTGAGGCGCACCGGGTCGCCCTCGATCATCTCCGGCACGCTCGGGCCGACATGCGCGGTAAGGTCGATGCCTTTCGACGAAGCGCGCTCCCAGAATAGTCCGACAACGTCGTTTATGACGTCGACCGGACTCACCGGAATTTTTTCAAGCTCAAGCTTGCCGGCTTCGATCTTCGACAGATCCAGAATGTCGTTGATGATGGCGAGAAGGCTCTGGCCGGATTTCGCGATGACGTCGGCGTAGCGCTTCTGGCGCGGGGCGAGTTCGGCGCTGTTGAGCAGCTCGGCCATGACCAGCATGCCGTTCATCGGCGTCCTGATTTCATGGCTCATCGTTGCAAGAAATTCCGACTTTGCGAGGTTCGCCGCTTCCGCGACTTCCTTCGCCTTTTCGAGTTCCGCGGTGCGCCGCTCGACAATCTGTTTCAGGTTGCGCTGGTGGGCGAGCAGGCGCGCATCGCGTTCCTGAAGCTGGTTGAGCATGACGTTGAAGGAATCGACAAGGTCGCCGATTTCGTCATCGCTTTCGCGCGGCGCGCGCTTGCCGAAGTCGCCGGTCTCGCGCACTTGCGCCATGACTTCCGACAAGGCGGCGATGGGGCGGGTGACGGCGCGCTGCATCCGCAAGGCGATGAGAACGCCGATGCCGCCGGCGAAGATGGCCGAGACGAATGCGTCCCAGAGCAGCGAGCCGAGGCGCGAGGAGAGCGAAGACGCATCGTTCTGAAGCCAGAGCCAGCCGATGACGGCGCCGTTCTCAAGGATGGGCTCCTTCACGACCGCCTTCTTGGTCATGAGGACGTTGAGCGCCATCAACGTATCGTATTCATGCTCGTTGACTTCCGCCTTCTCGACAGCCGGGGCGCGGCCGAGCGCGAGAAGCACCTCGCCGTCTGCAAGCTCGACCCAGACCCGGTCCATGTCGGGCATGCGGCTCACAGTTTCGAGGGCCGCTTGGGCCGGCTCGGCGTCTCGCCGGGCGACGGCCGGGGCGATGGCGGCGGAGAACACCCGGGCGGTCGCGCCGAGTTCGGCCGTCTTGGTCGCCCCATACTGGACGATCTCCCGCCAGACGGACGTGGCGGTCACGATGCCGACCGCGCCGAAAATGGCGACAATGACGAGCGTCGTCAGGCGGCTGCGGAGGGTCTCGTTTTTGGGCGACACGCGGTTTTTCTGAACAAAAGATGATCCTTCACTGAGACTAGAATCATTTTACTTAATATCCTGTTGACTATGCGGCGCAGCGCGAAATCACTTCTTAATACTTTCGTCACATAGTCCTCGTCTCAATTAAGGAATTTTAAAGGCCCGTGACCGAGGACCTCGCAAGCGTGCGGAAGAAGATTCGCATCCTCTTCGTGGATGACGATCCGATCATGCGCGAGCTGGCGGCCGCAAAGCTCGCCGAGGCCGGATATCAGGTGACGCTGACCCCGGACGGAGCGCAGGCGCTGGAGGCCCTCAAGCGGGACGACGTCAACCTCGTTATCTCCGATCTCGATATGCCGCATATGAACGGCTATGCGCTGACGCGCGAGATCCGCAAGTCAGCGGCGCTCGCCGATACGCCGGTCATCGTCATCACCTCGAGCGATCACAGCGAAGCCGTCGATGAAGCCTTCGCGGCCGGCGCGACATCCTTCGTCGCCAAGCCGATCAACTGGACCTTGTTCAGCCACGCCGTTCGCTTCGTCCTTAAAGCCAGCGAAGACCAGGCCGAGCTGCGCGTCGCGCGCGACCAGGCCGAGGCGGGCGCACGGTTCAAAGATTCTCTGATGTCCATCATGAGCCATGAGCTCAGAACGCCGCTCAACGCCATCATTGGTTTCGGGCAGATCTTGAGCGAGCAGTTCGAGCGCGAGAACGATCATCTGCATCAGGACTATGCGGAATATATCGTCGAAGGCGGCAAACGCCTGCTGAATTCGGTGTCGGACATGCTGCTCGCTTCCGAGGCGCAGTCAGACCCGATCACCATTAACGAAGTCGACTGCACGATCGGCGAGATCATCGATCTCGCCGCGGGCTCTGTCGCCAAAGCCGCAGCGCTCGCCGAGGCCGATCTCAGCATCCTGCTTCAGAACCGCGAGCAGGAGCTTTGCTGCGACCGCTCGCTCGTCGCGCGCGCCATCACCAAGCTGCTTGAAAATTCGGTGAAGTTTTCACAGCGCGGCGTCAAGGTCGTCGTCGGCGCGGGCGAAACGCCCGACGGCCGGATCGCCATCCTCGTCAAGGACAACGGCCCCGGCATCGCCGCCGACAAGATCGACTCGCTGCGTCAGCCCTTCGCCCAGATGGATATGTCGCTCAAGCGTTCGAAAGAGGGCCTCGGCCTCGGCCTGCCGCTCGTGCAAGCGATCGCCGCGGCGCATAGCGCGGAATTCCGGCTCGATTCAGCGCCCGGCGCCGGGACCCGTGCGGTTTTCGTCATCCCGAAAAGCCGCGTCATCGCGAGCCCCGCCCGTACCCCGCGGAAGGGCGCAGACGCCAGGGCGTCCTGACAAGCACTCCCAGATTTCCGGCGATCACGCTTGACGCACGGCGCGCGCCGGCTATGACATGCCCTCCCTTCCCCGGCTCAGGCGAACGCCCGAGCCAGCTTGGGAAAAGGGCGCGTAGCTCAGCGGGAGAGCACTACGTTCACACCGTAGGGGTCACAGGTTCAATCCCTGTCGCGCCCACCATTTTCGACTTGATATCAATAAGATAGTAGGCGGTCACCACATCCTTTTTCCACTTCATAACGCCAGCAATCAAATAGCAATCACTACTTTCCCGCCCAGTCATCCGATTTCGAATTTTCCCCAGCTGACGAATGAAGCACAAAAGGATCTCAGCACGCTTGCTTTGAAAAAGACGGCGGCGCCGCAGTTGAGTGAGGCCACGCTATGTGCGGCTGTGCTCTGCCCGGAGGCGCGACGCTCAAAGGTGCGCGCGGTGGGGATGATGCCTACGCAAGAAATCTTCAAGGAAGCGAAGGCGCCGCCGCCCAAGAAGGCGAGAGACGAATAACCCGCAAGCGGGTCTCAGATCGGCCATTTCATTCGACAGGAGTTTGGGATTGCAGATGCCCCGCCACTTCCTCACGGGCGAAAAGAAATTATTGGTTCGCAGCGCGATTGCCTTCGCATTTCAGTATCAGTGGCGTGCGCCATAGCCAGCGAAGTACGCGATGAGACCGACGATGATCGCCAACGCGGCGAAAGCCACTAGAAGCATTCCGATGTCGAGCGAAGGCTGCTTCGGCATTGGCGGAGGCGCTTCCCTGCGTCCTATCCAACCAGCCGGCCTCCTCCAGCACCCGAGACGGTCACAAGGGGCAGGCAGGTCATTGCAGGAGTTTTGGCCGCAGGGTCTTTCTTTAGGATAATCCTCTGCGGGGCCGAGTTTGCTGATTTCGCCTGAACTGCGCCAGTTGTTGTCTGCAGGAATTGCGCAAGCGGCATCATCCGCATCAACGTCTTCCGTTCCTCTACGCCCAAAAAGCCATTGCATGTCAGCCGATCTCCCGAACGAGTGGTCGCGCAGACCCAAAATGGCGAAAAGTCGGAATACAGGGCCAGAATTGTTCAGCAGACATTGGGTCTCAAAAAGATGACCCGGCAGTGCGCCAGCTCCAGAGTTCTCCCTTCTAATCGCCCGTGCGTGCCGCCCCTATCCCCAACCGGATCACTTCAGAATTCAAGTCTAACGTATTTTCGGCAAGAGGATCTGGGTCCAAAATCTTGCACTCCCCCACAAAATCTCCCAGCCATGAATGCCTATCATATCTCTTTTCGCAGGAAAACTGACGGCAGACCACCATTTCCCTCAATAGTCGGAGCTCGTGTTTCTTTTCTTCTTCATCTGCGCTTGTCATCTGTACATTACGCAATCGAATCTTTGTATTCCATTGCCGCTTTATTGCGACCACCGTTGGCTCTCGAATCTTGTCATAGCGGGCGGAGCCGCAGAGGTCCTCTCTGCTGACACTGTCTGAAAAGATGACAGCCCTGAACCAAGGGCCGTCGAATGCTTTAATAAATTGTCCGTGTATCTGTTCTGGGTACTGGATAGCTCGCCCCAAAGAAATCACGAACGGCGCTCCAATAGGCAGCAAGAACACAACGATGGTTATCACCACCGCCGACAACCCCGCCAACCCTTTCTGGCGTGCAATTCTTTCGGCCCACTCATTGCTATTCATCGGACGATCTTCAGCACCTTAGTTTATGTAAACGATGCTACCCTTGAGCCACTGATAAAGATGAAAAATCGCCACAACAGTCGCAACACCTGCGAGAACGCCCGCTGCCTTCGCGTGCTTTATCATCCATCCGTATGAACGATAGTTTCCCAGTGGCTGAAACTGTGCGATGCGGCTATCTAAGTTGGACTTCTCAATCCATCGCCAAACGAACCGTGGAATAAATCTCGGGCGAGTAATGAAGCTGCGGTCATCGACTAGCCACGGCGCGTGTCCGGAGAGTTCCTGATCCTCGCGTAGCCTGGTCGCAATTCGTGTAATGCGGAACCTATTCAAATTGTAGAGAAACAGGAAGATAGAGACTCCCAACACGAGCAATCCTTCACCGCCCCCGAAAATTGAGAAGATCAGGCTATTCTCGACGCAATCTACATCCGGAGCGATACAATAACGTGAAATCGCCGCGTCTACTGAGCTGACTTTCTGCGCTTGCCCAAGTGACACAAACGCCAAGGTCTTACCCACCAACGGAACAAAAAAGGCCCCCAACAAAAATAGATTGAAAAACATGGCACCGCCAGTAAACATGCGCATAACGTTGAGCCACGGAATATCCGCATGCGGCCCAAAATTGACGTTGCGTATGTTGTTCCCATCGAGCATCAATCCTGCAGCTCCGGTGAGGTCGGCGCCCTCAAAGTTGACATTTTTGAGGCTCACGCTTGGCCGCCAAACAGAATCTTGAAGCTTTGCCCCTTTGAGGTCTCCATAGTCGAAGTGCGTCTCAGACCAATCAGAGTGTGTCACATTTGTATTTTGGAGTACTAGAGTAAGCTCCCGATTTCCTTCGCAGAAGATCCGATAGATTTGGCTGTCGGCAATTAAACACCTTGAAGTGTTCTTAATATTAAGGAATCCAATACTTGATTTGTGCCCAATAAAATTACCCCCATCGACATCAACATCGACGGAGTATGCTTCACCTATTATTTCAAATTTTGCTGTCAAAACAGACCAATGGTTATCACTGTATTTACGAGCAATTCTAGTGGAGCATTGATGAAGGCTGCTACTGAACGTCGTGCGCACAGATTTCAACCCCTCCGGGGCGAAGCAATAGAATGAAATATTCTCAGAATAAATTTCTTCAATATTCAATCTTGTGCTAGCAATATTAAATCTACAAACAATAATTGCATCCTTGTTTATGGGCTTTTTACTTTGCCTATTACCACGCACCCATGCAGCGAAACCCCGCGCCGACGGGGCGTCGTATCCTCGAGCATGCGCCGATATGAGCGAAAGCGATTTTAATCTTGCAAGGGGGGCGATATGAAGGGAACGATATATCACGATCAAGTCGATCCAATCATCTTCATCCAAGTGTTCACGGTGGCTGTATTCGGTCTCTCCTCCACGGGGCCATGCAAAATCCGATATATCGATTTCAACGGCGAGCTCGTCGCAATCAACGCGCCCGCTCCTATCTTCTATTGGTATTTGTTCATTATCCTCAAATAATTGTATATAATCACTCAGAATAGATTCAAATGTCCGCGCATGCTGATTTTGCTCAAGCAGCTCCCAATAATCTACCGGTCGTCGACATATTTGGTCAAATTTGTCTAAAATGGCTTTATTTCCATCCCATAAGTCAAACAGAGGAAGCTCGCCCTTCTTCAGACCCTCTTCTATTAACGGAAGGGCAAAATCGGTGAAATTGCGGAACCAGCGATTGTGTCCTTCAATCAGTGAAAATAATTGAGCCCCCGAAATAGTATTGTCTGTCGCCTCAGGGTGGTTCCGTTTCCCGGCGAAGAGGAACCGTGACATGTTGGCGAAGTTCATCCCCCCTCCTCGCCCCTGATGAACACATCGTTTCATCAGTTTAACTCCTGGAGTATAAAAGCTGCCAAAAGAACTATGACTGGTCAATCCGTGGCGATGTGCGTTTGGCAGGGGGACGGTTTTGAAAAAACTGCTTAAGTCAGGGGGCATTCTACTGATTTCAAACATTTTTTTGACGTGTTCAGCTGTCGCGAGCCCCTCGTGCCCAAATGCGCCGGGCGTGCAGCCCGAAAGACCGCTCATTTTCATTCCCGGCATAATGGGTTCAAAACTTTGCACCAACGCGGGCGATGTGCTGTGGGGACCAGAGGACGTCCGCAGCGCTTCAGCAAGCTTGGGGAACGTGGAGCGACTAGCGCTCGGATATGAATCAAATTTCGACGCCGAGGGAGGAGATGTCGTGCCCTGTGGGGTCGTTGGCAAGTTGCGCGCCTTCAATGCTTGGGATGTCGTGATCTTCTATCAACCGCTTTTCGATCTCATGACGTCACTAGGTTATGAATGGTCAACCGAAAACTCTTCGGAGATATTGAGAACGGATTGGAGGGAAACAGCGCCCTCCCCGCGGAAGGCGTACGCGTTTGATTATGACTGGCGGTTTAGCAACGCCAAAAATGCTGAACGTCTCGAAAGCTTCATCGAGAAAGTGATTCCGACGGGCGAATATGATGTCGTCGCTCACAGCATGGGCGGCGTCGTGGCGCGCCTATTCCTAGAAACTTCAGAGAAGAATAATAGTAATCGACTCCACACCCTGGTCTTGATGGGCACGCCTCATCGTGGAGCTACGAATACCTTAACGCTGGCATACAACGCCTGGCTTGACGCCGCTTCCATCCGCCATGCAGCGGTTACATTCCAAGCATTTTATGAGTTGCTTCCAAGATTTTTTGGGTGCTGCTTTGTTTCGCAATACAAGAAGACCATTCTGTGGGGTGCGCGACCGAGCGGCGCGAAGGAAGTGTTTGATCCATTTGATCCCAAGTTTTGGATCGGCTTCTGGTGGCTACCCGAACAACAAAGAGACGCAAACTTTTTGTATGCAGATTATTTAGCCGCCACAATTAGCGATGCAAAAGAAATTGCAAACGTGCTCGACAAGCCGATCAATCGGCCGAACACTTATCTATTGGTATCGGGAACCCGGGAGACAGCGAGCACGATCACTCTGAGTGACGACAGGCAATATCGACTTCAAACGACGGTGGAAGATGGGGATGGCACAGTTCCATTCCGAAGCGCGTCGAATCTTGGCGACGAGACAGTCACCCGATTGCAGTCGTCATCTTCCCACTCAACCATCTTCGCTGACGAGTATGGCAAGCACAATTTGTGTTACGCGCTGCTGGATCAGACGTCGGGGCCGCTCGGGGTGACGGCGAATTTCTCAATTGACTCGAGTGAGCTCATGGCGGCGACCTCGGAAACTGGTATCGATAAAAATGCTTATGTGAGGTCGCTGATAGCCCAATATGGGGATTTCGAGCTCGAAGTTGAGCTGTTGAGTTTTGGAATATCGGGATTTGACCAGACCTGGCAGGCATCTCGGCCGATCAATATAGAAATAGCGGCAAACTTCGCGCCCAAGCTCATTTCAAAGGGAGCCGATCTACCGGTTTCATTCGAAAATTTACAGTTTGAAACTGAATCGGCGCTAGCCACCCTAATCCGGGATAAATTCGCGAAAAGCCTTTGCATAGAGTCCGAAGGATTACCCATATGCTTTGAGGCTGGAGACGCTTCGATCGAGCCTAGTCAATCGGGATCACGCCAGCGGGTGGTCTTTGGGTTTCGGGCAACCGCGCCAGATGAGCCGGGGATATACGGAGTACTTTTTGATGAAAACATATTCCACGGCGTCTATTTGGAGACTCTGATGGTGGACGAATAATTTCTGGCTCGAATGGCTACTGCTGATGTCCTTCTTCTCTTAGACTGGGCAACTTGACACCCTGATCACTGTTCAATCCGGGGAATGGTCTGGTGGCCCGTAATCGGTGCTTGCGTGAGAATGTGCCGAACCTGCTGCGGATCGCAGCTGACTTTTCCGACGGCGGGGACGTGGCGTCGGTTCACCGGGAGGTCGGGATCTGGTTCCGCCCCCCTCCTTCGCACAAACCTGAAAATGCCTACTCTGTTCTTGCCTGCTCAGCCTCGCGACAACTGCAATCATGGTTTGGATTCGCGCTCTCCTCCTCTCCACCAACACTTGGATGCCAACTAGACGCGCGCCGCGCCGCCCAATAGAACCAGAACCCTCACTGCCGTTTCACTATTCGCAATCAACGAGCTCGATATGCCCTCGAATAGCGACGCCGACCAGTCGGAAGAAGAGGCCAACCTTCGTCAAAAGGGGATCCGCGTATGCATTCGCGATAATCCTGGCCGGCAGGGCTATACGACGGGGAGAGTGAAACTCGTCGGGAGCAAAGAACTCGTCGAGATAGAGTTCGGGCCCAATGAAAAGCAATTCAAGAATGTTGCGCTGGTAGCGCCAGTTCCCGAAAGTCACAATCTCATTTCGCTGCTCGAAACGGGGCAGCTCGGAAATCCATCAGACCTCAGACGTTTGCTGACCTTCGAAAAGATTAAGGGCACGCTCACGAATATCTTTTATTCGATGGAATCAAGCAACACGGATTTCTACCCTCACCAATTTAAGCCGGTGCTTAGCTTCATCGAGTCACCTGTGGGTCGGATATTGATAGCCGACGAAGTTGGCCTCGGTAAAACCATTGAAGCAACTTATATTTGGAAGGAAATGCAGGCGCGTATCGGCGCCAAGCGCCTCTTGATTGTCTGCCCCGCCATGCTGCGCGAAAAATGGCGACGGGATCTGCGTCAACGTTTCAATATCTCAGCCGAAATCATAAATTCATCGCAGCTTCTGCAACGGTTATCCGACATAGTAGACGGAAAAGCGCAAGATTCTTTTGTTCTCATTGTTGGCCTGGAGTCTATTCGAGCTCCGAGAGACGTGGATGACTCTGCTCAGCAAACGACACGAGCAAGACTCGCACGATTGTTGGATGCTAATCCAACGCGCCCCGATTTTGCCCTCCTTGATCAAGTCATCATTGACGAAGCGCACTACTTACGAAATCCAGCGACAGGCAATAATCGCATAGGGTCGCTGCTGTGCGATGCAGCTCGGCACCTCGTGATGCTCACCGCCACGCCAATCCAATTGGGCAGCGAAAACCTTTTTCAGCTGCTGAAGATCATCGATCCAGACGTATTCTACGACAAGCATTCCTTCCAGAATCTAGTGAAAGCGAATGCACATATTGTCGATGCGCAAAGAGCGCTGTGGCGCACGCCGCCTGATACCGAACGCGCTCGAAATTCCCTTTCGCTCGCGAGACAAACAGAGTTCTTCTTTGACGACGCTTCTCTTGAACGCATCGAGGGAGAATTGGCCCAAGGCGCTATTACGCAAGATGAGCGAATTTCCACGCTCAATAGGCTGGAGAGCCGCTCACTTCTCTCCCAATACATGACACGAAGCAGGAAACGGGAGGTGATGAAAGATCGCGTTCAGCGCTCACCGCAGGTTCTGAAGATTACATTCTCTCCTTTGGAGCTTTCCTTTTACAATTCCATTAGCCGGCGGATCCAGGAAGAGGCCTATGGAAAGCCAATAATCAATGTATTCGCCCTAATGGCGCGGCAACGCCAAATGGCGAGCTCGATTGTTGGGGCGATAGAGAGTTGGAAGAACTCTGGCGTATTGGAGGAATTGCTGCAGGAAGACCTCGGCATTCTTATTCCTGAAGAATTCAGCGAGCCAGATGCTGCGGCGGACCTTTCAGATCTGGCCGCGCATTTAGATATTTCGGAACTCGAAGAGCAGGATACCAAGTATAACGCACTGCGCGATTTCTTGCAGAAGTCGCTTGCAAAAAATCCGCACGAAAAATTTGTGCTTTTCGCCTTCTTTAAGGGCACGCTTAATTATCTTAACCGTCGGCTCGAAGCTGAAGGATTTCGAACAACATTGTTGCATGGCGACATCGATTCAGACCGGACCGAACTCATCGACAAATTTGCTAGCAATAATGGGCCCAATATTCTGCTCTCGTCAGAGGTAGGGAGTGAAGGGATCGACCTTCAATTCTGCCGTTTTCTGATCAATTATGATTTGCCATGGAATCCAATGCGTGTCGAGCAAAGGATAGGCAGGCTTGATCGCCTTGGGCAGAAATCCGATAGAATTTCAATTATCAATCTTCAGGTCATCAACACGATAGAAGACCGCATCATTATGCGGCTCTATGAGCGCATTAACGTCTTCCGGGAAAGCATCGGCGACTTGGAAGATATTCTTGGCGAAATGACTGAAAAGATCGTCTTGGACCTTCTCAATCCGACCCTTACGCCAGCGGAACGGGAGATGAAGGCTGACGCGTCCGCGACCGCGCTAGCAAATCACAAAGCACAGCAGGAACGACTGGAATCGGAAGCGGTCAACCTCGTAGGCTTTTCCGACTACATATTAAACCAGATCGATGAAGATAGAAAAAATGCGCGCTGGCTGGATGCTGACGAAATAGCTTCGTTCGTAGAAGATTTCTTTGCAAAATACTTTCCAGGAACGCGCATTGAGGCAGGAGGGGATCTCAGGCATCGGGAGATTCTGCTATCCGATGCTGCAAGGGCGGGGCTTTCAGGCTATGTCCGCCGAGAAAACCCTTCGACTCCCACTCGACTGCACCATTCACTGAAATCGACACTATGTATTTTTGACCCGAGAAGATCCACGCGCCTTCCGGAAGGTGCGGAGTTTGTGGATGCAACACACCCGCTCGTTCAATGGATTAAGGAAACATACCTACACGATAAAGACACCATCTATCCGGTCTCTGCAATTAGACTGGTTGAAGATGAGATTGGTCTCCCTCCCGGCGCGTATGCGTATGCCATACAGCGATGGGTTTTCCAGGGCATTAGACGAGAGAGCGAGTTGGCGTTCGCGGCTCTTTTGCTCGGCGCCGAAGAGCCCCTGGCCAATCGGGACGCCGAAACGCTAGTGGTCAGAGCAGCGCGCCATGGCGCCCCCATTCCAAACGCCGCCCACGCTATCGGTTCTATCAACGATGCCTCGGAGTACGCCGCGCTGTGCGAGGCTATTCTTGACGATCGTTTCAGCGAGAAATGTGTTGAATTTGAAACTGACAACGAACTCCGTTGCAGGCAGCAGGAGACTAGCGCGCAACGATACGCGGATCGACGAATCAGCACTTTTCTGGAACGCATTGACCGCTTCAAACTTCAGGGGAACGACAAGATGATTCCCCCAACAGAGGGCCTAATCAGGCGTGAACGAGACCACTTGGACCAGAAGCTCAGTCGGATCGCGGGCCTGCGCGAGGTGGATCTGACTGTATCGACTCTCGCTACCGGAATCATTCTCATAGAGCGAAGCAATGTCTGACGATTGGAAGGACTCTTTGCGCAAGCTGAAGGCTCGCTTCTTCGGCGTGCATTCTCAAAATCAGGCTTCACAATCATCTCAGGTGAACTCTGCAGGGTCATCAAATGAGGGCCAAGAAGCGATTCAAGAGGATCGGTCGTCGTCTCTAACGCCCATTGAAATTAACCTCGGTATTGACTTCGGCACTAGCTACACGAAAGTTTGCTTTCGCGATACCGGCGCCGAGCATTCCGGTGTCGTCCGTTTTCCAAAGAACAGTTCAAACTTGGCGATCATAAGTTCCAGCGTATGGGTAAGCCGCGACGGACAATTATTGATGGACTATGATCGGACTGAAACTGACGATTGCATCGAGATAAAATATTTGAAGATGCGGCTCGCCGGCGACCACATTGAATCCGACGAACCGCTGATCGAAGCAACTGTGCGTTATTCCGATGAAGGAATCCGCGCGCTATGTGCGTGGCACATTGCCCGGATAATATCCGACGCCAGGAATTACGTTCGAAAAACTGAAGCCGCCAGGCTCATGAAACGTAGGCAGGTTTGGTCGGCGAATGTCGGCGTGCCGGTCGCCTACTGCGACTCTCCAGTAATTAACGATTTTCGAAAGGTAATTGGGGTTGCCTGGAATTGGGCGACGACGAACAAAACTCCTCGAACGTATGAAGAAGCACTCCATGCATACCGTAATTCGGAGCAAACGGCACAGCCTCTTGAGGAAGACATTCACGCAGTTCCTGAGATTTCAGCTGCGGTTCATTCTTTTGTGATGTCAAGGAACTCCGTACCAGGCGTCTATATCTATTTTGATATAGGCGGCGGCACAGTCGATGGCGTTGCTTTTGAATTCCGGAATTGGGACGGACATCCGTATATCGATTTCTATTCGGGTCGGGTCGAACCGTTGGGTATCGAAGTGAGGAAGCTCGCCTTCGAGCAGCCCCGCTCGGAGGATGAAAGCAACATCCAACTCGATTTCCAAAACAGGCTTACGCATCTAGTTGCATGGGTTGCAATCGAAGCCAAAAGCAAAGATCCAAAAATCTGGCAGGTGGACGCACGGGCGACGCCTGCTCGCCAGGGACTACGGCACCTTCTGAGAACCAAGGAAATGCTCCCTCAGACGGTTTTTCTCGGCGGATACGGCGCGCATGATGATTGGTATCGAAGCGCGATCGAAAGCGTTTACGAAGTTCGAAAACTTGCGAATTCTGGAATTCCGCCTTGGATCATTAAGTTAACCCCAGCACCAAGCGACTTGTCCTTGGAGGGCGATGAGGAATTCGGCCGGATCGCGATTGCCTACGGTTTATCTATTCCGTTCGGCGAAGGCCCCGAAGTGCGTTTGCCAAGCGCGTTCGCGTATGCATCACGCCCGCCGATTCGCCGCTCTTCTGAAATTGTCGAATACATCTGCAATAAAGATGTCTACGATTGAATCGCGATAACTTCAACAGACAATCAGAGAATCACAATGCCAAACGGATTTTGGTGGCGAAAGGGAAAAGGGCTGCTCTCCGAGGCCCCAGAAGATCAAGATTCGGAAGCGGCGAAGATCTGGCGGACGTTAAGAGAAAAGAAGAAGAATGCCGAACATGCAAAATCTTTGCGATCTGCAGATGAGAGTATTGGGCGCGTCTGGAAAATCCTTAGTCCCGAGGAAGCTCGTCGGTACATTGCGAAGATGAATGCGAAACGGAGACATGCGAACCGTCGCGCAAAGGTCCCGAAATGAAGCTTCACTATTCTTCAAAGCTTAAATGTGGCCGCCTAGTGATCAGCCGTCACCAGCAGTCCGAAACTCGGTAGCAGGAATCCGTGCTGCTTCTACAGAGCCCGCAATCAATGACGCCGCTCCATGACCCAAGAATGTCACTTGACGCCGATTTGCATCCGGCAATATTCCAGATTGCTCGACAAGAGAACCAGCCGTGGAGCATTAATGAATCGCACAAGCTATCGCACGAAATTCACTGGAAAAAGCATCTTTTCACGAGCGCATTTATTGATGCGGCATCGATACCTCCAGCCTCACCATCATATGTCACGATCAATGAGCCGGCAGGCCCGCCGCCGGCCGCATGGTCTCGAATGCCATTGGCTTCGTACCACGCCCTCTTCTCCTCCCATCGCCGTTTGTACTCGGGATCATGCATCATACCGCAATGCTCCCAGTAATAGGTGAGCCCTGCATCGTCATCCTCTATCGTGAAATCAGGATATTTCACGACGCCGGCGAGCGATAAGGGCTGTTCGTACTGGTATAAAACGCCCGCGGCGTGAAGAAGATTTGCGATAATAACTTCGGATTTTGAGCGGACAGCGTCGCCGCGTGTCGTCCGGTGGATGAGACGTTCCTCTAGAAACTTGCCTTCTATTTCCACCCGTGTTGGTGCTCTAAATAGGTTCGTGAGGCGGGTCGCCCGAGACGAGTGCCATTCGGCGCTCAAATTCTGGATGTCGATCGCAGAGCCTTGATGCAATATCACGACTTTGTCTTTCTGCCGGGTGAGCGCGGTGTAGATGAGCTCGCGAGTCAGCATCAGAGGCGACTTTGGCAGGATCAGAAAAACGGTCCCAAATTCGCTGCCTTGGGCTTTGTGAACAGTAAGCGCATAAGCGAGATCGAGACTGAAATCGCTATCATCTCCCTTCGGCTCATAAAACGTGAAGGACGAACCTGCCTGTGTTGAGAATTCCACCTGCAGATGCCTTGGTTCATAATTAAAATTCCGCGTCCGAATCTGACCTATCACCATCCCGATTTCACCGTTCGCAAGATAGGCGTCGCTTTCGGGCTCTGGATAAATTCGGCGCTTCCTGACACTCTGGTTCCGAAAGTTGATAACTTTATCGCCATATACAATCTGAGCATCGCCGAAGGGACGAGGAAGCCGCCTCTGACGAGGCGGCACATTTTGGCGAGCGACTTCAAGCTGTTTTGCTTTGAAGCGGCTGTGCAGAAACTGGTTGATCTGATCGACTCCCCAGGGCTGCTGTCGAACCGGAGTTAATATTTGCCAGGCTTCGGCACGTTCGCCGGATCGATTGGAATTGAAATAGACGTACTGCCCAGAAAGGGCTCCGCCAAGGCTGATGGCGAAGGCCTGCCAATCCTCAATAGATGGGTCGAAATTCAAATTTCGAGCAAGGGCGTCAGGGAGACATCGCTCTAGTTCATCAGGATCTTCCCATCGGATGAACTCCACGGTTTCGCTTCGTCGTTGACCAGACAAAATCTCGAATACACGATCGTCGCCAGGGTTCAACGCGCCGCCGCCAAACCAGGCGGCAAGTTGAAGGTCTTCACGCTCGCCTGCCCCCTGGCGGCGCGGGATCGTAAGTTCCGCATAGTTTCGTCCAACTCTCGGAAACTGCGCTTCAATGTTTTCAGGTTGAAGCTCGGCTACGATATCCGCGAAGGGACGGCCTGCGCCAATGGGCGGTAATTGCCAAGGATCTCCGACAAGTATCAGACGGCGAACGCCGCTAAGCGCTTCTATCAACGCCGCGAGCATTTCCTCCGTAAGCATGGAGCACTCATCGACGATCACCGTTTGCCCGCATTTCTTTCCAGGGGCGCCAGTCAGCACATATCGCTGAGAACGGGGATCAAAGCGCTTGCTAGGCAGCAGAAACTGCGCGAGCGTCTTCGCGCTAAAGTTGGCGACGCCCGCTTGCCGGGCGACTTCCTCCATACGAACGCGCGCTTTGCCGGTCGGCGCGAGCATTACAATATTGCCTTCCTGAATCTCAGGGTGCTGACACAAGACCGAAAGCAGCGTCGTCTTTCCTGTTCCGGCGGGACCGATGAGAACGCTAATGCGCGCGCTTGAGATTTCCGCCAAGGCAGCGGCTTTTTCTTCCCTCGCCTGAATTTCGCGTTCCCGTTCCTCGGGATCCTCAGGCAGAGCCGGCAGCTTTGAGTCGAGCTCGGTGCGCCAATCCATTGTAGATTCGATACGCTGTGCGGCCGCGCGTTTAAGCACCGTTTTTCGAATCGTCTCGCCGACGCTCGCCAGTCTTTCGAGTTGGTAAGCGCGCTCT